>CAYONZ010000053.1:0-21321 GCA_964405465.1 uncultured Bdellovibrionales bacterium | reverse complement strand
CGACTGCAATCACGGGTTCATTTTCTATCGAAAACATGGAGCCTCGCCCGCAAGCTGAAAGGCAACAAAGAACCATCTCGCTTGGGCTCGAACAAAAATTTTGAACGTGTGGCTTCGCCAAAATTTTCTCGAATATAAAATCAGTAATTTTCTCAGTGCAAACGGCGCAAAAAAAACTATTATGGCGTCATGTACAAACTTCGGGATTATCAACAAGACGCAGTTAACAATACCATTCGTTATTTTCAAAAAAAACGCGATCCTGCAGTGATCGTACTTCCAACTGGAGCCGGTAAGAGCCTTGTCATTGCAGAACTGGCACGTATTGCCAAAGGCAGAGTTTTAGTTCTTGCGCATGTCAAAGAGCTCGTCGAACAGAATTATGAAAAATACCGAAGCTACGGCCTATCAGCCGGAATATTTTCAGCAAGCCTCGGTCAGAAAGATTGGTCCGACAAAGCTATTTTTGGAAGTGTTCAGTCGGTTGCTCGTGCGCCAGAAGAATTTTTCGAGAATTTTTCTTTACTTGTCATCGATGAATGCCACCGAGTGGCTGATGATGGCGCCACTCAATATCAAGACGTCATTGCCAAGCTTTTAAAACGAAACCCAAATTTGTGTGTCTTGGGTTTAACTGCAACTCCCTATCGTTTGGGGCTTGGTTGGATTTACGAATATTCTCAACTTGGAGAAATCAAGACCGATCAAAAAAGATTTTTCAAACAATGTGTCTTTGATCTGCCGCTTTCTTACATGATTAAAAACAAATACCTGACCGTTCCGGTGAAAGTCGACATACCCGTCACTTGTTATGACTTTTCTGAATTGACTGAAAAAGGAAGAATGTACACTTCATCTGAGGTTGAAGAACTTCTCAAGAACCAAAAACGTCTCACTCCATTGATAATTAAAAACATCATCGACATTACTGAAAGATTTAATCGACATGGGGTCATGATATTTAGTAGCTCAGTAAAACACGCGGAAGAGATTATGTCTTATCTTCCGTCAGAGGATGCAAGATTGGTGTTGGGCGATACCGATATGGCGGACCGGGATAAAATTGTCGAGGATTTCAAAAAAAAGAAGTTCAAATACCTAGTCAATGTCTCGGTTTTAACCACAGGTTTTGATGCTCCCCACGTCGACGTGATCGCAATACTGCGCCCAACTGAATCAAACAGTCTCTATCAACAAATTGTCGGAAGAGGACTTCGACTTTCGGAGAACAAGAAGGACTGTTATATTTTAGACTACACCGGAATGGGCCATGACATCTATGCACCAGAGATTGGAGACAAACGTCCCGCAAAAGATACCGTCCCAGTCAAAGTCCAATGCCCGAAGTGCGCATTTGAAAATGATTTTTGGGGCTATGCAGATGACGACGGAACAGTTCTCGAACACTTTGGCAGAAAATGTCGAGGAGCAATTCAAGACCCAAAAACTTTTCAAATCACCAAGTGTGGATTTCGCTTTCGATTTAAGCTTTGTCATAGCTGTGGGGCTGAGAACGATATTACGGCAAGAGCGTGTGAAAAATGTGATGCCGTTTTAATTGATGCCGATGCGAAACTGAAACAAGCCAAGCTCTCAAAGAATTCACACGTCTTGACTCCAGATAAAATCACATTTGAAGTGCGCAAAGACAAAAACGCAAATTCCTATTTAGAGATTCGTTACTATGATGTTGATGCTCAATATATCAGTGAGGCACACTTCTTTGGCAACCCGTCCTCTATAAAAAAATTCAATATCAATTTTCTTCGATCACACTTAAAACGCCCTGAACTAGCGATCGACATCAAACAACCAGATGATGCCGTTCGCTATCAAAAACTCTTTCGCTTACCCGCCTTTATCATTGCAAGAAAACAAGATAAGTTCTGGAAAGTGACCGAAAAAATATTTATCGAAGAACTCTAGAGGAATCATCAGATAAAACCAAAGACGGCAAAAAATTTACCGTTACTTTGCCGGTGGACGTTTTTGACCTCAATCAACAAATTATCGCCCGAGTTGAAAAAACAATTTATATCCGACACAAAAAAAACTAAGACCTAAACACTAGAACAAACGGCCAGTTGAGATTTATTTGCATCATTTTTTCGAAGATGCGTTCAATTTCACTGCGGCTAAAACAAGGGCCTTCAATGATTTTTTATCGATTTTGTCACCCTCACGAAAGTCAATAGCCCTTCGCGTGTTGCCCTCAAGACTCGAATTGAACAGACCAGAGGGATCAGCTAGATGCGCTCCCTTGGCAAAGGTCATTTTAACCACTTGTTTGTAGGTCTCTCCAGTACAGATGATTCCGTCACATGACCACACAGGCACGCCACGCCACTTTGTTTCTTCGACTATATTTGGATGCGCTTGCATAATGAGAGTTCGTATTTCGGCAAGTCTCTCCTTCTGCCAAGCGTTCAAATCGGCATCTTTCTTCCCTTTTTCAGTAGTGCCTTTTACCTTGGTGTTTGTACCTTTTCTCGCACTTAACCTGGTTGAAGATTTTTTGGCGATTTTCTTTTTTGCTTTTGTTTTTTTCATCTAGCATTACCTTTCGATGGCCTGAATTTACCATAATACCTTTGCCAACTGACTTCTACTGGTAAACTCTCAAGATTTTTTTGGATTTCTTTTCGCCGCAATCTTTTTTAATTTTTTACAATAGTTTGCGATGAAATGGTTTTCAATGGTACCGATCATTCGAAAAATCACCACCTTAACAAATTGTCGCGATGAGCTCACAAAAGACGGAGAACGAACAAGGTCGCCATCTTCAGTTAGATAATAGAGGCTGCCCACGTGCTCATAGCGCAGTGACACCATCGGAAGATTTGTCACAATATCTGCATCATTCACTACGCGGTAAACAGGTGTTTTGATTTTCATATCAAGATGTCTATCGCCAACTCGGGGTGAGCCAAACGTGTAACAGGCCGCGAGATTGTCTCTATCCAAATACCAAGTCGCGATTGTGGCCAATGCGGCTCCTAAGGAATGTCCGGTTATATATATTGGTCGATCTTTGATTTTGTCGACCGCAGACTCAATCTCTTTGTGCACTTCCTGATAAGCTAAATGAAACCCTTGATGAACTTTACCCATCCGAGTTTCGGTAAACTTTAAATTCATATCAGTGACGATATCGTCGCTGCTTTTTTCAGTACCCCGAAAAGATAAAATAGCCATGTCATCGCGCATAGCTAAAAAAGCCTGAGTACCCTGTTTGTTGAATGTTGCTACAAGTTCAAATTCACCGGCAGTCAATGCCTGTTTGAGAGCGCCAAGATCATCTTCAAAGGAAACATAGGCCACACGCGAACATTCCGCCATAATCCATGCTGTTCGATCCGAATACGCCGCCCGTGCCACTGGGGGAAAGAGCAGTCTTTGATCAGTGAAAAATTGATCCATGTTAGTGCTCCATAAATATTATTTATTTGTACAACACTAAACTGACCAATGAGTTCTGACAAGCTTTGAATATCCTCGGGACTGAGTTAACTAAGAGCGCCGCTTTGATTCTTCATTCTTTTTCATTTCCCGTAAAACCAGGCGACTATTTTCGTCTGATCTCGTCTCTAGTCCCAGCATGACGCCTGAGCGATCTTCTAAAGATCGATTCTGACTCAATTTCTTTTTAAAATCGAACTCATGCACTTTGATTCTGAAAGCCACTATGTGCTTCGACAAGGCCTCCCCCTCTAGGTCTTCGGGAATTTGAAACTGCCATCCGCTTGGCCAATGTTTTTCCACATGATGGGACAAATCTTTGAGACACTCGACAATACCGGCATAATCTTCGATGAGTTCGATTTTTCCTTTCACATGAACTGTGGAGTAGTTCCATGTGGGAACATCATTTTTGGTGTACCATTCGGGTGAAATGTAGGTGTGCGCCCCCTGGAAAACGACCGTTACATTGGAACTATTTTGATCTTTTGAAAATGATTTCCAATGTGGGTTCATGCGCGCCAAATGGCCAATCAGATTTATTGAGTCTCCTTCCAGCTTAACGACAAGTGGAAGATGGGAAATAACTGGATCTCCATCAACTACGGTAATCACCGTAGCAAAGGAATTTGCATCCATCAGGCTGAGCGCCTCATCGACATCTGCTGATTTGAATACTGGTGGATTATACATTGGAGTCCTCAAAAACAATAAATTTTGAACCGCCGATTATTTTATATCCTATATCCTGATAGATTTTATTGGATGTCCCATTTGTAGAGTCAGTATAAAGTACGCAAAATTTTTTTCCGTTTTGTACCACTCTTAAGAGATGCACAGCAAGAGCATCATCGGGCCCAGTCGAAAACTCGGCCCGTTTTTTTGCGTTAAATGGTAAATTAAACTCCGTGAAAAACCGCTTCGATATTGTGGCCATCTGGATCCAAGACAAAAGCCCCATAGTATTTTTCGTGATAATGAGGGCGCGGTCCAGGTTTGCCGTTATCTCTGCCACCTGCAGCGATCGCGGCTTGATAAAACTCGTCGACCTTCTTTTGACTATCTACGCGAAACGCGACATGTACGTGTGGTTTATTGGGAGTACCCTCAGAAATCCAAAAGTCTGGTTTCGGGGGTTCACCGAACCCACATACGCCCGCACCGTCAGTGTATTGAGTTGGAACTTCGATTAGCATTTTATAGCCGATCGCCTTTAGTGCATTTTCGTAGAACAATTTACTTTTTTTGTAATCACTCACTATCACTCCAGTATGATCAATCATCAAATGCTCCTTGTTTTTTTGTTAAAGCTATAAATCGCTACGGTGCTTGTCAATTTCATCGTGGGGCCATTATTTTCGTGCATATAGAATTACGCATTCTTTTGCCGAATTCGGTTATCCCATTAATCCTTGAGAGCTGCTTTTCGTTTTGCTGTAAATTCCCACCAAGGCCTCGGCTTACCACCGTTCATAAAATCTACGGCGGCCATCAAAGTATCCGCCATACATGGGTCATGGCGAACTCCAGTTTTTTTATTGAGTTGGTGATAAAGCACTAAGCCATCTTTACCGGTAAGTTGCGCAGGTCGAGTGATTCCTAAGATTCGCAAATCTTCGGCAACCGCCTTACCAACATTGGGAATCTGCTCAAGCTCGAATGCCTCTGACGCTGTCTTTGCCTTTTTCATAAAATCCTCTAATTTTTTTTCGGTTCCCAACCTTTAACACCAGCTTGGTGACGCGACCAACACCAATCTGATTCTTCACAAGAGATTTTCAGGTGTCGGGCCGCCACATCGATGCCATAGCTATTTCGCTATACGAAATGGAATGGTGGTCCTCATGAATCGACCAATAGTAAGTTCGCCAAAGTAGCTTCGCTCCTCGAATGCTAAATTCAACCGATAAAGCCCAGGGTTCAAACTCATGACTCCCACTTGGTTGGTCTCTCGGCCCACGGTCATCGATATTTTGTTTTTGGAATTTATAACAGAACTACCCCAAATCTTGCTGTTGTTTCCCTCATGAAAAACCGAAAGCGAGATCTTTCTGCTATCCGATGGCAAAATAGAACCAGATCTAAAATCTTGAAATCGAAAGGTCGGATTGCCGACATGAAAAACTTCATTTACCTGAGGCGCCTGAATTGCGGGGCTGGTTCCAGAGGTTCCATGAAGGAAAAACCAACCGTCAACAGTCTTTTGTCCTTTCACTTTCATCGATATCAAATAGAGCCCATCTGCCATGGGAGCATCTTGATCGATGCTGCTTGCACTAAAAAAATGATAATCCATGTATGGTAAACGGCCCTCATCCCAACTTCCAATTCCAGCTGACCTATCGATGACCACTGAACCGCCAAATTGCGAAATTTTAAATTGCTCTACTTCCAGTGCGTGAGTGAGCGGCGCAAAAAATGAAATGCCATATCGAAGCTTATCAGTTGAAATATCATATGAACGATCTAACGCCGCAACTCCGATAAGCAAACCATCAGGAGCCTGCCAATCTAGCGGAAGGATCTGTCCATTTTTTTTCTCCCACGCCCTCAGTCGGCCTAACATTTTAAGCAGATTTTCTTTGCCATCTGCAGAAGCGATAATGTGCTTAGGTGCTCGCAGATTGTAAGATTCTTCGACAATTTGATCACCAAGCGTGAGTATGTGATCTCGAATAAATGTTGAGTCCTTTGCATGCGCCATGAAAAGCATTTTAAACTCAACCATAATTTGCCTAAGGGCACTGGTGTTTTTAAAATCGGTTTCGGTAAAAACCTTTGTTTCAAATTTGCAAACATCACTTGGTAAAGCAGGTGCACACATGGGTTGTGTTTGTCCACTGCATGCAAATACCAAAATCAGTCCTACAATTAATCGTTTCATATAATTTCTCCTGGGAGGGGTTGGTTGATTTGTCCTCCCTCAAGAGTCTGCGCAAAATTTCGGTCGGCTTTGTCACCACAGTGTAAGAAGAATGTCATTTCTTGGTCGCCACCAATCGGTAACCAACACCACGAACAGTTTCAAATAAATCTGGCATGGTCTTTTGCCTGAGTTGAACAATGTGATTATCAACAGTCCTTGTCGTCGGAAAATTTTCGAAACCCCAAACCTTATTTAGAATTGCCTCGCGGGTAAATACACGACCAGGATTTTCCATCAACAGCTTCAGCAAATCGAATTCTAACTTCGTAAGATCCAATGCCTCGCCTTTATAGTAGACAATCCGCATTTCATATTCGAGCTCAAGATCGGCAAGATGAATTTTTGTCGGAGCGGGAGCTAAAATCTCACGCAAACGAACTCGCATTCTTGTCACGAGCTCGCGGGGTTCAAATGGTTTTGTTAGATAGTCATCGGCTCCTGATTCCAATCCCAAAACTTTATCAACAAGTTCGTTTCGAGCCGTTAATAGAATGATTGGAACTTTACAACCTGCAATTCTCAGCTCCTTTAAAAAATCTAGCCCCTGACCATCCGGTAGCATCCAATCTAAAATGATAATCTCTGGGTTAGAACTCATCGCCTTTCTGGCAGAAGCCCGGCTGCTTGCAGTCACCACCAAATAGGCTTCACTCGCCAGATATTCAGTCAAAGATTTCGCCAAATTCAAATCATCTTCGACAAGCAAAACTCGTTTACTCATGAGTACCTTCAATCCATAACTCGAACCGGGTGGGGCTGGAAGAAATTTTGAGTTTTGAACCCATCGCCGTCATCACTGTTTGTACAATTGTAAGTCCAAGTCCCAGACCCGAGCTCTTTGGTCGCTTGAAAAATGGTTTTAAAACATCTTTCAAATCTGACTCTTCAGTTTTTCCAGAATCAGAAACAGAGAAAACGAGAGTTGTGCCTTTTTTAAACACTCTTACGACGACCGGCTTAACTCCATGTTGAAGTGCATTTTGCACAAGATTTTGAAGGCAGACACCAACCCAATATTGATCCAAAATGTACGGCTGATCTTGTTCAAGTTCTTGCATCGTTATCTCGTCAGAATATCTAGCCAGAACCGAAGTCACAAACTCATTGATTGAGGGCACTTTTACAAAATTAAATGAAACAATGCCCTTGGCATCGCCAACTTTTAAGTAGTTTCTACTCGATTCCGCAACTCGTGTGAGCCGCTGAACGTCGTCAACCATACGCAAAAATGGTTCCTTGGAAAACACAGGAAGCATATCAAAATCATTGAGCAGCTGCTCTGACGAGACCACCAAGCTAGCCAATGGCGTGCGTAGTTCATGGGTCAGTGCCTGAAGTGCGAATCTCTTTCTCTCCTCTTGCAGATTTTGATCTTTTATATGTCGAACAATCTGCACGACACAAAAGGCGATGAGACTGATTGCCAAAAAAAACAAAACACCAAAGGTCCAACGCATTTTCTTTTCTTGAGAGTACGACTTGACCCAACAAAGTCCATCTTCACGATAGGCACAACCAACAGTTTGCCCTCGCCTAGTTTCAATACCATAATGCGAAAGAAACCGATCCCAATCACTGCGATGATAGACAAGATAGTCTACCGCTGGCAAAACACTTTGAGAATCACCATAAAAGGCAGATTTTTTTTTGGTCAGAATATAACTTTCGCTCCCAATCCAAACCTGCTCCGAGGTCATTGAGAGCAACTCCTCGGAACCAAGCTCACTTAAGATTTTTCTTGCTGGATGCATTTCAGCCGCAGGCAAAATCGATTTCAATTCTAATGCATGGAAAAACTCTAAGTTTTGCTGAAGCCACTCTTCATTTTGGAAAATAGTTTTTCCGGAAGAATACGCAAGATTTGCAAAACTAACTCCGGTCGGTGCCATGAATGGTGGCTTTGCAAAAAAATCTCTTGGAAGCATCCGATTCTGTTTGCAAATAAATTTGATCCAAGTCTTCATGGCTAAGCGCCAATAAAAGAAGACCTATCGATATTTTCATTTAAACTATGTGCGATACTAATATGTTTTGCGTGACCAATTGTCACGGCAATGTAAGGTCTTTGGCATGATCCTTCCAAGATTGGTTCAAAAATTCTTCAAAGTTCATCAGTGTCTCCTCGCGATTATTTCACAAACCAAATCTATGTGATGTAGCGGTTCTATCGCATCAATGACACATTTGATAGAGACATATGGTGACATCACCTTAAGACAAAGTGTTCAAGAACCTATTGGCAGCTTCGGCCCGCAAAGGATCTTCACATTTCATATACAAATCGAGCGCGACACGTAGCCGAGGCACCTCGATGGAACTTCGATGCATTTTTAGCCATCCGATTTTCCACCCCTCCACCAACTCAGCGAGTGATTGACCTCGTTACGTTTGAATCCCACTGATTCATAAATCCGAGCGGCATGATAGTCGACATCTGCCTCCATCACCAAGTGACTCACGGCAAACTCCTCAAATGCGAGTTGTCCAGCTTGATAAACAAGATTTCCACAGACTCCAAGTTTTCGAAAGTTCGGATGTGTTTCAACATTTTGATATCGAGCGAACTCTCCCTCAAAAAAGATTCCAAGATCACCAACCAACTGTCCGTCGATATAGGCTCCAAACCAAAAGCCCATGCCTGCTTCAGACATTTTGCGATATGTGCCCATTTGCTGATGCTTAAATTTTTCGTAATGCTCATTTACAAATTTTGAATCGGCACATTGAATTTGTAGCTGAACAACTTTAGCCCAATCTTGATCTGATAGAATTTTCTTTACCTCAACTCGATCGTTCACATATGGAGGTAAATTCAATTTCTTCGTCGTAAGCACCGCCGCAGAATCCATTGTAAAGTTGGCATCGAGAAATTCTTGAAACTCACCCTCTTCTTGATGATCTGTATCCCAGGTGAAGACGTAGTGATGGGGCTCAGGATAGTAGCTAAATTCTCTATCAAAGATTGCCGTCCACTTTTTCAAGGATCCCCTCTGAGGAGCATGGTCAAAAACAATATAGTTTCCCCAGTGATATTCTGGGTTACTCGGCGTCTGAATGATTGTGTAGGCCCCTCTGTCTGTCACCGACCCCGAAAACTTAGCAAATATAAAATCAGTGCGGCGGCCAAGTGAACGCATGATCACTGTTCTTCCTCCGGCGCATTATATTTAATTGCATTCCCCTCCGCTCTCCATGAATGCCAAAGTTCGACTTGTTGTGGAAAAGTATGTGGACTGGCAGGGACTAATTTCAGCGTTTGACTCAGTAGAGTTTTATCCATCATCATATCGTCCCCAAAGAAGTACTTTCATTCGAAAGTTCACTCCACATGCCTGAGCAAATTGATTTAACTTTGTAGTATGCATTTTACCAAACATGGTCGACCTCAACAACGTGCGAGTGTCCACAAAGTTTCGACCGCATTTTTTATCCGTTTTTTTCGTGAATGACTAAAAGTTAACCATTAAAGTTATCGACCCTTGAAGCCAAGCAATGGTCAGGTCATAGACAGGCCGCCACAGAAAGATCACAGACAGACTATAGACTACACCTACCTAACTCAGAAATACAGTTAGAGGCCTAAACACCATCCAATCAATGAGCACTCTTTCGCTGCCTGTAAATCAACAAGATCTGCCAAATCAAAGCGCAGAATAGTAACCCAGCAGCAGCATAGGGCAGGTCTTTTGCTCTTAACCCTCTCGCCAAGGCAAGTCCGCCTAGTGCTGTTCCAAATACGCAACCAAGACTTGCGGCAGAGCTATTCAATGCCACAAGTATCGCCTCATTGCCGGGTTTAAGTTGATTCAATCGAAACTGTTGAGGTGTCACGGTCGACCAGCCAAGTGCTCCCCAAAACGCGAAAGGCAAAAGCCCGAAAAATGGAATTGAACGCAGGACTGGAATTAACAAGAAAACACCAACCAAGGTGGACAAAATCATAAGCATCAACGTTTGTTGGTTGCGCATTCGATCAAGAAAGTACCCAACAGTCACACTCCCAATCAGACCACCTACATTCCACAGTGACAAGGCATGTGTCGGAGATGTGACGGACCCAGCAAGAATCGAGGTCGTGTAAACATAGAGACCCAGGCCACTCGTTGCAATAACGAAAGTAATGCCAACAACCGACATCACCCCGCGATCACCAAGCAGCCCAACCTGTTCCCGCAATGTTGGAGGTGCAAAGGCCTTCAAATTTAAATTTCGCGACACCAGGCCCACAAAGGCAACCATGCTCATAAACAGAATAAAACCAACACTCATTCGCCAATTGGTCTTTTCTGCAAGCCATAGTCCAGCAGGAATTCCGACAACAGCACCCGCGACATTGGCTCCCCAGGCAAAGCTCAAAGCCCTGCCTTTCATTTTGTCATCAACTAGTCCTCCCGCTGTTGCAATTGCAAGCGGGAGAAATAGTCCAGCGCCCACACCGACCACTGCGCGTCCTAAAATGTAAATACCCAGCGACGGCGAAAGCAGAGTCATCAAATTTCCTGCAACGAAAACTGCTAAAGCCAGAAGAAGTACTTTTTCAGTCGATTTTTTCGTCAACAAATAGACACAAACGGGTAAGGCACCGACAAAAGTCACTCCATATATTGAAATGCCTTGCGCGACACCAGCAATTGAAGATCGAAAAGAACTGGCAATTCCAGGCAATAATCCAGCGAAAATGTAATCATCACATCCCAGAGCAAATAGGCCTGCTGCCAAATAAAAAAAATTAGCCATCAATATTTGCCATCGGACTTCGAAGTAATGACTAACTTAGATTCCAGTTCACGAATTTTTTGGTAATCATCAAAAATCAACTCACGGTCTCCAGCCAAAGCGATAATGCCAATTGCAGTTAAATAATCGACTGTCTTAGAAATTGAGTCACCATTTTTGACCCAAATATGTTTACTAAGCAGAGTCTGAAGTTGAGACGCGCTATCAAATATTTCTACGTTTTCAATTGTTCCCTTTGTCGCTGCTTTGAGAAAGACTGGAACCACCGTCTTCTGCAAGGCAAACTCTTTTTTTGAAACATCACCATCAATATAGATCTCCACCAATTTGTCAGCTTGACTGCTACCCGTGGCAGCGCGCGCAAAGCCAACCACTGGTCCTCCGATCATGCGTGCACTCGACTCGATCAGACGCGGGCCATTTTTCGTAAGCATGACTTCGGTATGGGTTGCACCCCACCGTACCCCTAGGGCATCTAAGACTTTTTTGGTGTAGGCAAACAACTCTCCTAAATACTCATGTTGATAAGGTACAAACTCGACGTAATCGTAAACAGTCTCTCTTTCTCCAGAGAATGTTTTTTTGTATTTGATCAGATGAACCAAATGATGTTCACCGTTCACACTCACTGTTCCAACAGCATACTCAGTTCCAAGTGCTTGCTCTTGAATGACGACTGATTCATTTTTCTTTCCAGAGATGACCGACACATTTTTCAAAATATGCTGAAATGCATTTCGCCAGTTCCCATTTGCAGAAATGTGAAACACCATCTCACTTCCCGAGGAACATGGGGGCTTGAGGATCAACGGCACACTCGACAAACCCGCTTCTTCGATCCATGTTTCAGCTTCGTGCTCTGAGGCTGTGTGAAAGGTTTTTAACGTTGGCACTCCAGCCTCAAACAATGCTTGTTGCATGTGCGATTTATGTGATCTGTGAATTGACTTTGCAGAATCATTTGCAAAATGCGGCAGCAGCACTTCGGTAAGTCGCTCAGCCAGAGGAATGCCCTCCTCGGTTCCAGGAATGATTGCGATGGGATCGTATTTTCGAATTAACTCTTCAACACCGGGCTGTTCTGGAATGACTTCAACAAAATCATCCTCTCGTAATTTGGATCCGAATTCAGGCCACTCTTCGGTTTGCATTGTAATTGCAATTGCGGGAACACCGCGGGCCTTAAATGTGGGTGCGAGCTCAATTCCAGAAGACAGTGGATCGACTATTACAACGGGCCTGATCATGGGTTCTCCGCTCTTAGAAATGTTTCGAGAAGAGAATCAATCTGGTCCAACGAGCTCGAAGCCTCAATATAAGAATCAGGTCTCACAAGAATGGCCATGTCTCGATAGGGAGAAGCTTCGGTCCAATATCCTTTTTGATTTTTCTGTTGATGAATCTGCACAAGCTTCACGAATGCAGGTAATTCGCAATTCAATTGACACTCACCAAATGTGATTAAGGTAAAATGAGTATACTTCAACAGTGAATAGACTCGCATTTGGTCGTTGCCATCGTGGCTTCCCATTTTAATTTCGAAATCAAATAGTCTTGAACCTACCAAGCCGTTTTCACCGTATCGAATTCCCATTCCCGTGATATTTCCGGAACGTTTTTTTACAATTTCGACATAGTCTTGAGCATGAGTGCCAGCATTTGAAAATTTTGTTGAGCGAACCAACTCACCTGAGGTTTCAACTACACTCAAAGCCACCGGCTTGCGTTCACTCTCGTAAGTCTTCAGCAATTGTTTTTGGGATTTAAAATTTATCACCATATTCAATTTCCAAATTAAATTGAATGCATCGGCAAGTCCCGTGTTCAATCCCTGGCCTCCGTTCACCGAATGAATGTGGCTGGCATCGCCGACAAGAAAAATGCGATCTTGAATAAAAAAACTCTCAGCAACAGATTCCTTTACCGAGAACTGCGAGTACCAAACGATTTCCTTGAAGCGAAGTGAGTGCGGCCGCATGGCGCGATTGATTTTTTCTATGGCTTGCTCTTGGTTGAATTCTTTCGTGTCCATTCGCACATAGAAACGATCAATGTTTCCCTCGCGTGGAATCCAAGCCACATCTGAGGTGTCGGATTGAAAGACAATAATCTCTGGAACCTTTGGAAAATCTGTTTCGATTACCCCATCAAGGACGGCCCATACCAACTGTGGTCGAACAATCTCAAACGGAACCTTAAAAATTTCACGCACTAATGATCTGGAACCATCTGCCCCAATAACATACTTTGAATGAATCGGTTCTCCCTGAGCAAAGTGAGTGACACATCCATTTTCAGTAAGACAAACATCGGTCACAGTTCTCGCGCGACTGACTGGTGTTTTTAACTCTCGCAGCCTAGCATCTAAGGCTTGCTCAACGAACGACTGACCTAACATCAGAAAATGTTTATGTAGACACCCTTCAAGCTCCTCCCACCACGAAGATTGCCGTGAAACAAATTTTCCACCGGCCCACACTGAGCTCGTGTTGCACGGTTTTCCCAACGGGTAAAGTTCCTTAAACAAGTCTATGATCTCAAGCAACTGCAGGGTTCGTCCATTCAGTGCATCTGCTCGACCCACTTGCAAAGGACCAGTCGATTGATCAACTACCACCACTTGTAGGCCACAGAGCCTTGCGAGGTAGGCACACATCAGACCCACTGGTCCGGCTCCAACAATGACGATATCAGTTTCTCTTGAAGTCATTTGTGCGACACCAATCTGGGATTGTTCAGTGGAGGATTGCTCAAGACATGTACCCTTCTAAGGTGCCTGGGTGCCTTTGTTACAAACGCCTCTCGGCCATGTAAAAGCGAAAAATTGTCTGCGATCACCACATCTCCTTCATGCCACTCGTGTGCATAAAAGTTCTTGGGTGAATAGAGTTCCTCACGCAAACTCCGATGAACCTCATTGAGCTCTTCAACACTTACGCCGTTGAACTCGAGAACTGGTGGGTTTAAAAACCGGCCGAAGCCTTCACGCGGAGGCTCATTGTAGCGTAAGACAGAAAAGCCACGTAACGGATGATTATCCACGATCGGTGAAACGGTTTTGCTATCGTAAAACTCCATTTTTCTCTGGTAAACTCCAGTGACTTTTTCCCACAAACCACGTGACCGAACCGATGCATTTTGCAATGCAAGAACAGTATTTGAAAAAGTAGTTCGTCCACCTTGTCCAGCAAGTGGCGCTCGAACACAATGAAAGATCTGAAACTCCGGAACCTGAGGACGATACATTCCATCCCAGTGCAAAGGAACATAGTTATTGTCAAAAATATGATCTTCTGGATTATTGTGCTCCACGAGTTCGAGAACTTTGCCGAAAGGCCAAACGCTGATTTCTCCCCATCTCTCGCAATACACAGAAAAATCTTCGGCCTCATTAAACGTTTGAAAGCCTCGAAGCACAAGCAAGCGATTTTTCCATAAGAGCTCGCGCAAAAATTCAATATCAAGCTCACAAATATTTTGAGGCACTTGACTTGGTTCCAACATAAGTCCGAAAGGTGAGATGGAGGATATTTTAGGATCCATAGTTTTCTCCAAACAGGTTTTTTATTCCAATGTCGTCGGTCAAAACATAATGACTCGGTCGCCCCTCGAAGTGAATCAAACACGCGCCGATCTCTTCGGCGCGCGAACGCTTAAGAAGAATAAATCGCCCCTTAACCTCAACAGCAACTCCATGCCATGGCGTGAGCCAATTATCTGGCTCAATCAATCGAATGCCGAGCTTTGGCGCGCCACAAGTTTGCGGATGAATGGAGAGGCGAATCGCGCTGGGAAATCGCTCTGCAACCCAATCTCCCCAAGCCTTGCTTCGTTGAATCACAGCATAGGCACGACTGCGACACTCATTCTGAATAGACGTTCGACTTTGCATCTGCCCAGGGTACATCGCATCTTCAACCAAGAATCGAGTGATGCCACAGTAGAGACGGTTGGCCTCTTTGTCTTCCTCTGAATATCCACTGAGTTTTCCACCCCGACTAATAGAAGCCTTGATGGCCGCGAGAGGTTCACCATATTCCTCAATCAAACGCATCCGCATTTGGTCAAAATCCATTTCGTGATACAAATCATCAAGATCAAATGTAGAGATAGAACTTAGTCCAGAGTCCCGAATGATTCGTGATAACTCTCGTTGGTAAGCCGTAACGTCTTCATCACGCATGCCAACAACATCGCTAAACACCCTTCCATCCGAGCAGAGTATGATACGTGCACCTGGAGCATAGATTTTCTTTATCCGATCGCAAAGAGATTGTAGAAACTCAAGCGCACGTCTTTCTGCCATGTCGGGCAAAGTGCCAAGAACCTTTGCCAGATTTGGAGATTTCCCAGGGAAAGCCGGAAGCACGAGTGTAACTGGGAGCCCTTGCGCTACTGTCAAAATAGTTTTTTCAAGATGCGGCTCTATACAATTTTGACAGGGTTTAGAGAAACACTCCGTTTGCGGGCCCGAAGTTCGGCGAAACTTCATAATATACTCGAGGATTTCAATGGCCGTTTTCTCGTGCTCCGTTTTAGGTGGCTGAACAACCTCGCTTGGCGCATCGAGATGCTCAATAGATACATGCAAGCCCTGGATAGATTTCTCAACAAACTCCACCATCTTCCACCCCCTGTTAAGACTCAACTTATTGGGTTTATATGCATTAATAAAATAAGTAATATATGATCCTATGATAGGTATTATTTATGATGATCTTAAGCGGGCGCCCGTGGTCTCAAATAAAACTCGATACCGACATCGGAGCATGGTCTTACAATGCGTTTTTTCGAAGAGATTTCCTCCCGCATTTCTTCTATATCAAGACTTTATTGTGTTCTGGCCATAGGTATTCGCCTATAATTGATCGACTCTTATTTTATTGGGCCTATTTCAAGAACTCGGGTAGATTGATAAACATGAAGCATTTCCATGCCCATCTCTATTTTGAAATGAAAGATGTCGAGAGTGCACGCAAGTGCATGCGCGAAGCAGATTCACTTGGCCTTTTTAACCTTGTTAAGTTTCACGAACAACCCATTGGTCCACACCCAACCGCCACGATTGAATTTCATTTCACCGAGGCCGTTTATGCGTCTGCACTCGAATGGATTCACAAAAATCGACGAGCTTTTTCGGTACTTGTGCATCAAGATACCGGAGATGATTTCGAAGACCACACCTCTAATATTCAGTGGTTCGGCAAAGAAGTACCGCTCAACTTTGAATTTTTTAAATTGATTCAATCAAGACCTGACCTGCGCATCAATCAGCCGAGAGCGGAAGTGCGCTCCGAAGTTGAATCCTAATGTGAAAATCACTTCTGCGCGCGATTTATTCTTCCTCACGCCTTGTCTCACTAGATATAATCATAAATAATTTATATATTTTGTACTTTTGTGATAGCTTTTTACCTATGCTTGCAACGTCAACTGAAATTGAATATTTTGTCGAGGTCTACCAAACACGCCATGTTTCAAAGGCAGCGATTCGCCTAGGCGTAACACAACCCACACTGACCTTGAGTCTTCAAAAGCTTGAGGACAAAGTCGGAGCAAAACTGTTTCATCGCACGAAACAAGGAGTGGTGCCCACAGAGCAAGGTTTGATCTTTTATCGCAAGTCTCTTACTTTGTTAGAAAACTGGGTCGAACTTCAAAAGGGAATTCAACAATCCACCAGTGAAATATTTGGTCGTTTCAAAGTAGGCTGCCATCAAAGCGTTGGCGCATATACTCTTCCAAAATTGTTCGACCAGCTTCATAAGCACGCTCCTAGAATTGAAGTTGAGTTGTTGCATGATTTTTCGCGAAAGATTACCGAAGGTGTGGTCTCTTACAATATAGATATGGGGTTTGTCGTGAATCCCACCCGCCATCCCGATCTGGTTCTCAAAAAACTCGGTGAAGACAGAGTTCTCTTCTGGAAAAAACGCGGAGCAAACCATCTGCCAGAAAAGATTTTTGCCGATCGAAACTTGGCGCAGATGCAAGATATCCTCGGAAAAACTCACGCAAAAGATTTTAAAGGTTGGAGTCTAATTAGTACTCCAAGTCTCGAACTCATACGCACTTTAACTTTGAGTGGCCAAGGCATCGGCATATTGCCCGAGCGAGTCGCCAAAGCAGATGGGGCCGATCTCGTTCCTTACAACTCGAGTTTGCCTACCTATGAAGACAAAATATTTCTCGCCTATCGCAAAGACGTTCTATCAAGCAAAGCAGGTCGAGAATTAATTCGCCTCGCCTCGTTCGAGCTTTGATGTCCTATCCTGAACGCCAACAATAGATTTGGGCATGTAAGCGCCTGAAAGCTTTTCATAAGCGAGCGATCCTATTGTGGTTGGCCTAAAAAGTTACTAATTCTAGCACCAAATTTTTGATTTGGAGGCCACCATGAAACTCCCACTTTTTGCAGTTTTAAGCCTAACGTCTTCCCTGGCATTTTCGGCCGATGAATTTCATTACTCCAGGACCTATCAGCTCAATGAGAAATTTGGCTATACTCTTTCAACGGTCTCCACAGAAAACGGACAGTTTGAATCTGAAGACACTGCTGAATCGGATCACAAAGTGATTTTAGATGGAGTTCCATTCGAGGAGATTTCTTGGAAAAATCTCTCGAAGAAAGATAAGAACGGATCCTCCAATCTAAGCATCGATGCGAAAAACGTAAAGCCCTACCAGATTTCGTTACATTCTGACGGCAGTCTCAAAATTCCAGCACTCACTGTTCCGAGTATGGTCGGGATGATAACTGACCTAAACACATTTTATGTTGCCATCAGCAAATCAATCGGCATGCAAAAAATTTCTAGGTTGGGCGACGTTTATGAGAATCCGGAAATGTTAAAGGGCAACTGGGCTGATGGTGTGAATTCACTTGTGGGACAAGATTGTACTAATGTGACTTTATCAATGGTGGAATTAAAACAAGACATCGCAGTTGTGAAAACGGCATTCCTAGCACCTAAGAAAGAGTGTATTTCTATGAACAAGTCTTGGATGCTCGTTCCTGTCAAAGATGGCACTCCCAATAACATACAACAGATTACAAAAACCGGTGACTCCTATATGGCGATGTGGGGACACGAACAGTTCATCATCATCACCGAAATAGACCGTGCGTCTGGCATTATTCGCCATGCAACAATGGATAACACTCTCACTTTGAAAATGAAGACAGGTTGCGACTCAAACCTAGACAATTGTCAGTCGGAATTTCCTTTAACGATTCAACGTGACGAGCAATTGAAGTTGAAAAAATAGAGAACTTCCCAAGCCTTGGTTTGTCTATCTCGCTCCTGCCGTTTGCTGAAAATTTCATGCAGCCCTCGACAAAGATCCAATTGATAAAATAACAATTGTTTACATATGACATACTCAAAAACTTAACCTTATACTCAAATTTGTTAAGAGATAGTTGTTGCTGATTTTAACAAATAACAGCGACGACATTTGCGCTGTCTCTAAACAAAAATAAAAGGGGACGTTTTGGGTTTAGCAGAGAAAAGAGCACAAAAGGATTTCGAGGAAAAAACGCTTGTTGAAGTTAAGGCCCTGTTGAAAAAAATCTGCGGCGCCGAGATTCCCGTTGAAATTGAATGGGGCGAAATCTCTGTGGATCAGGTGTCTTCTTTGAACGAAAACTTTTTTAAACCAATGTTGGCTGCGATGGAAAAGGTGTGCGTAGATCAATTTGGCAAAGACGCAATTCTTGAGAAATTCAAAAAGATTTCTATTAAATACCGAAGTCTTGCCAGCGACGACATAGTCTATGGCGACGGAGTTCTTATATTGGAACTCGGCCAAATACTGAATAGTCGAGACGAATCCTGGTGGAATAGCTTCTTTGAAAACAATCTTTAGTTTTCGAAGATTTTAAATCGAGTTGAATTCACTTCACAATCAAGGGGATTGAAAATGAAATTGATATTAATGGTTCTTTCGTTCGTTTTTACTGCTCAAAAAGGAGTTTGCATGGACTTTAAAGCAAAGGGTGTGACAGGTATTCAGAGCGCCATTCAATTTGCGGCCAATACACCTGGACTTGAAGTCACGCTTTCGACAAGCAGCGGGTCCTATTCGGGGACGATAGCTGATATTGACAACTCGCTAATCATTTTGAAAAGTAAACATCAGATTCAGGCTGACTATGAAAAGTACACCTATTCGTTTGTTAGTCCAGGGAGCGTAACTGGGATCTCTTTTGAACTCAAAGAGAAAGTCACACACAAGTAGAATTTCGAATACCACCTGCATGGCCTCACCCACAAGCAGTGAGGCCCATGCACCGCCAACGAAAACACCAAGGACGAAAACTTTTGCTGCTGGGGAGCGATGGAAGAGTGAGCCCAGGTGATCTTCAAGACCCCGTATCAACCGACACGGAGGTTCTAAGTTTTTCGAGAAAGATATCTGCTTCTTGATGGTTTTTTAAACGAATAAATTTAATGTGCGCATATTTTGGGTCTTGCATATAGCTCTCGTACTTTTGCTTACCTTTTCTATAGGTTGTGATTGTCCACCAAATGATCGACTCTTTACTAAAGAAGCTTCGTCTAAAAGATTCTCGATTACCAGTTCCCTCCCACAATTCTTCCTTCGTCCAAGATCGTTGAGCAGCTCTGCAAATTGCCTGGAACAAAGTTCTGGAAAAAGAGTAATCCAACCAAATCACCAAATCTACTTTCTCCCACTTGATCGGAAGTGTTCGTGTGTAATTTCCGTCCAGAACCCAATTCGGTCCAGATAGAGCAATACGAAGATTCTCAAAAAATTCCTCGTCGCTCGGCCATCGCCAATTTGGTCCCCAAAATACTTTGTCCATTTCGATGTATGAAAAGTTCAGTGTGGAACTAAGTTTTCGAGCAAAAGTAGACTTTCCAGATCCACTCGTGCCTATGACATTTATCTTTGAAACTGCGTCTGATATGATAATTGAATCACTCGTCATGAAGCCACTACCTCCCTCTTGGCATTTAGCTTGAAAACAAATTATTTCATGACAGGATAGCATCGCTCAAGATCGTCTTTACTCTTCACGGTAAAAATACGTTTTCCCATAATACCTCAAAAACCTCAGGCAATTACCTAAGGTGGATACCGCATTGCGGTCGCCCATCTTATTCAATTATTCATTTTGTGTTAGTTCATATCTGTAGGAGTCTCTCACGTGACCTTTGACTTCTTTCGTTCCCTTCATCAAACCAACCTTTTTCATTCCCAATTTTTCCATCACTTTGAACGAAGGAGTATTACGAGTATCACAGGTCGCATAAATCACGGCGAGCTTTAAGTCGTTAAAGCCAAAGCTAATCAATGCTCTTGCAGCTTCGGTCGCAAAACCCTTACTTTGAAATTCTGGATTTATGGCCCAACCGAGATTCGCAACATTACTCTTCTCAGTTTCTCTTCGAATACCACACCCACCGATGAGCAAATCATCTTCTTTCAGGCAAACTGCGAAATCGAATTTGTATCTTGGACTTGATTTGGATTGTTCAATCATCTCGGCAATGAATTTGTGAGTATCTTCAACAGAGTTTGGTCCCCACAATTCGTATTTAGAAAAATCAGGATCTGAACCGTAGATGTGAACTCGCTCCCAATCATTGGTTACATACGCTCGAAGTTTCAATCTTTGAGTGGTAATTTCATAACCCAAGCTTGTCCATTTCTGCTTTTTCATATTCCCCGTCTTCTCCTGGATAACGAAGAATTTCCTCAAACTTTCCGGTCTCTTTTGCCGATGCCCAAACAATACTTTCACCTGCAGGAATGATGTTTGGTTCTAATGAAAACACCGGGTCTTTATAGGCCTCATTTGCCGATATGAGTTTCCACCCCTTATTCTTAAACATCTCCATCAAATCACCTAAAAATAATGCATTTAAAAGATTGTGGTGAATCAACAGAGTATGTTTAATTTCTCTTCCAAAAATTTTTTGCTTCAGCAAGATAGTGCTTTGAAAAATCTAGACCAACGACTTCAAAATCCTTTTTTGCAAACTCAATGGCGTGTCGGCCTACTCCACACGCAAGATCTAATACTTGAGCGTGTTTAGGAGTCTTGGTCTGTGCAATAACTTGTTTGACCTCAATTTTAGATAGAGCGGCTTTTGGGGTGAACATGATTTCACCAGTCACTGGAATAAAAAAGTCTTGCCACCATTCCTTCAAAAAAACCTCCTTCACCC
>CAYONZ010000052.1:0-21341 GCA_964405465.1 uncultured Bdellovibrionales bacterium | reverse complement strand
CTCATTTCTATTGCTTCCGCTCGCGACGTCCGACCAATTGAGGACACGCCCTATTTCTTTTTTAAATAAGCGAGCAGTGAAGTGCCGAGTAGATCATTACGAAGTTCAGTATCAAAATAGGCAATCCAATTCAAAACCGTGTTGATCCATTTCGTCGGAGGTTCGAAGCCCATCTCATAGAGCTCACGATCACTAAGATTCTTTTTTCGATTCAGCAAAATTTTTCGCAAAAACACCAGAGGCAAAAAGCATAGACCCCAATAAAAATAATCTTTGAGGACAAAGGCCTCGCTCTCCCCTACATGGGATTGCAAAACATTCGAAGTATAGCGGCGATGGTGGCCCGCAATTTTATCATATCGGCTATATAAAAATTCAAATGAAGGAACATGTAAAAGCAGAATGCCCTCTGGCTTTAAAAACTTCGCAATTGCGCGCAAAAACTCCTGCGGCTTTTCGATGTGCTCGAGCACATCAAAGAGCACGACAAAGTCATACTTACCATGCACGTCCTGTCCCTGGAGAGTGACATCAAAATTCGCATACGTGCCACGAATGGCATATGTGTCTTGTGCCTTAAAAAGATCAACAGCATCCATCGTGCAACTAAAGCGCGATTCTAAGAAATTCGACACAATACAATTACCGCACCCAACCTCTAGTCCAAGTTTTCCATCAAGCTGAATACCATTGTCTTTGAGCATCACCATGAGATTGCGATTTCTCGCCTGACTCCAAAAATGGTCGGCATTCACATTTTCATAATAGAAAACTTGATTTTCGAGCTCTGCAGGATGACTCATGAATTCTTCACGATCTCAGCCACGATATAGCATGGCCGCCGTTTGATCTCAGTATACCCACGCCCTAAATACGCACCATGAAGGTGCAATGTCCCCATAATCAATGCATTAGAGAATGATACAAAAATCAAAATGATCAGGGAATCGCGACTCAGAAAAGTATTGCCCGCAAAATTGGTGAACAAAAAGATCAACCACAAAACAGAAAACAAAACATAAACCGTCGCCAAAATCTGTGTGAACTGCAGCGGCCGTGTACTAAGAGCCGTAACCCCATGGGTCGCGAGTTTATACAAATCTGAAAACTTATACTTACTTTCCCCTTCAAGCCGAGATGCCCGTTCATATTCTAGACCTGTTTGCGCAAAACCCACCCAAGAGCGAAGTCCACGAGGAAATCGAATATGCTCAGGAAGTTTATTCATTTCGGCCACAACCCGCCTCGACATGATACAAAAGTCACCCGAATCGAGCGGCACATTGATAGGCGACATGGCTTTATAAAAACGATAAAATGCCCAATAACAAAAACGCTTGATAAAATTCTCTTTGCGTTTGCGGCGTACGCCATACACCACATCGTAACCTGCACGAAAGACTTCGATCATTTTCAAAATGACCTCAGGTGGATCCTGTAAATCCGAATCAATAATCGCCACAACATCTTCTGTCGAATGAAACATTCCTGCCGAAACCGCCGGTTGGTGCCCAAAGTTTCGGGAAAAATTGATAAGTTGTCCCGCAAATTTCTTTTGATCCAGGTACCTTTGGATTATTTCTGCCGAGCGATCTCGACTTCCGTCATTAACGAAAGTTAATTTTACGTTCGAGAGCTGGTTCTGCTTCTGGGCTTCAGGACTAAACACCTCTTCGAGGCGCTTAAAAAGTGACTGGAGCCCAGCTTCTTCGTTGTACACAGGCATGATGATTTCGAGCGATAATTGTTTTTGCATGATGCAAAACTCTATAAACCAAATTTACATGTGTCCACGACAAAGATCGAAACTCCCCAAAATTTTGGAGCCCTCCCCAGGTTCCTCTCCCTGAGCAAAACCCAAATTGCCCACGAATAATGCATTTTGGAAAAACGACGAAATTTCGACGACGAGCAACTAAAATTCACCTCCATTTCCTTCGTGTCACTGAAGACAAATTAGAGCCACTCCACCATTCTTTAACAAACCAACCCACCCAGCAATTGGCCTGGCTTGAACCCCCACCAATTCAGGAATTCCCAGCGTATTTAAGAAAAAAAGCTCGCTATAGATCACAGTTTTGTGCTGACATGCCTCTGCTCTCCTGGTTAATCTAAGGGCTATTGCAATCAGTAAACACGAACGAGGATGGGTCATGAAAGTTTTGTTTTTAAATCCGCCATTTCACAATCGTTTTTCGCGCGAATCGCGAAGCCCAGCTGTCGCGAAAAGTGACACTCTTTACTATCCAAAGTGGTTGGCGCATGCAGCAGGAGTGGCTATTCGCGAAGGTCACGATGTTGACATGATCGATGCTCCAGCTTGGTGTGTGGACTTGAAGTATGTCACCGATCGAATCGATGCAAAAAACATTCAAGCGGTTGTCGTCGACACTTCGACCCCCAGTATTTTGAATGACATCGGCGTGGTCAACGCATTGATCGAGCACAATCCTAAACTTCATATTTTGATGGTGGGCCGCCATGTGTCTTCGATGCCCGAAGACACATTGAATCGTGCGCCGAAACTCAAAGCTGTTGCGATTCGCGAATACGAATACACCGTTCGTGATTGGCTTCGCGCTCTCGAGAGTGGTGCCAGCTTTTCAACAATCGACGGCATCGTATGGAGAGACGAACAGGGCACGATCATCACGAACAAACCTCGTGCGGCGATTGAAAATCTAGATGAATTGCCATTTGTTTCTGAAGTCTATAAACGCTTTTTACGTGTTGAAGATTATTTTTATGGTCACTCTAAACACCCACTGGTCGTTTTTGATACCAGCCGGGGCTGCCCATATCATTGCACATTCTGCGTTTACCCACAGACGTTCAGCGGACACCGCATGCGCTATAGATCAGCCAAACACGTAGCCGATGAGTTTGATTACATCGCGAGAGAACTCCCACAAGTCAAAGCAATCATGCTCGAAGATGACACCTTCATTATCGACATCAAACGCACCGAAGAACTTGCCGATGAATTAATTAAACGTGGAAATAAAATTCCGTTTGATAGCAACTGTCGCGCCGACACTCGCGCAAATGTCGAGGTCTTTAAGAAATTGAAACAAGCTGGTGCTCGATTGTTCTGCGTTGGTTTTGAGAGCGGTGACAACGAGGTACTAAAACACATCAAAAAAAATCTGCAGCTTGATAAGACCAAAGACTTTATGAACAACTGTCGCCAATCTGGCATTATGGTCCATGGGTGCTTTATGGTTGGCAATCTCAATGAAACTCAGCAGACTTTGCAAAGCACTCTAGACTTGGCTCTTGAGTTAAGCCCCGACACCGCTCAGTTTTTCCCGATTATGGTCTACCCAGGAACGGCTGCCTACAATGAAGCAAAGTCAAAGGGCTATTTGGCCTCTGAAAACTTTGACGATTGGTTGACCGCTGATGGCTTGCACAATAGCACCATCAACTTACCAAATATCAAACACCAGGAGTTGGTCGAATTTTGCGATAAAGCACGCCGCAAGTTCTATTTGCGACCGTCATATATCCTTCGTAAGGGTATTCAGTCTTTACGTGACCCAGAAGAATTTAAACGCAATTGGAAGGGTTTCAAAAAGCTTTCGCAGTATTTAGTTAAAGGAAGTTTTTCTGCAACTCCTACAGCTGGACAATCAGAAAGTTTACAAAAGTAAGACGGTACTGAATTCAATAAGTTGGCTTCAAAAAACCGGGTCACAACCCGGTTTTTTTTGCAAAACGACGCACCAGTAGCTGGCGAGATTTTGGTAATTTTCAGGTAATTTTAAGGCCACAAGTTTCTCGCTACGATCTGGTCTGCCAGCAAAATCCGATGGAAAACCCTCTTTTCAAAGAGACCAGGTCTTGTCTTCAGCTGATCAGGCTCATCTTTGACCAGATCACAGACCACAACCAGCGTCGATAGGTCCGCCTATTGTGGAAATGGCCTAAGATCATGAGAAAATATTTTAAACTGCTGTCACAATAATTTCATAAACTTTCTGTTCTAAATATTTTCTATTGAATTACTCTCGATGATGGTAGGTTCCACACAGATAGCTTAAGAACCAACTTACAAATTGAAAAATTGAAGGAGTAGATTGTTATGAAGAATTTAAACATTGCACTCATAAAACGATCCATGATGCTCTCAGCTTTAACCGCAATAACTGCATTAACGGCTAAAGCTGACATCATCACTTGTTCATTTACAGAACCTTTTATTCAAACTGTTTACAGCATGTCGAAGGGAACTTTGACCTACAAAAATGGTCCGGCGAACTCTGTGTCGGCACTTAAAAACATCTCTTTCCAAATTAAAGATGCCGGAGTTTTTGAATTGATCGATAAAAACAAAAAGGTCATCCAAACTTTGAAATTAAATTTTGCGGGTTCAGATGGCATGTCAGATGTGGTGTACCCATACGATGTCAAAGATAATTCTGAATACCTTTCAAGTTCGCCAGGAGTGGGCGGATGCGTTTCGAATTTCTTAAAAAGCAAAGAACCTAAGTTAAAGTAGTATTCCACTCGTTCGAATAAGAGCGCCTAAAAGCCTGAACAATAGTTCAGGCTTTTTTTTTGACTCCGGAGCTCGGCCATGTTTGCATTCATCAATGCAGAATCATGTCTTCAATCAACGCACCCTTGAAAACCAAAAAGCTTATGCTTTTTTTGCCTGTCAAGTGGGTGTTGCCACAGCTTTTGCTGAGACCGTTTTATTTTGGAAAAAACAGAATCCCAAAGCTAGATTTAAAATACTGGCGACCCCTGTTTGCGCAAAGACCTTTCAAGACAACGATCTTGAGATCGAAGTGGTAAACAACTTTCTCGAAATTCGTCAAACTCTCGAAACTGACCTTCCACTCGCAATAGTAACCGATACCTCAGGAGATGTTCCCTATGTCAGGGAACTCTGGAAATGGACCAAAGAAAGTCAAATCCCTACGGCTTGCTTTGTGGACCAATGGTCTTTTATAAGAGAAAGATTTTTGGGCGAGATCACTCCTGACCTCATTCTCGTTGTCGACGACAATGCGGCCCAATTGGTGCAAAAGTATATCAAAAACCCGGAATGCATCAAAACCGTGGGACATCCAACACTCGAAAAGTTCTGGAATCTTCGAAAAGGTAAAACTGAGGCCGCGCCGTCACAATCCTCAACAAAAAAAATTCTCGTGGTGAGCGAACCATCTCCCGGCCCAGAGTATGAAGCCGAGTTTCTCAAAGAAAATGGGTTTTGTGAAAATGACTTTCTCGAAGCGACCTTTTTAGCTCTCTCTACACTAGCAGAGCAGCTAAATAACACAAAACTCAATGATCAAAGGCAAACTCATTCAAATATGCAAATTGAGGTCACGTTGCGGCTCCACCCAAGAGATAGCAAACAAAGGTTTATTGAGTTCTTTGAAAAGCTGAACACACGATTTCCTGAATTCAAGATCGAGCACCTTGCCATTGATTTTGATTCTCGAGATAAGATCACGACCCTGAGCCAAACAGATCTGGTGATAGGAATGCGTTCAATATTTTTACTTGAATCTTGGTTTTTTGGAACTCGCACCCTAAGTATCCAACCGAAACGGATTCAGGGGTCACCGCTGACAGATAATCGCCCGGGCCTAATCGTTTGCACAGATACCGAAATGATTGCCAATCAGATTCGTGATCATTTATTGAGTCCCAATCAAGAACTAGACAACACCGGTTCTATCGATCACCAAAAATCCAAAATAGCTCAGAATTCGAGTCGGCGCTTTATTGAGGCGATATGTGCACTGCCGACCAACTTGAACTCCCGGTGATCGCTGAATTCTTTTGCAGACCTTGGCAACTGGCAAATTGATCTTGTCTTTATGATCCTGTCGATCTTAGCCTTGTGATCTTGTCATTGTAATCGTGTCAGCGTGATCCTGTCAGTGCTTTACCAGACAAACCACCAGCACTTTGTATAAATGAAAATCAATTACTTTTTTTACTGTTCCCTTTAGTCCAAATTGTACGAGAACTTTGATCATCATTTGCAGTCTTTGCTCATCTTTTTCATTATAAATGGGTTGTACAATCAAAACAGTACCACTGGGTCTCAACGACTCACACCATCTTAGACAAAGAGAAACAAATCGCTCAGGGAATTTTTCAAAACCCAAATAGTCCATCACGAAGCTCAAAAGCAAAAGATCATACATTTGGTTTCCGTAGGAGAAGTCATGTGCATCCTTACGAAAAATCCGCAACCGCCGACTCTCCACGCCGGCCATTCTTGTTTTTATTTTGGAAACAGCCTTTTTAGAAATCTCTAAAGTGTCGACCGTTCCGCAATTGGCCAACATAAAATTCAAAAAATGACCATCACCAGCGCCAACCTCAATTCCGACACTTGTTCTTTTCGGATTCTGCTTCTTTTGATCTTGGATATCAAGAATGCTCTGTAGTTCCTCAACTAATCGTTCAAAGTGAGCGTCGGCTCCCCAGGGGTCTTTGAAGTCGTGAAGCCCATCGACATACACCACCAATTCGCGTTTGAACTTTAACCACCGAAAAAATTCAGCGAGAGGCTTCACGTACAAGACCCTCAGAAAAATTCTCCACGTTTGCGGCATCGAGAACATAGAGCTCATTCGGGTAGCTTTGAGTCCATACCTGCAAAAAGAATTCTTCAAGCATGCCAGAGTCAACTTGCGACAATCCTCCGTTCAACGCTGAATTCAAGAAGCCTTCAAGATCTGGCCAGCCTGAAAATTTTTTGACCAATCCAGACTCGGAATAAAAACATTTTCCAAATGCAAAAACGGACTTACCACAGACCAGTGCTTCAGCGCCAACTTTTGAATTGATCGTGATGACACCTTTTGAGTTCTTGATCACATCGTAGCTATTAAATGACGGATGCAGCAGCAAACAGTTTTCATTTTTCAAAAGCCTATTTAAACGATATCGATCAAGTCCTCCAATTGAAGCCGGATGCTCTTTTACGACCAATTTGGCTCCCACAGGAAGCACTTGCAAAATCTTTTCAACAAGACCCAATTGATCGAGATACTCTGGGCTACGAACCGTTAGCGCATAATCAAGCTGCACATGAAATGGAAAATAAAAATAGGTTTCTTGTTGCAACTTATTTTTATCGCAAAAATAAAGCCTAGAGTTCAATTTTCGAGCGACAAGCATCTTCAGGGACCGAAGAGTGTGATTATAAATATGCTCGTACTCCTGCCGATAGCCCTTAAAAATCTTGAACCAAATCTTTCGAAAAAATTTCGTAAAATTTCCGACATTAAAGATTTTCTTCAACCCCATATCCAAATAGTGATGTCGATCTTTAACTGCAGCCACAATTGTTTTGGCCTCTGTCGCGTCTTTCAAATACTTACGCACATCGAGTCGGCTTTGACTTGCTTCGCTATTGTTCATGTTTGTTTGGAGCGCATTCTGTAAATTCTTATTCGCACCGCCCTCAGCACGATTCTCACCAACCAAAGCGGCATTTACAAACTGAACACAGCTATCTAAAGAATTACGATTGAAGTGAATTCGCCCCTTATAAAACGCGGGTTCGGTAAAAAAGTTATCGACCTGGTTTTTTTGTGCGGCAAAGTAAAATGACAACGGCCCAATGAACCCACCCAATTCCTGAACAATATTCCATTTGTGTTCAGGAAAACGTTTTTTAATTTCAAGAATCTGAACATCGCAAGCGCGAAGATAGTGACAAAACTTTGCATACAAGCGCGAATGATCTTGGATTCCAAAGGTGAGCTTTTCGTGTAAAATCAATTTATGCAAATTCGAAATTCCAAATTCTTTTTCGATTTTACGAATCTCCGAATTCTCGATCGGGGCATAGTGGTGATTTGTCTGATCGCGTCCCACTTGATCATAGATACTCAAAACCTCGTAGCCTTTCGCCCGAATAAGTTCATCCGTTGGCTGAAAAAGTGACGAGAAAAGAACCAGTGTATCAGGATTTCGCCGCTTTAACTCCTGGGCAATAGCCAAATAGAAATGCACTTCACGTTCAGCAATAGGTACAAACAGAAATCCCAACTTCACAACAACCACTCCTCAATTCGTGCGATCATAAGATCTAGATTCATGACTCAATCAACCAAACCAATCCATTGATCGGGCATCTCGCAAGATCGACGCAAGGTTTCAGCCAAACGCATATCTTGCCATGCTTCTTCAATTCCACATTTAATTTTCACATCCGACTCGGTCAGCAGGTAGACATCACGTACTGCATCCTGAAGACAGTGAATCATACCATTTTTGTAAAACTCGCCATCTCGTAAAAAATAATACCCTTGATACTTTTCGTCTGCTTTTCTTTTCAATATCTCTATCTCAGCTCCGCTCTCACTAATTCGCACACGTGCTTCTTCTAGCCACAGGTTGATTTCCCAAGCCGAATAAAACTTAGTATTCAAGGCATCAAACCGCGCCACGATCTCACAAGCATTACTCGATTGACTTACCGTGGTTACCGGGAGCTTTTCTTTTTTTGGACTTTGCGGTGCAAGATATTTAATTTCAAATGAAAAGGTCGGCTCAAAAAAACCATCCTCTACAAATGGTCCACAACGCCGTACTGCAATCGGCTGAATACCAAGTCCTGCCAAAAGGTCATATGTATGTGAGGCATTGTTGATAAAACCCTTGGTGTATACGGCCTGAATGCTCTGAAGGTCTCCCCACTCCCCGCTGCGAATTCTCGCGAGGCATGAATTCAAATTTGCATCCCAGCGCCGAGTGTAATTCACCACAAACTTTGTCTTCGATGACAAAACTTTATGACGAATCCTCGCCGCTTCTTCGTAAGATTGAGCAAGCGGTTTTTCACAGAAAATAACTTGGACGACACCGAGTGCTTCATCTAGCACCGCCGTTCGAACCGCTGTACTTGCCGCCAAACTCAAAACATCGACAGAGCCTAAAGGTCCAAATTCTTTGAGCGAAGAAAAGGTCCGAATATGGGGGTAGATCTCCTTCACTTTGCCCAATTGTCCGTCATTAGGATCAACCACTCCAAGAATATTGAATCCTCCATGCCTCATGAAACCTGTCAAATGCGATCTTGGTGGTTCATCAGCAGCACTCTGCAAATCGTAAAGTGCCCCCATATTTCCACAACCAACAATTAAAACTGATTTCATTGCATAGACTCTAAGGTGCTAACTTTTTTTTGTTTACTCGATGAGCTCTCAATCAATACAGAACCACTCATCATTCCCTCCAAAGGTGTGGCCCGGGTATCTGCACCCAAGAATGGTTCAATATCTTTGACAGCAAAAGACTTTGCCACTTTCTTCCAACGTGAAACACGTAAATCGCGAATCGCCTTGCGGGTAAAATTAAATCTCGAAAGTCCATGCAACGAGGCTCCCACAACACCAGAGCGAGATTCAAATTGCGATGCTGCATACCTCTTGCACTTGTCAATATTCACCATTCGTTTTCCTGAAACCGAGTTCATAATAGCTTGAGCGACTCTCTTGTAGCTCTGACCATCTACTTGATAAAGCCAATCGTGAATTGTCTGATCTAGAACCGCCTGTGCACCATCTACCAAAGGCAGTCGACCTTTTTGCAATTGCCCTAGAATTTCAAAAAATTCTTCTCTGGTTTTAGGTCGATAGCTGACAGCTTCACCATCGGGAACATTGGAACTTGTCGGAATCCATTGGGGGGAGATTGGAGCCACTCCCATAAGTGCTGCCTCAATTGCCGTCGTGCAATGGCGATGCACAAGTGCGCGAGAGTTTTTGAACCATCCCAAAATATCTCCGTGCCTTGATACAAGTACGTTCTTGTGACCGGCAAGAAGTTCTTGATAGGTTGCGATACGCTCGTGTGGATGTGGACGCAATACTATTTGAGCCCCCAACTCAAGACGACTACTCTCTTTCACTAGGTTTGAAAACTCTTCGATAAATGCCAAGCCACCACGAAGTAAATCGGCAATCTCGGCTTCACTAAAACCCAGCTTTAGATACAATGCCTTTTCTTTTTCTATCGATTGAAACTGCGGATTGGCCAATGCCACTTTCGTGTTAAACATGATCAGACCAGACGACAAAATTCCAGTGGCTGTGCCAGCCCCAGCGCCCGAGGCACCAAGAGCCTGCGCCACAACCTGATCTGGTATTAAAGATTGATGTTGCGGGTGATAGAAATCAAATCGTGCCACTCCCGTCAACTTCACCTTGTGCTCAGGAATGCGCATTTCATTTTTCCAATACCAATCCATCTTATGTCCCCAGGCAAAAAATGAATCAATTTGGTCAAGTATGCCACTTTCACGGTAAAGAACCTTTGTATACTTGTTGAGGTCACCGTAAAAACCACCTTCGGTGTCAAGCAATGCAACCTTGATTTGAGCATCACAAAGTTTTTGAATAAAACCTGCGTTGTTCGATCGGATGTAGTTCACAGCGACAAGATCGGGTTCAAGCGCAAAACAGTCTTCCGCCTGAAACGCCATTGGCGCCAGAATCACCTCTGCCCCAAGGCGGGCCAACTCACCAGCAACCAACGAGAGGCCCCCGAGGTCACGTAAGGGATGATCGACAATCAAGACAACACGAGGTTTTCGACTCATTCGAAACTCTTACCTTTCAGCGAATCAACCTGCGTCACGACTTTTTCAATTGCGTTTGCAACATCATCCATATCTTTGATTGTGAGCGGTTCTCGTACGATCGGGGTCGTGATGAGCGTGCGATCGTGCATGTCTTCGGTGACAGGACATATGCCTTTCGAATAATCGTACTTCACTCCAGAGTTATAATTAAACGGAAAGCCCTTCGACCCGAGCGCAATTTGCTCCTGGTAAACGCGAGCATAGTACAGCGGTTGACCATATCCTTTGACCAAAACCGTTTGTTCCCATCCTTTCGGAGTCAAGAACTCACGGTTGACCGCTTTTATAAAAACCTCACGTGAAATTCCCAAAATATTCGGATCAATCAAAATCGGATACAAGTAGTAGGAATGGGTGCAACCCTCTGCAACTTTTGGTGGCTTCACTCCAGGAAGTTTTTCCAGACGTTTTGTCAGATGATCTGCAAGCTTCGCTCTTGTTCCCACCCAGTCCGCAACAACTTCCATTTGCGCCAAACCAATCGCAGCCTGGAGCTCTGTCATGCGATAATTTGATCCGATCATATTGGTGATGTCTTTCACGCCAACAAAGTCGACCAAGTTTTCACCGTGATTGCGAATCAGCTGGCAACGCTTTGCCATTTCATCGTCATTAGTCACAATCACTCCACCTTCGCCAGTATGAATGTGCTTATGGTAGTTCAAACTAAAACCACCCACATCGGTGAGTGCGCCCACTGGTCGTCCTTTATATTTTGCCAAAGGAGCATGAGCCGCATCTTCGATAATTTTCAAATTGTGCTTCTTCGCAATCGCGATCAATTCGTCCATATCAGCAGGATGCCCATAAAGATGCACAACCATGATCGCTTTCGTGCGGGGAGTGATACATTTTTCAACTGACCTTGGGTCTAAACAAAAATTGTTTGTATTTAGATCTGCAAATACCGGAATGCCACCGTACAAAAGCACCGCTGTTGAAGTCGCAGACATGGTAAAAGGCGGGCAAATCACTTCGTCCCCAGGACCAATTCCCGCAGCACCGACACTGGCTTGTAAGCCTGTGGTCCACGAGTTCACGGTAATGGCGTGCTTGTAACCAAACTTCTCAGCCCATTTGGCCTCGAACTCCTTCACCTTAGGACCACCCAGCCAAAACGGACCAGGGCTACCAAAAAAACCAGAGAGCTCGCCCGAGTTCATGACATCGAGCACGGCCTGCTTTTCTCTCTCGCCCATTGTCTTACGAAAAACGAACTCTTTATCACGAACAGGTTTACCACCAAGAATAGCTAATTTTTCCATATCACTGCCCTCCCACCTGTAACTGTTTTTTTATTGATTTAAAAATCGGCCATTGATCTCGACAAGCTTCGTATTCCTCACGCAACATACTCATGCGATTCACATCAAAGTATTGCCCATTGCGAAAAACTTCGCGTCGTAAAACACCCTCTTCTTTGAATCCAGCTTTGATATACGATCGAAATGCCCCCATGTTCGCAGCATTCACTCCCAGATATACTTTTTGTAAATTCAAGATTTCAAAACCATAGGCCAACATCAAATGAGCTGCTTCTGTACCCAAACCCTTGCCCCAATAACTCGGCTCACCAATTAAGACACGAAACTCAGCATGACGAGCAATCCACTCAATACGATGCAATCCAACAACACCGATTCTTTGAGAATCAGAGCGAGAGACAATGGCAAACTGAACATCAGATCGATTGCTCACAAGCCCTTTATACTCCTGTTGAAACTCTTCAAGATTTCCAGGGAATGTGCCTCGGACCAAATACTTCGTCACTTCTCGATTATTCACCCATCGGATCATACGCTCAGCAAAGTCATCAGAGACCAAGCTCTGAATTTCAATTTTTTCACCAACCAAAAAGGTGGAGTTCAAACCGCTCTTCACTTCTGTTGCATCTTGTTTCACTTTGCTTCTCCTTTTATACCGGCAGATTCTTCAGTTTTTTTTGCGCTCCACTCGTTCAGCTTCGCTTTAAAATCTCCCTGTCGCTCGGCCTTGGCAAAATCTAAGAACAGGTCTTGGCGCTTCTCCAAAAGCTGAGCTAGGTCTTTTGAACTAAAGCTTCGTCGCCCATTTTTAAGTAGCGGAATAATTTTTTTTGAGGCTTGAAAGTCTTCTGGATAATCTACAGTCAAATGCAAAACCGGCATAGGTTGCTCACCGAGATAGTTTGCCCATCTTACATCTGAATTGTGAAGCGCGAATTGCAGAGGAAACTCACGATAGAAAACATCTGATTGTGAGTTCAAACGACGTAAATAATTTACTGAGTAAATCTCGCAATCCAAACCAATCGGCAGATTGCGCCCCTCCCCCGCATTCGTCACAAAATCAAGCTCACGAGCAAAAAACATGGCCAACATATTTTCAATCACGTCAGGGCAAATAAAAACACAATCACCCCAAACTCGCAGCAAGACATCACCGCCAGCCAAGCCCAGAGAACCATAGAGCCGACCCACAATATCATCGACATGATGACGAAACACCTTCAGGCCTTTTTGAGTTGCCCAATCCACTAATCGATCATCAAGCGAATCGGGCGAGGTCGACAAGACAAATTCAAGGTCATAGCCCTTCACCGCTGATACCTGCTGCATGATGTGTTCGATCATTGGCACACCATCCAAATCGAGCAACACCTTTTGCGGCAACCGACTGGAACCCAGTCTAGCCTGCAGCATCACCACGACTTTTTGATTTTTCAAGTTCAACTCCATCTTACCCATTTCTTTTAATTCATTGGCGATCTTACTCGGCTCAAAAAAAAAGATCTGCTCGATGCTGAAATTAATGATCTTCTTTTTTTCCATATCTTCGTGGCACAGGTCACCCCATCGGGGGACCACCAGAGAAAAGGATCGTCTGTCTCACAAGAATAGGCATTGACCCAGAGCAAAAGCAAAAAAAATCAGAGGGTTAACACAATCAATTTTTAAGGACCCGCCTGCGAAAAACACGCAAAACATAGCCACGCAGATCGGCCTGAAAGAGCACCGAACACATGATACCCATGAGGGCCAAAGGCACCTTAACCAGCAGACTGAGGCTTGGTGAAGAAAACTGAATCGACAAGATCAGTGCCGCTGCCAGCACCTGCGGAACAAGGGTGCCAAGTGTTTGCCGCCACAGTGTAGGTCTTGGAAAGCAGATATAGCCCAAGGAAATCTGCGCCACTTCTCTGAACAAAAATGAAAAAACGAATGACCAAAGCGCTCCAGTCACCCCAAAGCGAGGGACCAACACCATCAAAGCACCAATCAATACAGACAATGCAACAGCGTGCATCACCCAGAGCAGATTGGTTCTTTTGGCTAAATCTACGCCACGTCCATAGGCATGACCTACGCCTTGAAAAAAATAGGCCAGCACCACAACTGGAATGTACTGCGCGACCGGAAAATACTCCTTGAGCCCCACCAGATAAACCAAATCACTTCCGACAGCGATAGCGAGCAATGCCGGAGAACAGACAAAAAACAAATAAATCGGACTGAAGTTCGCCAGGGCATCCTTGGCATCTCCTTCAGCCGCTTTCTTGTAGATGATCGGAAAAAAAGAATTTTTCAAAATTCCTAAGACCATATTGTAAGCACCGCCCAGTTGTCGTCCCTGGTTGTAAAGCCCAAGCTCAGACAACGGGACAAACTTTTGCAGAAAAAAACGATCCAATATGATGTTCGCACCATCCAATATCGTGGCCGGAGCTGAAGGCAGTGCATAGCGAAGACTTGGCATTAAATATTTTTTGTTTAAATTAAATTTAAAATCTACCCCGGATTCCCATGCACAGTACAATCCCATTACGACCATACCAACCATTTGCCCCCAGAGATAAGACACCGCTGTCCCTGCAATCAAATAGACCGACAAAAGCGAAAACACCGTTTGTGTGATAAAGATGCCGAGATTCAACCGTGAAAATTGCAACCGACTTTCACGAACCCGATAGAGTGTACCCACAATATTAATATAGTTCGCCAGAAAACCCGACCAGATCCCCAGAACAACAGGCAGACTGCTGTTGAGATTCGGAAAAATCAAATCCAGCCAGGAATGCAAAAACAAAGACAAAAGCAGACCTATCGAGCCACTCACCAAAAAAGAAAAGGTCGCAATCGCACCCAAGCATTGAGCCCTCTCATCATTGCGCCATTCATGGTACAATCGCAGCACAGCCCCCGAGAGACCAAGGTCAAACGCAAGGGTCAAAAACTGGCTGAGTATTTGAAACACGGCGATCACGCCAAAATCGGCGGGACTCAGTTTCTTCCAAAAAAGTGGGATAATCAGCAGGCCACTCGCCTTCACCAAGACTGACGTGACTCCATACACCCAAGCGCCCTTCATCAGACGAGGTAGAAACGATTGATCGGCACCAGGCTTTTCTTTGTTCTTCACACTCAAACTTTCTTTTGCTCCACGTGTGCATTCATTTCGTATAAATACGGATTCGCGCGAAGCACCTGGATGATCTCCTCACAAGACAGCTTTTCGGCAGAATACTTCTCGATCAGCTCCTGAACGATACGAAAATCATCAGCTTCGTCGACCGTAATACGAAACTTCGAGTCATCAGCGTCACGAACAAAGTGCTCAATGGCAAACTTTTCTGGATGAGACTTCCAAATATAAGGAGTGACATGCTCTCGCTCATATTCAAGCGTCGCTTTTTGGTAACATTCACGAAGCGCTGTTAAAGAAAAAATCTCAAAATCAAATCCCCGCGGAAACGTTCGCTTCTGGGTATTGCACAAGTAAAGATGCGAAGTATCTTTAGACTGCAAGAATCGCTCAATTCCCTGAGCAATCAAGCGCCCGTCATTAAGCGGACAATCGGAGGTCACTCGAACAATCACATCGAGCTTGAACTTCTCTGCCGTTTGGTAATATCGCTCCAAAACATTTGATTCTGACCCACGATGAAAGGGCACATCATTTTTTTGACAAAATTCAATTAAAACATCGTCAGTCGAATTCGTTGTCGTTGCCACAATCACCTGGGCTCCAGACCATCGTAAACGCTCTAGGTGATAATCAAGAAGCGTTCGCCCCTTCACGACTTTTAATACCTTGGCAGGTAAGCGAGTGCTCGTCATCCGCGCCTGAGTCACTATTCCGACCTTCATTGCAAATCCAATCGCACGATCGCTTTGAGCGAGGTTAAAATTCGCTTATTGGCACGCCACAGGCTACCAAAACGTGGAGAGCCATCGTCTCGCTCGTGCATGCGAATACTGATTTGGGAGTATTGCAGACCTTTTTTTAAATAGCGAAACATGAGCTCAGTTCCTGTCGATCCAAGAGTGTCAAAGGCGCCAATTTCACCAAAGTGAGCCATCGCATAACCCTTCATTCCACAGAGTGGATCCAAAACTTGGTAGCGAAGCATCGAATAACCAGCAAAGAGAGTCTCACTGATACGCTGCTTATGCGGCCGAATACCAATCACCAACTGATCTCCCCGCTCAAAAGCCGCCACAAAAAGTGGAATATTCGAAGGGTCATGCTGGCCATCGGCATCAAAAGTGATCACATGCGTATACCCTCTCTCAAATGCAGCTAGCACTCCCGTATTCAAAGCCCCGTCATATCCCTTATTGGTTTCGTGCCTCACAACTTGGGCTCCGGCAGACTCGGCTTGCTGAGAAGTTTGATCCTTCGAGCAGTCATCTACGACAATCACATCGGCAAAATCACGAATACCGCTGACAGTTTTCGCAATGGTTTTCTCTTCATTATAAGCCGGAACAACAATCGCCAATTTCATTAGATGTCTGTCCAACGCAAATGATCTCCCTCAGGAACATCTCGGGTGATTTTTTTGCCGATCAATTTCATTAAATCCGAAGGCTTCACGGCCTCGTAAGGACAAGGGCGGAGCACAGTCAAATCAGCCTCGGTCAAAACTTGCCCCGCACTCAGCGGTCGACGTGCTCGCACAGCTCTTCTTTGCAAAATTACCGTCTCTCGTTCATTGTCTTCGATGGTCTTCACGCCGTCACCCATGCAGGCTTCAAGTTCACGCGTGCGATCCACCATTTCGCGCCAAGTCTTCGGGTTCATCGCAAATTTATGGTCAGGTCCGTTTCGATCATTGCTATCGGTGAAATGCTTTTCAACGACACGCGCACCTAACGCTACAGCTCCAAGTACCGAGGCATGCCCAGGAGTATGATCACTCAAACCTAAAATTACACCAGGATAACGTTCCCGAAACATATTGAGCACATTCAAATTGATGTATTTAAAGTTCTCCAGGCTCGCCGTGTAGTTTGTATTACATTGCATCAGCACCACGTCAGGGGTCAATTTCAACAACGTCGACATTGCCGTATCAACATCGCGCAATTCGCTGGCTCCACACGCCAAAAGCATTGGCTTTTGTTTTTTGGCCATGTACTCGATTATGCCACTCCAGGTGATGTCGCCCGAACCGATTTTATAGGCAGGGACATACTGATCAACAGTATCAACTAATTCGTAAGAGTAAGGACTTGTAAAAAACGTGATACCCGCTTTATCGCAAGTTTCTTTCAAAATTCCAGTCCAATCTGGATTCAAACTGGCATCAAGGTAAACATCATAAACACTTTTTTTCCATTGAGACTGATGCGATTTCTGATTTCCTAAATTTTTAAACCCATAGTCACTGACGATGGTACTCGCATGAAAATGTTGAAACTTCGCCGCATCAGCACCCGCTTCTTTCGCAAGATAAATCAAATCTTTCGCACGCTGAAGATCTCCGTCATGGTTGGCTGCAACGTCTGCAATGAAATAAGTTGGATGCTCATGTCCAACCATCTGCTTGTTAATAAGAAATTCGGTCGATGGTATATTCACAAATACTCCTTTGCCGCGATCCCGATCTCATGTTCGAGAGTTGGCAGTTTGATTTTATAAATCTCTTCAAACCTATCACAATTCATGGCCATGTTTAGAGGGCGCTTGGCCCGCCCCTCAATAGCAATGGCTTTGGCTTCAGTTAAAATATAGTTGCTTGCTGGCAGGCCAATTTTTTCAATCAAAGACAAAGAAAAATCAGCTTTGCTCATAAATGTAGTGCTCCCAAGGTTGAAAATTCCGAACTTAGGAGTCAGCAAGATCTGTCCAATAATCTCAACAAGTGTCGACCAATGTAGCGGCGAAAAATAAGCATCGGTAAATAGCTGCATTTTCTGACCGGTGCGAAATGAATTCACAATCGTATCAGAAAAACTCGGTTTGCGACCACCGTTGGCACGACCAAAAAAATTGGTGCGTAAAATCACACTACGACGGTTTGCCAACGCCAATTCTCCTGCGTATTTGGTTACGGCATAAGTATTTAAAAAAACAGTTTCTTCTTCGCGCTTCGCCCCTGGGCCATCATAGAAATGATCAGTCGACACCTGCACACAAAAGGCCTCAGGTCGTCGATCAAGAAATACCGCAATTTCTTCACAGACTTTTACGTTCGCTCGATAGGCCTCATCTGCTTCTCTCTGACATCGATCGACATCGGCCAAAGCGGCGAGATTGATCACCACATCAATTTCTAATCGCAAGAGACTTTCCGGCAATTCATTTGAGTCAAAATCAACTCGGCAATCAGCACCAGGCGATCGACCGAAAGTCACCACCTGAAACTCTGGCTTTTGACGAAGATAGGGCACCAGCCAACATCCCAAAAGCCCCGACGCGCCAAGTACACCGACTCGAATCATCACTACACCTGAAAATTCGGATCAACGTGCTTTTTCACCAGCACTCGAAGATCTTCAACAGAGAGCCAATCTGTGTTTGTTCCTGAGTTGTACTTGAACCCTTCTGGAACCTTCGTTGCATTAAAGGTTTTAACCCAATCCGCTTCTTTCCACGAAGGAACAGCTGGCAAAATAGCATAGTATTTTCCGCAGTCGTAGGTGTTCAAAGAGTCAGTCTCAGTGATCATTTCTTCGTGAATTTTCTCTCCAGGACGAACTCCCACCATCTGCATCTTGCATTCAGGAGCCACAGCCTCAGCAACTGTGGTAATTCGATAAGATGGGATTTTCGGGACATAAAGCTCTCCACCCCATGAGTTTTCAATGGCATGAAAAACCATCTCTACACCCTCTTCAAGAGTGATATTAAAACGAGTCATGGCTTCATGAGTGATCGGTAAAACTTTATCTTTGCGTTTTTCCAAAAAGAAAGGAACCACGGAACCGCGCGAGCCCAAAACATTGCCATAGCGAACAACTGAAAACTTTAGATCACGGTTACCACGCATATTGTTGGCCGCGATAAAAAGTTTATCAGAGCAAAGTTTAGTTGCCCCATAAAGATTGATTGGTGCTGCGGCTTTATCGGTTGAAAGCGCCACGACTTTCTTAACACCTGATTTCAAGGCTGCATTCACCACATTCTCACTGCCCAAAACATTAGTCTTGATACATTCAAACGGATTGTATTCAGCGATCGGAACATGTTTTAGTGCAGCCGCGTGCACGATGATATCAATGCCTTCGCAGGCCCAGGTCAGTCTTTCACAATCACGAACATCGCCAATAAAGAACCGAACCCTAGGATATTTATCACTTGGATAAGACTGTGCCATTTCATACTGCTTCAATTCATCGCGAGAATAGATCACCAAGCGCGCCACATCTGGATAACGCTTTAAAACCATCTCGACAAATTTCTTACCAAAAGATCCGGTTCCGCCTGTAACTAAAACTCGTTTACCATTAAGCATTTTTCCTCCTCACACTCTTTTTCAGGGTGCGATCAATCTCTTTGCCCCTTCTCGCCAACTTCGCTCGTTTGCCCAGTTGGTTGCCTTTTTTAGGCTTTTCTTCTCAGGCCTGTAGTTTTAGGCCTGTTGATTTAAGCCCGCGGTCGACCAATTGAATGGTACTCAATTCCCAACTCTTTCATTTCATTTGGCCCATAAATATTGCGACCATCTAAAATCAAAGCACGCTTCAAACTCGCCTTCATTCTCGCAAAGTCAGGTTCACGAAAACTCTTCCACTCTGTCAAAATACAAAGTGCATCGGCATCTGCCAAAACCGAGTATTGATCCGCCCCAAAACTCAAACCTTTATGGCTAGCGAAGTGCTTTAAACAATTTTCTTTTGCCACAGGATCATAGGCTTGAACGGTAGCGCCACCTTCAAGCAGCTTGGCAATAATATCTAATGCTGGAGCATCACGAATATCATCGGTTCCAGGCTTAAATGCCACACCCCAAACGGCAAACTTTTTACCGCGGAGCTCACCCACATTTTTTTTCAAGTTTGCGAAATACCGTTCACGTTGCGAGTAGTTCACTGACTCGACCGCTTCAAGAATCTCTAGGCGATTGCCATGCTCTTTGCCAATGTGAACCAGTGCCTTCACATCTTTCGGAAAGCATGATCCACCATAGCCGATTCCCGCGTAGATAAAGTGTGGTCCAATGCGATGGTCCGCACCTATCCCAACTCTGACCGCCTCAATGTTGGCACCAACACTGTCACAAACGCGAGAGAACTCATTCATCAAAGAAATTTTAGTCGCCAACATTGCATTCGCAGCATACTTAGTCATTTCAGCCGACGCGAGATCCATCAGAAGCAGCTGAGCTCCTTCAGACAAAAAGGGTTCATAAAGCCGGCGAAGAGTCTTTTCGGCTTGCGGCCCCTCACAACCCACAACGACACGATCTGGCTTCAAACAATCTTCGATAGCAGAGCCCTCACGCAAAAACTCTGGATTAGATGCCAAATACCAAGTGTGATTTACTCCCCGACGAGATAGCTCTTTTTCAATCACAGCGCGAACTTTCAAATGAGTCCCAACGGGAACCGTTGACTTCGTGATAATATGCTTCGGGCCATTCATATGTTCAGCTATAGTTTTTGCTACTTGCAAAACATACTTTAAATCAGCCGACCCATCCACATCCGAGGGGGTTCCGACTGCAATAAAAATTATTTCTGAATCATGCACGGCCTTTTGCAAATCAGTTGTAAAATGAATTCGCTCGGCACGTATGCTGTTTTCAATCAAATCATCCAAGCCAGGCTCGTAGATCGGACTTTGCCCTTTGCGCAGCATTTGTATTTTATTATCATCAATGTCGGCACAAATAACATTATTGCCCATCTCAGCAAAACAAACTCCTGTTACCAGCCCAACATAGCCCGTTCCAAAAACTGAAATCTTCATATAGATTCCTCCATCGATCCAAACTTCCGACCTACAAAGTCGATTTACCTCTTAACTCAAAGAAGTTAAGTTGCCGCAGCTGCTTTGGCAATTCAAGACTTTACTCAGAGCAAAGCCCCAAATGTTTGATCTTTCAAGTGGATTTGTGTAGCGTCGAAGGATCAATTAGAAGGGAAGCATTCATGCCGATGGCTCAGCCCAGGGGTTTGCCCAAAGAACTAACTAAAGAAATAGCTGGAGAACTGACCAGAAAATCCACGCGAGGGTCAACCAGAGTTTTGGTCACCGGAGGCGCAGGCTATATTGGCTCGCATGCCGCTCAAGCACTGATTGATCATGGCTACCAAGTGGTAGTATTTGACAACCTCAATTCCGGCTTTACTGAGGCAATTCCAGCCCAAGCCGAATTTATTCAGGGAGATATCAATAACGCTCAGCAAGTCGAAGAGGTTTTGCTCCAAAACAAAATCAACGCCATTTTACATTTTGCCGCTCTAACAATTGTTCCACATTCGGTGCTCAATCCCTTGGCATATTATCGCAC
>CAYONZ010000051.1:0-21428 GCA_964405465.1 uncultured Bdellovibrionales bacterium | reverse complement strand
TCGCCAATGAGCACAGAATCCCCGACCTTAGGCTGCTCAGGCAGAGCATCATGCACGCGAAACACTCCTGCAGGAGATAAATCGAGATCAATTTGCCTTACAGCAACGGCCTGAGGCTTTACCCAGCCCACTTTTTCAAAAAAAAGTCTTAACCCAAGTCGATCAACCAAAGGAGGTTTACTTTGCACGGTGAGCGCCGTCTCACCTGAGAGATCTGTTTTTTCGGGAGCTGGCGCAAGAAATTCATACTGTGGCATTTCGAGGGCGTCTTTTGCCGCCATCATCAGCTTTTGAAAGGATTCAGCAGAGGCGTCGCGCGCACGTAAATTTATGCGAATCGTATCGAGTTGGCTTTTGAGCTTTGAGCTCTCACTCAGAAGATGTGCCCCTAAAGCGCGCCATTTCATGGCCTCTGGAGAATCCTCGACTTGAGATCCACCGGAAGTTGGTTTGTGAATACTCGAGTCCTGCTCCCGAATTTCGCGTTCAAGATTTGCTATTTGTGCCAGATGTTTTTCAATAATTTTAATCCAAATACTAACGACCTTAAAATGCGAACTGTCTTTTTCAGACAATTTTGCTAACTCAACATAAATACTCTTTAAGGCCGCGCGATCGCGATCAAGTATCTCTCGTGCCGCATGAATTTTTTGAACCAGAGAGCTTTTTATTTTCTTCGACTTATTGGCCTCTCGAACGAGATCACTGTGTGTTGCCAGTGAGTTCATGTATGTTGTCGTCGCAAATGATAATTTCGAAACCAAATTTTGCCGTTCAGTGACCGAAATGATGTGAAAGTATTTTTCGGTGAACTCTTGAAAATCTTGGGCAAATTTTGAATTGCGCAAACCGAATTGCTCAACCAAAATCATTCGGTAAAGGTGATCATCATGCGCATAAAATGCGAAATCTTTGAGTGTCGGCACATGATACTCTTGTTCGATTGGGTCATCGGTTCGATCATGGGACGCGCGAGAATCGAGGTTCATTTCTGGTTTATCTTTTGGTCTATTTTCCGGGCTGTCTTTTTCTATCAAGCTCCTTGGGCGAAGCGCGGTTCCTATGGTCGGAACCACAAGATCTTGGCACGAACCAACCTCGTTTTTGGTATTTGCAAATGCTTTAAGGCTTGGCCCCATAGTCAGAGCAAAAATTAAAGCCAATGAAAATGGCGACAGAGAATTCGACGAGGGTTGCGGACTCTTGATTGACGCCGTCGGCGCGCCAATGCCCTTCAAGAACTTTAAAACAAGTCTTTGAGATTCAATCCTTTGGCTGCCCGATGTATTCCACAAAGAGGGTCGATCTTGCCTTTTCATAGACCCTCGATAACAGCAAGGTTTATGCCTCATTTGAACAGCCAATACCCTGAGAGATTCTAAGCATTTAAATGAATTTTGTTTAAACGCAAATTGTCGATCTCTTCGACTCTGTGACGAATTTTGCCGACGAATTTTGGCGGAATGGAATCGCGAGGCATACCCTGCCCGAAGACTCTCTCAAGTCATTTTGCAATAGGCTCTGGGGAGTCTGGGTATTCAGGCTGGAGAGTGCGAATTTTCGACCAAGAACTCGAGCACCTGCTTTTGCAGCTCAAGCTGGAACCTTTCCCGATCGAATCCTTCGGGATCTTTTGCTGGCGCAAAATCTGCCGTCTGCAAACTCGCAGGGAACGAACTCAAAAATGAAAAATGCCCTGCCCCCGCGGCTATCTTGTGAATAACTTTTGTTTGTTTAGGTAAACGACCCATCACGATTTGCGCATGAAAAAGCGGTGTATAGGGATCATGCTCGGCCGAGTAAATTAACATAGGAAGATGCACGTTATCCAACGATCCCTCTGAAAGAAACAAACCCGCAGTTGGTGCAAGTAAAATCAAGGCTTTGATTCTCTCGTCCTTTTTGCTGACGATCTCAGTTGAAACCTTAACCTTGGTCGATGGATCATTTTGCATTAAATGTTGAGTGTGTGCGACACCACCAGCAACAGCCAAAGCCGTATAGGCGCCGAGCGAGTGCCCGAGTATAAAAATGTTTTGCGGGTCTATTGCCTTTTGGATCGCCTTTTGGATCGCCTTTTGGATCGCCTTTTGGATCGCCTTTTGGATTGCTTTTTCGACTGATTTCCGAATGGAATCTTTGTTGGATTTTCTGCTTGGGTTTTTGACGGATTCATCGATGGACTCGGAAGTTTTCTCTGTGATCTGATGCTCGTCTCGGGCGTTTGTATCGTCGAGAAGCGCATCGAGGATTTCAGAGACATGCCTTGGGCGATCCACAAGATTTTCCAGCGTATTGTCTCGCTCATTGTTAAACCTATTGTTAAAGGGATGATCAAGTAAACAGACAATAAATCCATTTTGTGCCAAATACTTTGCAAGAGTTCGAAAGGTTAAGCCCGTGCTCCCTTTGCCATGCGAAACCAGCAGCAACGGAAATCTGCCCTCTTGAATTTGCGCCGATGGAATCGCATCCACCGTGTACGGTCCCCGGCTGTACACGTTTTCTTTGGTTCTTATTTGATCACTGCGGCTTTGATCATGCCCAGACTGTTTATCACAAAACGCTTGTTCGCTGTCTAAGTTTACACAAGGGTAAAATAGCACGCTCAATATCTCATGCCCCTCCCGAGAGTCGCGCGCAGAAAACTCTTGAACTCCAACCTCATACTTTAAATCGATCATTGTTTCTTTCGCAGGAGTCGAAACATTAGCCGTTGTGCGACCCAATAAACCATATTGAAAGCAATCAAACCAAAGAGCATCCCCACCGCGGCAGATTTCGTCAGGACACTTCTGGTTCCGATCAAAAATGATTTCAACACTTGTGCTCCTTTATTTTGATGGTCTTTCAATTATGAGGATGAATTGAAAATGTGGTCAATGCATGATGCTCAGTTGCTGGAGGAAAATCTAGAAACCCAATTGGTCAAAAAAAGTCGCAAAAGTCTCTGGTACGACTTCTCTGCCTCTGATGCCACTCATTTGTTGACGGTCTCTATCACTGACAATTGTTTAGAAGCTTCGCTCAGAGAACGCAGCAAAAATTCACTCGCTGGATTTTTGACTAGATCCTCTCGATAGACCAAGTACAGCGCCCCTTCACTAAAGGTTTCTAAAATTCGGAGCTTGGGATAGCGACTCAATACACCTGTGGGTAAAAACCCTTGAAGACGTGAACTTTTGAGAAGAGAACTGGCAATTAGATCGTAGCTAGGTAAACTCACCACACGATGAGTTTTCATCACACGCGCCACCCGAGAAATGCCGATCATCTCAGGATTGAGTAATACAACTCTTTCTGACGACTGGCTCAAGTTCTTCGCGGTCCCCTCTGTCGATCTCTGGCAAAGATGGATGTGCTCGGTTCTCAATTTTTTTAATACCAGACGTGGCAGTCTAAGTGGTTCAATGGCCAACCCAAGATCGAGATCCCCATCTGCAACCTTGCGACAAACCAGATGTGAGTGATGAATTTGAATCTCGAGATCCAGCTCGGGGTATTTCAAACTCGCCTCTTGAATGACAGGCGGCAGACACGAAAGAGCATGAACCAAATGACAACCAATTCGATAGTGGCCGCGAACCTCTTGAGCGAGTCCCCAGATCTGATTTTCTTTTTCTTGCCAAATTGATGCAAGTTCAGCAATTCCGGCAAGCAATCGCTCGCCAAAGTCTGTGGGCAAAACTCGCCGCTGGTCTCGGCGAAACAGCTTGCGATTGTACCGCGCTTCAAGTCTTTGTACAGCCCGAGAAACTGCGGCCTGTTGAATTCCGACGTGGCTGGCTGCAACAGTCATGCTTTGGCACCTTCGTACCATCAAAGCGTATTGGTGGTCTTGATCTATGATTTTCATCAATTCATTTTATGAATGCCTGCACCAAATACAATGAATTTTATTAATTTTGAAAACAATATTAGTTTGATGGCACAAAGGAGGTTCTCATGAAGAACTTGTTATTGATCTCGTGTTTACTCTTGTGCAACCAAACTTGGGCGCTCCAGCTCAAGAAGACCGCGGCCATCGATATCCAGACTAAATCGTATGTCTATGTGCTGGCTCTACCATCAGGACTGAGCACCTATGTCTTTGATCCCGACCTAAATAGTCCGCAACCATTGTGCAATCAGGTCTGTGCTGAAAAGTGGCCGCCGGTTTTGCTTACCCCTGAAGACGTAGCAAGCCTACAAGCCCCCTACGGATCATTGACTCGTGCTTCAGGCCTCAATCAACTCACCCTAAACGGTCGGCCGGTTTATACTTTTTTTGCCGACCGAGTGGAGGGTGACATCAAGGGCGATGGGCTCGGTGGTGTTTGGCACGCAAACAGAGTCAACCCATGATGGCGGTGGTATCCCAAGCTCTTCTTTTGGGTGTGGTGGCAGGTCTCAGCCTGTCTCCACACACCATCCGATCCGCATTTTTGTGGAATAACCGTCAGGCTAAGTATGGCTTTACCTTTCTTGCATCGGGGTTGCTTGCTGATATTAGTATCATCATGATCAGCTTCATGGCGTCAGGGTCACCATTCGCCCTGCAGACGCTCAAGTTTTCGCACTTTCGCGAATTCATTTTCATTTTTTACATCGCTTGGCTTCTGCATCTTTCGTGGAAAATCATTTTCTCCAACATCAGACTCCCGACAATAGCGCTCACCTCAAAAGAATTCTTCGGTCTTTCTCAAAAACGCATTGTTTGGCAGGGCTTTTACTTTCAATTGATAAACCCGAACCCTTGGTTTTTCTGGCTAACGATTTCGGTACTATTGAACTCGTCCAATCGATTTTGGATTTTCACCCCTGTCTTTTTAATGACTATGATCACGGGCAAATTCATTTACTCCCGACACCTCACCCAGCTTTGTTCCAATCGATTACTCAAATGGATTCCCCTTGGCGGAATCGCCCTACAGATTGGCATGATCTTACTGCGACAGTTTTAAAACTTCTCCAAGAAGAGACTGACAGTTGGCCAAAAGTTTTCTATAATTGGACTTCAAAATAATGACAAAGGGGAACTCGATGAAACATCTCTTGACCAGCTTAGCACTTGCTCTTAGCCTAAATGCTATGGCAGACACGACAAAAAACAATTACGAAATCAATATCAAAAAAGGCCAAATGCATTGCCAAAGCTGCGTGAATCACGTGAAAAAAGCTTTGAGCGCGCTTCCGGAAATCGAGAAAGATTCTGTGAAGGTCACTCTCGAAAAAAGTAAAGCCGAAATCAAAATCAAAGAAGGTAAAGCCGTCAACATCGACGCCATCAAAACAGCGCTGCACGACGCCGGCTACGATGTAACTTCTGTGGAAGCATTGAAGTAGAATTTGAGTTCACGGGAGAGAACCTAGCGATCACGGTCTTTGCAGACAGACGGTCTTTCCCGTTGAGCCCAAGCGCAACAGATACCAATCGTAGGTAAAGACCGAAGTCGCATTGATATTTGTTTGCCAATTTTTAAAAAAATGTTTTCAATTAAGCATGAAAAAAGATTTTAAACGAGTGTCTTGCAAATGCTTATCTGAAATTCCGTTCATGTCTTTGTTGGCACTTTGCTGGCGCAGAGGCTCTGTCTTACGAATAAATTTGGCTTTGTTTGTTTTGGCTCTTAGCCAACTCTTGCTCATTCCCAAGGTCTTTGCGGCTTACAGTAACTACAATTCAGTTTTGATTGGTGAGCAAGCGGCCGGAATGGCGGGAGCCTATACCGCACTTTTTTCAGATGCTTCGGCGGAGTCTTTTTATAATCCTGGAGCCCTGGGATTTGTAAAAGCCAAAAGTATGTCGGCCTCAACTTCGGTCTTCAAAAAAATTGACACCAAATATGGCGAATACACAGACTTCACAACCGCCTCACTTCGTGTGAACCAAGGATTTTTTCATGGAATTCCCGCTGCCAGCGGCAGCATCACAAACTTTCATGATTGGATTTGCACACTCTCGATTATGGTTCCAGACTATGACACTTTCAATGGAGAGGTTCGCTCGACAAGCGATAGCGTTTCACTTTTATCTTATAATGATGAAACTCTTTGGGTCGGAGGATCAGTTTCACATCAAGTGAGCGAAACCGATAGCGTTGGCATATCGCTTTACTATACCGCACGTAATTTTACTCGCTCTGTGCGTGAACGTCGCTACCCCTCGACAAGCTCTGCGGTTTTGGCCTCAGAAGAAAAAACGATTCATGGCAATAGCGTGGTGGCCATTTTAGGTTATCTCAAACGTTTTGACCAAAACTGGAGTTTCGGCATCGCCTTTCGCCCTCCCTCGCTCCGCGTAGCTGGTAATGGGTCTTATTTTCAATCGAAGGTTGAGACCAACCCCTATTCAACAACAAATCTCGATATTGTGGATGAGAAGACGCATACGAAGATTCCTTTTAAAATCAATTCTGGAATTGCTTATACAGAACCCGAACACTTTACGATTTCTACTGACATCAGTTTTTATGGAGCAGAAAACTATCTCGACTTCGATCAAATTGTTGCGGCCGATCGAGTGATTCATCGACCGACATTCAACTATGCGATCGGCGCTGAGTACTATGTTTTACCTTGGCTCAAAGCGCGCGCGGGTTTTTTTACCAACTTTTCATCACACCCCGACCCCACCGATGAAGATCCACTTCGACAACCCGATCGCGTAGACCAATATGGATTTAGTGCGAATCTCTCGCTCGTCTCAAGCAGCAAAGTGAATTATACATTTGGAGGGTATTACACCGGAGGCCATGGCCTCGGCCGCCAGTCCGTCAACAATGATTTGACGAACATTAAAAAAAGCCAACAGACCTATACAATGCTTGTTGGCACTTCGTTTCTTTATTGAGTTTTTTTTCGGTTTTTTTTAATCGGGCTCTTTAATGAGTATCTTGACCGAGATTCTTCACTGACCCTTCATTGGGGTCTTGAGCTGCCGAAGGGCCAGGCTCTGATGGCAAATCATTTTGGAGAGTTGGCAGAACAGATCCGTTACCTTCTAAGCTCGGAGATTTTTCACCTGCTGCCCCACTCGCGTCTGACTTGGAAGCGGGCACTCTTTCTTTAGCCTGCGCGGTGCCGGCCTGAAATAAACAAGATTTTTTTGTAAATAGATTTTGTGGAGGAAACAAGACCGCAGCACAGCCAAAATAGGTTTTGGCTTTACCCTGGTAAGATCGAAACACAAATGTGTCTTTGATTCTTTTGACCTTATTACTTTCGCGAACGAAAAACACGACCTGCGCACCGAATTTTTGCGAGTCGCCATCTTCGACGGTCGAAACTGATTCGATTCGATAGGGCGTACCATCATCAAGGGGCAAAGCTTTGGACCGATCAAGATCTTCGAAATGCATCACTCGAACATGTTCAAATTTTGTCGGAACGACACAGCTCGGATTGAACCCTTGGGGACCACCACCAGAGATGAGAATTTCCAAAAGCTCTTGCGCTAGCAAACGTGGCTTCGGACAATTCACTTTGCTCCAATCTCGCGCCGTCACAGCTTGTTCAAGGTGATAGCTATCTCGCTCTTTGCTTCGCTTCGGATGCAACTCTTCAGCACTCGCTCGTGAGGAGGTCAAACAAACTAAAGTCACTAGCAACGCGGGTGCGAGCCCAAGCTGCAAAATCTGAAAGTGGTAATTGATTTTCTGTATGAACATAATTTGTTTACCTCTCCATTCACCTTGCCAGTTCAACATTTTAGTTCGGCATCTCAGTTCGCCGTCTTCGAGTGAATATTCTCACAAGAATTCAAACACTCTTCACCAACTAGCTTGACCGTTTGGTCATTCGGTAACACGCAATCCGAGTTTTCTTTACCGACATGTCGTAAGATGGCCGCTTGGCGAATCTGCGAAAGATCTTGCCGATCATCATAACTCAAGCTTGGCTTAAGTTGAGCGGAGCGATTTTGTTTTTCCACCTTAGCGTAACAGGCCATGAGACCCATCTCGAAAAGTATCGGCGAAATTGCCGATGAGTTGCGCACCACAGATTTGGCCTCATGTCTCGTCAGCGCCAAGCGCCCGGCATGACTCCCCGCCTGAGATATGGTAAAAGCCATTTCTTTTTCTCCGTATCGCATTCGGCAATCTTCTTCGCTTTTCATTTTAGCCAAGCCGAAGGGATCATCACCCACAGCATCGATGAGCATCGTGTGACCAGGACCCGATTTTTGGTTTCGAAAGACCACTATATCTCCTGGTAAAACACTTGAATACTCTGAAAAATCGACCACGCGCAAACAAGAACCCTGATTTTTTCGCCCAGGCTGCGAAAGCACCAAGAGATCTTGAGTAGATACAACACAAGCTTGGGCAAGTTCATTTTTAGGTCTAAATTTCATTCCCGAAATCGCACAGACCATAGATAAGAAATTCGAGCAATCTGATGTCACATACTGCCCATTCGATCCATTGATCTTTTCGTTGAAAAGACTGACGGCATAGCCATTTCCTTCTCGTCGCAATATAGATTTACCCCCCAAGTGAAAGATCGGTGGAGTCATTCGCATGTCTCGACATTGTGGAGAATATCTTTCTGCTAGGTAAGGATGGGATTTTACCAGTTCGGCGCGATTGAATACATATTCATTTGGCGAGTGCTTTGATGAATCTTCGTCTTCGGGTTCACGCAATCCTTCTAGCCCATGAAAGGAAGTCGGATCATTATCATCAAATGAAAAATTTAAAAGGCCGTCAGCAGCGTCACACCTTTGATAAACCGTGTTCAATAAGCGATAGGCCGCTTTTGAATAAGGATGCATTCGATTGTCTTGCCAGTCCACAGGTGCCAAGATAAAACTCGGTTGCGAAAGCGGAACAGGTGCCAAAGTCGAGTCATTTCTGTCACGAGTGCAGTTCACACAAGTATCGGCCTCGAGTCCACGCGTGCGAAACTGTTTAGAATCGGCATAACTCCAAACAGCAACCAGTGTTTGCAACAAAAATAGAATTACAATCAGCAATGACGATCTTGTTTTATTCACTCGACTCACTCTTAAATTACCAAAATTAATTTCTTAAACACTTATCGAAAGTTTTTCTTCGAAGCTCAATATCGGCGCTCAATCTTCGCAATGATACCGATAGAACTAGACCTCCCAAAATTTCTGCTCTCGTTGATTCGCAAGACATTTGACGGGCCAATTGACTGGCCAACTCATGACCTGCATAATGAACGTTTGAGTAACAAGGTGTGGTTGCCTGGCCAAAAGTCAAAACTCAGGTCTGGCCGATCGAACCTGATATTTTTACGTTTGAAGAAATGAGCTTAGCGATGCAAAAACTTTTTTGGATTGATCTCGAAATGACTGGCCTCAACGTTGAAAATGAAGTGATCATTGAGGTCGGCGCGGTGATCACCGATTTAAAAATGAACTCTCTTGAGAACTACCACGCCGTCGTCAAACAACCGCCGTTTTATATTCAAAAAATGGATGAATGGAACACCAAGCACCACGGTGAAAGCGGATTGACCGCACAAATCCCCAACGGTCGAGATCCACATCTTGTCGAAGAGGACTTACTTGCACTCGTCAAGCGGCACTTTCCGAATCCCAAAGAAAGACCGATTCTCGCTGGCAACTCTATTGCTCAGGATCGATTGTTTATCGACAAATACTTTCCCAAATTGGCTGCAAGCCTTCATTATCGGATGCTCGATGTTTCTTCATTCAAGGTAGTCTTCAACAATATCTACAATAAGAAATACGAAAAAAAGAATGCACACCGTGCAGTAGATGATATTTTAGAAAGCATCAATGAACTCAAGTTCTACCAAGAATTCATTAAGGTCTAACTAGAAAAGGCCCGTCGCTTGACGAGCCTTTAATTCAAACCCAGCCAGTTCAGAACTGGCCAAATAAATAAAATTTGTTTCTATTTAAGGAGCACATCAGTCACGATTTTGTAACGACTAATGTGCGACCTGCAACGCCCAAATTGCGAGAGCAATTTAATACCTGCTGCATCCAAATTGCGGAGCAATTTAATACCTATAATGCTCTGGCTTAAATGGACCCTTTGGCGAAATATGCAAGTACTCCGACTGACGCTGACTCAAGATTGTCAAATCAACACCAATCTTTTGCAAATGAAGTGCTGCCACTTTTTCATCAAGTTCTTTCGGCAATCGGTAGACGCCAACTTTGCTGTACTTCGCTCGGTTGGTAAACAAATCCACTTGTGCCATCACTTGATTCGTAAACGAATTACTCATCACAAATGAAGGGTGCCCCGTCGCACAACCCAAATTGACCAATCGGCCTTTAGCTAAAACGATCACTTCACGTCCATTGCCAAGGGTGTGCACATCCACCTGTGGCTTCACTTCACGCATTTTAGAATTTTTATTGAGCCATGCCATATCGATCTCGACATCAAAGTGTCCGATATTGCACACAATCGCTCGATGTTTCATAGATTGAAAATGCTGGGGAGTGATGATGTCACAGCAACCTGTTGCCGTCACAAAAATATCGGCCTGTGGCGCAGCCTTCTCCATGGTGGTCACTTCAAAACCTTCCATTGCAGCCTGCAAAGCACAAATAGGATCAATCTCGGTGACGAGCACGCGTGCACCATAAGATCGCATACTGTGAGCACAGCCTTTACCCACATCGCCATAACCTGCAACAACGACAACTTTTCCTGCAATCATTGTATCGGTAGCACGCTTGATACCATCAGCCAATGATTCACGGCAGCCGTAGAGATTATCAAACTTTGATTTTGTAACCGAATCATTCACGTTGATCGCCGGCACATGCAGACGGCCCTCAGCCAACATACGCTCAAGGTTATGAACACCAGTGGTCGTCTCTTCTGAGATGCCGACGATTTTTTTAAGCATCGGTGCGTAGGCAGATTCATGCATGATGTTTGTCAAATCGCCACCATCATCCAAAATCAAATCATAGCCTTCAGCTCCCCAACCAATGATGGTCTGCTCAACACACCATCGGTATTCTTCTTCAGTTTCACCTTTCCAAGCAAACACCGGAATACCCGCTGCCGCAATGGCCACAGCCGCATGATCTTGAGTTGAAAAAATATTGCATGAAGACCAGCGAACCTTGGCACCAAGAGAGATCAAGGTCTCGATGAGCACCGCTGTCTGAATGGTCATGTGCAAGCAACCCGTGATACGGGCACCTTTGAGAGGCTGAATATGCTTGTACTCTTCGCGCACAGCCATCAAACCAGGCATTTCGGTTTCAGCAAGACTGATTTCTTCGCGACCCCAACGAGCCAATTCTTTGAATTTTTCTGCGTCTTCCATCGCCTCACGACACACACGATAGTCAACGTTGTAACCGGTCATCAAAGATTTCGGTGCTGATTTATGAGATCCACTTGTTACTGTCATAGTCATAAACTCTCCACATAGGTTGAAGTCTGTTTTTCTTGCATCTATTTTGAACTCATTATGAAAGGCAAAATAGCAAAAATCATTTAAAACTCAAAAATGACGCTAGGGCAAGTCTGGCCTCTTACCTTAGTACTGAGTCAAGATCACTGGCCCCGCATCAGAGATCAGCACCGTGTGCTCGAATTGCGCCGATAGCGTGCGGTCACCGGTCACATAGTACTTGATCGTCGTTCCTGGAATGGACATCTCGACAATTTCAGCAGCTGTCTCATTGAGCATTGGCTCGACAGTGATTGTGCCCCAAGTGCGCAGCGCATCTCCGCGGCCTTTTTTTCCGTAGGATGGCACAAACGGATCTTCATGAAACGCACGCCCGATGCCGTGACCACCGATATCTCGAACAGCGTGAAATCCTTTTTTCGTCACATACTTGTTAATGGCAAAACCAATGTCTCCAGTCGTGCCTCCGGGAGTGATCGCTTTGATTCCCATCTCCATTGCTTCCTTCGCGGCTTCGGTAATAAGCCTAGCCCGCTCACTCACCTGCCCGACATAAAATGTTGCCGATGTATCACCATGAAATCCAAATTTATAGGAGGTGATATCAAGGTTGATGATGTCTCCCTCTTTTAAAATGGTTGAGTCAGGCACACCATGACAAACCACTTCATTCACTGAGGTGCAAATCGATTTGGGGTACCCATGATATCCGAGTGGTGAAGGGAGAGCTTCGTTACTGAGCGTAAAGTCGTGAGCTATTTTATTGAGCTCGTCGGTGGAAATACCAGGACGGACAAACTTAGCCGTATGATAGAGTGTTTGGGCCGCTAGTTTACAGACCTTTTCCATGCTCCGAATGTCTTCAGGTGATTTTACGGTCATCATCTTGCCCTAGCCCCCAAGCACCAAGAATAGGCGCCACGAATGGGCCCTGCAAGGCCCACGATTGTGACAGTCTCGGCCCATGGCCTTACCCATCGCACTTTATCAATATGTTCTAATGTAAAATTATAAAGCTCGAAGGCAAAAGACTCAATAGAAAAGACCAAAACCGGAATTAAGGCGTAAAAAAACCACCGAATTCTCGGTGGTTCTTCAGTGGTCTTGCGGCAGACTCACTTTTTAGTGCAGGTCAGTTCAGCAGCTTGCTTTCTCTGCCTGCTTTCCTTGCATAGATTCGCTGTGAAGTTTTACGAGATTTTGCAAAATAGCTCAATCTCTGGAAACTTCACCTAAAGATTGTTTGGATTTTAAATTCTAAACAATCTTTAGTTAATTGCGAACTACTTAGTTAAGTGCATAGAAAGGTATTTTCCGATCTGCATCATGTGAACTGATTTTTTTCCAGCAAAAATCGCCTTAAGTTTGTCATCAGCATTGATCATAGTGCGATCTTTAGGATCTTGAAGGTTGTTCTTCTTGATGTGGTCCCAGATTTTTTTGTTAGCTTGTGATCGCGGAAGTGGCTTTGAACCAACGATTTCAGCCAAAGTAGCAGAAGGAGTCAACGCTCTTTTGAAAGCCTCAGGAACTGGGCGTTTTGCTTTTTTCTCAGTCTTTGCCGCAGCTTTCTTAGTTGTTTTCGCAGCAGCTTTTTTTACTGTTGCTTTTTTTGTTGTTTTCGCAGCAGCTTTCTTAGTTGTTGCTTTCTTCGCAGTCGCTTTTTTAGTCGCCTTCTTTGCCATTTTTCCTCCAAAAAATTTGAGCATCGCTACCGGTGTGTGTTTTTACGTCATTTCACCAGCGAAACCCAAGGTTAACATAACTCGTTTAGATTCATGTTATCGAAGGAAAAAGAAATGTCCATAAGAAAAATGAATTCATTTCATTTTTCTTTATAACAGCAAATGAATTCATTTCTTGTTTCTTTAGGCCAGCAGGTGAATTCAACCCAGTTTATTTAGTCCCATAACTGAGGTCGATTTTCTCGAAAATCACCAGGTAAAACACGGAAATTCGCAAAGATGCAACAGCGATACAATAGAGATCCCCCAGGGATCTCGCCGATCACTCTCTAGATTCTGGGGCCAATTTCTATCGAGAGTGCATTTTTTGTTGAGCATTTTCGTCCCAATCGATCTTTACAAAAAGCAAAACCCCCAGAGACAAACACAACATCAACGGCCCCAAACTCAGTGCCAGCTTCAATCCGAAGGCATCACTAAGCTGTCCCACCACAAAATGCATTCCCATCAAAACCAAGGAATTTGTGGTTAATAACCAACGCGTGGCCTCCGCCTGAATCAGTGAGAACTCCTCCGCAATCAAAGACAATAGCACCGGAAAAAAGATCGACATTGTCCCTCCGGTCAACGCTAAATAAACGGGATTTATGAAGATTCCCAAAACAAAAAACAAGATTGTTCCCATAAGCGACCCGACTAAAAGCGTGCGATTGCGCACCGAAAGCCGGGTCAAGGCCATAATCAATCTCCCTAAAAACAACGAGGTAAAGAAAAATCCAAGCAACTGATTGGCCTTCTCAGGCGAATACCCCCAATCGCGCCGAGCAAATAGCGTCAAGCGAGTCGAAACCATCAATTCGACTCCCACATAAAGCGAACCCACAACCGCGGCCCACACTATTGCTTTTCTCTCGAGATGCCTTGTTGCTTGGGCCGTTGCCGTCTTTTCACTACCAGAGGCATCCCCGTTCGAAGTCACGCTCTCCGAGGTCCATGACGACTCTCGAGCATTTCTTTGTCGACGTCCGACCCAAGCGCTCGCCACAGCCAACGAAAAGGGAACCAGCGCCAACAACATTAAGACTTGCTGCCAACCCCAACCAAGACCTTGCAGGGCCGTGACAACCGCTGGCGCGAGAAGCGATGCTAAGCCATACATCGAATGCATTCCTGAAAAGGCCTGGCGTCGATATTTTTCGGAGGCACCTTCGGCCACGAGCAGGTTTTGCGAAATCCCCACCCCTCCCATACCAACACCAAAAATCGAAGCCCCACATAGCAACCAAAGATACCGATCAGATAACCCCATCAACAAAAGCCCCAAAGCCATCACCAATAAAAACACTCGCAAACCAAGAAATGCCCCCCAGCGCTTGAGCCAGAAACGAGAAACAGTATTGTTCACGAGTGACAGGCCAGAAGCGACAAGAAAAAATAGTGCTCCCATAGTGTCGCTGAGACGAAACTGCAGTAGCAGGTCCGGAAAAATCGGCCCTCGCGCATTGTCGGCAAGACCCAGGCAAAACAAACTCAAAAACGCGAAGACGATATAAGTCCAATTCATAATTCACCCACAATGCGAGAACTCCGCGCAGGAGTAAAGCTGATTTTACATCAACCTACTCACTGAAACATGACCCCCGAAACACGCCCGTCAAAACAAGACTCCAGTCTCGGAAATTTTTCTCGAAATGAGCCGATAAAGACTCTGTGAGAGCGATGGAGTTTATCGAAATTTTAGCAGATCAGATTCGACATGAAGTCGAGAGTGAGATTCGCGCTCAGTACTCCAACACGACCTATGACTTGGCCCCTGAAAGCTCACCGGAGACAGCCAAGGATGACGGCACAGAAAATAGAAATTACCACCCCGATTTAGATCTTTACCTTAGTTTACATTCTACTTCCCGACAAAGTCCCGTCGTAGACACACTTGTAGCTAAGCGCAAAGGCGCACGAGCCTATCAAATTGAACCGCGCCAACAAAGGGCGCCTATGCCACCTGTAAAACCACTGACCAAACCACTAAAAGAACCACTGACAAGACAAAGTACCCAGGCGGACTTCACTCGATCAGTGGACTCTGATCGACCACACCGCTCAATTTCTCAGGGCGAACAGGAAGCTTTGTTTTTTTTCAATTCGCTTGGCATGTGCCTTGACTACGAGAAGGCCTCCGTCCCAGAACTTAAAAATGCCTTCAAACAGCTGGCTCTCTCTTGGCACCCTGATCGACACTCAACTTCTTCGCAGGCCAGTACTCGCTCAAGCGCCGCCTCTACGAGAGACCAGCGGCCACCCAATGAAGTTTTCGCACAGCTTCTCGTGAGCTACAAACTACTTTACAAAATTTGGATGGGCGTTCACCTTTAAATTTTGCTCTCTCATTTGCTCGCTCTCGAGAAAGAAGGACCTATGCCACATCTTCGCTTTCGCGCCATCGATGCTCACGACGTACAAGAGCTCAGCGGACAACTCGCAGCGCCTCTGGCAGAAATGCTCAACACCGATGTCGACAACTTTACCTTTGAGCATCTGCCCACCGTGTTTTACACCAAATCTCTAAAAAGCGAAGCCTATCCTTTTGTGGAGGTTCATTGGTTCGAGAGACCGCAAGAGCTTCAAGATGAGGTCGCCGCCAAACTCACGCGAACTATCAAGGCTCTCACTGGGGCCGCAGATGTCGTTGTGGTCTTTTGCAAACTCGAAAAAACGGCTTACTACGAAAACGGACAACATTATTAATCTAAAGAGAGATCTTTAATTTGCTTGCGAAGCTGTGACAAAAGTTTCTTTGTCTTGCGTTTCAGCTCTTCTTCCGACTCAGCTTTGGCCGCAAGAGCTTGCGCAGCTTGTGTTTGCGCTATTTTGTTTTTACCTGACTTTTTGCGTTCAGCACCGAGATTATCCCAGGTATGAAATGCCGATTCGAGCTCTTTGAGCGTCGATTCAAGTTGGTTCGATTTTGGTGTCGTTCGAGATGTACGGGATTGACTCATAGGGTTTAAAGTGTGGCGAACCCTCCTCCATTTGACAAGAGAAAAACACATCGTTCATATTGGAGTTTTACATTTGCATGTTTAATTGGCATCACGCTTTCTTTTCGAAGGATGATCACGTTTTGCGGCTTGAGCCAGCATGCCAACATCAAAAGGAGTATTCGATGGCTGAAGAAATTATCTATACAATGAAAGGTGTCTCGAAGGTCTACCCTCCGAATCGCTATGTATTAAAAAATATTTACCTCTCGTATTTCTATGGCGCCAAGATCGGCGTTTTGGGCTTGAACGGCTCAGGAAAGTCTTCGCTCCTCAGAATTATCGCAGGAGTGGATCATGAATTTTTAGGTGAGGCTTTTCCAGCTCGCGACTTCAAAGTTGGATACCTCGAACAGGAACCACGCTTAGACCCAGAGAAAACCGTCAAAGAAAATGTGATGGATGGTTTGGGTGAATTGCCCAAACTTTTAAAAGAATTCGAAGCCATCAACTTGAAGTTTGCCGAAGAAATGTCTGACGACGATATGAACAAACTGATCGAGCGTCAGGGCGTTGTGCAAGAAAAACTCGAGGCACTCGGCGCTTGGGATATCGATCAAAAAATTGAACAGGCGATGGATGCACTTCGCTGCCCAGATGGAGATTTGCCTGTTACAAATCTTTCGGGCGGAGAAAAACGTCGTGTGGCACTTTGCCGATTGCTTTTATCAAAGCCTGATATTTTGTTGCTCGATGAGCCAACGAACCATCTCGACGCCGAGAGTGTGGCGTGGCTCGAGCGCTTCTTACATGATTTTCCTGGAACTGTGATCGCGGTCACGCATGATCGTTATTTTCTAGACAACGTCGCCGGCTGGATTCTTGAGCTAGATCGCGGCGAAGGAATTCCATGGAAAGGCAATTACTCTTCTTGGCTCGAACAAAAAGAAGCTCGCTCTGCCCACGAGGAGAAGCAGGACCAAAAACGCAAAACCACTCTAGAACGAGAGCTTGAATGGGTACGCATGAGCCCACGTGCTCGCCAAGGAAAATCTAAGGCGCGAATCTCGGCCTACGAAAATCTCTTGAAAGAACCCACTCCCGAAAAACTGCAGGAGTTGCAGATCTATATTCCGGCAGGTCCGAGACTTGGTGACATTGTGATCGATGGCGAGAATTTGACCAAGGCTTATGGTGAAAAACTCTTGTTTGAAAACTTGAATTTCAGCATTCCAAAGGGCGCCATCGTCGGCATCATCGGCCCCAACGGTGCAGGTAAAACTTCTTTGTTTAGAATGATTGTCGGCAAAGAAAAGCCAGACAGTGGTGATCTCAAAATCGGTTCGACAGTAAAGCTGGCCTATGTCGATCAGTCTCGTGACAATCTTGATCCAAACAAAACGGTTTGGGAAGTGATCAGCGGTGGCCTTGATTCGATCATGGTGGGCGCAAAAGAAATGAATAGCCGCGCCTATGTTTCGCGATTCAATTTCAATGGCAATGATCAGCAAAAGAAAGTCGGCGATCTTTCTGGTGGAGAACGCAATCGGGTGCATTTGGCAAAAGTTCTGCAAGAGGGCGGCAACGTTTTGCTTTTGGATGAACCAACGAACGACCTTGATGTCAATACCATGCGAGCTCTAGAAGAAGCGCTTCTCGAGTTTGGTGGTGTCTGCTTGGTTATCAGCCACGATCGCTGGTTTTTAGATCGCATCTGTACTCACACGATGGCATTTGAAGGAGATTCCACAGTGAACTTCTTTAACGGCAACTTTACCGAGTATGAAGAGGATCGTAAGAAACGCCTGGGAGATGCGGCCCTCACTCCACACCGAATTAAATTTAGAAAGCTCGAGAAGTAAATCACTTTCAAAACTGTGGCCCAACCATGACGGACATGCGTTCTGGTTGGGCAATTTGGTTGAGCAAATATTCAAATCAAAAAATGCCATCCCCCGTGCCGGATGAAACAATTTTCTAGCATCTGTTTATCGGGTAAACTTATAAGGCCAAAACATTTTTGAACAAAAAAGCAATCTCCGTGGCGTGACCAGTCGCTTGAGATTACAATTCAATCTATTTGTCGTGCTTGCCCCCACCCATACAAGGGGGCGAATTGAGCTCGATGACTTCATTCTTGGCACTCCATTCGTCAGGCGTCAGTGCTTGCATACTTAGCGCGTGCAGACCCGATTTCATTTCGTGATCAAGAGTCGCAAGGAGCATTCTCTGGCGACTGACACGTGTCTCACCTTCAAATTTTTTCGAAACGACGATCATTTTGAAGTGCGTCTCTGAGTTCGGCGGCACCGCATGCATGTGGCTCTCATTGGTCAAAGAAAAAAACACTGGGGAGAACTCGTGTTGAATGAGTTTGGTGATTCGATGTTCACGATTGTCTTGTTGGGAGTTAGTTTTTGTCGTCATAGCGCTTCATTCTAGCCGAAAATCAAGCTCACGCCCAGCACAAATACCAACAAGAGAGCGAGTCTAAAGAGTTCCTGCAAAGTCACTGTAGACGAACTTGGCCCCGATGTCTGAGGCCAATTCTGGGGACGAGCCTGTTGCAAAGGCAGTGGCCGCGTTGATCTTGCACCAGTTTTGCATCTCGACTCCGCGTGATTGCCAAAAAGAACTCTCCATTTTTAGCACGACTTCTTTTGTCGACGTTTTTGACACTGCTGACAGTTTTTGTCTTTTTGGATTCTGCCGAGGCCGCTCATCCATCTACCAATACCCGATGTGACTCCATTGTGAGTGAGGAGTTCAATTCAAAAGAACTTTTGCTTTCGCTGCAAGTCTCACTGAAAAATGAATCGGACCGTCAGAGAACCCCCACACCACCGACCGCACAAAATGGTGGCGGGCTTTCTTTTCTTGCGCAAAATTCTAAACTCGGTACTTTGCCACGCAATCCGTCCGAAATAATTCGAGCACAACTGCTCGAAAAATTGGCTCCACAATTTAAGCGCATTGTCGATCGCTCTTGGGGAACAAGTGCCGATGGCCCTCAGGTTCCGAGCGATTTTTCTAAAGAACGTTTGCAGAAAATCGAGAGAGGTCTCAATGCAGCTGAAGAGATGATCAAAGAAGTGCAATCCACAATGCTCAATGGAAATGGATCCAGAATTTTCAAAATGATTACAGGTCTTTTCACCTCAAGTAAGCCCGATACCAAAAATGAAGGAGCCAGCTCAGAGGGTGCCAGCTCAACGGGAGCCGAAGCAGAAACAAAACTCGCGAGTTGGGAACAAGCTAACGAACGCCTGCAGATGTTGATGCCTGATCTCGTATTGGAAAGAGCATTTCTCGAAAACACACTGACACTCGAGGCTTCTCGGCAAATGGATACGCACCCGAATATGACGTCTTCTTCCCACAATCGCGCTGATCTTCGAAAGCAACTCAGGACGGAGCTTGGTGTGGAGCGAGACCGCTTGTACGCACTCTATTTATCGATCGCCGCAAGTCTCAAAAAAAACGAAGATGGACTTGATGAAGCAGAGCAAGCGGTTTTTCTTTCGACTCCCTCCGCAGCTCATCTCTCGAATTCCCAGAGTTTGGCTATCGAAACAGCAGCGCAGGCGGCTCAGATCAAAACAGAAATCGATGAGTTTAGCAAAACGTTCTATGCCGATTCGCTGATCGACAACAATCTCAAGAAAGATTTGATCTACAAAGCCAAAGAATTGGTGGAGCGATTAACCCAGTTGCAGGACCAGTTCATGCGCCTACAAGATGCCTCCACGGCCATTAAAGAAATGCGAAAATATAATTCTGAAAACAAAATATTTGATCAGCTTCCGGATCGAGAGGCTCGCCCAGAACTACAGACTTTTATTCGCCTAACAAAAAAACATAAGAACAAAACTGAAAGCTCACCCAATCCCTCGCAGACGAACATGCTCACCACTTTGTCAGATCACCAGCAAACTCTGACAGAATATAAAGAGACTATCGAGTTTGAGATTGAACCTGTGTTTACATTTAAGAAATCTCAGACCGATGCCAAAGAAACAAATCACAGCTTTCGGGCTCTCGATCGCGCCCAATTCGGATCTCGCTTCTATCTCTTGTTTGCTGAATCCTCGGCCCTTGCTCTGGGTCTCAAAAAAGCAGCACGTGCCCAAGAAGTCTCTCCCAATTCAGGTTTGGATTTTGATCCCTATTTTCTTCTCCCCGATGAAACCAAGATTTACCGCCCTCCCGGGCCACTATCGAAAAGATCTGTTTGGGTTCCTGAAGACTATTTTGTTCCCAAATTTTCTGAAATTGAATTGTATAAAGATCGGTCCGCATTAACTGAAACACTGTTTGATGAAACCCAAGCACAAAAAGCGAGATCATTAAATGATTTTTCGATGGAGGCCCAAAGGTTAATTCAAGACATACGAACGAAGGCTCTTGGTGATTTCCAATCCGCAAAACAAGATGTCCTGCTGACGCGAATCACTCTGGATATTTTCAACCGTCAACTTAATGTGCATTTCAAAGACCTTTCAATTTCAAGAGCGTCCAGATCTGAACTCCTTGCTACAATTGATTCGCAAAAGAGTTCTAAGGCTGCAGCATCAAACTCTTCGCCGTACTTTTCTGTAACACTCTCAACCGCAGAGTTCCCAGTGCTGGATTCGCAGTTCATGGACTTCTCTCTGGGTCATATCTCTCGTCATCACGGGTATTATACATTCGAGCGAATTCGTGCCATAGCCAACCGTTACTATCCCCCGCCACCCCTTGTTCAACGGCCCGACGATGGGCAAGAGATTTTGCAGATTGGCTATAGCGAGATCCATTGTTTTCTGGGTTCAAGCAAGCGCCTAGCGAATGGCAAGAGAGTAGATCCCCCGCTGGTTGAAGCTCTTTGGGCCAAAGAGATCAATGGATCGATTCAGGTTTATGTTCGCGCGCGACCAGGCATAAGCGTTGGGAAAAAATTCTTTCCGCGTATTCTCAAAATTGAAGAAAAATCAAACACGAAGGCTGCGGGTGCCAACTCGTCTTCCGAGACTCGCTATGAAATCGACAATTATCGCGGAGAACTCGGGCTTTGGGTTCCACTCGAAGTACTCTGGGCACCAAATCTCTCCGAATTTTCTTACAGTGATGGCCCCTATCTCCCCTTGGTGCGCACGACCGATCTATATAAAAATGATTTATATGAAGTCCTTGGCCTATCAATACTTTGGAACCCAGATCGAGAAAAACGAAAACTCTCTATTCAAAATCTCGCTCGCCCATCGAATATCGAAAGGATTTTAGAAGTCAACTCCCCGCAATCTGGCAGTTACAACGAGGGTACTTTTCGCAATCGTCACTTCAGATCGATCAATCGGTAGACGAATCGCCATCCGAACAACTGAAATCCTGGGTTGGTGTCTTTGATCACTTGACCCCATTCATC
>CAYONZ010000050.1:0-23474 GCA_964405465.1 uncultured Bdellovibrionales bacterium | reverse complement strand
TGGTTCATCGAACAGCTAACTTGACATTGTTTTTTGGGAGATTTGTCGACGGTCTTCAATAGACGATTAGTTGGATCCGCTTGAAAAATATCTTTCAACGAAATACTGCGCGCAGGGCGAGCCAACTCTACACCGCCAGATTTTCCTTTGTATGAATTCAGTAGGCCAGCTTCGGTTAGTTTAGCAACTAGACGACGAACAACAGCCGCATTGGTCTTTACACTCGACGCCAACTCTTCAGAGTTTACTCGATGCTCACGCTCGCTACGCTCTAAATATGCGACGGCCATCATTATATGTACAGACACTGCGAACCTTTGATTGATCATTGTCACTCCACACCGACAGCGTAACACGGTGACAAAATTTAGGCAATCTCAAGCACTTATATGTGGTCTTGCCCATCTCGAATACGTCAGCTTTCAAACATTTTTTAAATGTAACAATTATAGTTGCATTTTAAATCCTGGGAGCTATAATGTTACTAACACTGTTACAGTTAACGAATGCATTTGATTAACTGTCCCAAAAGGAGACACAATGAATATCAATGAAATTAACAATGCACTTGAGTGGCGATATGCCACGAAACGATTCGATACTGAGAAGAAGATATCGCCAGAAAACTGGGCTGCTTTGCAGAACTCTCTTGTCAAGGCACCCTCATCTTATGGGCTTCAACCTTGGAAATTTTTGGTCATTGAAAATAAAGAGCTTCGCACGAAACTAAGACCCGTTACCTGGGGACAGTCCCAAGTCGAAGATGCGTCTCACTATGTCGTCTTCACCTCACTCAAAAAACTGAATGCTGATTATATTCATAATTTTATCAAACGAGTGAGCGAGGTCAGAGGTGTTTCAATTGCAGACCTTGCGGGATATGAAACGATGATGAACAACAATTTGGTTCAAGGACCACGCTCTGCAACTATTGATCAATGGGCACAAAGGCAGGCCTATATTGCAATGGGATTTTTGATGGAGACCGCTGCTTTGTTGGGTATTGACGCCTGCCCCATTGAGGGTCTTGAGCCTGAGCAATACAACAAAATTTTGGACCTTGAAAATTCTGGCTATCAAACAGTTGCTGCTGTGGCTCTCGGCTATCGCCACCCAGAAGACAAATATCAAACCACCAAGAAAGTTCGATTCGCTGCTGAAGACATCGTAAAAATTATTCGCTAAATCCATTTCTATTTGATCACATTTTTTACTCAGATCGCGCTACAGAAAGTCGAAGATTTTCTGTAGCCTACACCTGGCGAAGCTCACTGCCCCTCCCCGAAAAGAAGAATGAAGGGAGCTTGGATTTTTGCTCACCATACCGTCAAGATTCTAGACACCTCGCCACAATTCGCGGCAAAACAATAGTGATCGCGCCTCAAGCCGCGATCATCCACATCTTTAGACCAAAAACAAATATGATTTATTTACTACAAGATCTTGATTTTACAGAGAATTCTCATTCTGAAACACCCCCGCGCTCGACGCGCACACTTGGCTCAATGGTTGCTCTACTGATTCACAGGAGGATCTCCTATGAAAAGAACAAATGTGATTTCTATTATTGTGATTGCCGCCCTTTTGGGTCAAACCGTGGGTGCAGACGAATCCTCCCCTTCAGCAGCTCAGGAGTTACTACAAGCTGTAACTGGTGCCTCGGAGCAGAAGTCTGCCTCCGAACAACACCCACTGAGCAATGAAGAGAAAGAAAATCTCAAGCGATTTATAAAGGCGCAAAATCCTAATGCCGATGTTGAGAATCTACATATTTCATACGGCCCAGATGGAAAAGTGGCCGTTGTTTTTGAGGACACGGCTAGACGTCAAAAGGATATCGAAGACGGACGTGGCATTTTAAGAAAAACCATGGCTTCAATCGGCGGAAGTGTCGTTGGCGCAGGGAACATCGGAGTTCACGCCGCGAAAACCTACCCTAAATCATGGATCGAGTTCACCGCAGGTATGAAGATATTTGCTATGCGACAGTCCTATCTGCCAATGCCCTGGGACAAAGTGAGCGGAGGCCCTACTGCCAATCAAGATTGGTTCGAAGGTAACTTTGGTTCTGCCGAGGCAGCAGTCCACTCTGCGGCAAGCTTTTACGCCTTCAATTATGGCTCAGCTGCCGGAATGAATTTCATGCAGAAGAATAATCTTCTATATAATGAAATGCGAAAAGTTAGCCTTGGAGCAAACGAGGTATCAATCAGCAAAGCTAATCAGAATTTATTTGCTCGCACGTTTGGCCGAGTTCCTAGTTTTTTGGGACTTGCATTTGGATCTGCATTTAGTGGCTTTGCCGAGAAAACCTATGAGTTCTTTCACGACAACGACGTCAAAATTTGTTCTGCTGGTTTGTATTATCCTGATCGCGTGAAACCTGAAATGCGCGAAGCATTCCAAGATCATTGCGAAGTTGCATATGAAAAATTCGTCACTCGGTATCGCCAAGAATTTGCAGCAGATATCGTGAATCTTGCGGGTGTCGTAGCTGTACAGGCGGGAATTACTAGCGCAGCCAAAGCGACCGTCGAAAAAGTGGGTCAGTTCACTGCCCAACTTGGTGAATCCAAACTTGCAGTTGCGGCACAACAAAATGTCAAATCTGCGATTGTGGGACTTGCACTTGATGGGCGAAAGATTGTTCCCATCATGTTCGAAGGGATTGAAATTGGTGCCAAAGGTGCTCGCCTAGTTGGTACCGTTTACGGAAAATCCAAGTGGCTCATCAAGGGTGCCTGGAATATGGTCTTTTTTACCGAGGTCGCAGAACTTTTAGGACCGCAAATTAAAGATAAATTTATTTTAGAAGGCTGGCGTTCACACCGCTTCAACTCTGCCAAATCAGAAATTACAAAACTTAGCAATGCACTTCAAACCGATAGTAAAATTGACGTCGCCCATGCGGCCTCAAGCATCAGAGAATACAGTCGAGCTTCTAAAGCATGGCGAGAGCATTTGTTTACAGTACCCGCTGCCAATTATCAATCATGGCAGTCTGCTGTTAAACAATTTCATAGCCAGTATGTCGCCTCATTCTTGGTTTACAGAAATCTGATCTCAGACATGATAACGCAAAAAAACGTACATGATCCACTTGGCAAACGCTCTCGCCTTTATCGTTATCAGACCTTTGGAAAACGGCCATCTGAAGACCTTGATTTTACCAAAACCACTGCACTCGAATCTTACCTTGCCGCCCGCAATACTGTTCTTGAACAAATGTCACCGGACAAGGCCAAGACCGCGCGAACTGAGCTTAACACTCTCATCACGAATGAACGAACCAGGTCACTCTTTGACTATGACAAAATGAAAAAACTTTTTACTCTCACAACTACTAAAAACGAAAACAATGCCTTGGTATCTTACGGAGTATATGCGGACATTGCTGGTCTATTAGAGAAAGCTATCGATGTTAAGTGGGTTCTCGATACCTACAAATTCTTTGACGCACTCAATTCTACCCAGACAGTTGTGGATCAAGATGGGCAGAGTGTTGATAAAAATGGCAAGCTCTACTCCCCACTTCCAGCCACTCGAGACGATTATGGTTTTGTGGTTTCAACCTACGTCGCCAATAAAATCGACGCCGTTTTGAAAGACCAGACCTCAGTTGAAGCAAAGTATCTCAACACCGATGACCGAAAGGTACTAGCCAATCTTTCGCAGGCGCTACGTGGATATGATCGACCTGAACTAAACAGTGATTATTTATCGATGCAAAAAGATCCACAATATAGATTTGCGCAAATGACACCAGCTCAGCAGTTGCGATTTCGCATGGATGTTTCAGAGCGCTCCCTCTATATCGCGCTACGCGAGCTCAAAACACTGGCCGATACTTATCGCGATCAAGGTGATCGTATCTTGAGTACACCTATCTTCAATCGTGCGCAGTTCAAAATTGAAAACAACTTTGTTCGTCAGGTCTATTTGGCCCTGCTTGAGCCGCATCCAATGAGACCAGGACAACAAAGACTCATCGACTACAATTCAGAGGCGACTATCGTTCCTGAAGATGGACGAGAATCTCACCCTAGCTCACTCGGCTATCTCTACACTCCACGTATGGCGGACTATATGGTTGCTAGCGCTGTGTGCGGAACTCGACTGGATTTACCAAAAAAGAATGTCGGAAAATTAGCGGGCTTATTCACGAAAGGCAATAGCCTTTCTAGACACGAAGAGGGCTATGCAGTTGAATACTTTCCGCCATCGTTGATCAACACCGCCTTTAACACAGAGAGCATCTGCAATTCGTCCCCGAAAGATAAGAGTTCTTTCGGAGAAGTTGAAACTCGGTTTTACGGAGTTCCCCGCGCCTACCGCTCAACTTTTGATATCTACGATTCGGTTTGGACGGTTGGTAAACAAAATTATTTTGGTCTTCTTGATATTTTGAAACAAAACATTCGCCCCGAATTTGTTCAAAACAAAGAGGGCTTAGATGTTTTCAAAAAATGGTGGCAAGAAAAAGTCCAGCCCGAGGCCGCTCGAGTCGAACAGTGGTACGAGCGTGAGTATGCTAAAATTATCAAATCCAAATTTGCCCCCATCTATGATTCTGGCGAAAAAAGCGGAACAATTGCCGACAACCCACAGGGTGTGCGCCTAGCCCTACAACAAGAAGTTGAACTCATGCTAGGCCAAGATGGTTTACTGGCTAGAGCAGTTAAGCTGAACCAAGACTCTGCAATAATGGACAAAACCACGCGAGCCAATTTCAATTACACTCGTGCGCTATTAGTTGACTTAATCAATGCCTACGCTGAGGCGGTTCGCCTCGACATCACCTTAAATACAAAGCCGCTCGATAGGTTGAAGCAGGTCCATGAAACTGCAAAAGCATTTGCCAAGAAATTGAACCCGTCTCAAGGAACGGACGATGATGATAGCTTGGGTGAACTCCTGAAGCAGTTAGGTGACGACAGCGGTGGTGGACAAGATGATCTCACTGTCGCACATGCCCTGAGCGCGAAGTATCGCGAAGAGGTGATGCAAACATTGATTAAGCTCATTAACTCACTCACACTCTTCAAGACTGACAGTCTTTTCGCAAAGAACCTAGCCATCAAGAGGGAGCAACAGATTGAACAGGGTCAAAAAGCAGGAGCTGGTTCAGGCGAGGATGTAGCCATTGCGTTTAAATTGAATTTGGCTCCGGCCCAACAAGAAGTACTCGACAGCATAGGCAACGTTTTGCGGTCGACTGTCGAAGAAATCGACAGCTACCACCGCATGCTCGCGCCCCTAAAAATCAGTGATATCAACACGATCTCAAAATAATACATTTTGAGACACTGGCACGAGTTTAGCTAAATAGGATTGTGAACAAAAATTAAACCAGGTTTTGAAAAAACCATTTTGAAAGGGAGAACCACAATGACAAAAAGAATCGTACTAGGATTAGTTGCAGCGATGATGCTCACCAACGCACCAGCAATGGCAGCAGTCGGCGAAGCAAAAAGAGTTGAGACAAAAAAAGAGGAAGGCAAAGAAAACAGAGGCAGTGTCGAGTCTGATGCAAAAAGTGCAGAAAGATCTGCCGAGCGAATCGCAGGTAAAAAGACGAAGGTTGAGCAAAACAAACAAAAGTTTGCCGACGTCTACGATAGCATGAAATTGAGCATGGGAGAGTCAGAAGCTGATACTTTTTTTCAAAATTTGAGTGACCCAACTCTGCGAAATTTCGTAGCTCCTGGGCTTTCGGCTCTTCGTAAAGCCAAAGGTGACAAGGCTGCTACAGAGCGCGCGATCAAGATCGTAAAAGCCGGAATGAAAATTGCCGATGTTTACAACACGGGTTCAGAAAAAATGAATCAAGAAGAGTTGGCGGTTGTTAAATCGGTAGTAGAAAGAATGTTTAGTGACAAGGCCAGTGCTTCTGAAGACGGTTTGAAGGATTTCGATAAGCTTTCTAAGAGCGGAAAAGCCGTGAGTGCTATGATCGTTCTTTTCATGCGCGGAGAACGAAGTGCAGACATGTCTAAGACACAATCAGACAAACTTGCTCAGGCAGCAATGATTGGCGTCGATATGATCTTGAACACAAAAGGTAATCTCGATGTGGTGAAAGTTTCTGAAGAAACTCTTCGTCTTGCAAAAGAGCGAAATCTTTTGAAAAAAGATGTTACACTTGAAGACATCGTAAAAAATTGTGATAAAAAAGCCTAAGCTTTGATTGCAAAATCAAACTTTCTTTAAAACAGCGGCCCAGTGCCGCTGTTTTTTTATTCTTGAGTGATCAAGATTTCAATACGTCGATTTTTTGCTCGATTTTCTTCGCTTGAATTTTCGACCAATGGTTTTTGGTCAGCGTAAGTCACGGCCGTCAACAATGCCGGATCTACCCCACGAGAAATTAAATACCGCACAATTTTGGTGGCCCGCATGGCACCCAGTTCCCAATTGCTGGCAAAGCGTGTGCTTTGAATAGTCTGGTCATCGGTGTGTCCCTCGACAATCAATCGGCGTTTTGAACTCTTCAGCAGGCGCGCCACTTTTTCAAGTGTTGCAAGTCCCTCTTCTTCAAGATTTGCAGACCCCGTTTGAAAAATCACACTCGCCGCCAATTGAATGTGAACCCCTACAGAATCATGGCGAATTCCCTCAATCGATTTTTGATAATCTGATTGCGAAACATTTTTTTGCAAGACACGCTCTACGTACTGTTGAATCTCAGCAGGACCAGCACTCTTCGACGGAAAGTTATTAAGTGATTCGGTTATTTCAGCTAGACTAGTTTTTACAGCCTCGCCGCCGTTTGTTCCCGCCATGTGCACAACCGCCATCAGCCCGGCAAATTTTTGACGAATCGACTCTTCAAACTCTTTTTCTTTAGCCGCGTCTTTTTGTGAAGTAGCATAAAGCACAGTGAAAAATGCGAAGAGCAAGGTGATAAAATCGGCATACGACACCAGCCACCGTTCATGGTTTTCGTGCTCTTCATGTTTCTTTCGACGAGCCATGCTTGACCTACTTCAACTCACGATGACCGTAAGCTTTGAGTTTCTCTTCTAAGACCACCGGACTCCAACCCGCAATAATCCCCAGGGCTCCTTCGAGAATCATATTTTTAGTTTCTGCACGATGATGAATTTTTCTTTTTATTTTGTTTCCAGCGGGAAGAAACAAAAGATTGGCACTTGCAACTCCATAGATAGTCGCCACAAAAGCAACGGCAATTCCTCCACCTAGTTTTGAGGTGTCCGTTAGATTTTCCATGACATGAATAAGTCCCAACACCGCACCAAGAATTCCCACGGTCGGCGCATATCCACCTGCATCCACCCACATTTTGGCCCCACCTAAAAGGCGATCTTCTTCTTGCTCAATTTCTGATTCGAAAACATTTCGAATAATCAATGGGTCAACACCATCAATGACAAAACGAAAAACTTGCTTAGTGAATGGATCTGAGAAACTTCGCAATTGTCCCTCGAGCGCCAAAATCGACTCACGACGAGCGGTTTGTGCTGCAGACACCAGCTGGGCAATCGTCTCTTCAGTTTTATGCGGTTCTTCTTGAAATGCCCATTTGAAAAGTTTAAGTCCGGTCTTGAGGTCTTCTTGAGTTGTGCTCACCAACACAGCTCCAGCGGTGCCTCCTAAAACAATAATTGCAGCAGTAAACTGCAAAATTGAACTGACATGACCACCCTCAAGAACTTGCCCGCCAATAATTGCAAGAATCGCAACAGTCAAACCTAGCAGAGTTGCCTTGTCGCTCACAGCTCTGACTCCTGCTTGTCTAAGTTGCTCAAAAACCCATTACGAAACCCTACAATTTTTTGCACAATCTCTCGCGGAGTTTCTTTGACCATTAAAAATTGACCATCTTCAAAGCCAATAATCGTATCTGGTTTTTGTTCGACACTACGAATGTGATCGGGGTTGATCAAAAACTTCTGTCCGTTTAATCTTGTAACTTCAATCATGAGAATATTTTGACACGGGCCCACCAAAAAGAACATTTCTTATGTGGCAAATACGGCTTATAAATTAAGAACCCATCTTTGGTTGAGGTTGCGCCACAGAAATGGCTACGTCGATCAAAACTTCTAGGCGTTTACATACGGCAAACTCTGACTAAGAAGTGGGTGGCAATACCATTGGGCTGCAGCTAGGATAAATTGAAGCGAGGACAAATGGATACGATTTTGAATTTAGACCGACAACTCTTTTTGTTTCTCAACCAAGGCATGAACAACTCTTTTTTTGACTGGCTCATGCCTCGAATAACTGACCTTCACAAAAATGCCTATTTTGTTACACTCGCTGGTTTTGCCCTGGTATTTTGGATTTTCAAAAAAAGAAAACAAGCACTCGCATATATTCTGACCTTGGCCGTGAGTCTAGTTTTGAGTGATATGATTTCATATCGCTTGATCAAACCTGTAGTTGATCGTTCTCGACCAGCAGATTCAGGTTTGCTAGTCACGCTTCGAACCAATCACCACTCAGGAAAATCTTTTCCATCAAATCACGCCACTAATATTTTTGCGGCCAGCACGGTTCTATCGACCGCGTTTCCAGCTGCCCAAGTTTTTTTTGTTTTGATTGCCATTGCTGTGGCCTTTAGTCGCATCTATGTTGGCGTGCATTTTCCACTAGATGTTTTCGCAGGAGCCATTCTTGGCATTTCGTGTGCCTATTTTTCACTGTACCTCTCACGAAAATTTCTCAGAAACTGGTTCAATGCCACCAAGGTCCCCGAAAATTCAAAGCCCGTGAACGAGGAATCATAATGAATACAAAGAACAATGAACCCAAAAAAGTTTTGGTTACTGGCGCAACCGGATTTCTTGGCACCTGGCTTGTCAAAAGTCTGGTTCAAGCTGGCCATGACGTTCGCATTTTGAAGAGACCACAAACTGAGTTAGATATTGAGCTCAAAAAGCTAAATCTTGAAACCGCTCCCGGAGATATTACTGATTCTGCAAGTCTACTCAGTGCCACAATAGGTATCGATACTGTTTTTCATCTTGCAGGATTGATTGCCTATACAAAAACGAAATACGATCTCATGTACAAGGTGAATGTCTTCGGCACTCAAAATGTGATCGATGCATGCTTAGCAAACAAGGTTCGGCGCCTTGTTTATTTAAGTTCAATTGTATCTTTAGGAGCAAGCTTTGATGGGCGCCGTCCACTCACAGAAAAAAGCGAGTATAATTTAAAGAGTCTACACCTGGGTTACTTTGAGACCAAGAACCAAGCGGAGCAATTGGTTTTAAATGCGCACAGAGAGCGCGGGCTTGATGTTGTGATCTTAAATCCCACCACAATCTATGGTGAAGGAGATGCGAAGAAGGGAAGCCGCTCTAACCAAATCAAAGTCGCACGTGGAGAAATGCCTTTCTATCCCACCGGTGGCGTCAACATCGTAGCTGTCGAAGATGTGATCGAGGCGCTGCTGACCGCATGGAAAATCGGGCGTTCGGGGGAACGTTATATTTTGGGTGGCGAAAATCTATTAATCAAAGATGTGTTTGAGATGATTGCCGCGGTTGCCGGAGTGGAGCCTCCGAAAATCCCACTCAATCGGACCACACTTCGCGCGCTTGGACTCATTGGTGACCAACTTGAAAGACGGGGCAAAAAATTTGTAGCCAATTCTGAAATAGCCTGGAGCTCAACACTCTTCAATTGGGCAGATAACTCAAAGGCAAGACGCGAATTGGGATTCAACCCTCGACCTGCAAGACAAGCCATTGAAGCCAGCGTGAATTGGATGCGCACACATGGTCTATTAAAAAAATAGTTTACCTAGGATCCGAATTGATCGCAGCAGGGGCCGAGATCTTACGTGCAAATACCACCAGAACAAAGAGCGTTGCAGCGTAAGGTATCATCTGCACAAATTGATTTGGCACTTCAAACCCACCAACATGCTGACCTTGCAGTTGCATTTGAATGGCATCGGTCATTCCAAAAAACAGACAGGCTAAAAAAGTCGGAATAGGTTTCCATGCACCAAAAATCAGAGCGGCCAGCGCAATAAACCCTCTGCCCGCAGCCATGTCTCGAACGTAACCGCTGCCCTGACAAAGACTCAAATAGACCCCGCCCAAGCCTGCCAAAGCAGCTCCCTCGACCACCGCACGGAGTCTCACTAAACGAAAACTGACCCCCTGGGTTTCGAGTGCAGTTGGGTTTTCTCCTGCAGCAGTGATACGAATTCCATGTTTGGTTTGCGCAAATAAAACATAAAGAACAACAGTCAAAAGAACCGCAATTAACAAAAACCAAAGAGGCTCAGAGTACCGCTGTTCAATCGCGATCGCGGGTGTCGACCCTGTTACACCAAATAGACCTTTGGTTAAAACCGGAATCAAACCTGCTGCCAGAAAATTAAAAGCAGTTCCGATTACGATCTGATCCCCTTTTCCCCAAATGCATGTTACCGCAAAAAACAGACCGACAAGTGCAGCGGCAAAAATTCCCGCCGCCGTTCCCAGAACCAAACTACCGGTCAAAGTCGTGACTGTAGCCGCCGAAAAGGCACTCGCTAAAAGATAGGCCTCAAGAGCAATGTTCGCAATTCCACTGCGTTCACTCAGCAAACCTCCGTACGCTGCAAATACTAACGGAACTGCCAACCTGAAGGTGCTCATCGAAAGATCCGCTAGAAATCCTGAGACTAAACTCACGGCTCCCTCCTTCGTTCAACCCACGTTTTAAATAGCTGCTGCAACCCGACCTGACTGGCCACCGACAGAACAATAAAAGCTTGAATAACAACGGCAAGATCTCGGCTCACTTTTTCGGTGTCGAGGTCAAGGTTCAATGCACCTTGGGTCAATACTCCAAACAACAATGATGCCAACAATACGCCGATGGCCGAGTTTCTACCGAGCAGGGCAACTGCAATTCCCATAAATCCAGCACCTGCTGGAAACCCATCTTTTGCCTTATGGAGGTATCCCAAAATTTGCGAGATTCCACCCAAGCCTGCCAGTCCACCAGAAAGAAACATGGCAAATATAATCTGTTTATCAACTGAGACTCCTGCCCTTCGAGCCACCTGCAGTGCCTCTCCAGACATGCGCTGAACAAAACCAAACTTGGTCTTAGCAAAAACAAACCAAAACGCGAATGCCGCCAACACCGCCAAAAAAATCGAAGCATTCACTGGGCTCGTGCCACCAAAACCAAGAACTGGCAATTCAAACCCAACCCCGATCGGAGCCGTTTCTGGCGACTGAGAGTCTGGATTTTTCAAAACATGCAAAATCAAGAAACTACACAAACTATAAGAAATAAAATTCAGTAAAATTGAGCTCAAGACTTCGTGACATCCGCGCTTGGCTTTAAACCATCCAGCCAAAGCCCCCCAGGCACCACCTACAAAAAATCCAACAAACAAAATCATTGGCAACGCAACGACAGCAGGTAAGTTCGGAAACGCGATTCCCAGAGCTGCCATTGCAACTCCACCCAACATCATCTGACCTTCACCGCCAATATTGAACAACCCTACGCGAAAAGCCCAAGCTACACTCAAGCCAGTGAACAAAAGAGGAGTCGCATAGTACAACGAATACCCAATCTGCGTATTATTGCCGAAAGCGCCCTCAAGCAAAATTCCCAAAACCTTGACAGGAGATTCGCCCAAGATGGTCGCAATGACCAGGGCCGCACCAAGACCAATAGAAATGGAAATCAACGGAACCAGTACCTTTTCAAAAATCACCAAAAGTCTTTGTCTTTTCATGGATAAACCTCAAAAGACTTTTGCGTCATTGCCCGGCCGATTGCAAATCGATCAAACTGAGCGCGAGTAAACTCCGCAGAAATTTCTCCTTCGAAAAAGACCAAAATCCTATCAGCCAATGTCATCAATTCATCCAACTCACTGCTGATCAGCAAAATACCCATGCCCTGATTTCTCAAAGCCAAGAGTCTATTGTGAATGATCTCAATCGCACCTAAATCAATACCTCGGGTAGGCTGATGACAAATTAAAAATTTGGGTCGTCTCCCAGAAACTTCACGTGCAAATATCAATTTTTGCTGGTTGCCACCACTCAATGACCCAGCATTATTTTTAAGTGACGATGCCTTCACCACAAACTCATCAGCCCATGGTTTTGTTTCGTGTTCAATTTTCGCAAAATCGAGAACACCGAATTTAGAAAATCGATCTTCAATACCAATCACCATATTGTTTGAGCAACTCTCCTCGATCCACAATCCCTGAAGAAGTCGGTCTTCAGGAATCCACCCCAGACCGCATTCTCGCAAAGACTTTGTCTCAGTGGCCTTGACGTCTTTTTGCAAAACCGAAATTTTTCCCTTGAACGCTCGCAGGCCCGTCAACATCTCAACAAGATTTGTTTGCCCCGAACCTTCAACGCCCGCTATGCCAACAATCTCACCCGCAAAGACATTCAAACTCAAGTTGCGAACAGAACCTCTCAGCAAACTTAAATCCTGCACTTCTTCGACACAAACTAATGTCTGCTCTTGGTGCGGGACTCGCTCAACTGAAGCAGGCAAAACTTTACGCCCAATCATAGCTTCAACCAAAGTTTCAGGTGTTGCTTCTTGAACTAAACCACTGGCCGTCAATCGACCTTGACGCAAAATCGAATAGGTATCACAAATTTTGAAAACTTCGCCGATTTTGTGGGTGATGACCACAACTGTTCGACCTTGATCGCGAAACAACTTCAGCACAGAAAAAAACTCTTCGATCTCCTGAGGAGTCAACACTGCTGTTGGCTCATCCAAAATAATAAATTGAGCTTCACGAAAGAGAACCTTCAAGATCTCCACACGTTGTTTTTGCCCAACAGAAAGTTCAGAAACTGGTGTGTGCCACGGAACACGCAGTGCCTCATTGATCACCAGACTTTCCAACTTTTGAATAGCTGCCGTGCGATTCAATCGACCATTTTTTTCTATCTCTGCACCAAGTATGATGTTGTCGATAGCGGACAACGTCGGCACAAGGCTAAAGTGTTGCTGAACCATACCAAGCCCCAGGCGAATCGCGTCCATAGAAGACGCCCATCGAACGGGTTTTTTGTTAATAAGCACCTGGCCACGAGTGGGTGAATGCAAACCAAACAAAAGCTTCATCAGCGTCGATTTGCCTGCACCATTTTCTCCGAGGACAGCATGAATTTTTCCTGGAGCAAAAGACAATGAAACGCCGTCAACAGCCTTAAAGGCTCCAAAATTTTTGGTAAGATCGCGCGTTTCTAAATGTAAACTCATTTTTTCTTATTGATTTCGTAGTAATCCGGCACTTTTATTTCGCCTTTTACAATTTTAGCGCGAATTTCTTCAAGCTTGGCCTGCGATGATTCGACTAGCATTTGATTGTACTCATCGACAGCATAATCAACGCCCTTATCGCTCAAACCAAAATATCGAGTGCCTGCTTTGAAGGTGCCATTGACCTTAGATTTGATCACTTCATAGACCGCTGTATCCACCCGCTTTAACATGCTAGTCAGGATACGCCCCGGCTTTATTGCGTTTTGATTACTATCAACTCCGATAGCAAATAGTTTCTTTTCTTCTGCAGCATCAAATACACCCATGTTCGTTGCTCCAGCCGCCGCAAAAATAATATCTGCTTTGCTTGCATACTGACGAAGCGCTAACTCTTTTCCACGGCTCGGATTGGCCCACGCTGCACCAGTCACACCTACATAGTTCGTGATTAAATCTGCTTTTGGATTTGCCGCCTTCAAGCCAGCCTGGTAGCCCATTTCGAAACGATGAATTAATGGAATATCCATACCGCCAATGAATCCAACTACATTTGTCTTCGTTGTCAAACCAGCTAAATACCCAACCATGTAACTGCCCTCATGCTCCGCAAACATCAAGCTTGCCACATTCGGCGCATCGACCTGGGCATCTACCAAAGCAAATTGGGTCTGAGGGAATTGTGCCGCAACTTTCTTAACTGCGTCCATTTGAGAAAAACCAATGGCGATAACTAGAGGATAACCTCGCTCAGCAAAAGTCCGAAGTGCAGGTTCGTAAGCGTTGTCATCTGGAGACTCAACATCTTTTAATTCAATTTTGAGGTCTTGAACGGCCTGAGACGCTCCCTTAAAGGCGGCGGTGTTGAACGATTTATCGTCTTTTCCGCCCTTGTCAAAAACCAACGCAACTTTGAGACCGCCACTCACTTTCGATTCCGCTGATGCACTATCTTTGCTCTTCTCGCCTTTTGTACAAGATAAAACCAATACCGTAGGCAGAACAATTAAAGATACAAAAGAAAAGAATTTTCGCCCCATGAAATCCCCCCTAAGCCAGTCGCAGACAAATTACCTAAAACTGGTTTATTTGCAAGAAATTTGGCTCTTTTGATAAAATCAGTTATGAGTGAAGTATGATTCGATTTTTATTGGGCTTTTTAGCTTTCTGGACAGGTTTTTTGAGCTTGGTTTTGAGCGTTGGACTTCTATTTTTTGTGACGACACCAAAGGTGGACTCAATAAAGGGCTGTCTTACGACACAAGTGCGCGGAGTGTATCTTTGTCCCAAATCACCGAACTATGCTCCAATGGCCAAGATCTCACGGTATGTACCAATGGCCGTAATCGCCTCCGAAGACGGAGCTTTTTATTCTCATCGTGGATTCGATTGGTTCGAACTTCGGGCCAGTATTGAAAAGAATCTTGAAAAAAAGGAATTTGCGCGAGGCGGGTCTACCATAACCCAACAACTCGCAAAAAATGTGTTTTTGTCTGAAGAAAAGTCCGTTTTGCGTAAGCTTCGCGAAGCAATTCTTACCGTTCAAATTGAATCTCTTTTGTCGAAGAATGAAATACTAGAAAAATACCTAAACATTGTTGAGTTGGGACCCGAAGTATATGGAGTGCAATCAGCTTCGACCTATTATTTTAAAAAGCAGCCGGCTGAACTCAATCTTGCCGAATCGGTATTTTTAGCCTTTCTTTTGCCAAGCCCAATAAAATACTCCTCAAGTTTTCGTCGTGGAGAACTGTCTAGCTTCGCCAAGGAACAAATGTCGGAAATTATGAAACGTATGATGCGAATGAATAAAATATCTCCAGAAGAATTCGCCTTAGGAGTCTCGCAACTCAATACATTTTTCATATCGACGACCCCCCAGCCAGCAGACCAAACACCATCAAAGGATCACGACCAAAATGAATCGGCTGTCGAACAAAAAAGTGAAGCGGCACCCCAGTAATTTTTAAAATACAGCCTGACGTTCCTGTTTCAGATTTTGAAAACTACATTCTCAAAAAAAAACCGGGATCGAGTCCCGGTTTATTAAAAGTTTGCATATAAAAATACAAATATTTAGTCAGCAGAAGCCTGGCGCTTTCGCTTGTGCGGATTCAATTCTTTACAACGAAGACGGATGGATTTCGGAGTGATCTCAATCGCCTCGTCGTCACCAATCCACTCCATCGCTTGTTCAAGTGTCAAAGGCTTAACTGGCGTCAATCGAATAGCTTCATCCGAACCAGACGCTCGAACGTTTGTAAGCTTCTTTTCGCGCGACACGTTGACTGTCAAATCATTGTCTTTCGCGTGCTCGCCAACAATCATGCCCTCGTAGCATTCAGTAACGGGTCCAATAAACATGCGACCTCGTTCTTGAAGCCCCCAAATAGCATATGCAGTAGATGTCCCTTTTCGGTCAGCAATCATTGCACCGTTTGATCGGTGAGTGATCTCGCCTTTGTAAGGCTCATAACCAGCAAATTCGGTATTCAAAAGACCCGTACCGCGCGTATCGGTCAAAAATTCAGAACGATAGCCAATGAGACCACGTGAAGGAATTTTGAATTCGAGACGGACACGGCCAGAACCCTTGTTCACCATATTGGTCATGATGCCTTTACGAATTCCAAACTTTTCAGTTACAACGCCTGTGTAGTTTTCATCAACGTCTACGACAGCAAGTTCCATCGGTTCATGTTTCTCACCGTTGATGGTTTTGAAGATAACCTCTGGCTTACCAATACACATTTCGTAACCTTCACGTCGCATGTTTTCACAAAGAACAGCCAACTGAAGTTCACCGCGCCCAAGAACTTTAAAGGTCTCTGGAGTGGCAGTCGGTTCTAAGCGAATCGAAACGTTGTATCTCAATTCACGTTCAAGACGTTCAAGAATTTTTCTTGAAGTGACGTGCTGTCCCTCTAGTCCAGCGAACGGACCATCATTGACCGACAACATCATTCCCACAGTCGGTTCTTCAACTTTCAAGCGCGGAAGAGCTTCGGCACCCTCAAGTGCAATAAGACTGTCACCAATATTGATGTCATCTCCACCAGCGATAATCGCGATGTCGCCAGCATAACATTCTTTGGTTGGAACCTGCTTCATACCTTCGTACCGATAAAGAGCCACGATTTTAGTTTTCTTCTGTTTTCCACCCTCTTGAGCAACGAGCACTTCATCGCCAATTCGCAAAATACCATTGCGAACTCGACCGATACACAAACGACCGACGTAATCACTATAGTCGATATTCGTTACCATCATCTGAAGTGGCTTGTTCATGTCTCCTGGAGGATGTGGAAATTTTTCGATAATCCAATCATAGAGAACACTAAGATCTTTCGTTTTAACATTAGGATCTGTGGTGGCCCATCCCTCTCGAGCCACTGCATAAACCGGAGTAAACTCAGTTTGATCTTCAGGAGCGTCAAGATCGATAAAAAGATCAAATACCTCGTTCAATACTTCGCCAATACGAGCATCGGGACGATCAATTTTGTTTACGCAAACGATTGTTTTAATGCCCTGATCAAGAGCCTTTTTCAAAACAAACCGCGTTTGCGGCAACGGTCCCTCAGAGGCATCAACCAAAAGAATCGCGCCATCGACCATGTTCAAAATTCGCTCAACTTCTCCACCGAAATCCGAGTGTCCCGGAGTGTCGACGATATTGATTTTATACCCTTTGTAAAAGAACGATGCGTTCTTGGCAGCAATGGTAATTCCGCGCTCTTTCTCGAGATCCAAAGAATCCATAACTCTCTCGGCCACGGCTTCGTTCGAACGAAACAAACCGCTCTGACGAAGAAGGTGATCTACGAGCGTCGTCTTGCCATGATCGACGTGTGCGATGATCGCGATATTGCGTATTTTACTCGAATCTAATGCATTGTTATCCATGTCCACCCATCAGAAATGCCTCAGCGCTTGTGTCTGCTTGCTGACAAACCTGCATGTCAGCGAAGAACGACAAGGCGTTTTGCATCGTCTCTTCAATTGTTTGTGTGTTAAAAATAGTTTTTCTAAATTGAGCTGCGCCAGGATACCCCGAAGAGTACCACGAAGCAAACTTTCTCAACTGAATCATCGTAATCTTCTCATCAAGATTCTGTTCGAATGTTTGCTTCATCGTTAAAAACAGGTCATGAAAATCCTGGGGGCGGGTCACCTGACTGCGATCCTCCTGCCTATTTTGCCAGAGCGAAACCGCATCTTTAAAGATCCAGGGGTTCTTTAAACACCCTCGACCAATCATCACACCATCCACTCCAGAACTTTGCATGCGATCAACGGCTTGCTGTGCTGTAGCAATGTCACCGTTTCCAAGAATGGCAATTTTGCTCTTTGCCTTTACTTCGGCAATGTAGTCCCAATCGGCCCAGCCAGAATATCCAGCACTTCGGGTTCTTCCGTGGATTGCAACCCACGACAAACCCTCTTCATAAGCTATATGTGCCACCTGATCTGCGTTCCTCGAGCCTTCATCCCAACCCGTTCGAATTTTTACTGTCAATGGGATCGAGATCGCAGATTTTACTGTTTTGAAAGTCTCTGCTACCCGTGGAAGATCCTTTAAAATGGCTGAACCACCGCCCTTTTTTACGACTTTCGGGACAGGACATCCAAAATTAAGGTCAACAAAATCTGCCCCAAACTCTTGAGCAAATTTAGCTGCGCCTGCCAAAATCTCTGGGGTTTCGCCAAACAATTGTATGGCAAATGGTCTCTGCACTTCGTCAAATGCCATGAGATCGATAGTTTTTTTGCTGTTGAACTCTATCCCGTGGGCCGACACGAGTTCGGTGATGACGGGACCGCATCCCAGATTTCGCATGATTGTGCGAAACGACCGATCCGTTATTCCGGCCATTGGAGCCAAAACAAAAGGATTGGCCTTAAGGGCTCCTAACAACTCTGCGGTGGTCACAAAAATCTCCTGAAAATGATCAAATAAGAAACCATGTTGTAGCTTAATGCGGTCAACCTTTGCAAGAGAGATTGGGACTACAGGCCAACCGTCATGTGCATACCACCCATGTGACAGAACAAATTTTAGGAATGAACAAAAGTTATACACCACATAGCTCTGACGAGAACATGATGCTTGATTCACAAAGGTGAACTTTGTCTCGATTTGACACTGTTTTGTGGAGACACATCACAGTTAAATTAGTCTTTTGATTAAGTTTAGCGTTACCTACTTTAGTCTAACAAACCACCCGCCGAGAAGAATTCATAAACTAGACCACCTTTGGTCTAAATCCTTTTTCTCGGGTGGAGTGACGTGAGTAAGTTAATAAAAAAACTAATTAAATTAGCCCCCGAACCAATTAGGCATCGTGTCTTACGTAGTAGCGTGAGGTTTCCAGCAGAACCATCAGACGGGTTAGTCATTAAGCTTGCCAATACCAAAGACGAGCTCAGCCAAGCTTTTCGAATTCTTCACGATCAATATGTATTTGAAGGATATATGGATCCACATCCGAGCGGAATGCGGGTGACAAAGTATCATGCTCTTCCTACAACGGCGATCATTGTTGCCAAAATCAAAGATGAAGTCGTCGGAACGATTTCGCTGATTCGCGAAACTCCACTCGGCGTTCCTGTCGGATCAGTTTACGATCTATCGCGATCAAAAGAACAGCATGCCAGAATAGGAGAGATTTCTTCTCTTGCTATTAAACCAGAACATCGGGGACGGAGCGGCGAACTCTTCTTTTGGTTGATTAAATACACTTTGTCTTATTGCAAAGACTATCAAAAACTCGATGCTATTTTGATTGGCGTGCATCCTAAATGGCATGATTTTTATGTGGCACTTATTGGATTTATGTCTTTGAAAGAAAAAGTCGTACAAAAATACGATTTTGCAAACGGCAACCCACTGGCGGGGTACAAACTCGATCTTTCCACCATGCTCGACCATTACAAACGCCTATTTGGAAATGCACCGGCTGAAAAGAATATGCGCACTTTTATGGATCAACCAATGCCCATTCACTTTGCGTCGTTTCCGGATCGTTCGTTTTTTAAGGTGGTAGATCCCTCAATGTCTCCTGCCTCGCTTGAATATTTCTTTCGATCACGCACCCGGGTTATGGACTCTATGAGCGATCAAGAAAAACTCGTTCTGCAAGCAAGCTATCCTGTTGAGGCATACAAAAATGTTTTGCCAAAAAGCAATATATCACCCATTTGGAGCAAATTTAGACAGCTTCGCTTTCATGTAGCCTGCAATGGCTCTGTCCCCGAGCTGCAAGCGGATTCAAGCGTGAAAATTCTCGATATGTCGAATACGGGAATTTTAATGAATTCGAAAATTGAATTGCCTGAGGTTTTCGAGCTCGACGTACAAACTGGAAGCTCGTCTCACTCCTTGATTCAAGTTAAACAGGTTCGTAAATCGCGATTTGGCCAAATCGGCGGCATCATATTAAATGCGGACCGCGGTTGGGCAGAATTTCACGATTACCTTTCTCGAGGGTTTCAAGAAATTCTGGCTCCAGAGAGTTCGCCAATTTTAGACCCTGCTTTGGATAAGCCGAAGGCTTCATAGGTCTCACAGGCTCATCGCTTCCTTAATTCAGATACCTTAACAAGCCCTGGCCCTAAGGCCAGGTGTCCCGATATTTAACTGCCCGTTTGCTTCGACGTTTGCCATGATTGATTTGTTATGGAGAAATTTGAATTCGACTATTTCGAAGCATTTTCGCGCAATATTGGTTGGATCACAGAAAGTGAGCAGCAGATCTTGCGTACTAAAAAAGTCGCCATTGCTGGATTGGGTGGCGTGGGTGGTGTCCATCTACTTACCTTATGCCGTCTGGGCGTTTCACGCTTTCACATTGCTGACTTCGATTCATTTGATCTTCCAAATTTCAACCGCCAAGCTGGTGCGACAGTTTCGACGCTGAAACAATCGAAATTTGAAGTGATGCGCAGAATGGCTTTGGACATCAATCCTCAAGCTGAAATCACGGGTTTTCCGAATGGAATTGACGAAAACAATATTGAAGAATTCCTAGATGACGTCGACATCTATGTCGACAGTCTAGACTTCTTTGCATTTTCATTTCGTGAACTTGTCTTTCAAAAATGCTACGAAAAGAAAATTCCGGCCACTACCGCTGGCCCTTTGGGAATGGGATCTGCTGTTCTCAATTTTTTGCCGAATAAAATGTCATTTGAAGAATATTTTGGATGGAAAGGTCAAGCCGAACCAGAGAAAGCACTGCGATTCATGCTCGGCGTGTCTCCCTCTGGGTTGCAAATGGGCTACCTTGTTGATCCCACTCGAGTTAGATTCAAAGAACGCAAGGGACCTTCTACCGGTATGGCCTGTCAAATTTGTGCTGGAGTGGCAGTAACCGAAGCGCTCAAAATTCTACTCCGAAGAGGACGTGTGCTTGCAGCTCCCTGGGGCTTTCAAGTTGATGCTTACAAAAATAAACTCAAAATAACTTGGCGTCCTTGGGGCTATCGAAATCCGATTCAATTTTTAAAACGCACCATCGCGAGAAAAATTCTGTTATCAAAACAACTGCCACCACTTGATTTGGAACCGGCCAAGACACCAGCTGAAAAGATCATCGCTCTTGCACGTTGGGCACCTAGTGGTGACAACACTCAAGTCTGGAGATTCAAACTTTTGAATCCCCTCGAGTTTGAGGTTATGGGTTTCGATACACAAAAAAGTGTGGTCTATGACTTTCGTGGTCACCCCAGCCAAATTGCAATTGGGGCACTACTCGAAAGTATTACCCTGGCGTCGTCATGCCTCGGTCTGAATGCAAAAATCGACCATCATGACGAATACAAAACAGACGTTTTACGCTGGAAAGTGACCCTATCTAACGATTCCCAGATTCATATCAATCCATTGGCAGGATATTTACTCGAGCGTGCAGTTCAGAGACGTCCGATGAAGCTAACAAAACTCTCTGAGGAGCAAAAACAGCAGTTAATTTCTTGTGTAGGCCACGAATTCGAGATCAAATTCTTTGAAAATTTCAGCGAACGATTTCGAATAGCAAAGATACTTTCACGAAATGCAGAAATTCGTCTGACAATTCCTGAGGCCTATTCGGTTCACTCAACGGTGATTGAATGGAATGCTCAATTTAGCATTGATAGAATTCCTGATCAAGCCATTGGCGCCGACCCACTTGCAACACGATTTATGAAATTTGCTTTGCAAAGTTGGTCAAGAGTCAAATTTCTCAATAGATACTGTGCAGGAACGCTGTTGCCTCGCTTGCAACTTGATTTTGTTCCTGGAATTTTTTGTGCCGCACATTTCTTGATAGTAGCTAAGAAAAAGCCACTGAATTTGAAAGACCATATTGCAATCGGAGGTGCTCTCCAAAGATTTTGGCTTACTGCCACAAAACTTGGTTTGCAAATTCAGCCTGAAATGACCCCACTTATATTTGCCAACTATGTGGAACAAGGCAGGGAATTCTCATCAAGCCAGAAGGCCCAAAAACAAGCCACGAAAGTTCGCAGGGATATGGAAACACTTTTTGGGGCACAAATATTATCAAACACTGGATTTATGGGACGGATCGGATTTGGACCAAAAATCAAATCTCGATCACTTCGCCTTCCCCTTTCGAGAATCATAGAAAAATAGTTCCAGTAGAAGACTCGAAGGCACTTCCTTTTCAAAATTCTTTAGCTATTCGCTCGGAGTGCATCGACCACTGGCAATCGAAGTGCTTTAATCGAAGGCCAAAGGCTGGTGATGAAACATGTTAAACAAACTACCAAAGCCGCCTCTATGTAGTCTTTAGCGATGGGTTCAATGTGTACCGCCATCGGCCGACTCGCACCAGGCATCAAAATTTGCATCTCGGCAACTGAAATTAGATGAGAGGCAAATGCCCCAATCGGAATCGCAAAAAGTGAACCCATTAGGCCTAACATCAATCCTTCAATTAACAAAAGGCTTAAAATCGACTCACGCTGATCCCCCAGTGCGCGCATCGTCCCGATCTCACCGATACGTTCATAAATCGACATCCCAACCGTATTTAGGATTCCCAAAAATACAAGTACCGAAAGAATCGTTTCTATCATGAGATTCTGGATAAAATAAAAATCGGAAACCTGCCTGTAAAGCACCGCAATTTCTCGCCAACTTTTCGCGACAAGCCCTTTGTCTTCAGGTAAATGACTGGCCACCCAAGAGGTTTCTTTTTCTAGGTTGGCGCCATCTTTCAAAAGCACCGCCACCCTCTCAACCCTTTGTGTACCCAAGAGTTGTTGCACGGCCTGAATTGGAATATAGACTAAGGAGTTATCTAACTCTGCCAGGCCAGTTTTAAACACCCCGCGAACTTCAGGTTCAATCGAACTCATAGATCCTGACAACGTCTGTGAAACCACAGTCAATGTTTGCCCGATTTTTGTGTGCAGATTTTTTTGCAGGCCTGCGCCAATCAATATTTCAAAATTTTGCTTTCCAGAAAATCCAGATCCCTCTTCAAAATACAAAAGTTTTTCTATGTTCACTTCAATCTTTGGATCGTATCCAAAGACAAATCCTCCCACCGATTTATCACCATTACTCAACAACACCATTGCGTTTGCTCTGGGTCCGGCATACTCAACTTGGGAATTTGTGCTGAGATTTCTCAAAATCGCGGGCGAAGAAACCATGTAGGCGTCTTCCTTTTTCTTTGGCAGATCAGCGTCCCAAACCTGCTGGGAGGCAATTTGCACATGGCCAAAATTTCCCTTAGTAAACGACGTCTCTAGCGAGGCAAGCATATATCGAGAAAAACCTTTGAACAAAATAATCGAGGTAAATGCTCCAATAACCATTGAAAGATTCAAAACCGTTCTTGTTCGATTTCTAACTAAGTTTCTAAAGGCCAATTTCAATACTAAAAACATCAACTGCTCCTATATTTTGGCTCTCAAGGCGTCGACGATATTCATCTTCGAACCTCGATGGGACGGAAGTATGGCAGCAACGACAATCGAAAAGAAACAAACAACAGCAGCCTCAAAGTAGGCACCAAAATAAATTGTCATACTCAGATCCATCGCGCGAGTTGCCATAGGTAAAATCAACGGTATGTGCAAACTCGAGACAAAAAGAATTATACAAATTGATACAGGAATCGCAATTGCAATTGCCAATGCCCCCAGCACGGCTGACTCCAGCAAAAACATTTTTACAATATCAGTCTCATAGTCTCCCAAGGCTCGTAGCGTTCCGATTTCACCCGTTC
>CAYONZ010000049.1:20866-23619 GCA_964405465.1 uncultured Bdellovibrionales bacterium | reverse complement strand
TGGTACTCAGATTTTGCCGAACTGCAAATGGTGCTGGCCAGTTGGTGGCAGAGACAGGCCGCAGGCTTTGGTTTCAGTAAAGATCTGGGCGGCATCACGGTGCGCGGTGAAAGTTTTTGGATTCAAAAAAATTTAACTTCACAAAACGAATTGCAAGTTGCACTCGGGGCCGAGTATGTCTTCACCCAAAAACTTTCGGCCTCAACAGAATTTGCTTATTTCCGAGAAGGCGCTCAAAACCGCAGTGAGTATTTTGCTCTACCGGCCTCGCCTTTTCGTCAATTGCTTGCGAACAAATACCTTTGGCTCGAATCAACCTATCAGTATTCGGATTTTGGAAGTTTAAAAGCCGGTGGGCTGGTCAATTTAATCGACCACAGTGTTCTGGGAAATATTGAACTCAGCTATTCGCTGAGTGATCACTCTGATCTTGCATTGCTTGCACGATTTCCCACAGGAGGATCTAATCAAGAGTTTGGTTATTTGTTCTTAGACTCCGCGCGCGAGATGTATGTTGGCTATCCAGAAAAATACAGTCTACAGTTTAAACACCTGTTTTAAAAAAAGCTTCGCTTCGCACCAATGGCAATCCACCCGTACAATGGAGTGTGGCCCCGGTCACATAACATTCGCGAGTCAAAAAAACCTGAATAGCTTCGGCTGCCGACTCAGGACTTCCAAGTTTTTTTAGTGGAATGGCTTGCCCAATTCCTTGCATATAATCTGCACGTTTCCAAAACCGCTCGGTTCGCTTAGTGCGCATTACACCTAAACGCAAAATATTTGCTGTGATATCGAATTCGCCATAGTCATTGGCGATACTCAAAAACATTCCTTCGAGGGCAGACTTGTAGGTTGCATAAACCGGATACCGCGATCCTCCCATGGCTCCAATAGATGAAATAAAGACCAACCGACCAAATTTATTTTTCATCAATTGCGGTAATATATTTTTTAGAATCCAAAAATTTCCAGAGATATTGGTATTCATGGCGGAGGCGACTTCTTCACTCGAAAATTCGTGCAGACGCTTGAGCATTCTCGTCTCAGGGGCAGCGTTAAAAACTACGGCTTCGATTTCAGTTTCAAGCAAAGTTTGTAATTTTGTCGATTGCATCTCAGGTTTTGCCAAGTCAAAAAAAAGACTCTCGACACCAAGAGGTTTATAGATGCGCTCACACTCCTCTAGCGTCACCTCCGAAGAGGCCGTCACCCACACCGTATCGCCCATTGATCTTCTTTTTTTGACTATCGCCTGAGCAACATCTGATCTGCCACCGGTGACCAAAATTTTCACTTATGACCACCTGTCTTGAGCCCACACTGCTGTTGAACCAAATTGTGGATAGATTCAAGATTCACAAAGTTTTCTGCCAACACTTGATCGGCCGGAATCTTAATCGCAAACTCTGCTTCAAGTTGTAAAACCAAGAGCACAATCTGCAAACTATCTAAACCGAAGTCCGCAAGCGGTGTCGTTGGTGAACTAGGCAATGTTTCAAGACCCGACTTCGTCAGGCAGTGTTTGATTTTTTCTATCATCTCCTCAATTCTATCACTATGAATATCATCGATTCAAAACTTCCGATTCGCTTCTTGGGCTTTGGTCGCGCTTGGCCAAAAAAATCTTTAAGCAATATTGATCTCCTGCGCATGAATCCGGACTGCCAAAACTGGAGTGAGAAAAAACTCGAGCTTATGTCGACTCGAATCACTCAAGAGATCGGCTTCACCAATAGAAACTGGGCGCATATTCCAGCCACGCCGTTTATGCCTGACGAGCCAACAACCGAAAGTCTTGCGCTTGAAGCCACACAGAAAGCCTTGCTCTCACAAAAAAATGTAGATCTATTCATTCATGGCACAACGACCACGCGTCGGTACAGTGGCTCACAGGCTGCTTCTATCATGGGGCAGCTGGGTATCTCATGTCCGGCTTATGAAACTAAGGCCGGTTGTTCAACCTCACTTGCAACAATGCATATGGCCTATGGTTTTTTGTCGATGGGCTACTCCAATGTGTTGGTGTCAGTCGCAGAAACTATGTCGAAAGTGATTCACCCACAGCGCCGAGATGACTGGTTTGGCATGGCCGATGGCGCCGCCACAATATGGATCGAAAAATCCGAAGCATCCAGAGCTCACGCCACTGTGGTCAAAAGCTTCTTTTCGACCCAAGGAAAACTCGTTGATCTCTACACGACACCAGCCGATCTGCCTCCGCGAACAGAGGCCATAGAAAATTTCGGCTACTGTCTGTCTGGAGACGCTCTCGCACTTCGAGCACACGCCAAAGAACATTACCTTGAAATGCTCAAAAATTTTCTGCCGAGCGCAAGTGAAAGGCAAAGCATCGACTGGATCGTCCCCCATCAAGTCAGTCGCTCGCTCACCGAAGAAGTGAAACGCGATGCTAATATTTCTGGAGAGCTACTCTGGTCAGCTGATCGTTTTGGAAATCTTGGTGGCAGTGCCGTACTTTTCACTTTGGCTGAGGCACTTGAAAACAAGGTTTTTAAATCCAAAGACCGAGTGCTCCTCATGAGCGTCGGTGGTGGTCTTTCTTTTGCCTGTCAACTTCTTGAGTTTCTCTAGAACACCAAGGTACTCGACCACCTGGTTGTTTATCAGCAGCAGTTCAAGAGTGGCTCTTTACTCAATGTTTTTTGTTTAGCCTGTGCGTGAGTGTTTTTCGTCCAAATGGGATGCTCTACTGAAAGTAATTTGATTTCTACCGGTCGCAAAAGACCGGA
>CAYONZ010000049.1:0-20766 GCA_964405465.1 uncultured Bdellovibrionales bacterium | reverse complement strand
ATATTACCGGCTTTAAAGCGAAATTCCAAAATAGGGGAACGATACCAAAAACCATTGCAACGTACCACATCATGCAATCGGTACCGCACAAATCCCATCTTTTGGGTTAAAAGCACCTCATAGTCTTTTCCTGGTGTGAGTTGCCAAGGTTGCAAAATATTTTCGCGACAAACGGTCTGACCATGTTCTACAAATTCTACAAGTATTGCTGAAGGGTGAAGCACACTCCCCACTCGCGAATCAATCATTGGCACGGTCATCCAGCCCTCAGTTGCAGAATACTGCCCATCGGTAACCAATATTTTTGCATCTAAAAATCGATCCAATTCTCGCAATTGCAAACCACAGGTTGAAGCCTTCCATGTTGTAATCAATTGCATCGATGGCCAAATTTCAGAAAAACAGATTTGCTTTTTTGCAAGAACCTCTCGCAAAAGAGCCAAGCGTTCTCGACTCACTTCGACCCTAGGCAGATTCTGAGGCCAACGACTTGGCTCTGCCAGTATCTCGAGAAACCGGTCCCGATTGTTTTCAATTCGGGTTGCAAACTGCACGATCATCGACGGCGTGATGGCAAACAAACCACACATATCTTGCGCCAAAGCGTAGAGCGGTCCCCATTCATAAAACAAATCAGAACTTTGATACAATTCGCTGGGAAACGCATAGCTTTTTCGAATCAATCGAGGCATTCGGCGATAGACAAAATTACTAATGAACCCGACCTCTATTCCTGCAGGTGATCGTTCAAGAGGCTGGGTTGCAGCAAAATAAATTAAAGGATTCTCTAAAAACTTAGGAAATTTCTGACAGACCAAATACGAAAACGGTTTGGTTGTGCGCTGTATCTGTTCAAGATAATTTTCTGAAATCGGAAAGACTTTTCGTTTACCAGTGGTGCCCGAGGACTCACACCAAAATAAAATCTCTTGCCCATTTAATTCTGAATTTTTTTGTTTAAATGAACGCTCTAAAGCATCGATATAGTCGCCATATTCGGTGACCTCATAACTCTCAAGATTTGCAGAGGCTCTTCGAGATTGCCAAAAAGGAGAAGGCGAAATTTCGCGATAGATCTCCTTCCATAACTCCTGATAAGCACGCTCAGGATTTTGACAAGCTCGCACAAACTGAGAATAAGCTCGAGCATTGAGCAATTTTGCAAAACGAGATTTAAAGCCCATTCGATTTCCTTCTCTGGTGCCATCTCTGGCTGCTTCTCTGGCTGCGTCTCTGGCAACTTCGAAAACCGCCAGCCATATCCTCCAGCCGTTCGCACATCGTGACCCCTAAAAATTTGACTAATGAAAGAACGCGAAGCTTTCAAAGCGTCGATATCTTCTGTGGTGTCGCCATTGCCAGTGCAACGGATATGCCCTAGAGGGGGCCAGCACTATTTCGATTTAATTGAAAATGAGCGGTGCCAGGGCCATGAACCGCGCCAAAATCGTCCTGGCAGGTCGGTTTTTGGTCATCAAATCAATTTGTAAAAATAAATTATATTTGTTTACCTAACAGGACCAGAGGTGATCGCCATTCAAAATCAAATGACCAAAAATTCGACAGACACAGAAGTTTCTTCACTCCCGGCAAATGAATACAGTCTTGCCAATGATATTCAATCGCAAAACGATTATGATACACCAGAGAACTCTTCTTTTTAAGTAGCCACACTACTGGAGATTCGTGATGAATCGATTGGCAAAAATTTACTTCGTTACGATCTCCATTACGCAGAATCTAGTGCGACACCCCTATCTCTTTTGTAATCCCCATAAGGAAATATCATCGTGACACGAGTCTGGATTGTCTTTCTCTCGGTTTTTTTCAATTTCTGCTATGGAATTTTGATTCCAGTCATTCCAAGACTCGAGTTGCAAAATGCAGGACTCGCATTTAGCTCTTTTGCGCTGATTAAGATTTTTGTTTTACTTCCGATGGGACTGCTAAGCGATCGCATTGGGCACAAAAATGGCTTAACCATTTCACTCGTTTTTCAAGCTCTTGGCCTTGGCCTTTTATTGGGTTTGCCCTCACACTCCTGGATTGGACGTGCATTTGAAGGACTAAGCCTTGCACTGGGACAAGTGAGCGCCCTCTCTCTGGCTCGATTCATCTGCAAAGATCTTACTGATTTCAAGAAATTTATTGGTTACCTTCTCGGTATTGGAAGCTCTGGATATCTTTTTGGCCCCCTCGCCGGATATCTTTTGATAAAGAACTCTGTCGAATTGCCAATTCAAATCGCGGTGCTAAGTACGATGATCATTCTCATCGTTCAAATTTTTTGGGCAAAAAACCTTAAGCTTCATCTCATAGATGCAACCCAAGACGAAACGCCCTCAACTCATGAGATCTCGCAACAGAGTCGACCCACACGCGTGATATGGGCCTTTGCCTTTGCACTAGGGGCGGCAAAGGCACTCGGCATGGGCCTTGAACCTTTAATTGGCTGGTGGTCAACCGAGATTCATCATTTTTTGCCGCTATTGTCTGGCGCCACGTTTGTGCTACTTGGTGTTTTGTTCGGCATTGGAAATTTTCTTTCGCGTCCAATATGGGTAGTCCTCGGAATTCCAGCGCTGGTTCTTCTTGAGCAGTCTTTAAGCTCTGGTGAATTTGCTTCGATATTTTGGTGGAGTGCGATGGCCACGATGGGTTTCTGGTCAGGCTCATTGATCAGTCTCTGTGTTGCTCAACTCGGATGGAATGATCCAACAAAGATCGGCCGATCAAATTCTCTCTGGATAACCTTTACTGATATACCAATGGCTGTTCTGCCAGCACTCATCTGGGAATTTCGTGAACCGAGCGCAGTGGTCTCACGCTTTGCTTTGACATCATCACTCGTGCTTACGGCGATGCTGGCTCTTCCTCTTGGGTTTTATTGGCTGCGTTCTTCAAGCGGGGACCGTAGTCATACTGAAAATCTTCAACCCGTTGACGAGCCTCAATTGTAATTCCTAAGAGTGAATTACGATAGCCAATATAGGCTCCTTCTTTGATCACCGTTCCAGGACCAATAGCACAGTTGGCACTAACCAACACATTGGGTCCAATCGAAACCCCTTTGAGCATTATCTTATCGCCAATCATGCTGTGACAAGAAATCAAAGTGCCCTCGCCGATCGTGACACCCTCAGAAATTTCAATCAAAGGATAGTCCACAAAGTCGGTGTTCAGAGATGTTTGCGCGCGATACTTGAATTTAGCGCCCATCGCCCGAAAAAAAAGAAACTTCATCAATGGACTTGAAAAAATAAAGGCCCGAAGACCGCTAACATCAAGTGCGCGCCCCATCGCCACCTGACACCACCAACTCACCACCATTTTATTTAAACTCACCGGATACACACCACGGCGAAGTTTAGGTAGACAAATACGAAAAACAAAAAGACAGAGAATCAAACTTAAACTTGCCACCACCGGAATAAAAATCAATACCCATTTCTGTTCTGCACGCCACATCTTCAGAGCAAAGAAAATAGCGCTGCCCCAGGCAAAAACCGCGGGTGTCCAACTAAAAACCAAGCCGACAACATCGGCCCCAACATATTGAACCAGCGGAGGCCTTGCACTGTCTCGATTGTGACTCCCGCTCACTCTGCACCACCTTGAACTGGTTTCTGCAGATTCATTTGCGTGAACACTTCGTCACCAATCACCTCATCGAAATGAATGGATTTTTCATCATACTCGATTGCTGTGAATTGGCCGTTTTTTTTCACATTGGTCATCTTCATCTTAAGAGGAATAACATGACTACCAAACTGGTGCAGGTTCTCACCTTGCATAACTTTAACCAATTCATTTTTTTCATTATAGAACTCTTGTTTAATTGGCGCAGCATCTTTTTCTCGCACCCAAAGCAAAACCTTTCCCCAGACAACGGCGGCGTCTTTCTTAGGCGTCAATTCAATTTTCAATGCCTTACCCTCAACAGAATCTTCTTTGGCTAAAACCTTGTGGGTGTAATCATTTAAAAGACTACTCGCACGAACCAGATCATCATTCGTAAAATCAGATCCCATCCAACTCTGGAGCATCATCGAGGACGGAACGCGAATCACTCTATTCACGTTCGGCAAATATTGCCAGAGATCCATTTTCAAACGTAGGTTTCCCGTGCCTCGATCTTTTGGAGGTTTAGATATTTTAATCAACGCAGCCTCTCTTCCGCGCATCCAAACCTGCATACCTAGAGTTCGTTGACTGCCATCGCGATCCACCACCATCGATAGTCGGCCTTGAAAACTTTTTCCTTCAAGATGCGTCTCCGCTCGCTTAACCAGATCGGTGGCAGCCGCATCACTCATCACGACAGAAGATTTCGCCTCAGTCCCCGCCACCATGCTTGCCACTTCACCAGCGGTTTTACCACTTGCCTCGAGTTTCAAACTCACTCCAACCGTCAAAGCCAATAGACAACACTGAACAGCTAGACTTCTTTTTTTTAAAAATAGAACTGCAGATTTTTTCATGACCTGATCACCTCAATCGGATTTAATTTTGATGCGCGATATGCCGGCCAAACACCAGCCAGAACAATAAAACCTAAAACAATTAAAACCAATTGCGAAAAAGATCCAAACTCAAAAATAGGATGAATCACCAAATCAAAATTGAATCCATCGGTTCCAGTTTGTTTGCCAAAGAAAGGTGTGAGATCAAATCCGAATTGGCGACTATACAAAACTGCGATTAAACCTAAAACAGTTCCGCCAAAAGCTGAAAACACCCCGAGAAAAAAACTTTCGAAAACAATCAGTATCTGCAACTGTGCTGGTGTTGTACCCAAGGCCAGCATCACGCCAAACTCTCTGGTTCTCTCAAAGATATTCATGAGCAATGTATTCACGACGCCGAGAACGATGACCGAGAACAGAACCAATGTGATCAACTTGAACGTTGCATCGTTGAAACGAATCATAGTGGCAACACCAGGGATCGCTTCTCTCCAGGTGGTGACTTCGAGATTATGCAATCCTTGCTTTTGCAATTGCTCTGTGACACTCGCGATAACCGCTGACTCTTGCTTTGAATCACGTAATTTAATTACGACCTCATGAATACCTTGAACTGCACCGATCTTTTGGGCGCAAGCAAGCGCCACAAAAACATAGGACTTGTCGAAATCTGGAGACCCACTCTCGTAAAGACCTTTCACATGAAAAAGATCGTTTCCAAGGGTTCCATCGTTGGCCTGAGTCATCACCACAAGTTTTCCGCCCACTTCAAGATGAAGAACCTCTGCCATTCGCCGGCCGACATAGGCTTCTTTTCTTTCACAATTCACATCGTCTTCAAGGTAAAGACCCTGTACCAAACTTGATCTCAATTTGGTAATGCGAGATTCATTTTCTGGCTCAATGCCCTCGAGCATGGCTGGTACCGAATCCTCTCCTGTCGAAAAAATAGAGGGCAGATGAACTCGCTCCGAAGAATCAAGGCCGTTCGGTAAACCCCAGTCGCTCATTTGCTGAGGAGCCTGAAAGGATTTACTCGGCAAACGGTTCTCTCGATATTCTTTGTGAAAGATCTGTACATGGCCCGTATAGGTAGACGTGATTTTCTGAATCATGTTTTCATTTCGTCCTGCAATCAAACACTGCAGCCATAAGAGAATCGCAAGTCCAACCGCGATACTGAGCATTGTGATCAAACTTCGACGAAAGTACCGCAATAGATTTCGAAAGGCCATTTGCATAAGTAAAATCATGACTTCATTTTGCCCTGCTAGTCCAGATGAGCCAAGCATTTTCCTTTACCTCAATTTCGAACCAGACTACTCTGAATGTTATGAAGAATGTGATTGAATTTCAAAGTGTCACAAAAAACTACCCAGGCGAACCACCAGTTCATGCCATTGCTCAAGTTTCGTTTTGTTTAAGCAAGGGATCTTTTGCTTCACTCGTTGGCCCTTCGGGTAGTGGTAAAACCACTCTCTTAAATCTGGCCGCAGGGCTCGACACTCCCACCGAAGGGCGAGTGTTCATTGCTGGGCACGACACCAGCAAAATGAGTTTTCGTGAGCTCTGCATCTTTCGCCGCGACCACCTTGGATTTGTCTTTCAATCGTACAACTTGTTTCCGGTTCTTTCCGCTCTTGAAAATGTTGAATACACTTGCCTCATCCGCGGCGACCAAAAAAGTGAGGCTCGGGCTCGAGCAATGCAGGCTCTTCACGACGTAGGTCTTTCAGATCATGCTCATCGAAGACCAAGTCAACTCAGCGGAGGGCAACAGCAGAGAGTGGCCGTCGCAAGAGCCCTCGCATCTGAACCCGAGGTGATCTTTGCCGATGAGCCAACCGCGAATCTCGATTCGAAGACTGCATTACAGTTAATCGAACTATTTCAGAAATTGAATCAAACCCATCAAATGACCTTCTTGTTTTCAACCCATGATCATCGCATCATTGAAAGTGTCAAAACAGTGATTGAAATCAAAGATGGAAAGATTGAAAATAAAATTGAAAACTAAAGGAGTCCTCTGTGAAAAAGCCAACCGAACAAGACATTATTCAAATCATTTCATTGATCACGAAAAAGCCGAAAGATCAGATTCACTCCAGTTGTGAACTGCGCGGAGATCTGGGAATGGATTCACTCGCCGCCCTCGATCTTTTGGTTACCATCGAAGAACAGTTCGGTTTGGTGATATCCCATGAAGTCGCGGCCAACTTCAAAACAATCAAAGATGTCTTCGACCACATAAAAACACTTTAGACCAACCAAAGGTGAATTAAGAACCAAGACTTGTTTTGTTGATCGTAAGGATGTGCGCTTTGCGTTTCACCACATCACCCAATTGCACCAAAATTTCTACCAATTCTCCAGCGTGATCGGCATGAATGTGAATTTCCATTTTCATCGACTCGAGTGTGAGAAGATGTTGTCCAAGAGAGATCTCATCACCAGGTTTTACATGAATTGCGGTGACCTTTCCTTGAACAGCGGACATCACTTTCCCCGCCGCACTCGGATGCGAACCAAGATCTGTGTCTCGCTGGAGATTATCGCCCAGGTGACCGTCTCTGATATTGCGTGACAAATCAGAATGTGACGTTTGTAAAAACTCGAGGCGATCATTTTTAATTGTCTTTGCTTCGGCAAAAAAACTCAATCGCTCTGGCTGCGTCTGGGTCACCCAAAAACCACCAGGGACGGGGCTCACGAACCAAATTTTCTCATCACTGAATTTCAATCGAAATGTCTTGGTTGATATTCGATCTACTTTCGGTGAACGAACTTCCATGTCAACCCCCGTTCTGCAAAATTCGAAGCACCAGCCGTGTGAGGCCCAACGCCCAACTCTCTAGACACAGCTGCATTGGCATCAAGAAAAAGATTTTCAAAACCTAACGAATCTATTTGTTCACCGATTTGTTTACCGAATTCTCTGCCAAATTTTCTATCAAATTGTCTTTCAAGATCCTCCACTTTTTTCGAAAGGTCCGATTTGAAACAACTCATCACCTCACGTTCAAGCCAACTCACATCGATCGCCAATGAAGAAAAATCCTTGCTGTCGACAATTGCTTGCAGAATATCAAAATTGCAAAAGACACCATGAACAAAGCATTGCTGCAAGATTTCCTGACTTTTACTGAGCGCATCCTCTCGAGACTTTCCAGCTATCAAAAGCTTAGCTAGCATAGGATCATAAAGTTCACTCACCGAATCACCAGCCTCATAGGTGGCGTCACATCGGACGTGCGGCGATTCGCTCCAAAATAAATCCACAATCTCCCCGGCGCTTGGAAAAAAATTCTGGAGCGTATTTTCACCATAAATACGAAATTCAAAAACATGCTGTACTGGTGAGTGATCCTTTCCCAACTGGGTTTCATTAAAGACCGAGCTCGAGAGGCGGCCGCTTGCCGCCAAAAGCTGCCACTCCACTAGATCAACACCCAAAAGAATTTCAGTTATGGGATGCTCAACCTGAATTCGACAATTCATCTCAAGAAAATACAAAGCCGATTTTTTTAGAGATGAGAGTCGATTCTGCTGGTGAACCATTGGATCAAATAGAAATTCAAGTGTGCCTGCTCCTTGATAACCTATAGCCTCGAGCTGTTTTTCAATTGCATCAATATGCGAATCAAACTCTTGTTGAATCTCTTCAGCAACAGGACCCTCTTCAATTATTTTTTGAAACCTTCTTTGCACAGAGCAGTCACGCGTGCCAATGACTCGAACTCGGCCATCAGAAAAACCAAAGACCTGCAATTCAACATGTCGGGCTCGTTCCAGATACCTTTCCACCAAAACATGATCATCATGAAACAACGATCGCGATCTTTTTTGGAGTTCTTCCATTTTACTCTGCATTTCACCATCATGAAAAACGACAACATTGCCTCTCCCACCGCCACCACGAGCAGCCTTGAGCAAAAGTGGAAAATGCAGCTCATCATTTGCCCGATATTGCAGACTTGCAAGTCCACATCGTTCGGCAAACACCTCTGCTTGGGACTTATCTGACATTTTTTGCAGGAGTTCACTGTTATTTCCGACAAACTTTACTGAGAGCTCCTCACACAAGCGCGCGAGATCGGGATGCTCAGATAAAAAGCCATACCCTGGGTAAACAAAATCTGGTTGATGAGCCTCTATCGCCAAACGAATCTCCGCAAGATTCAAATAGCTTTCTTGGGGATGCGAATTCTTCACCAAATGATGATACTTTGCCATACGAAATGCTTTGGTATTTCGATCTGCCTCTGTTGCAAAAAGAATAGCATGCCACCCTAAGCGTTCAGCAGCTTGAAGCGCACGTCCCGCAATCTCACCTCGATTGACAATCAACAATTTAGGCTTTCGAGTCATACTCCGATTTTCTCCCTATGAACCTAGAACTTCCAAGACGGCAGCAGCTAAAAAACCTCCTCCACCGGCTGAGACCAGAAGTGCTTTTTGCCTAGGTTGCAACGCAAATTGCGATGGTAGATGCTCAAGAGCAAGTCCCGTGCTCGTACCTGATGTGTTACCCATCGTCTGGACGATCTCTACACAAGCCGCGGTCTTATTCAAACGCTTAGCAAGCTCTCTAATCATAAGCAGATTTGCTTGATGCGGCACCAAGTAGTCGATGTCGTCGAGCGTGAGATTTAAGGCCTGCAACAACTCCCGACACACAAACTCCATCCCCTCGATCGCTTTAAAAAACAAGGCCGCACCGTCTTTCATCACAATCGTATTTTCAGTTGCATCCGTTTGATCACGAAACGGCAAACGTGATCCACCCATCGGAATTTTGATAATGTCGGCCACACTTCCATCAGTAAATTGAGTTGCACCAAGGTACTTGTATTTTGCATTCGCAGAATCTGAACTTATGAATGCCGCCACAGCCGCGTCACCAAAAAGTATCGAGGTCGCCAAATCTTTTGGGTTTAAAAACTTTGAACGTATATCAGATGCAATCAAAAGTTGATCACCACCGAAGACCTCTTGCAAACACGCCGCTGTTTGCAAACCATTTAAGAAACCCGCACAAGCGGCGCCGAGATCAAACGCCGATACACCCGAGAGTCCAAGCTGATGCAAAACCAGAGGACTGGTCGGAGGACTCGGAAAATCACCCGAAATCGTCGCAAGCAAACAATGCGTGATCCGTGATGGATTATGAGGAACGCGCTCGAAGAGTGCCCGCCCTGCCCTGACAGCCAAATCTGAACAGGCCTGCTCTTTTGTCGCCCAACGACGCTCGCGAATTCCAGTGCGCCCTTCGATCCATGTCAAGCGAGTTTGCAAACCCGACTCAAAACCAAATCGCTGCAAAAGTTCGGCGTTGCTGACTATGTCTTCTGGTAAATAGCCAACTGGACCTTTAATAAAAATATCTCTTCGCGGTAAATGTATGACCATACTCATCATTTCATCGCAAAGATCCAGAACAAGCAAGTCGATCTCACATTCAAACCGACTCATATCCTATCAAACGCTTGTGGCTGAGTCAGCTGAACAAGCGCAGGACAAATAAAGAAGTCCAGTCTAGCACCCATCCCAAGAGAGACATGTCACAATGATCTCAAATGCTTTTATTTCAAAAATCTACATCGACAGCCCTCACTCATAAAAATTCATCCCTTAGTTTCAATCAACTTCGCGAAAAAGTGGATCAAGAAAAATCCAAAATTGAAAAGCAAAGGACTTCATCAATAAGCCTTGCGTCTACGCCAAGGCTTCGGCTCCTCCAAGCGGATACAAGTTTTGATTTTCTAATAAAATTTTTAGCCGCAATCGAAAGCCAACAACCCGTCGTTTTGATCAATTCGAACTGGACCGAAAGCGAAAAACTTTCGCGTCTGGCACTGTTACAACTACCTTCATCTGCATCCTTGGTGGCAACACCAAGCCATCTTCACCCCGAGTGTGCTCTGATTCTTTTCACCTCAGGCAGCAGCGGACTACCTAAAGCTGTGCAACTCTCTTTACAAAATATCATGGCCAACACCCAAGCTGTCATCACGAGCTTAAATTTTCGTCAGGCCCCCCAACAAACCTTGTTCCTGCCGCTGCACTACTCCTTTGGAATTTTAGGCCAAATTCTTCCGGCCCTTCAGCTCGGCATTGAAACCCGGTTGTACGCAAGCTTCAACGAAGCCGTGGCTGAAATCCCGCGTCTCGGCCTCGCAGGAATGTGGAGTGGTGTTCCCTCTCATTGGCAGACCCTATTGAAATTTCTGGAAATGCAAAAAAATCGCCAAGAGCTCACCAAATCTGCAACACATATTGTTTCAGCCGGAGCCCCGCTCCCACTGTCTCTTCGCGAACAACTCATGCAGAATTTCGCCAATGCGACTATTTTTAATAACTATGGCCTCACCGAATGTTCCCCACGAGTTTTAAGTTACAACAGCAAGCATCCATTATTTCTACAAAACTATGTGGGTTTTCCAGTTGGTGATTTTCAGGTCAAAATTTCCGAACAAGGAGAACTTCTCTTAAAGGGTTCCCAAGTTATGTTGGGATATCTTGAGGAGTCGGCAAAGACCACACCAGGAACGGCAAAAATACATGAGGGTTGGTTTTATACTGGTGACCTAGCAGAGATTCATGAAGCTGCAAGCAATGAGGGCGAAACTCTCGCGATCGCATCTCAAGACAAAGCTCATTCACACACTTCAGACAAAAATCCGAAGAACAACCTTTGTCCGTTAATCAAAATTTTAGGAAGAGCTGACGACCTGATCAAAATTGCAGGCGAACGGTTTTCAAAAATCGAAATTGAACAAGTCATAAAAGTTCAAGCTGGAATCGAAGACGCAGTGGTCTTAACCAAAGAGCATCCCATTTACGGGCAGGTCTTAATTGCCGCGATCGTGCTAAAAGAGAATCAAACCTTCGACCGAAGTGAACTCATAACAAACCTAGCAAAACAAATATCCCCACAAAAAATTCCAAAAGAATTTCAACTTCTCTCTTCTTTGCCGCGACTAACGAACGGTAAGCTTGATCGCAGTCGTTTGCTCGAAATGCTCAACATCAAGTAGGTTTTCGTATTTATTCTATTCACCCGACGCCGAAGCTTTGACAAAAGAGCGGTCTGCAGCAGACTACCCGTATAAGCCCTCAAACTTCCATTTAAATAGGCATCACGACTCGCAGACCTACGAATTTTTCCACTCGAAGTGCGTGGCACTCCTCCGTGTTCTAAAAACTTAAAATCCTGAATCACCAAAGAAAACTGCTCAAGAACGGCCTCGCGACAGGCTTTCTCAATACGGGACAACATCTCTGGAGAAACGACTTTCAAATCCTTAGCTGAAATTTCATGTACAACCACCAAGGCTTCACCATTTTCGGTCGAAATCGAAAATGCCGCACCTATTGAATTATTTAGCTCAGGGCTCGCCATGCGACATGCAAGCTCAATGTCTTGCGGGCAATAGTTTTTTCCTCGAATGATAATCAGATCTTTCACCCGACCTACAACAAAGAGTTCACCATTCTCATCAAGAAACCCCAAATCTCCTGTCCGTAAAAATTCTTTTGTATCTATTTGATTGTGAAATATTTCATTATTGAGCTGATGACGATTCCAGTAGCCGTTTGCGACATGTGGACCAGCAACCCATATTTCACCAACTTGATAGGCAGGCAACGTTTGCCGTGTGGAGCTATCGACGATCCGTAATTCTTGACCGCGAACCGATCTTCCACAACCCACCAACGGAACGACCCGAGATTCACTTTCGGAAGCCTGGTCTCCATATTGGTCAATATCAGGATTTGTCACCTTAACCGCCAGATTTTTTTCAAGCGAGTTGCGATCAAAATAGGAGACCTGTGTTTGATCGGTATAATGCCCTTTGGTGACACACAATGTGGCTTCGGCCAAGCCGTAGCTGCAATTGAATTTGTCTAGAGAAATGCCTTGTGCCGCAAATCTCTCAGCAAATCTTTGAAGTGTAGCATATCGAATGGGTTCGGCTCCGCATACGATCGAGCGAATTGATGAAAGATCGAGTGTCTGTCGTTGTTCATCGGTGATTCGCTCAACACAAAGATCAAACGCAAAGTTAGGTCCACCAATCGTTGTCGCACGGTATTTTTTTACTGCCTGCAACCAACGAAATGGGCGAACCACGGTCATTGGTGGCATGAAGATACACTTAAGACCAACAAACACCGGCTGTAAGATTCCACCAATCAATCCAAAATCATGATAGATCGGTAGCCACGACAAAAAGACGTCGTCTTCAGAATATCCAGCCACATCTTTGATCATCGCTGAATTGGCGCAGAGATTACGGTGACTGACCATCACACCTTTTGGCACTCCGGTTGAACCCGAGGTATATTGCAAAAATGCAATACTGTCCGGTTCAATTCTAGGCATACGCCACTCGCGAAATGCCAGAGGCGAAACAGTATCTGAAGCCACAAGCTCAATACTGAATTCCCCAACAACTGACTTAGGTAAACTTGAAATCGCCTCACGAATTTTAGCGGTCGTTAGGCCGAACTTTGCCTGGCAATCATCGATAATGGCTTGCAGCCTAGAAAAATGCTTATTCGCCATGGGAGGATAAACAGGAACCGCGATGGCCCCCGCATAAAGACAACCAAAGAATCCGGCCACATAATCAAGATCACATTCATAAATCAAGAGCACCCGTTCACCTTGCGCCCCTAAAGATATCAGCTCGGCGGCAATAGAACGTGCTCGAATATCAAGATCAGCAAAAGTCATGACTTTCTCTTTAAGGTCTGGACCATCCAGAAAAACATAAAGAGCTTGATCTCCTTTTTCGTGAGCTCGCTCAATTGTAAGCTCCACAAAATTGGAAAAACGTGAAGTGAGAGAAGATGAAGGCATAGAGGTCGAGGACTTTTTTGAGTTTGTCATAAACGACAAATACTCCAAAAAACATGCCGTCGATCGCCAAGTAAATACCTCTCCAGCTTCAATAAACCACATTCCACAGGGCCTGCCACCCAGGCGCCGACCAAAAGTTAAACACTGAGGCCGAATAAGGGAATTGCCCCGATCTTGCCCCAAGAGCGAGACTTTTAAAGTGCGAAATTCTGGATGAGTGACTCCCGTTCAGCGAAGGAAAGCCTCAGGTTTAATTTCTCTCTTGATTGCTGTGACTTTAATGACTGCGAACTCAATTGTTCAGAGTTTAAATTTTCTGAAAATGGTTCCTGTAAACTTGGCGACTCGTCAGAGAAAGAATCCAAATCCAAAAGGATATCATCAAGCATTAAGCGCATGGCCGACTCGGAAATTTCAGCATCATGAACAAAGCACAAGAACAAAATCGCCGCAGAATGCAATACTGTATATCTCTCTGCAAACGAAAAGAATTTGGCTGTCTGGGTTCTTTCTTCACTTGGAGATTCTAAGACCTGCCGATCCAGCACTTTCAATTTTAATACGAAATTTTCAACCATTTCCTTTGCGTTCACCAGAGACGCTAGTCGCGGATAACGATTTACACCGCCAGCCGCCAAGTCAACAAACCAATTCATAATATCATCGTGGCCACGATTAGTAAGATTGATTTTACCATAATCAACGGCCGGAAGTCTGCTGGCATTGACCAAGCTTTCAACACGACGGCGATCAAAACTTGCAGAATTTCTTGCAAGACAAAGCGCTCTAAGCTGGCTTGCCAACACATAAAGATTCACTTGGGTGCTACCGTCAAAAAGACCGACAATTGCCACGTCTCTTCGAATTTTCTCAACAATCCCACTCATAAACTCTTCACGTAAAAACGACCGCGCCCCCAATGTGACACAAGATCGATGCACAAGGCGCTCCGTCAATTCTGGAACGCGAAATTTAGCGATCGCCGAATAGACACTCATCTGTTCGGGAAGCAGGTGTATCGCCCGAGTGTACACTCGCAAAAGAATTTCACTTTGCATATAATCTAACTGCGAACAAACAAGGCGTGACCTGACAACAGGCATTTCAAAAATAGTGGAACCATAAAGCTGTCGTTCTAAACAAAATTTTTTTACCACTGATAAAACCGTTTCGGCCGCTCCCAAACAAAATGACGAAGCCAAAACACGTGACACCTGCAATACCTTCAGTGCCATCTCCAGACCGTGGCCTTTTTTTCCGAGCAGTGCCTGGGGTTCAATTCTCACATTCTGAAACAAGAGACCATTGACATCCATGCCACGTACACCATGTAGTTTAATTTTTGGAAGCGGGGCTGCTCCCGAACAGCCGTCAGAATTTCCGAGACAATTCTCTTTATCAAAGAGGAATAGACTCAATCCCCGAAGACCACCCTGTGCCGACGTTCGAACCAAAACAGTCATTGCTTTGCAACGAGTGGCATTGTTGATGAGCCATTTTTCACCTGAGAGCAAATAAGCTTCGATCTCAGCTTCATCGCTAGACTTCGCAATGCCTTTAGCCTCCATCGAAGTGAGCATCAGATCACTGCCATTTTTTCTCTCAGTTAAACCCAGACTTAAAAGACCACCGTGCAAAACGATTTCACTGACTCGTGTTTTTTGTTCAGGGGTACCAAACATCCAAATAGGGAGTGCGCCCAAAATGCATTTGCCTTTCGCGACGGCCGCGGTCAAATCTCTTCGCCCAATCACCCTCGAGACTTCAAGCAGCTGTTCAAAGTCTTCGAGATCTCCACCCAGTTCTCGAGGAACCAAAAGCCGGGTGAGACCAATTCGATCAAAGATCTCAAGTGCCTTTTCAGGAAACTCCTCACGCGAGTCGAGCGCCACGACTTGAGCAAATCCCAGAGGATTTTGCTCATCCAAAGGATCACCCAGCAAAGCTTCAAATCTCTCCAGCAAATCTTTTCTTTCTGACTTCACGGAAACACTCCGCGCACCGGCTCACGTTTTCGATCTCGTTTTCGCTCAACCAAATCAAGGTGGCGAATAAACGTCGCTCGCAATTTCTCTATTGGTATGACCTCGTCGATCAGACCCAAACGATAGGCCAACTGTGGATCTTCGTAGTCTCGGTAGTATCTGTTTTTGAGTTCGTTGATCTTAGCCTTGGTTTGTTCGGCGTCGTGAGCACAAGCTTGTAGCTCTTCTCGGTAGACAACATCTTTTGCCGCATGAAATCCCATCACGGCTAAACGTGATGTCTCGAGTGCCAAGGTTAAATCACCTTTCCATTTGAGAGTCTGACCCAAAACAATCGCCGAAGCACCATAGCACTTGCGAAAAGTCACACTGAGCTTAGGAACCTTGGTGTACATCGCCTGACATAACAATGCCCCTTGACGTAAAATACCGAGTTGCTCTTGCTGAACTCCAGGCATAAATCCTGGCGCATCGATTAAAGTCACAATTGGAATATTATAAGAATCACAAAGCCGCACAAAGCGCGCGGTCTTTTGTGAAGCCTCGCAATCAAGTGCTCCGCTGAGATGCAAACTCTGATTGGCCACCACGCCCACAGCATGACCTCCCATATAGGCAAAGGCGTTGACCATTGATGGTCCAAAATCAGCAGCATACTCCATCCATTCCGAATCATCGACAAGCGCACCAATGAGTTCATTCACATCGAATCCCACTTCTGGCTCGCTCGGAATATGCGGTAATTTCTGTCGCGGTTCACGTGCCGTTCGCTTGGGGGGATCTTCGCGAAAGTTAGAAGGTAAGAAATCCAAAATCCACCGCATTCTCTGCAGTTGAATGTCCATGGTCGCATCAACAAAATGCGCGAGCCCTGTTTTTGAAGCATGCATCGCGGAGCCACCCAATTCTTGGTAGGTGGCTTTTTCACCGAGAGCTTGCAAAACCACGCCAGGTCCACTGACACAAATGTACGAACGAAGTCGGCTAAAAAAACTGAGATCCATCAGGGTTGCCGAATACGCGGGAGCCCCAATGTTGGCACCCATGACACCTGCGAGCTGTGGCACAACACCTGAAAGCTCACAATGTCCCATCAAGACACTTGCATACTCATCACCACTGGCAGCCCCTTCTTCTACCGACACCCCCGGAGAATTCAAAAGAGCAACAAGAGGAATTCCAAGCTCAAGAGTTCGATCCATCAGACGACGAATTTTAATTGCACCTTTTGAGGTCACATAACCTTGCTTCACCTGGGGATCGTTGACAAACAAGGCAATCGGACGCCCTGATACTTTGGCAAATCCAGTGATCACCTCATCACCAAAACCAACCCGCCCCTCTTTCGATGGCAAGAGAGGTACAAAAGTATCAGCATCAATCAATCGCTCAATCCATTCTTCAGGTCTACGAAGGGCCACCATAGTATCTCCTTCGTTCCATTTTGAAACGCCTTGAGCTCTTTGGGCAGTCCAGCTTGTTTGGCAAAAGACAAACCTAGACGTCAAAACTCTACCTCAGTCGAAACACCGATTTCCTTAGGGTCAACAGTGCCTTAGGTCACGCAAAATGGCACAGCTTAAATTCCACTTGACTTAGATAGTAAGTTAACTTACTATCTATCTAGGTCGTCTGGTAAAACCTAGATAGTTTCAAAAGGTAGGAGCAATATCTAACTCAATTATTGAATTCGTTTGCGCCTTTTGCCAGCGAATTTCAAACCGAGTTTTAAAAAATGATAGGAGATTTTATGAACTTCAAAAAGACCTGGGAACAAACCCATAAAATGACGATTCAAGATCTAAAGAAAGAAGACATCTGGCGTGTGCTTGAAAATGTCGCCGAATGGAACACCTGGGATAAAGAACTCGAATTCGCCCAATTGCACGGACCATTTGCATCTGGAACTCAGTTCACTCTTCGCCCCAAAGGTGGCCCTAAGGTGAAAATTCAACTCTATAAGGTTGAACCCAACAAAGGATTCACAGATTTAACTCAATTCCCTCTGGCTAAAATGTATGGCATTCATGAAATGCAAGAGACAACAAATGGTCTTGAGTTCACTCACACCATTCGCATTGAAGGGCCTCTGGCGTTCTTATGGAGAAAATTAGTCGGTCAAGGAATCGCCGACGGACTCGAGACCCAAGCACATGCAATGGTGAAAAGAGCGAGAGATCTTAAGCAGTTAGCATGAAAAACAAAACCAATCTCTCACCACTTGAAAACTCTCGTTATGCCAAAGATGTGTTCAGTCCAGGCCTTCTCTTTTGGAGGGCCTATCAACTCTGGCAGCGCAAAATCAAACAAGCTCTCGAAATCTACGGCATCACCCAAGTGCAATACGCGATCATGGCCGCCATTGGCTACCATACACCCACGCAAAAGCACATCACGCAACAATTTGTCGCAGAACAACTATCGATGGACAAGATGATGGTTTCGGATGTGGTCAAGTTACTCAAAGAAAAAAAACTCTTAACCAAAAAAGCTCATCCCGATGATGGCCGAGCCTTCACTCTTGACCTCACGCGAGAGGCAAAGAACATACTCAAAAAGGCAGTGATCGCTGTGGAAAGTGCCGACGAGGAGTATTTCTCGGCTATCAAAAAGTCAGATCAATCTGCCTTTCTAGAAAGCCTCATTTCACTTAATGAAAAAAATCAGTTCAAAGAATAAGGGATACCCTAAGATATCTGTCTAGACCAGAGCATGAAAAACACTGAATCGGTGCCAACGAAAATAACCTTGCGAGACCAACCCAAAAAATCCACACTCCACCACATGAACCGTGCCTTGCCATCACTCCCATACAACTGCTACCCTGATTGAAACGCAAGACCGGAGTGGCCCATCATGATGAAATACCCAAGAACCTTCCTGATAAAATCGATCGTCCTCAGCTCGATAGCATTAGTTGCAACTTTTAATTTGCAACAAGCCCACGCGCAAGCTTCACTCAATATGACCGACCTCAAATTCAAAGAGGGGAAGTACCAGACGCATTTTCATTTGGAGGTCAAACAGAACCAAGGCCCCCAATCTCTGGGAGGCACACCGAAAAATAAAATTGACCCAACAAAGCTAAATCCTGAGCAGCAAGTTCAGCTGGCACGACAAAACCAAATGGCTAAAATTAAACCGAGCGCGGCCCCACAATCAAATCTTTTACCACCCAAGATCCTTAAAAAGAGCATTTGCCTAACCAAAGAAGATTTCACCAGCGGATCTTTCATGCAAAAGATCTCCGATGACAACCGCTGCAAAACTGTTGTCGCAAACGATGGAAACAAAAAAAATGATTTCCTAATTGATGTGCAATGCCCTGAAAAGTTTAAACTGCCCGGAAGACTGCACATCAACGAAACAAGTTTCGATGGAAATTACAAGATGGATCAAAATCCCCAGAGCCCATTGACGATCGAAGCAAATTTTTCTGCCACCCGAACCGGAAATTGCAAATAGTTTTTGTTTAACCCGCTAGCAAGCCAGTTCTGCCCTAAATTTTTGCATAGCTTTAGGGAATGATCTCACTAGAGGTCAGCGGCGCTGGGCTCGTTCGGCGAGGCGCGGTTCCACTCCCCCCAACAACATAGGTTGCTGTTTGAACCACAGACCCTCCGCCCAGACTAATCTTTCCACCTGGTTGAACTGCAATATTTCCCGCATCGAGGGTTGCTCCCCGAAGTGTTAGCTTTGCTGAAGCGCCTACCAAGACGTGGGTCAAATCGGAAATCCCCGTTCCAAATGTTGTATCATAGATTCGATTATTATACGGATTTCCCAACCAGCCTGTCTGTGGAGTCGAAGCATTGAGTGTCAATGAGTTTCCATTTAGGCGAACCTCGCCCGCAAGAATACGCAGATCCCGTATCCCTGCGACTGGCGCGGTAATAGCAAGTAAACCAAGCTTATTTACTTCAAACGATCCATCCCCCGCATTACCGGTCCAATTAGGACTAGAGGACCCCACACCAAATCCGCCATTGATCACAGTGATTCGCGAATCAAAACTTCCGAGCCACCGAAGCTTTCGAATCACAGCCCACACCATATCACCGCTCACCACGAGATTTCGATAGAGAATCAATTCACTCGTATCAGGTATCGCACCTAAACCCGCACCACCAAAAACATTGTACTCGTTGGTCAACTGAATACCACAATACAGGTTGGTCGGCCCCGAGGCACTACAACCTGCTACGCCATTACCGCTCACTCCTGTATTTTTTAAGGTGTTTGCAAACGTGAGATCACCCTTCACACACACTGGTCCAACAAGAAGTTTTCCTCCGTAAGAAAACTGTGAATTGTATTCTATGTTCAAATTATTGAAACAGTTCTGACCGACTGGATTGGAGTCAGGAAATTTAAAGTGCGATCCTCGACCGTAGGCTGCTGGTGAATACCAACTGCTGTACCCGTCATACGGATAACTTGTACCCACCCAATGGACAGTCGTAGCATTGCTCACAAAGTCTACACTGCCACGAATCAGTTCATAGTCGACTAATACCGGTTCACCTGAAAAAATCACAGCTCCACCAGTTTTATCAATATGTACCATCGACCCCTGCACATAGGGATTGTAAACACCGAAGAAGCCATCCCAGGGAGCTGTAAATATCGCCCATGAATCTGCAGCACCAACAAAATTGAAGATCACCCTTGGATTTGTTGCAACGGAGTTGCTATCTTCACTAAAAACATGGGCCTTAACATTGAGATTGCCTTCAATATTAATTTTTAAATTGGTACCAGCCTTCGACAACAACCCCATGCGCGTTGTACTCTGGGAGTTTTTAATAGCGAACCAAAACCCGGGAACCAATATCGAGGAGTCATCAATATCCACCGCAAAATTTTTCGTCAAAAGATCGGTACTAAATAGCGCCTCTGTCACTCCAACTTTTTTCAAAGCACTGGTACCAAAGTAATTGGTCAGCACGACCGATTCATATCGATTGCTCGCACCGAAAGCTGTTTTAATCCAACCATTCCAAGGACTCACCCCGTTAATTGGCCACTGATCAGTTGTCGGCCCACCAAATATTGCGCGCGTGAGATCATAAACATCTGAAAGATCAACTCCGCGCGCAATAGTCAAAGTTTTACGTAAGGTCATCGAGACATCACCAGAAATCCATCGATACGAACCCACGACGTGAACATCATCAAGTACAACAGAAGTCCCCGCACTTTTATTGACAATAAGATTTGGAATATGCCCTTTGGTACCCACACTTTGAACGCTCGAAGTCGCTCCCCCGCTCAAAACAATTTGCGCAAGCGACGATTCATTGGCGGACCATCCGCGATAAGCAAACCCACAGCCAGACCCATTGGCAATTACATTTTGCGAAACAACGATGGCTCCAGCTTTCAAACCACAGTAGTCCGTTCCATCCAGTATCAGACTACCAAGCACATTGATTTTGGTTTCGGCTGG
>CAYONZ010000048.1:0-23726 GCA_964405465.1 uncultured Bdellovibrionales bacterium | reverse complement strand
TCGATTTGTTTCAAATTGGTAGGCTCATGCGCTCCGAACTACCGCCCGCACTCCAACTGATGATTTTGAGGTGTTGTCTTTTATTTCTATTCTTGTGTTCTTGTGCAAGTCCCAGTCGAGAAGTTAGAACAGATAAAGGTGGCGATCGAAATGAAAAGCTTGTCGCAATTTCCAGCGCAGTTCCAACTCTAGAGCTAAGTGGGGAGAGTGAGAGTTTTGAGTGGGTTGAGAACAAATTGAATTGGCCGATCATTAAAGCGAAGTCCAGCTATGGCGAGGTTTTGGTATTTATTGATTCTGGATCTGGTTTAACTGCAGTACGGGAAAATAGTAACTTTGCACGGGCGCTAGAGACATCATCCCGAGTAGATATAAATGGATTCGGAAGTCTGGGCCTTATACAAACATTGGAAATCGGAAACGTTAAGATTAAAAATCTCGGCGTTCATGCCTTTGAACGCGCTGCAGACTCAACAAAAGAACTCGGGTTTCCATGTTGTGATATTTTGTTGGGACAGAACGCATTGCAGAGTGTAGATGTGCTTTTCAATAAGGTTAAAAAAAGAATTCAATTTTTTGTGCCAAAAGAAAAAAAGTTTACGTCCTACTTTCGTGTTTGGCATCAGCCAGAACTTGGGAACAACTGGTTTGCAAAGGTAAAAATTAACGACCAAAGTTGCGAAGCTGCGCGGATAGACACTGGTGCTGCCTATCAGCTGAAGATCTATGAACCGTGGTATAAGTCTAACAAAAAAATGTCTTACGATCTTGAAATAGGAGATCAAAAATTCAGAGTTGTTCCTCGTTTTCAAAAGTCGGCGGAGGTTGCGGTCAACGAGAAAGTTTGTGCGAATATTGGGATTGAAGCTCTTTTTTTGAAGCCATTTTATCTGAGTTATAGATATAGATACGGAGCGTGGATTGATCAATAGTGGAGTTGTTGTTCACTAACGGATTTCTGAGCCGTCGTTGGCAATGCTTAATCTTATTTTTCACTCCGATGTGCGATGAGTTTGTTTTGAGTGCTTTAGTGGGCAGTATACACACCCTAAATAGAAAGCCACAAGAGGATCTCCCAGAGCTTGGATGCAGGCTTTATTAGTCTTGAACCTTCGAGACGAATTTCGCATTTTTTGATTTGGGATTAGCAATTAACGATTTTGAAGTGAAATCAATACCGATTTCTTTGCGATTTAGGGCCGCAGAATGCGAAACATTTAGTGTGGGCGGGCAAGTTGAATCCATTTCAAATACTTGTCCGGGCCAGCAAGTGCAGATATTTTTATCGCCACAAGGAGTGTCGCAAGATGGTTCGGCAATCACCTGGCCATTATTTACCTCAATATTTGGCGCACTAATCCTCCAAATTTCTTTGCAGTGATCGGCGTCGTAAAGACTTAATTGAGAACCTCCAGCATCCCCATATTCAATAAAGAGCCAATTTTTACCTTTGACCTTCTTGACTGTCGAGTGCTTTGGATCGGCTGAATATGCCATATTCCCATAGTCAGTTAAACATGCCTTTCGTGATCCGACTTTAATTTCAGAGAGAATTTCGACATCCAGTTTCACCGAAATATTTTCGACCTTTCCCTCTACTTTGCCATTTGTCTCTTTGAAGGACACTCCAGTGAGCGGGGCGCAACCTTGGTGAGAAGCATGCTTAGATGTTCCGCCTTTCGCACTAGACAAGGCCGGAACAAGAAAAAGAAAAAAAACGAATGCATAGTAAAACTCTCGCATGTAATTACAGTGATTCAGGAACTTTCTCATGTCAATGGGGCAATCCCGAAAATGAGTCGAGAAGGAACGCCTATTACACCTAATTTAGCTCTATGGAATCCCCACTCAAGCTTCATCCATAATTCTTGCAGTTATGTGATCGAGGTAATTTCACCACCGATGCCATGGTAAAATTCACCTTGAGCTTTCCAGCGTGCTCCACACTTTTGACAAATAAAAACTACATCTAACATGTCCGGAAAATATTCGGTAAAAATCAAGGTTGAAATTCCATCACCTTTTTCACGAGCTGGTTGAATTCTTTCACCTGTATAGTTGATAAAGGAGTAGCTCTGATGCGAATTCTTAAGAAAAGTACGAAAGCGCTCTAGAGTGTCAGGGCTAGAAATTCTACCATTGGGAATATTTAAACAATTAGTGCAGTCCATTTTTTTATGTCCCATCCGTTCAATCCTTTGATGTTCATTGTGTTGTCTTCTTTTTGAACTTGTCTCCTAGATAGGAAAATAAGTTGCCGGCCAACAATATCATAATTGCAAGAACCCAAAGATATACCGCTGGCCCCTTTTCTACAGGGACTGCCGCGCTGTTTTCATTGGGAAACATCGTATCTATTGTGAAGACAAAAAGCGAAGTTACTGCTGCCAAGGCTGAGCATATCAGTTCATTCTTTCGACTCAAAGTCCTTCGATAGCCCAGAAAAAGTCCCGCAAAATAAAACAAGTTCGCACTCCATGCCACCAGCCAAAATGGCTTGCTCTGAATCACGAAAACTGAAAGCCAACCCGAGGCTAAACTAGCAAAACCAGAGTAGTCGATCATAAGGCCTACAAAAGCAGGAAGAAGACCTGCCACTAAGTAGACAATCAATGAAATAGCATAGACTAGCTTATGGGTTCTTTCTGAATTTTCGATATCCACCCCTTTATTTACAAGCGTTGGCTTCAGACATAAAAGTCCCGTGGCCGGTTCCCGCCCTATCAATCTCAATCAGGACACCTAAATTGAAATAGCTAATAAAATTCTGCATTTTAGAGACTTGAATTTCAATTACTTTTGATATTCACAATCAAGTATTGTTTTTAATACGGACTCTACGTTAGCAATAGAATCTCATACTCGTGAGGTCGAGATCTAGTCTTTGAGTATAGGCTTTAATTAAATTGTTGGCTTCTTTGCTTTTGCTTTGAATACCAAACTTGGCCTTGTCTTTCGTACTCTTTGTGAACGATTGGCATGGTTTCAGCGCCAGTGATAATTCCTCCTCCATCTTTGAATGTCTGGTAGATGAATGGCATGTAGGCCACAAAGCAATCATTTGTTTGCGCCATTTGAAAATAACGTTTAGCTCGTCGGCGTATATTTTCTTGCTCCCCGTCGCTTGCCCTTTCATGATTTGAATACGATTCGGCGACCGCAAAAAGTTTTTTTTGTGACTGAAGACTTGAGAGTTCGCTGACCTTATTTGCTAAAAATTCAAATGTTCCGCGAATTCCTCCACGGCACTCTGCCGAATCCCAACAGCCATAGTTATCAAAAGAAAACCAATCGAAGTTCTCTGGCAGCGAGAAGCCACCTTTGTAGACTTCTGATGCTGCGAATATTACGGCAAGTGGGACGGTCGGGAAATATTGTTTTGAAATTGCACCCGCTGCTTCCAGGTTTTGTTTAATGTAGGGAATGCCCCAGCTTTCTCCGTTTGAATAGGGTTCGTCCAGAATATAGAAAGCAACTATTGTCGGATCGTTTGAAAAAACATAGGGAGAAATTTTTTGGGAAAACTCACTCCACAATGTCAGGTTGTTTGTAACGTGAAGATTTTGGTCAAGAAGAAATGGTTGGGTCCAGACTACCGCCTTCATGCCGAGGGACTTTGCCTTTTCTAGTTTTTCTAAAACAAAATTAGTGTCGGCGCTGGCAATGAATGCGAGGTTGGCATGCATATAGCGATTTGTCTCGAGCAGGTAGTCTCCGCTTCCGGCACCTTGCATTGCTGAGGCATAAAACCCAAAGTACTTCAGATGTTGGTCATCAAATGGGCGGGCTTTAGGATCGAATTTAGTCGGTGAGTTGTCAGTTGGTGCCCATTGGCAATCTAGTTTTGTTGTAATTTTAAAAAGGCTGTCGGGCTCAGCTCTAGGCATCGAGAGTTCGGTGGCGGTTTGATTTGACGTCTTCTTCGGAGATTGGACGAGGTTTCCTGCTGGCGGTCTTTGGGATAAATTCGCATTGATACCTAAAGACTCGGGGGCTGTAGAAATAGATGCTGATTGTGACATGAGCGAGAAATCGCGAAGACTTGGGGTGAAAGCATTAGGTGCGACCACCTGAATAGTACTTGGACTATACGCTTGAAATGGTTGGAGCGAATAGGGTGGGTTCGCCATTTGGCTATTGTCAGATTTCGTCTCCGACCGCCTGTTGTTAGGAACAGTGTTGATGAGTTGTCGAGATTTAGATCCATCGGTTGAGACCTTCACCCGATAGACTTCTACTGAGTTTGTAAGGTTGTTGTTGGTGTATTCAAGATAGGTGTTGTTTTTTGATTGATCGATTTTGGTGGCTTGAGTTCGGGCGAACGCGTGTTCATTTGCCATAAAACAAAATGCAATTGCGATTCTTATGATAGTTGGCCAGAGTCTTTTCAATTTGTGCTGGTTAGAGCCTTCTATTTTGGCATCAAATTTTTTGTCGAACGAAAGGATATTCTGAATATGAATTCTTTGCGTTAAGGGAATGGTTACAAGAAAGGTTGTTTTCATAAATCTCACTTTCGCAAGACAACAATTTTTCTGTCTTGTGCATTTAAAGTAACTTAGTCGAGAGCAAATGTTGTGCCTTCTGGAAACTCTATTGTGTACGTACCGGTGTTTATGGTTTTGACAGTGGGACGAAGATTGGCGTTATTGGATGTGACTCGAATCACTCGGATTATACAAATAGAGCCTGTTGGAAATGGCGTTGGCGCAAATATCGCATCGACGTAATTCTATGATTAAGCATAGACCAAATGAAAGTTTTAGTGGTTTTAGAGATAGAGCCCCTCAATGGCAGCTGTTTGGCTTTCAGTTCCGAGCTTATTCACAAATTCTAATTTTCGCTGTAGTTATGTTGATATCAGTTTTGGTTCACGGAACAGCGAACGATTCTGGTGGTCAAGCTTGCCGCGATTTGATTGTTGAAGCTGAACAAAATTATCTAGATGTTATTAGGCAGGCTCGTTGGATGGGGAATTTCAAACGAGGGCACGACGGAATCCCAATTTCATCTCATATTGATTTTGGTATACAGAATTGGGAAAAGGCCGATCTCGCCAATTCTCAGGTCGCAGCACAGATTTTCGATCTCTATGCAAAAACATATAAAGACTTTGGCTTGGTTCTCAGCAACTCAGAGGATCTTGCAAAAAAGAGAATTGCTCTAGTTCTTAGAGATGGCGACAAAAATATCGTGGCTTTTCAGCTTGCTCGTTATGATCATTTCGGGATTCTGCTAACTCAAGTAGGTGGTGATGGCAGTCGATTCGCACGTATAGCAATCCTCCAATTATTACAAAGTCGTCTCCCCGAAGGGGTCTATCTGCAAACCGCTGGTGTGCCATTGCGAGTGATTTCGAAAACTCATTTGAATCCAGTGGTTCCATTTCAAGTTGCAAGAGTTATTCGCCAAAACCAGGGTCGTGAGATTCGAGCACTTGTGGAAAATGATCGACGGCACGCAGTTGAGCATGGGGACTTGCTCAATGAAGACGAGATATTAAGCAATGGATATGTCACGACGGTCCGCTATGGTGGAAAAGTTCAGGAAGTATTCAAAGTCATGATTGGGAGGCCACTTCTCGAAAACGCCAGGCTCAATTCTCGGTGAGGGACGGACAATTTGAAGATTTAACGACATTAAAATGATTCAACCTATTTTGTCAAAGACTCGAATTGAGAAGCGACATGCTCCTGCTAGACCAATTTCCAGATGACAATAGAGAGTTGATTTGAAGCCATCTAGGAGTGGCAAATCAATGAAGGAATAAATAGTTTTCTTGCTAAGGTTGGATTCGCCAAATCGTAATCTCTTTAGATTTCAATTCACTCAATAATTCGTCACTAGTAGCCGATTTAGTTATCAATAAAAACTATTTATAGCGAAACAGAAAGTGCCAAACGCTGTGACAGACAAAAAAAATATCTTAGATGTCGCAATTGACGCCAATCACGAAGAACTTTTTTCGGGTTTCTTTGGTGAAACGTCAATGGCAAATGATGCCAACTACGCACGTCGATATCGCTGGTTCAAATTGATTTTTGGTCTAACGTCGATATTTATGTGGGGTTACTGTTTTGTCGCTTATGCCTATGTCAATACACTTTGCATGTCTATCGGTGTATTTGCTTCACTTATGCATGCCTCGTCTGCCTATGTGTTTCGTAGGACCAGGTCGATGGTTGTAGCGACTTATGTTTTAATTGGTGCAGGCTTCATCTTTCAAGTCTCGTTCTCCTATTTTACCGGCGGTTTTTTTTCCGCTACGCTTTTGTGGCTTGCGTTCTCGCCACTCTTGGTTTCAGTGCTCACCACGAGAAAGCATGGATTTTGTTGGACGGTGATTAGTATTTTGGGAACACTTTCTTTGTATTCAATGAATCGTCTTGGAATGGTGCCGCCCTCTGTTTTGACAGAGGAGGGGCGGGTGGTTACTCAATTGATGGTTTCTATTGGGATGGTGATGTTGGTCGGATCACACTCGATTTTTTTACTATCTATGGGAGAATTGTATCATCGAGAATTGATGAGCAAAAATTCGCAGGTTCGAAGTTTGATGCGAATGTTAAGCCATGATTTAGTCAACCCTCTGACCATCGCGCAGGCTAAAGTAAATAGAATTAAGTTAGGAAGAGGTGAAGTCGCAGTAGAAATCGAAAAAGTAGCGGCAGCACTTGAGACTATAAAATCTATTCTTTCTCGTGCCCGTGATTTAGATGCCATTGAATCTGGAAAGATTGGGCTTGAAATTCGGGCCTCCGATCTTCACTATTTGAAAAATCAAACGAATTTGATCTTTAGTGAAGCACTTGAAGCCAAGAATTTGCAGATTGATTGGTCAGGTTTTGATCAAGACCTCACCATAGCGACGGATCCACAAATATTTTCAAATCAGGTCTTTAATAATTTGATTTCCAATGCAATTAAGTTTTCTTACTCTGGTTCGACAATTGCAATTTCGACTAAATCGAGGGGCGAAAGGATTGGAATAGAAGTGAGAGACTATGGCAGGGGAATTGCGCGAGACGATGTTGCGAAAGTATTCGATGCGACTCACAAGACAACCACAATGGGGACCAACGGCGAAAAGGGAACCGGATTTGGGCTTTTGCTTTGTAAAAGTTTTGTTGAACAAATGGGTGGAACTATCAAGCTCAATTCGCGAAGTGAAGATGAGTCGCCTGAAGATCATGGGACAAGTATTGAGTTGATTATGCCGAAGGCCGCTTGATTATTTTGCTCCCCAAATTTCTCTTTTATGATGGTATGATCAGTATGACTCACGCGAAATGCAAGTGTCGATATGCTACTCTCTTGAATTTTTTGAGCTATGTAAGAGCAACTATTCATCAGTCGTAAAGGATTTGAGCCATCCCTTACGATAGAACCAGATGCTGATGAGTAGAGTGACGACAATCATTAATGCCCAAACGTACGAGTATCCAAAAGCCCATTCAAATTCGGGTTGAAACTTAAAGTTCATTCCATAAATTCCAACTATGAATGTCAGTGGCATAAAAAAGACACTGAAGATCGTAAGAACTCGCATAACTTCATTGGTCTTGTGTGACGATAAGCCAAGCTGAAGATTGAACAGAGAGTGCACATCCTCAAGAAGTTCATCAGTTAAAAAGATCAGTTGGGCAATGTTCTCGCGTAGGTCTTGATAAATTGGTGATACCTCACTTGGTGGAAACATTCTATGAATGACATCTTGGGAATGAAGGAGAATTCTTTTAATCAAAGAAAGCCGCCTTTTGATGACATGAATTTTGGACAGAATTTTTAAGTTGGCGTCTTTTTCGAATAGTTCAAGTTCAAATGTGTCGAGATCTTGTTCGGCACGCTCTATGGGAATTTGCTAGGTGCTATACGCGCGGTTTCAAAGCCAAACAAGCAGTATAGAAACGGACGGTTCTTCGTTGGGTGAAAAATCACTCAAGCATCGGCCGATGAGATCTTGGAACCGACTTGGGTCCATGCGATGAATCGATATGACAAAATCAGGGCCAATAAAAAGTGCGATCTTTCGAGTTAAACTCGGAACCGAGTCTGCTTTGTTGAGTGCATCGACGTCGTACACTCGTAGAATTGCGAATGTGATCTCATTTGTTTTCTCAAATTTGGGCAAATGAGCTGGTTCCATTGTGTCTTGAACCATGACAGGGTGTAGGCCATACTCGCGCGTGATGCTCTGGAGTTCTTCTGGCGAGGGATGAGAGAGATCCACCCAATGGAATTTTGTTGTTCTAAAAAGTTCTCTTCGCATGCTCTGTTTCTATCGGAAATTCCTGTTAATCCCTGAAGTTATAGCCATGGTCACTGTGATGGTCGCGGGTTGTGTTTTGTTGACTTTAGTCGGGTTGCGACTAAGTTCAAATTAAAGTCTGTGAGGTGGGAATGCAAAAAAAATTTTTGAACCAAGAAATTGTGATGTATGCGATTGTTGAGCCAGTCACGATTTTTGTACATATGGCTATCGTTGTGTTAATGTCGTTCATTCAGTTTTTTGGAGTCGAACCCGCAGTGGCGTCAGAGGTACTAGTCGACTACAAAGCCAGTATGAGCAGTATCCGATCTACTGATGAGCAGACATCGGGTGAGTCTGTCAGCGACAGAAGTAAAGTTGCCGCAGGTTGCGAGGTGCATCTTACTCCAAATGCGGGTCAACATTTCAATTTAGAAGCCCCTATGTCGGCACGGTTATTGGAGGAAAACAGCACAAGTGAGTTGGCTTTCGATAAATCGAAAAAAAATGATTTGATGCTTAAGATAGGCAAGTGTAAATCGACAAGTCTTATTAAGACAAATATCTATATATGTGATGATGCAAAGACATTTTGTATTGCGAAGCCGATGCAGTTTGCTCTGAAGTCTGCTGGTGGTTACCTTGAATCTGTAGCTATAGCTGTGACTTCTGCCGAGAAAGAAACTGCTGGCCATACGAGCGGAACACTTGATTGGAGCTCCTCTCTTGAGCGGGCCAAAAAAGAAAATAAGTTGTTGTTTGTCGATTTCTTTGGTCGTTGGTGTCCACCATGCAATTTAATGGATGAAACTGTTTTGGCGACCAGAAGGTTTGAGGAGTTGAGCCGAAATTTTGTTGTTGTGAAAATCGATGTTGATTCAGTTGATTCTTTGGCATTGAAAAGTCAGTACACGGTTAAGGGATATCCCACCTATTTGATAGCGAATTCTTCAGGGGAAGAGATATTAAGAATTGTTGGAAGTCGCTTGCCTGGAGCATTTTTTAAGGCTGTTCAGCAAGCTATTCGCTACAAAGGGATGTCACTTGAAATGCGTCAGAAGAAGGCCATGGGTGCTGGCGGATCGAATGAGGCCTATGAATTGGGAATGATGTATCTTGCTCAGCAGGATTATATGCCGGCCCTTCGTTACTTAAATATTGCGCGGACGGCATGGACAAAGGGTTCGCCTAGATTTTTGGATCTCGAGGAGGCCCAACTAGGAGTATTAGGGTCTTTGAAAGAAGAAAAAGACAAACGAATGTTCTCTGAAATGCTTTGGGATGCCATTCGTAAGGATCCGATCTCTGTGCGTGCCTTTAACTATCAAGAAACGCTCGCGGGAGTTCTTGAGGATCTAAACGATTCTAATATGAAGGAAGCGCTTCAAACTTCAAGAAAATCGACAATTGACGGGATGTTGAAGAACCCGAAAAAGCTAATGAACGAGGAACTATCGACGGGAGATCTCTATGTCGCGCTCGCGCAGATTGAGAAAGAGAAGAAAAATGAAGATCAGGCGATTCAACTCTATGTTAAAGCCTATGACTTCTACACCAACGAGTTAAGGCGCTTGGGTCTTGACGAAAAAAAGAACCGTGGAATCAATTTTGATCGTCTTTATTGTTTGGCAAAAGCAAAGCGTTTTGAAGAAGCAGAAAAAAAATATTTGGAAATGGAGGAGGTTTATCCAGATGAATTTACGTTTTTCTACTCGCATGCTCGAATGCTAAAGGATCAGGAAAAATTTGATCGGTCAATTGAGATGGCTGGTCGAGCATTTAAACTCTCATACGGTGAAAATCGTTTGCGTGTCGCCGGTTTTCTATCGGCACTTTATGCTCAGGTAAATCAAAAAGAAAAAGCGATTAATATTATCGATCAAACCTTAGTCTCGATTCAGATCCCTGAGGACAAGACTTCGCGGCTGCACAAGGAGTTGGCAAAGCTTGAGGCTCAAAAGGTGATTTATCAAAAAGAGCTGAATACGCAGATAAAATAGTGAATTGACCTGTCTTTACAAGAGGGCATACTGAGAGACATGCTCAATGTAACGATCGATGTGACGGCTCTGGGGCGCGAAAGACTCACTGGAGTTGGAAACTACGTAAAGAATTTGATTTTCTGGTTGGCTCAATCAAGGGATCTAGAGCTGGAGTATCTGTGGAAGCTTTCGCGTTTGAAAAACCGAAAGCCCATCACGAGTCACCTGGGTCATAGCAGTAGACCCTACTTACCTGTCTATGACGATTGGCGCATGCGAAACCGGATTTTTCATGGACCCGATTTTAAAATTTTGGCAAAGAGTGCTGCAAAGAGAATCGTGACGGTACATGATCTCTTTGTCTTTGATGGTCGTTTTCAAAATGAGCAATTTGCGCAAAATGGACGCGAGAACTTTTCTCGAATGATGGCCGAAAGTCCAGACCATATCATTACGGTATCGCAGTTTACCAAGAATGAGATTTACAAGTATTTTCCCGACTACCGCGGCAAAATTTCGGTTACCCACCTTGGTGCCGATCATTTATTGCGGGAACCTTCTGCACAGCCTTCACTTGGTTCTGCGTTTGAATCGCTTGATTTTTTGCCGACGAAGCCATTTTTTCTTTTTTTTGGCTCGGTAGAACTTCGTAAAAATCCATTGGGAGTCTTAAAAGCGTTCGCCCGATTGGCGCAAAAGTACAGTGAGGTGCAGTTGTTGATCGTTGGGCAAAAAGGCTGGGGAGCTGATGATATTGAAGTTGAGATTCAGGCGCTGCAATGTAAGAACCGCATTCATTGGCTAAATTTTGCGAGCTACTCTGATCTTGCTCTCTTAATGAAGAGCTGTCTTGGATGCGTTTATCCCTCATTTTATGAAGGCTTTGGATTGCCAGTTCTCGAGGCTCAGCATTTAGGGGCTCCAGTCTTGACAAGTCGGGGCGGGGCACTTGAAGAGGTTGCTGGCGGTTCGGCTTTGTTGGTTAACCCTAGTGATATTGATGAACTTGAAAATGGCCTAACAAAACTTTACGAATCGGCCGAATTGCGGGATGATTTGCGAAGAAAGGGTCGTGAGAACTTACAGCGATTTTCATGGGCTCAGTGTGCCGAAAAAACAATTTCTGTTTATAAGGATTGAATATGTCAGCAAGTAGTTTTGGTTCACGATTTGTTATAACCACTTTTGGAGAGAGTCACGGAGTTGGGCTTGGTGTAGTGATTGATGGTTGCCCAGCCGGTGTTGAATTTGATCATGAGTTGCTTGAGCGTGAGCTCGCCCGACGTCGTCCGGGGAAACATGGCCAGAGTAAATCTGTGGTTTCTGATCGAGAGGAGTCAGATGCGCCAGAGGTACTGAGTGGAGTATTTGAAGGCAAGACCATCGGCACACCAATTGCGATAATGGTGCGAAACAAAGACCAGCGATCGAAAGATTATGAGCAGATCAAAGCCGTGGCCCGTCCAGGGCATGCAGATGATATGTGGAAACAAAAATTTGGACACAGTGATCATCGCGGAGGCGGGAGATCCTCAGGGCGCGAAACGGTTGCTCGTGTTATGGCGGGAGCCGTTGCACAGATGGTAGTTCGCGCGATCTCTCCGGACACGCGTGTCGTTGGATTTTCGACTCAAATAGGGCCAACACTTCTTTCTGAAAGCGAACAGGCAAAGGTCATTCAAAAATTGGTGGAAAGTGATCTGGATGTTGATTCATTTGCGGCGCGATTTCCGAATTCAAAGAAAGCTGTAGAAATTGAAGAAATGCTTTTGAATGCAAAACTGGATGGCAAAAGTTTTGGGGGCATGGCTCAAGTCATGGTATTCGGGTCACCACGATATTTGGGGCAGCCAGTGTTTCATAAATTGAAAGCTGATCTTGCCTCGGCCTATCTTGGCATCGGGGCCACAAGTTCTGTGGAACTGGGTGATGGATTAGACGTAATAGACAAAGAGGGAAGTGAGTTTCACCGCAAGGCCAAGGCCGCTGCTTACGGAGGCATTCGAGGTGGTATTAGTACAGGAGAGGATCTGATTTTTCGTGTCAGTTTCAAACCCACATCTTCGGTTTTAGATGTGGCTAAAAAGGGGCGGCATGATCCATGTATCGTTCCTCGTGCGATTCCAGTAATGGAAGCGATGACATGGATTGTACTTGCAGATCACCTTTTGTGGCAAAGAACAGATCAAATTAAATCAATCACTCCGACTGGAGGAGATGGGCAGCAGAGTTTTTTTGATGAAGTGCCGTCTTCTACAAAAAAGAAAGCGACCTCTAAAAAGACAGCGAAGCTGGAATCTGAATCGAATTGGCCTGAAGAGGTTTTGGTATACACCGATGGCGCTTGTAGAGGTAACCCGGGGCCTTCTTCGATCGGGCTTCATTTTGAAGCACATGATGGTTCGTCACTATTGGACATTGGTGAGGTCATCGGGGATCAGACGAACAATGTTGCTGAATATTCAGCACTTGAAAGGGCACTTGCAATTGCTCATGAGAATGGTGCTCATCGCCTGACAGTAAGAAGTGATAGTGAATTGATGGTGAAGCAGTTGAAGGGCGAATACAAAGTGAAAGCTCCTCAGCTTCAGGAAATTTTTGAGCGATGTATGGAATGGAAGAAAAAATTCAAGCATGTAAAATTTGAGCATGTTCGACGTGAGTTCAATAAAGTTGCAGATCGCTTGGCGAACCAGGCTTTAGATGGCGATTTTTAGTGAATAAAACGAACTACAATTTGTGAGAACAGTACAAATGTTGCAAATGAGATAGCAAACATTAAAAGTACTTTTCTTGCAGTGTAAGATCTCTCTTTCAGCATACATACCTCGGTCACGTTCAGGTTCGAGCTACCTATCGGATGCCTCGACCAAGGGATTAAGACTTTAGGCCTAAGATTTGGTTATTTTTGCCAAATTCGCGGTCAACGGTTGAGCGGGTCGTCGCAAATCTCGACAATCGCTGTTGTTTTTCAAAATGAGAAAACCCTCTTGCTCAGCTGCAGCGAGGCTGTTAGGTTGCGGTGCGGGAAAAATGGATCATCGCCGTGTTTCTTTTTGAAACAGGGAGGAAAGTCCGGACTCCATATGGCAGCGTAGGGGTTAACGGCCCCCCGTCGTAAGGCGCGGAACAGTGGAACAGAGAGAATGTCCAGGGCATTGATCTCTTGGTCGGGAACGGGAGACCTTGAGGGAGCCGCTGGAGTGAAAACAGCCAAACTCTACGTGGAGCAAGATCAAATAGGGAGGCGATAAGCGCGGCCAGCGTGAGGCTTCCGGGTAAGATCGCTAAAGCTAAAGAGCAATTTTTAGCGTAGAGGAATGATGGTCCCCAATCGAGATGGTCAGTCTTGGTTGATGACAGAATCCGGCTTATAGTTTTTCCTGCATGACTTTTGAAGGGGCTTAGGCAAAATCTAAGCCTCTTCATCTTTTTCTTAGAATCTTTTTCTTAGAACTTCTAAACTATATTCTTCGAAATTTTGGTTAAAGATAGATTTCAAAAATAAAAAAGGCAGCTCTGAGGCCGCCCTTTTTATTTGCTCAATTGAAAGAATTTTTAATGAACCTGTGCTACGGTTTTAGCTGGAGTTGCTGGGCGAAAAGCATTGAGAGTTGGTGCTTTGATCATATTCCCCATCGCATCTGACATCCACTTTGTGTAGGCCAAAACGTTGGTGTAAGCAGAGTATGCGCCGCAATCATTCTTTGGATCACGAACACCCCGACTTGTTACGCCCCATAAAAGAAGAGCTCCATTTGCTGCCTTCACATATGCCGGACCACCCGAGTCGCCATGGCATGCACCACGACCTTGAGTTTGGTTCAAAAGCACCTCAGTTTTGGAGAAAGCTGGGTTTTCTACCGCAACATCAACTTTGCGAAGTTTTCCCGCGCCTACTGAAGTCACGCCATTTGAAATGCCGTATCCTGCAAGAGTAACTGTTACTCCTTTGGTAAGGGCGCTTGGGTTACCTAGCATCTGGGATGGGCCGTAGCCAGCTGGTAGTCCGCCATCGAATTTCACGATTGAAACATCCCCTGTATCAAGATCTTCGTTTTGGCGAGTGGCCCAGAATGGAGTTTGTTGGAAATCTGTAACCTTACGGACAATCACATTCCGAGTGTCAACGTCGGTGCCAAATACGATACGCAGGTCGGCTGGGCTGGCAGGGCCATTTTCACCTTCTACACAGTGTGCAGCTGTGAGTACGAATTGACTGTTAATGATCGATCCCGTGCACAGCGCACCGAGAGAAACGTTGTAGACAGCAACAATGGTTTTTGAAACTGCGTCGTTTGGATCTACAACGACTCCGCCAATTATACCTTGGCTAGAATCAGTAAGATCAACCTTAGCGTTTTGCTTAGCGCATCCGATTAGAGTTGCAGCGCTCAAGATACCTGCGATCAACAAATTCCTTTTCATACAATCCCCCTCCAAATTTTTACGCTTGATCAACCCCTATTGATTTCGCGTATATAAAGTTTTCCAATGTCGCCTGCCAAAAGCGCAATTCGTATTTTGTTAGGAATTTCATAAGATTTTTTTATGGTGATTTTATATGCGTGTTTGTTGAGCACATGTCGCCGAATTGAGCATTTGCCTGATTTTGGCGCAGTTAGCATGTAAGTTGATTTAAGAATTTGCTAGCAGCCCATTTAATGCAACATGACAACTTCGAAAAAGATATGAACTGCGAGGTCTGCAGCCTCACCTGAACTTCGAGCATCAGGTTGCTTTGGAAGCATAGACAAAGAGTTCAAGCCCTTCTCGATCGATGGGAGAATATTCGCAACGGTTCCAGTAAAGAGGCCGAAAATTTTTTGCGAGACGCTTTTGGATTTCTTTTTCACTTCCGCCAAAAGGGGGACCTGAAGCGCGGTCGAAAACAAAAAACAATCCCAGCAAGTGGCCTTCGTCTGATAGCAGACGGCTCCAAATGCTTACAAGTTCATTGCGGCGAACCGGATCGATGGCGCAGTAGAGAGTGTGTTCAAAGATGAGGTCAAAACTTCTATTATACTCATGCCCGACAGTAAATATATCTTGTTTAGTGAATTTCAAGTTGTCGAGATGACCGTATTTTTCGCTAGCTCGTGCAATGGCTTCGTCGCTGAAATCCATTGCTGTGACAAAGTGACCGAGACTCGCAAGGTAGGCGGCATCATGAGCTGCGCCTGCGCCGATCACTAAAACTCGTTGTTTAAATAGCTTCAGTCTCGGCAAATAGGCCTGCAATGCAGGATGTGGTTGCCCTAGATCCCATTTGGTTTCGCTGGTTTTGTATCGTGTGTTCCAATAGGATGACTCGTTTACGGGAGTTTCACTGCAGAGCCAGGTTCCCGTTTTATAGGTCCTGCCAAGAATAGTGACGGAGTCATCTGAGAACTCATCTGCGAGATCGAAAAGTTTGCCTTGGGCAAAATTATTGAGGACAAATGGAATTTGGTTGGTGGTCTTTCCATGAAATCGATCCCACTCGTCCACTGTTAATGTGTCTGGAGAAAAATCAGCTTTTAATTTATATGGCAAGGTTGCGCGAATCATCCCGTTCTCAAGAAGTTCGAGATCGCCAAAAACAAAAGCAGCGTCAAATGGGTCGAGCCTTATTTTTTGCCCGCGAACCTCGCTAAAGATTCGGAGCTGTTCGTCCACTTTTATGTTTTTAAAAATATCTTCGGCCAACTGAATATCAGAAATAGGCTCATGATTTTTACAAATATGTCCAGATTCATCTATCTGAAGGATGGTCGAATAATCTTTGGACATTTAATTATGTTGTTCTGCAGGTGGAGTCTCTTGTTGTGCAGGGGTTTTGGTTGGATTAATGGTGATGCCTTGTAAAAATTCAATCAAAGCCGAACCTATTTGTTCGTCTTCCCATTTCCAATTTTGCCCGTCTTCTGAAGTTAAAAGGACATGTCCTTGAAAGGTCTGGGCAGAGCTTTTATCGGTTTTAAGGTTTTCGGTGAATTGGTATTTAAAGTGAATGGCGACTTCGTGGCCCTCTTTAAGGATTTCAGTATAGTTTTGTAGAAAGACGACATCTTCAACTTCGGGCTTTTTATTTTTAATATATTGCGTGATTGTCTCTTCGACTTTCTCTTCAAGGAGGTGAGTGTCTTGAGTGCGTCCCGAATTGTCTTCGGCAGTTAGTTTCCAGGTTGTACAAAGAGCGAGTAACAAAATGATGACACTAAAATACTTCATTTCTATCCTGTCCCCAACACGTTGCCGTGTTTGATTTTATATATAAAAAAATCTGTTAAATGGCTCCTGCGAGACTGTTGCAGAGTTGGCGCAAAGTTAGTGCAAAAGCTCGCAAAATGCTGATACCCTTAAACTCTAATATGAGTAAATTCAAAAAGGAACACAAATGAACGATCGTTTGAAACTCCAAAATTTGAAAATAATGGCGGAACAGCTCGGAAATCTCTTGCCGGTGATTCGCAATCAGGTTCAAGAAACCATAAAAGATCCAAAGGCTCTGGGTGAGATGCTCAGCGAAAAAAATCCCTGGCTTGGAAAGCAGGTGTTAAATATTGCGTCATATTCTGAGGTGCCGTTCATTTTGGGGACGGGCATTGAACTGCACGAAAGTACCGAGGACAAATTAGAGTTCCTGTTGCCACATCGCTGGAAAAATCTTGGTGTTGGGGGCGGCCTACATGTAGGGGCCTTGATTTCACTCTGCGAAGAGGTTGGTCGACAAATATGGATGCGATCGCCATCCCTAGATGTGTTGGTGGCTCTGCGCGATTTGCAAATCAAGCTTTTAAAGGCGGCCGAGTCGGATGTTATTGCGCGAGCGGTTTTGAATCCGGAGGATGTCGAGGCCATGTATTTTAAAGCGAGACAGGGGGACATTGTGAGGCACGAACTTTTGGTTCAGGTCTATGATAAGAAGGAGCAGTTGGTTTGCGAAGCACTGCTTTCATACGAAATTTCTTGTCCTGAAAAGTTGGGACAGGTGAGCCTTTAGATATTTTGTGACAATTTGATGCGGTACCTGGGCACCACGGGTTCCCTCAAGCGGATCGCATAGAAAAGAAAAAAAGAAATTCAACCAAAGATGAGCATTAAATAAAAACACAGAAGAAGAATAGTCATGATGAACACAATTGAATCGAAAATAAATATTCATTCACCAGAGTACTTAGAAAATAAAAAGGCGTTCGAAGCTTATTTGCAGTTATGGCGAAGCCGTTTGGATGTTGTTAAAAACGGTGGTGGTGAAGAGGCAATTCAGCGACATAAATCTCGCGGAAAATTGACAGCACGAGAGCGAGTGGAGGCATTGCTTGATGCTGATACCGCATTTTTGGAGTTCTCAACCTTTGCTGCCTGGGACATGTATGAGGGAGCCGCTCCAGCAGCGGGTGTGATTACGGGAATCGGCGTAGTGAGTGGACAAGAGTGTATCATTGTAGCGAATGATGCCACCGTAAAGGGTGGAACTTATTTTCCGATGACCGTGAAGAAACATCTGCGGGCACAGGAGATTGCACAAGAAAACGGCCTTCCTTGTATTTATTTGGTCGACAGTGGCGGAGCGTTTTTGCCTCTTCAAGCCGAAGTATTTCCGGATCGTGAGCATTTTGGACGAATTTTTTATAACCAGGCTCGGATGTCTGCCTTAGGTGTTTCACAGATTTCAGTGGTGATGGGAAGTTGCACAGCTGGTGGTGCCTATGTGCCGGCCATGAGTGATGAGAATGTCATAGTGAAGGGCAATGGCACGATTTTTTTAGGTGGACCTCCCTTGGTAAAGGCTGCCACTGGAGAAGTTGTGACAGCACAGGATTTAGGGGGAGCTGAGGTCCATTGCGATGTAAGTGGTGTGACAGATCACTATGCAGATGATGATGCTCACGCCGTGGAGATCACCCGTTCCATCGTTGCCCATTTGAATAAGCGTAAGGTGCAACAGGTAAAAATGCAGAAAGTAGAGGAGCCACTCTTTGCAGCCGAAGAAATCTATGGTGTGATTCCTGCTGACTCTCGAAAACCATTTGATGTTCGCGAGATTATTGCACGAGTTGTAGATGGCAGTAAGTTTCATGAATTCAAAGAGCGCTATGCACAAACGGTGGTGACGGGGTTTGCGCATATTTGGGGATATCCTGTTGGAATTGTCGCGAACAATGGCGTTTTGTTTAGTGAGAGCGCATTGAAGGCAACCCATTTTATTGAACTTTGTTGCCAGAGAAATATTCCATTGGTTTTTTTACAAAACATCACTGGCTTTATGGTCGGTAGAAAATATGAGAACGAGGGTATTGCGAAACACGGAGCAAAAATGGTGATGGCCGTCAGCAATGCGAATGTTCCAAAGTTTACCGTGGTCATCGGTGGTTCATATGGTGCAGGAAATTACGGAATGTGTGGACGTGCATTCCAGCCTCGACAGTTGTGGATGTGGCCAAATGCGAAGATTTCGGTAATGGGTGGCGAGCAGGCTGCGAATGTTTTGCTAACGGTCAAGATGGATCAGCTTGCTGAAAAAGGTCAGTCTATGTCGATCGACGATCAACAAAAGTTCAAGGCGCCAACTCTTGCGAAGTACGAAGCGGAGAGCTCTGCATATTATTCGAGTGCGCGATTGTGGGACGATGGAATCATCGACCCCAAGGACACACGGCGAATTCTTGGTCTTGGCATTAGTGCAAGTTTGAATCGTGAATGGGGACCACAACAGACTGGTGTCTTTAGAATGTAGGTTGTATGAGAAATATTAGAATTGAAAAAAAAGATTCCGTTTATGAAGTTATTTTGCAACGTCCAGAGGTTCACAATGCATTTAACCCAGAGATGATTGCTGAATTGACCGAGGCATTTTTAGCCACACATGATCCCGAATTTGACTGCTCGGTGGTACTTTTAAGGGGTGAAGGAAAAAGCTTTTGTTCTGGAGCTGATCTAGGATGGATGCAGTCCATGGCCAAGTTTTCGTTTGATGAAAATAAAGAAGACTCTGAAAAACTCTATCAGCTTTTTTATTTTTTGCGTGGCTGTCCGGTTCCAGTTGTCGGCATCTTGCATGGTCATGTGATGGGTGGAGCCATTGGACTTGCGGCGTGTTGTGATATTGCGCTTGCAGATGAGCAAACTCAATTTTGTCTGAGTGAAGTAAGGTTGGGACTGGTTCCATCGGTGATCAGTCCTTTTCTGGCCGAGAAAATTCATACCTCGTTTTTGCATAGATTTGCTTTAAGTGCCGAGGTTTTTTCAGCAACTGATGCCTTACATGCTGGGCTTGTGCACTTTGTTGGGGCAAGGGCAGATCTCGAGATCCAATTGGCCAAAATAAAATCGCGTATTTTGAACAACGGTGTGATTGCGATGAAAGAGACGAAAGCACTTTTGCGATTTTTGGGAACTAATCCAACGTGGCCTGAGATTCGCGGAAAGACCACAAAGGTTATTGCAGAACGGCGGGTGAGTGCAGAGGGACAGGAGGGGTTACGTAGTTTTTTTGAAAAGCGAAAACCCTCTTGGGCAAGAGGTGATTCCAAATGAAGATTAAAACAGTAGCAATTGCCAATCGCGGTGAAGTTGCCGTTCGAGTAATTCATGCCTGTCATGAGTTAGGTTTAAAAACAGTGCTCCTTCACTCAGAGGCTGATGTTGGCACCAGAGCCTTTAGAATGGCTGACCAAAAAATTTGCATTGGACCTGCTCCCACAAATGAAAGTTATTTAAATGTGCAAGCCAATGTGCAGGGGGCTCTGGCCGGCGGGGCCCAGGCCGTGCACCCTGGGTTTGGATTTTTGTCAGAAAATGCCGATTTTGCTCAGGCCTGTTTGGATGCTGGATTGATTTTTATTGGGCCCAAGCCTGAGACAATTCGCAAACTTGGCGACAAAATTTCGGCGAAACAGATCATTCAAAAGGCAAAAGTTCCGACAGTTCCTGGATATATGGGAAGCGATCAATCTGTGGCAGTATTGGTGAAAGAGTGTGATCGGATTGGGTATCCAGTCATTGTTAAAGCAGCTGCTGGGGGCGGTGGTCGTGGTATGAAGGTGATTCACCATGCGGGAGAGGCCTCAGAGCAAATTGCCTCGGCACAAAGAGAAGCTCTGAGTGCATTTGGAAATGCCACTGTGTTTTTAGAAAAATATCTCGACCGAGCCAAACACATTGAGTTTCAAGTTTTTGGGGATTCTTTAGGTAAGTGTGTGCATTTATTTGAGCGTGAGTGTTCAGTGCAAAGACGCCATCAGAAAATTATCGAAGAATCACTTTCTCCAGCATTGCCAGAGAAGTTGCGACAAGAGATGGGCAAAGCTGCCGTCGCATTAGCAGAGGCGGCCTCCTACAATGGAGCGGGCACTGTTGAGTTTTTAGTTCAAGACGGATCATTCTATTTTTTGGAAATGAACACGCGTTTGCAGGTTGAGCATCCGGTAACAGAAATGGTTTTGGGTGTTGATTTGGTTAAGGCTCAAATTTTGACCGCAGCAAATGAGTTTAGATTGTGGCCGACTGAAGAGTTGCAGCCACGTGGCCATGCAATTGAGTGTCGAATTTATGCTGAGGATGCATACAACAAAGGAATTCCATCAACAGGAGAGATTTTGTTTATGCATTGGCCAGAAGGACCGGGGCGACGTTTTGAAGTTGGATTCGAGGCTGGAGATGAAGTGACTCCATACTATGATCCGATGATTGCAAAAGTGATTGTGTGGGATGAAACACGGCCTCGTGCAATTCGTAAGATGCTGCGTGTTTTGGATGAAACAGTTGTTTTTGGTGTGAAACTAAATATTCCATATTTGAAGGCGATTTTGACTCATCCAGATTTTATTAATGGAAGCATGAATACACAGTTTATTAATAAATTTTTTCCGAATGGGATTGAGCCTCGCGAGCCTACTTTGAATGAAAAAATGTTTTTAGAGAAAGCCTTCGCTTTGGCTCCGCAATATGGTCAGGCAGTTTCAAAAGGATCAGAGAATTATGAATTAGAAGTTCAACAAAGCGTTTGGGCGTCACGTTGGAGATTGTTATGAAAAATCTGGTCTTTGAAATCAATGGGGAAATGGTGCAGGGAACTGTCTTGCGCCACCGAGGTGTTTTGTGGGCACATGTTGCCGGTGAAACTTTTGTTTATGAGCCGCTCCAAAAGGGACGTCGATCCAAAACAAGCACAGCGCAAAATGATGGAGAGATAAAGGCACCAATGCCTGGAAAAATTGTCAAAGTATGTGTGGAAAAAGCGCAAGAGGTGAAGTCAGGAGATTTGCTCGTCGTTATGGAGGCCATGAAAATGGAATACTCATTGACGGCTCCACATGATGGTTTGATTACCGAAGTGGTTTGTCGACCACTTGATCAAGTGCAGTTGGGGCAAAAGCTTGCCCATGTAAAGAAGAAAGCAGCCGAAGAGACTTAGCTCATTGAACTGATTGGTTTGGAGAGCATGTTGATAATTCGAGGGGGATTAGAATGGGAATTCGAATTGTTGAAGTGGGGCCACGGGATGGATTGCAAAATGAAGCAAGAATTTTGTCGCCCAAAACGCGCTTTGAGTTTGTCCGCAAGTTGGCAGAAGCTGGAGTGCGGGAGATCGAAGCTGGTGCCTTTGTTTCACCGCAATGGGTTCCACAAATGGCGAAATCTGATGAAGTGTTTATGTTGGCCAAAGCTGCACCACTGGATTTTCAAAACGTAAATTTGTCAGCTCTGGTTCCCAATATGCGAGGCATGCAAGATGCTGTTCGCGTGGGTGTCGAGCAAATTTCAGTTTTTGGGTCTGCAAGCGAATCATTTTCACGTAAGAATATCAATTGCACGATTGATGAAAGCTTGCAGCGTTTTTCAGAGGTGGTGGAGGTTGCGAAGACCAAAAAGATGCGTGTCCGTGGATATCTGAGTATGTGCTTTGGCTGTCCGTTTGAAGGAAAAGTGTCAGAAGCTAAAGTTGTTGAGCTCGCTGAAAAGATGTTGGCTATGGGAATGTACGAAATTTCGATAGGCGACACAATCGGTGTTTCAAATCCTAAACAGGTAAAAAGAATTGTGCAGGCATTGGTGTCGGCTGTTGGAGTAGACAGATTGGCGATGCATTTTCATGATACGCGGGGATTGGCTTTGGCCAATGTTGTCGCGAGTCTTGAGCAGGGAATCGAAGTCTTTGATTCGAGTGTTGGGGGACTCGGCGGTTGTCCGTATGCTCCGAGTTCTGCGGGAAATTTGGCAACCGAAGATGTTGTGTTTCTTTTGCACGAAATGGGGCTAGACACTAAAATTGATCTCGAAAAGCTTTTGACTGTAAATAAATGGATCGAAAATGAAATTGGTCATGAGCTGCCTTCGCGTGTGGGTAAGGCTGGAATCCCGCGAGTGCGTCCAATTTAATATTCGAACCAATCAATATTCAGGCACTTCACTTCTTCGCATGCACTGGGCGCAATTGTCTTGAGAACCTGTTCTACAAAAGTAGGAAGGAGTTTTCGAATTTCATTGGCGGCGTCATGTGAAAGGGACATTGGACAGGTGTAGAAAAAATCTGAGTCTCGACGTTGCTCCATCATAGTGAATCCGCGAATTCTCCAATTTTGATGTTGTTTGTTCACATGTGGCGAATCGGTGGAGAGATGGGTATAGGTTGGCCCATAGGAGAGTCGACCATTTTTTTCTAAACATAATTTATTTTCAAGCAAGAACTCCACGACCTTTGCCACTCCAGAAACAGGGAGGTTGAGGTGCTGGGCAAGTTCTTTGGCGTTCTTGAACTTTTCGGTAGCTGCAAGATTGCGAATTCCGGTATAGGTCCAGCTTGAGTAGTAAATAGATTTTATTTGTTCGCTTAGTTCCAGATCCTGTCGAACTCGTGCCTCAACTTTTTGGGCCGCCTTTTGTGAAGCTTGAAGTTTTTGTTGGATTTTCTGTCTTAGTTTTGTGGTGCCTGCCCGAGCAAGATCGACCATCAGAAAAAAATACTCCGACTCTTTTTCGCCAAGGCCAATAAATTCACAGAGCTCGAGAGCCTGTTCTTGTGAAAGATTTTTTTCTCCCTTCATAATGAGGGTCAACATGGTTGGGCTGATCTTAGCCGCTTCAGCCAGTTGTGCGCGTAGACCACGTTTTCGGTCTTGGGAGTCCATCCAGGAGTTGAGGTATTGACGGTAGTCGGTGTGGTCAAAGACTGAGTGCATGGGGCTCCTGAGGTAACTTTAATATTTACCTATAGTAAAATAAGACATTTACTATTTACCATATTGATATATCGCATCAATTCATCTTGCTCTATGATTCATCGCATCGTGATTCGTTCTGCAATTCAAAACAAGGAGAATAACTATATGAAAAACAAAGGTTTTTTAAAATCACTCTGTTCAACTAACACCTCGACACCTGATTCCACCGGAGGGGACGGAGCTCCACCAAAAAGCAGTAACTTTGCTGGGGATCCTGGTGATGGGGAGGACTTCGTATTGACTCATAGGTAGATCGTACTAAGGAGCGGAGTGACATTTCATCCCGCT
>CAYONZ010000047.1:0-25180 GCA_964405465.1 uncultured Bdellovibrionales bacterium | reverse complement strand
TTTTCGGAGTCATTTGATAGCCTTTAAATTTGGCAGACTTTGCTTTCGATTTTTTAGCATCGCCAATTCCTTGCTCTTTAATGAGGATTTTGGCGATTTTTCGACAGCACGTTGCAAACTGACGCTCAAGATTTCTTACCCCCGCCTCACGAGTGTAATAGCGAATGACATTTTGAATGGCTTGATCGGCAAATGTGACCTTGAATTCGTCAAGTCCGTGCGCTTCGATCTGCTTCGGAACCAAATATTTTTTCGCAATATGAAACTTTTCAGTTTCTGTGTATCCATCCAATGAAATGACTTCCATTCGATCAAGCAGTGGTCGAGGAATCGTGTGCAGTGAATTTGCTGTGGTCACAAACATACACTTCGAAAGGTCATATTCAACTTCGAGATAGTGATCCTGAAAAGTACTGTTTTGTTCTGGATCCAAAACCTCTAACATAGCCGATGCTGGGTCACCTCTAAAGTCATTGGCCATTTTGTCGATCTCATCTAACAACAGAACTGGGTTTCCTGTTTCCACTTTGCGGAGAGCCTGCAAAACCTTTCCAGGCATTGCTCCAACATAAGTTTTACGATGTCCTCTGATTTCGGCCTCGTCACGAACACCTCCCAAAGAGATACGAGCAAACTGACGACCCAAAGATTTGGCAATCGATCTGGCTAATGAAGTCTTCCCCACACCTGGAGGTCCGACTAAACATAGGATTGGACCTTTCAAATTTTTAGCAATGGCCTGAACGGCCAGGTGTTCGAGAATTCTTTCTTTAACCTTGTCGAGACCCCAGTGGTCATCGTTCAAAATCTTCTCTGCTTCGACCAAATTGTGTTTGTCTGTTGAGTAATTCACCCAAGGTAAACCCAACATCCAATCGACATAATTGCGCACCACTGTTGCCTCAGCACTCATCGGCGACATCATTTTGAGTTTTTTGATCTCTTTCAGAGTCTTTTCGCGAGCCTCATTCGTCATTTTCTTTTTCTTAGTTTGCTCTTCTAACTCTTGAAGCTCGGCTTGATAATCATCTTTTTCTCCGAGCTCTTTTTGAATGGCCTGCATTTGCTCATTTAGGTAGTACTCGCGCTGCGAGCGTTCCATTTGTTTTTTTACTCTTGTGGTAATTTTCTTTTTAACCTCAAGAATCTCGATTTCACCTGACATGAGCTTGGTCAGCTCTTCAAGACGCTTTGTGGGATCAGCCAGCTCTAGGAGACGTTGCTTGTCTTCAATTTTCAAATTGAGTTGTGCAACAATTGTATCCGCAAGTTCTCCTGGGTTTTCAATTGTCGAAACACGCATGAGAATCTCAGGTGGAATGCGTTTATTTAGCTTTACGTAGGTCTCAAAAGTGCCCTGAACCAAGCGAACAAGAGCCTGAGCCTCGAGGCTACTTTCGTTGGCCTCTCCTAAGTCAGAAACTTCAACTAAAAAGTAATTTTCATTCGGAAGATACTTTTCAATCTTCACTCGGCGCTCGCCTTCAACAAGAACCTTCACTGTACCATCAGGTAATCTCAATAATTGGCGAATTTGGCCGATTGTCCCTACCGTGTATATATCTGCTTGTTCAGGATTGTTGGTTTTCGCATCTTTCTGAGCAGCAAGCACGATATCACTGTGCTCTTTCATCGCCTCTTCAAGGGCATTAATGCTCTTTTCTCGTCCAACAAAAAGCGGGAGGACCATGTGCGGAAAAATCACAAGATCTCTCAGTGGTAGCAGCGGCAATTTTCTACTTTGGTTTTTGTTTGATCCTTCGCTCATGCGGTCTCCTTTAGTTGATTCGTTGAGAATCACCCAGAGCCTGAGTAGTCAGAACCAAACTTGTGATGAAGGGAGAGCGCCTAAGCGCTCTCTGCTGAGTCCGAACCTGATGGCTTCTTAGACTCAAGGGCCTCCAACTCTTTGTCCGTCCTGTAGACAACCTTTGGCTTAGAGTTGAGGTTTATTACCTCTTTGTCTATGATAACTTCTTTCACGTTCGGTTTACTAGGAATTTCATACATAATGTCGAGCATTGAATTTTCGATAACTCCCCGCAACCCTCGAGCACCGGTCTTTCGTACCAATGCTTCTTTTGCAATTGCCTTTAGAGCATCTTCTGTGAACTTCAATTCAACATTTTCGTAGGAGAATAGCTTCTGATACTGTTTGGTTAATGCATTTTTTGGTTTAACCAAAATATCAATCAAGGCTTGCTCTTCAAGCGGGTCTAGAACCGCACACACTGGCAACCTACCGATAAATTCCGGAATTAACCCAAATTTAACCAAGTCGTCTGGCTCAACAAACTGAAGTACGTTGATTGCTGCTTCTTTCTCAGCAGTTGTCTTGATATCAGCATGAATTCCTAGAGATTTTTTACTTCGACGATTTTCCACAACCTTTTCGAGGCCAACAAATGCTCCCCCGACGATAAATAGAATGTTCGAGGTATCAATTTGTATAAACTCTTGCTGCGGATGTTTTCGACCACCTTTAGGCGGAAGATTTGCAACAGTCCCTTCAAGAATTTTTAACAATGCTTGCTGAACCCCTTCACCACTCACATCACGTGTGATCGATGGGTTTTCTGATTTTCGACTGATTTTGTCGATCTCGTCGATATAGATAACTCCCTTTTGAGCCTTTTCAACATCATAGTCTGCTGCTTGTAAAAGATTGAGAACTACGTTTTCAACATCTTCACCAACATACCCAGCCTCTGTCAGAGCCGTAGCATCTGCCATCGCAAATGGAACGTTAAGGATCTTTGCAATAGTCTGCGCCAAAAGCGTTTTGCCAGATCCGGTAGGGCCAATGAGAAGAATATTGCTCTTTGAAAGCTCGATATCGTCTTTTTTTCCACCCAAGGCGTTGATTCTCTTGTAATGATTGTGAACCGCCACAGACAACGCTTTTTTAGCTCTTTCTTGGCCAATCACGAAATCATCCAGATATGACTTTATATCGAAAGGTTTCGGAACTTTCAGCGATGGTTTTGCTGAAGTTTCACGCTCACGCTCCTCGGCCACGATGTCATTACAAAGCTCAATACACTCATCACAAATGTAAACACCTGGACCAGCAATCAGCTTTTTAACTTCATTTTGGCTTTTGTTACAAAAACTACAGCGCAACAAACTGGATGAATCTTTCTTCATTTTGCACTTCCTTTACGGAAACTCACGACATGGTCAACAATTCCAAACTGTTTGGCTTCTTCTGAATCCATAAAAAAATCACGATCCAAAACTCGATCAAGCTCTTCGAATGATTTACCTGTGTGTTGCACGTAAATATCAGTCAATTTTTTCTTGGTGTTGATCATCTCTCTTGCGTGAATCTCGATATCAGTTGCTTGACCGGAAAGCCCATTGCCCATGATATGTGGCTGATGAACCATAACCCGCGCGTGTGGCAAAACATACCGTTTGCCTTTGGTCCCAGCGGACAAAAGCAAAGATCCCATGCTCGCCGCGAGGCCTACGCATGTCGTAGCAATATCACACTTCACAAGTTGCATAATATCATAAATTGCCAAGCCAGCAGACACGCTTCCCCCTGGGGAATTAATGTACAACTGAATGTCTTGATCGGGATTGCTCGATTCTAAAAAAAGCATCTGAGCAATGATCACGTTGGCAACATCGTCAGTTACTGCCCCTCCCAAAAAAACAATTCGATCCTGAAGCAGCCTCGAATAAATATCATAGCTGCGTTCGCCTCGGGCAGTTTGTTCAACCACAATTGGAATGAGTGCCACGGTTCTCCTCTCTGTCGCTGTCACATGATGCGATCTACGTGCGTTTGAATTTCGTCACTCTTCTGTCAAATTCCCAAAGAATCAACTCTCTAATAATGACAAGTTCTTGTCGGTAATTTAAGTGGGGACTTTACCTATTGAAAATTCCTTGCACATAGGTCTAGTTATGATACTCAAATGAAGTAGTGTTGTCTAATGAGGCGGATAATGCCTCGCAATAGCTCCTGGCGATCGCAACGCTCGGTAAAAATCTAAAAAAGGATTCAAAATGAAACTGGAACTCAAAAAATCAGCAATCGAAAATCTTTCGGTCGATACTTTGGTCGTGTTTTCAAGCCAAGGCACTGTCGGCAAATCTAAAAAAGAGAAGACCGAAAAGCCCAAAGCTATTTTGCATGGTGTGAATAAAGTTGTGAACAATAAGATTGAAAGCTTCGTTCTAGACTCTACAATTTCTGGTGCTGCTTGCGAAACTGTCTTCTTTCGAGGCGCACAAGTATTGGGCTATAAAAATCTTCTAGTCGTTGGTCTTGGTAAAGAGGACCTCAGCACTGAAACTCTGCGCCAGGCTGCCGCCTCTGCTTTGACCAGCTTGAAGAGTCACAAAACCAAGTCTGCGGCAATATGGATGGATTCTCTTCCACACAACAGTCTCAATGGCGACGCTTCAATGCAGGCCATTGCCGAAGGCCTGATGCTCGCTGGTTACAATTTCAACGACTTCAAAGACAAGAAAGCGCCAAACAGTGATCTCGAAAAAGTTCTTCTTGTAAGTACAGCCCATGCAAAATCCTACGAACGTGGACTTGAAGTTGGAACTGTCGTAGCCGAATGCACAAATTTTGCGCGTCGTCTTGGTGATCGTCCTGGGAATAGAATGACTCCATCGATGTTAGCGGATGAAACCGTTAAGGCAGCAAAGGGTACAAAACTTAAAGTCAACATTTGGGACAAAAGCAGAATCAAAGCAGAAAAAATGGGTTCATTTTTGAGCGTTTCTCTTGGAAGTGTTCAAGAGCCGCGTTTTATCGTCATGGAGTACAATGGCGCAGGTACTTCAAAAAAGCCGATCTGCTACGTTGGTAAAGGCCTAACTTTCGACTCAGGTGGAATCAGCATCAAACCATCTGCCGGCATGGAAGAGATGAAATATGATATGTGTGGTGGCGCCACTGTCATTGCCACAATGTTGGCAATTGCGCGCTTGAAGTTAAAGGTCAATGTCATAGGTTTGGTACCTGCAACTGAAAACATGCCTGGGCCAAATGCGAATAAACCTGGTGATATCGTTATCGCGCGAAATGGTAAAACCATTGAGATAAACAACACCGACGCTGAAGGCAGGTTAATTCTCGCAGATGCGCTTGTTTATGCATGTGAACAAGACCCTGCGATGATCGTTGATGTTGCGACTTTAACTGGTGCGATGGTGGTTGCTCTTGGAAATCTGCATACCGGAGTTTTCACTCGAAATCATAAAATGATGGAACGAATTCAAGCCGCCGCAGATGCAACTGGTGAATGGGTGTGGAGAATGCCTCTCTGTGATTTTCATGTGAAAGACATGAAGGGTACATATGCTGATCTTTCAAACGTAAGTTCAGCAAAAGGTGCCGGAAGTGCAACAGCGGCAGCATTTTTGGAGCAATTTGTGAACAGTGAAATTCCGTGGGCTCATTTCGATATCGCAGGAACGGGCTGGCATGTTGGCGATCGTTTACCATATTGCCCAAGAAAAGGTGCATCTGGTGCAATGGTGCGAACCTTTATTCAACTTGCCATGGATCAACAGTAAACCAATAGAATTTTCGCGATTATTGAGAATAAAAAAGGCAGCATAGTGCTGCCTTTTTTATTCTCACAGTTTCACCAAACTAATTTAATTGGACGTTTTAAGATATGACGTAATTCCGCATCTCCCAAAAGGAGTTCCGGCTTTTCTTCTGAGGTTTGATACATTTTTACTGAAACCAAAATCCAAGTTCGCGGCCAAGAGGTGGCAATATTCGAGAAACTAAACCTCACACCCGGCTGTAACGTTGACGGGAATTCAAATGTACGTGGTTCTTCTTTTAAGATTTCACTCACTGGTAAATAGAGTGGATCCATTCGGTTCAGGTCTTTGTCCTTAACCGAGCATGGTCCTGTTATTTTTAGTTCTATTGGATCGCCGTTTTGTGCCATTCCTTCTGCAACAAATTTTAATTCCATTTGATTGTAATATCCGCAAGCCGTCGTTCTGTTTCCAGCTTCGTCACGCATCAAGAAATGGCCCAGCTCGATACCAACTCGTTCACTTTCATTGATAACACGGGCATCGGTCACCAGCCGCTGCTGAGAAGCATTGCGAAGTGCACTTCCTTCAAGTTGCGAAAAGTCGAAAGCCTTTTTTATTGCGGCAGGACTTCGAGAATCATAGCGATTGAGCGATACAAAAACGCGCCCCTCCCAAGAGTTCAATGCAAGACTAAGACCTAATGCGAACGCACAGCCCAAAACGGTCGCAGACATGAATGGTTGAGTTTTCATAATCACCTACCCGCAATCTATTCGGACAAAATGGTCGCTCTTCTTAGGGTCGTCATATTATTTTTGTATGGAGGAACATACTGGGCCTGAATACCCTTTAAACTGTACATTCATTTTTTGAGCTTCTAGTCCAATGGCTAGTAACCCAATTTTGGCGACCCAGCCATATACATTCTCGAGTGGGTGTCCCTCAACGTCGACTCTAAGATCTGTCACACAAAGACGTTTATAGACAGCTCCCGGACTATTGAGACTTTCGGTTTCATCTTTTTCAGAATGGCTTCTTAAAAAACCTCCAGCAAGACGACATCCCAAAAGATAAATCGTCGGCTCCGCGGTCACGCCCTCAGATCGAACGATTGAGGGAATCCCCTCTTGCACAATGACTTCCTCGACATCACGACCTCCCTTGGCCGCTTTCATTTTCTTGCGTGATTTATAGGTAATATTCAAAACTTCTTCTGGGTTTTGTACGCGCAAAACACCCAAACCATAGGTACCAGAATTGTTTTTAACAAAGACAAATGGCTTCTGATCAATATTGAATTGCTTGTATTTGGCAAGCGTATCCAACTGAACCCGGTTTACAATTTCAGCAAGTCTTTCACGACTCGATTGATCGGTCATATCAAAATGTTCAAACAACTCAGTTCTGACCGTTAACACCCAAGGATCAATATCAATTACGTTTGCGACTTCGGTACAAAGCTGATTGAAAAACTCGAAGTAATTGCTTTTTTTGCGCTGATACCAGCCCAATTCACGCGGAGGATTCATTGGATTTTTTAATTCTGGTCCCCACTCAGCATAAAATTCAGAAAAATCATTATTACTAACAACAAGATCAGGCTCAAAACCTTTCACGGAAATCTCGCCATCGCGAATTGCGGCCACGCAAACCTTTACTTCGTCCCCTGAGGCTGTTTTCATAGCTATCCCGCAGTCATCCACCTGACCCCGAGGAATAGCCACGCGCACTTCGAGTCCTGCATCGTCTAAGATTTTTTTCAAGGCACGAACATTTTCCCAGTAATAGAGATTGTTTGTGTGTTCCTCAGTCAAAAGAAGAATTTTTTTACAACCGTCTCCATAATGTTTTTTTATATAATACTCAGCTAATTCACCTGCGTTTTCGCGATCGGTGATACAAATATTATTAAACCCAGCAGGAAAAATATTGGCATCTACATTCGAAATTTTGAATCCCGAATCACGAATATCGTAGCTTGAGTAAATCGGCACGGGTATTTGATTGCGCTTGCTCAAAAACCATTCCTCTAGCTTTGGCATATTTGCCACCAATTTTTTATGCAACAATGCTTGAACTTGATTTGGAACCTGTGCCTGCATTTTAGACCTCGCTCTTTCTCTTTAGTCTCTGTACCAACTCAGCACCACCCACGACGGCAGCTGGCAAAACAAATAAATTCAAAACCGGAACAAGACTTATTAAAATTATCGAAAGACTCAAACCAAGTATTTCAACCAAGTAACGTCCAATAAACTGAACTCTCGACTTGAAACCTAGCTCCATGACTTCAAGTGTATAATCAACTGAATCAACGGCAAGAAGAAGGTAAAATCCAAGACCAGCCAATAAATTAAAAATGGGAATAAATGATATCACAAATAAGACTGTTCCAAAGAAAAACAGCACTGTCGTTTTCATCAATGAGACAATCAACAGCCTAAAGAAAACCCCGATCCTCTCGGTGGCATTGTGCTCCGGAAATTGAAATTTTCCAGAAAGCCGAAGTGTCTGTTCGGCAAGAAGCGAGTAGAAAGGTGCCGCGACCAAGCGCGCCGCTAGATAAACTAAGAATACCAACGCGAACAAAAATGCGGGCCAAAAAAGAATCAAACCTAAATAGAACCACACCTCATTGGAATCAAACCATCCGATATACTCTAAGCTCTGAGACACCATTTGCGGAACATGAACCCATCCCCAAATGACTCCAACCACCATGGCAACAATTCCAAATAACAATGGAAGCAACGAAATCAAAAGAAGCCGTCGTCGCGATAGTATCAGAGCGCCGCCCTGAAAGAGACTTAAAAAACCTACGGTAATTCTCATTGAGAATGAGTTCATTGATTCGGATCTCCCTCTAAATTGGCGTCTTCTGGATTTTTAGTGGAACCTCGAGGCAAAGTTTTTCTCTTTAAAGCTTCATCGGTAAGTCCAGATCCGGGCAATGGCTCAGCTAACATTTCATTGAACTGTCGAACCATGGGTTCTAATTTTGCAAGAATCTTTACCCCAAAATCTTTTGAGTTTTCACCTGTTGTCGCTTCGATTTCAAGCTCTTGAACTTTGGTCAATACCAATTGAATCAATTCGTTCTGTCGCGATACGATCTCACGTTGTGAAACAATCGGATCCTCACCCGTTGGAGTGGGCTTCTGATTTATTATCACATTCTGCAACCGTTGGTATCCATTCAACAACATTTGCTCCGAACGTGGACTCCAATTTGGTGAGTTCGCGACAACAGACCGAAACAAATAGATCTGTGATCGCCCAAATGGTTCGATTTCACGATCAAAATTTTGCCAATTTAGATCACGCACTTCCAAACTACCCATTGCAAACAGTGTTTTTGCAAACCACTCTGAGGAGTCCATACCGACATGCTTTCGCTTCAATTGGCCAATACCTGCCTCAGCCAGTTCGTAATATTTTATGGCTTCGTCCTGGTTGCCAAGTCTTGCATATGCACCCGCAATTCGCGCAAACAATTCAGCTAACCTTACCGACTCTGGTAAATACTTTACTGATTCACCAATATCCTTCAGAGATGCTACCACCTGAATGTCATTGCTCATTCTTTCATAGCAAAAAGACATGCGATACAAAGTCTTTGCTCTTAAAAACTGTCCTCTCGATACTGTGGCCTGAATCACCTCTCGATACACTTCAATTGCCTCTTCATTTCTTCCGAGCATTTCTATGCTATATCCATAGTAATACCTAGAGATCCAAGCATATTTAGAGGTCGATTGGTTCAAATAGAATTTTTTAAAGGCGTCGGCCGCCTCCTGAAACTTCGAGGCTTCAAAGTTTTTTAGCGCCTCACGAAAATCATCTGGGCCTTGGTCATTGTTAGGCTCTTCTAATGGCATCGCAGCCATTGAAATATTGCTTCCCGCATCACCAGTAAATCGAAGTCCCTTGGGCAGGCTCGCGCATGCGCAAGTCAAAATAGCTGAAAACAACAACGGAAACATCACTCTCATTTTTTACTCAACTCTTTTCCTGAAGACTCGTTGCCAATTTTTTCAAATCTGCAATCCCACTTACATCACCTAAGAACTCGGGAACCTTCACCATGCAAATACCTTCCGGCAAATTTTTGGCGAATACATCGTACATTTTATACTTTTCCTGGTAATACTGCATAAACTTGTCACAGAATGAAACAAACTCGACCATAGTCTGATCTATATTAGTGAGGTGTATATCGTCAGAGCCTGCCATACTTTGCACCTTATCACTCGGCTGAAACAACGGGAAAGTCGCCAATGTACCCTGCCATTTTTCTCGGCGATCCAGAGTAAATTGATCGAGTGCATCGGGAAAGGCTCGATTGATAACAACGCCCTCAAGTTTAAATTGAGATGCTTGTAAATCTCGAATGAGTCGGTTGGCCTCTTTCAATTTGGTTTCATCAAAACTCGTTACCAAAACAAAGCTAGTGCATTCATCTCGCAACAGGTTTTGCACGGCTCGGCTGCGGTCTCGTAAATGTTTTTGAACCGTCCCGATTTGATCGAAGAATTCTATTAACTCTTCAATAAATGCAGACCCAGTCAGAACTTCAAGCGATTTTAAAACTGTACGCGTTCCTTTATTGATAAGCTGAGAAATAAACCCTGGGGTTTTGTCTTTTGCGGATACGAACCACTTGGTTACCGAGTCCTGAAACAAATCTTGAATTCTTTGTGGCGCACTTAAAAAATCTTGGGCGTGTTGCGCTGGGGGAGTATCCAAAATGATGAGATCGTACTGACCACTCTCCCTCGATTGGAGAAGCTTTTCCATGGCGGTAAACTCTTGCGACCCGCTGAGAGTCGTCGATAACTGAACATACAGTCTATTTTTCAAAATTTTATCGACAGTGGAAGACGGGGCATGTCTGCGAATAAACTGATCAAAAATTTGGTGGGAATCAATCACTCCCGCACTTAACTCACCCAAGGATTCTGGCAAAATCACTCGGGATATGCTGGCGCTCTTAAGGTCCACCCCAAGAGACGTAGCCAATCGTTTTGAGGGATCAACAGTAAGCACCAATACTTTACGCCCATTTAGTGCAGCAGCCACTCCAAGAGCAGCCGATACCGAAGTTTTGCCAACTCCTCCGGTTCCCACACTGACAATAACTTTAGATTTCATTGCAATAGTTGCTAAATCTTTCGTAATGAACCTCCCAGAACTTCAAGCAAATCAGCTTTATTTCGAGCAAACACCTGAGGCAAACAGGCCACGACCTCGAGATTTTTTAATTGATTCAAATAGCCTTCTTGTTTTTCAAAAATTGCACGAAGAAAATCAATAAATTGAACTATTGAAGTATCCTTATGCGACTGTTCGGCAATCGCACTTAAGACTAAATTGGTGTCTTTTCGAGTGTTAACAAAGGTTAACTCTTGAACACGATTTGCAACGACCAATGGAATTGCATTGAACTCGCCCTTAAGTGATTCGCTCAATTCCAAAACCTCAACCACCGGCAACTCTTCAAGCAACGTCACCAATACATACTTGGTTAAATTGCAATCCCTGAGAACCGCCAGAATTTCGCGACAATTTTTACCCATCGGTCCCGCCGGAATAGCCTCCAACATTCCGACTGGTGCACGCAACAAGGCCAAGGCATGGCCCGTGGCAAAACAATCTACTATGACCAGATCATAGTTAAACTCCGGCCCCACCCGACGCACACCACTTGTCAGTTTCCCGAGAATCGCGACCTCAGATAGACCCGGCGCAACATTTATCAATGCCCGCATCACTTTATTTTCAAAAAACAAGTCATAGACTCGCTCTAACTTGAGGTAGTGGAGAACATATTCCCTTAGGCAACTCTCGCCACTCCAAAGAGCCAAATCGAAACCTAGCCGTGTCGAGATTGGTTTAGAGCCGACCTCTTTTTCATCCAAAAAATCTCCCAGATAGCTGGAATTGCCGATCTCGACCAACAATACGCGTTTACCAAACTTGGCCTGCTCCTGGGCAAGGACCAGTGCAACGGTAGACTTGCCAACTCCGCCTTTACCAGTCACAAAGACAATTTTTTGATCGATTGGTCCCATTAATTCGGCTCCAAAGCTGAGGTTAGCTGAAAAAATCTCACGCTTGTTTTAAGTTCAGTCACCACCATTTTTACAGGTAATCCCAGACACGTCAAAACCTTGATTTTACGCGGTCTTTCTCCTATATTCCGTCACACTAATTTCAGGAAAAAATGGGAGAACAAATGAAATCGAATGTCGAAGTAGTTTCCGGTTTAGAGCGCAAGTTGAGCGTAGAAATTCCACCCGAGACAGTTAAAGCCGCTTTTGAAAATGCCTATAAAGAAGTTCAAAAAAATGCAGAGATTAAAGGTTTTAGGAAAGGCAAGGCGCCTCTTTCAACAATTCGCAACCTTTATAAAAATCAAATTCAACAGCAAGTAGTCCAAGATATCGTATCGAAAAACTACTCGTCTGCTCTTAGTGCCCATTCACTTGATCCAGTAAACTTTCCGGAAATCGAATTCGACGAGATCAACGATGACAAGCCGTTTTCATTTACTGCGGCATTTGAGGTGCGCCCTGAAATTAAAATTAAGCAACTTGAAAAACTACCTGTGCGCAAAGAAAAGTTTGTCGCAAAACCAAATTTTGTTGAAGACACATTAGAAGAAATCCGTAAGAACAAAGCCATTAAAATGCCAGTTGTTGATGGTCGTGCCATTCAATTGGGAGATATTGCTTTGATTGATTTCGAAGGTTTTGTGGATGGAAAACCTTTAGACAACGGAACAGCAAAAGACTTTGAACTTGAGCTTGGCAGCAAATCATTTATTGAAGGCTTTGAAGAAGGCGTTGTAGGTATGAATCTCGAAGAAGTTCGTGAAATCAGCCTTAAATTTCCTGAGCAGTATCACGCACCAGAAATCGCAGGTAAACCAGTGACCTTTAAAGTTACTTTGAAGGAAATAAAAACCAAAGTTCTACCTGAGGTAAATGACACTTTTGCGGCATCAGTTGGCCCATATGCCACCGTTGCTGACCTTAAAAAATCAATTCAAGAAGACTACGAAAAGCGGGAATTGAAACGCATCAATGATGCTGTGAAAGATCGATTGATGAAGTCATTGGTTGAAAAGAATCCTGTCGATGTTCCTAAGTCGCTGCTCAAAGAACAGACCGTAATGCTTGAAGAAGACATGAAGAAGCGAATTACGGAGCAAGGTTACGGCGAAGAGGCTTTCAATGAGTACAAAAATAAGTGGGCAGATGACTTCGAAAAAACTGCAGCTTTCATGATTCAATCAAGCTTTTTAGTCGACAAAATTGCCGTTGATAAAAATCTTCGAGCGACAGCTGCCGATATTGAAGAGAAACTGAAAGGTTTTGCTGCGCAGACTGGTATTGAGATGGCTCGCGTAAAGGAGTTTTATGCTGAGAAGGAGAGAATGGCTCGATTAGCATATACCATTACAGAGGAGAAAGTTGCTGAATTTCTTTTCAATCAAGCGGACGTTCAGGAATTGACTCGTGAAGAGATTGAAAAATTAGAACCGAAGAATGCTTAATTCTAAATTGTCATTTTGATAAATCTAAGGCGAGGTAACCCTCGCCTTTTGTTTTTGGGCACGACTACTCGCAAGACCTGACCTGGGCAAAGTACTTTGAACAAGCATAGCCAGAATTCAAACAGTCGGTGGAATCACTCGAAAAAAGAAATTCATTTCGGCAAAGTAGATCCTTTCCCTGGCGAACTTCAACAGCAAACTCTCCCTCTTTGACCGTAGACCCGCTTTTAGTAAGTTTGTAGGAAATGCGATTCACACCAAAATCTAAAAGAGGTCGCTGAAACACTGTGGATATCCAGAGGTTAAAGCGCGAATTACTGCGTTTCTTTTTTGAGTTGAACAAGTCATCTTTCTCTCTGATTGAGCCATCAGCATGGATGGCCTTTAGGTAGACATGGTCGGCATTTACAAGCTCATCCATGACGAAATATGCAGTTTCATTCGGGTTCAAACGATCACCTGAACAGTTAAAAAAAGAAGTGACCTGTGAGCCATTACCGCCTCTAGAAGGGCACTGTATGGTAACCGATCCATATACATTGATATGCTCAAACACATTTCCGGAATGAAAACCAACCGCATTTGAACGCTGACCGAAAGACAGAACGGCAAGCGCAATGATCAAAATTGAAAACTTCATAAGTGCCCCCTTTTAGGCACTTATTTTGTGGCCTTTTCTGCTGCAGGTCCAGATTTTTGCTGCGCACTCATAGCGTCAAAGGTACTCATCACTTTCCATGCCTTGAGATAGTTATAGGCCTGAAGCACCTGAAAATCGTCTGACAATAGCTTGTCTCTTCCGGTCAATTGTTTCTTGGCACCCTCTTTTTTATACCAATAGCTGCTCTCTTCGTCGGGCTTTGCTCCAGACCGTCCGGCTTGTGGTTGAGACACGACGGGCTCTTGATCGTCAGCCTTCTTTTCTTCTTTTTTCTCCTGATCACCAATCAAGTGACCTGCGATATCTTGTTCTCTTCGAACATCCCGCTTGATGACGGCTTTTTTGAATCCGTCTGAATCAACATCATCAACTATCACGTCAGGCTTAATGCCTTCTGCCTGAATTGAAACACCACTTGGGGTATAATATCGAGCTACTGTCAACTTTAGCGCCGAACCATCTCCCAACTTCACAACTGACTGCACTGATCCTTTGCCGAAACTTCGTTGACCCATCACCAGCGCTCGTTTGTTGTCTTGAAGTGCTCCGGCCAAAATTTCACTGGCGCTCGCTGAATACTCATTAATTAAAACGATAATTGGGAAGTCGACATAACTGCCGTCCTTCTTTGCATAAACAACTTCCTTTTCTTTTTTGTTGCGGCCAATCGTGCTCACGATGATTCCATGATCAAGAAACAGGTCGCTAATCTTAATCGCTTGATCGAGAAGTCCACCTGGGTTTCGCCTTAGATCAATTATGATCCCGCGGATTTTTCCTTTTTTCTCCATCGTCTTCACTGCTTTTTCAATTTCAGTTGAAGAGTTTTCGATGAAGCTAGTCAATCGGACATATCCATAGCCATCTTCCATATCGGTGAATTTCACAGATTTGATCTTAACCGTGCCTCGTTCAATGATGAACTCTTTGGGTTTATCAAAGCTGTCACGATAAATTCCAAGGCGTACCTTTGATCCCTTTTTTCCACGCATGTGTTGGGCAGCATCTGCCAGGCTAAAGCCTTTGGTACTGACACCATTGATCTCGGTGATTTTGTCACCAGCTTGAATGCCCGCTATCCACGCGGGTGTGTCTTCAATCGGTGAAATCACTGTTAGTATGTCGTTCTGAATTGTAATTTCAATTCCAATTCCCCCAAATTCACCTGATGTTTCGTTCTCAAATTCTTTATACACGTCTGGGGCCAAAAAATTCGTGTGCGGATCCAGCTCTGACAACATTCCTTTAATTGCTCCGTAGACCAATTTTTTTGTGTCTACTTCTTCCACATAATATTGCTGAACAAGATTTAAAACTTTTGAGAAAATCTGAAGTTCTTCATATCGCTCTTTTCCGTATGCAACCAATGAATCCGAATTCACGGTGCTTACCACTACCGCAGTCAAAAAAACAAAGCTGATCGCAAAAAAGACTGCCGTCGTTCGAAGATACTTTTTCATGAAGATCCTTTCTCAATTTCTACTAGAGACGCTTTTGATATTCTCACCTTGATTTGCCGATATTTGTAGACTTTTTTGCTCGACCCAGACGCCTGGATTTTCGGGCTCTGTGAAGTGTCGAATTTCAAAATATATACCTTCTCCAAATTTTCTTGAGGTATTGGTCACTAGTCCCAATGCTTCTCCGGTTTTCACTTTGGTTCCAAGTGCCAACTTTGCTGGAATGATGTGCCCATAGACTGAATAGTAATGGTCTCCATGATCAATTATGACAGTGTTTCCGTAGCCATTTATCCATCCCGAAAACACCACTTCACCTTCAAAAACAGAACTTACTGTTGTTCCAACACCACTGGCGATGTGCCAGCCTTTGTGGGCCATCTGCGCTTTGGTTGTTTCATCAGTCATAAGACCAAAGTCCTGAACAACTCGTCCAACTACGGGAGCTTTGAGCTTGCCCTTGCTTTCGAAAAATCCTGATTTCAATAGTGAAAGCAATCCTTCATCCACCGGTGCATCTTTGGAAAGGGTCAATGTTTTGCTTCTGATACTTTGAATTTTTTTAAGACTCTCCATCTTTTTTGATTCCAAATCAGAGGCAATGGTCGATTTTGCTAAATGTTCTTTTTCAAGAAGTGCTTCTTGATTTTTAATACTCTTCTCGATGGCCATTAATTTCTGTACTTGATTTTTAAGGTGGCTTCTTTGCTGTTTATGGCGAGCGATATTTTTTTGATAGCTCTTCATCAATTGATAGTCTGAGTCTGTGACAATTTTTAAATACTTCAGCGTGTGGTCAATTTCGTGAGCACTATTTTGGGAAAATAGGATAGCCAAATATCCTGAACCCGACAACTTATAGAGTGCCCTCAATCGAGTTTTTAATTGGGCTCGCTGTTTGGCAATCTCGTCTTCCATGGCAGAAATGACTCGAGCCGTAGACTTGACATTTCCCTGTGCCAAGAAAAGCTGGTCAGTCAGCTGCCCCTTTCTCCTTGTGATTCTTTTCATTCGCTGGTTTATTGAATAGATCGAACCCAAAATTTTTCGTTTTTCAGACTCACTCTCATTCAGATTTTCTTTGGTCTCTTTGTACTTATCCATAAGCACCTGTAGAGACTCTTCACTTTCTCCGCGTGCAACTGGACTCGCCAAACAGGCTAAAATTAGCACTGAGAGGAGAATCTGAGCGCTCAAGCATTTTCTTTGGGATCTCAACTACTCCTCCCCCAGCGCACGACTTGCGGCCCAACCACTATTAATTCCACGAACGGTCAAAAACGCTCCCAGGCCGCCAAGCCCGCCGGCGGCAAAGATAAACAAAAGGAGTATTTCTGGTGGAATAAAGCCAAGAATGTTCGCCATTCGTGTGAAGGCAAGGCTAGAACCCATAACCTGCATGATCCAAAGGTAGACCCCATATGCCACCAACATTGCGAGGGAACAAGTGAGAGTGCCCATGAAAACACCTTCAACTATGAATGGCGCACGTATCATGGTCGGAGTTGCGCCAACCAACTCGAGAATTTCAACTTCCTCTCGTCGCGACGAAACAGACGCTCTTATTGAATTGCCGATTACAAAGAGACTTCCAAATAGTATAATTGATATCAGAATCCAGCCGCTCGCAGTAAAAGCATTTATAAAGCTGGAGTAATTTTTGACCCAACTTTGCCCATAAGAAACATCCTCGACACCAGGTATTTTGCGAATTTCGGCGGCCATTTTGTCAACCCGATCAACATCCTCCTGTGTTTGCACACCACCCTTTATACCAATTTGAAAACTTGCTGGAAATGGCTGTGTGAACTCAGAATCCTTGAGAAGATCTGGTGCATAAGTCGCCATTTGTTGTTTAAAAATTTGAGTGGCTTGCGCTTTATCTACATAGTTGACGGTTGTCACATCTGCACGTTTTGTAATAGCCGTACGTACATCAATCAGCCCTGTTTCACCTACAGAGTCATCGAGATACGCAGTTATTTGCACTGACTCACCCCAATTTACCATTACTTTTTTTAAATTGATTGAAACCAAAATCATGATGGCTACGGCAGCAAAACTCGCAGTTAATACCGACATTGTTGTGAGCTGCATACCAGTGTGGTGCAACCATACTCGACGCAAGTTTTTTAGCTGATCCTTTACAAAGAGAGCGAACATCCTATTCACTCCTTTCATTCGTTAGATTTTTATCTTTTCTACTTTTGAATCATTTCGTGACGATGATCTATTATCTTCATATCATCGTGACCTGGCCCGAACGAATTTCAACCACTCTCTTTGCTCGCCTTTTCACTAAAGCATGATCGTGAGTCGCAACAAATACCGTGGTCCCTTGGGCATTCACTTTTTCAAAAAGATCCATTATCTCTTCACTCAAATCTGGGTCCAAATTTCCAGTCGGTTCATCCGCAATCAACACACCTGGTTGATGAATGAGAGCCCTAGCAATGGCCACTCGCTGCTGCTCGCCACCCGACAACTGCTCAGGTAGCTGATCCCATTTGTATGACAAACCAACTTGACCCAATACTTCTTCTACCTTTTTTTTGATATAGCTTTGCTTGTCCCTTCTAATCTCGAGCGGCAGAGCAATGTTATCAAAAACGTTTCTGTTTTTTAGAAGTCGGAAGTCTTGAAATACAACTCCGATACGCCTTCGAAATTGTGCCAGATCAGAAGCTCGAATTCGAGACAGATCATATCCCCCAACAACGACCGCTCCTGAGCTGGGACGATCAAATCCAGAAATCATTCTAAAAAGTGTGGTTTTCCCTGCGCCACTTGGACCCGTAAGGAAAAGGAATTCTCCTTTTTTTATGTCGAGATCAACATTGGAAAGCGCATGGACAGGGCCTGGGTAAGTTTTGTAGACATGTGAAAATTCAATCATCCCTTTATTCTATAGGTGATCAAAACAGTTGGCCAGAAACTAGAAGGTCCAGAATTCGATCATGCTGCTCATGTAAGGCCATACGAATGGCCTGACGATCTAGAAAAGACCCGCGGACCAGGACTTCGGAGTAGGGAGTTTTCACACTTTTGATTACTGCACCATTTTGATAGACACGACTCACGATGTAGGGATTTTGCAAACCCCAATCTTCAGTTTGAATATGAAAATCCAAACCACGATAAACTACATCAGAATTATATCCCTTTTCCAAATTGAACCTCTAATTATGAATCGCCATACCTGCAGCCCATTACACTAACAAGAGATGTCTCAAATCGCAACAACTCACAGCGATCTACATTTGTCTCAAATTGATCGTCAAAAATTGAGAATCAATCGCCCAAACCTCAACGTAGATACTCGGTATTCCGAAAAGATAATAGCTGGTGTGTTGGTCATTTAGACAGCCCGTTTTTGTAACACATCAAATGAGGTACGTTTGCGAATTACACCTATATCGAAATTGAGATTGGTTCTGTTTACCATAGGTACAGCCGTGCTATCAGGATGTAATGGCCTAGCGCCCTCTGATTCTGGTAGTGTGTCGACAAAATCAATTTCACCCTACTGCACTTACCTTCCGTCAAAAACTTTCACTGATCCAGTTACAGTCTCTGGTCGTGGCGCATTCGAATATCGCCTTAACGGAAATGGTGCGGTAACCGACGGTCTTGCTACAGTTTCAATAACTGCCGTAAACAATTTTGCCTATTCGGTCACAGTCAATTCACGAACCTACAATTTCACTTCGGATGCTTCTGCTACTGCGACTGAAATTTCAGCGGGACTCGCTGCCAGTATCAACGCAGACTCGAGTGCAGTGGTGACCACATCTGGTACGACAAGCCTAATCCTCAGCGCCAAGGCTCCAGGAGATGCGCTTACGATTTCACAAAGTGCGAATCTCTCGGTAACTCAAAACACGGTTCCTGGAAAAATTAAATACGCAGAGGTACGAGTCTCTGATTCGACCGGCAATATTGTTCAATGCGCAGAAACCGACGGCAACGGTGATTTTAGTTTTCAGCTTCCAAAAAATTCCGGAAACTACACTGTGGCTGTTGCATCAAGAGCCAGCAATTCAAACTACAAGGCATACGTACTCAACAATCCAACTGACAATGTGTTTTACACGGTTTCAAAATCTGTGAGCACGAGTTCAAATACTTCTGCACTTCAACTTGTAGCCAAAGCAACCGGAACTCTCGAAGGTGGGGCCTTCAATATTCTCGATCAAATCTACAAAGCCAATAAATTCTTGCGAGATCAAACGACAAACTGTTCTGGTACCTTTTCTTCCTGTACACCATTTACCGTGGCGCCAGAAATTCACGCCTACTGGGCAAAGGGCGTAAACCCCGGAACTTATTTTGGCCTTACCAACCCAATCAGTTTCTATCTTCCCGGACAGAGCGAGTTGTATTTAATGGGAGGTCTCAACGGAGACGTTGATGCAAGCGATACAGATCACTTTGACAACTCGGTGATCATTCACGAATATGGTCATTTTATCGAAGACATTTATGCCCAGACCGATTCTCCTGGTGGTAGCCATAACGGAAATTCGATCATTGATCCACGTCTTGCATGGGGTGAAGGTTGGGCCAACTTCTTTCAGGCCGCAGTAACTGGAAACCCAGTTTACCGAGATACATCTGGAAATATCGACGGAACTCCTGGTGTCTACTTTAACGTCGATATTGAAAACGTAGAAACGATCGGTACTAAGCACGATGCACCCGCCGACATGAGTGCTGTGGGCGAGGGAAATTTTCATGAATTTTCAATTACTCGACTGCTGTGGGACACTATTGATCCCCATCCGGTATCAGGGGCCGGAGGTGCAGACGGATCATCTATCTACCCTGGATACTCAAGCGGAAATGAATCGGTGCAATCACCATTTAGTGAACTATGGACACTTTTCACCGGGCTTCGGGATTCAGGCTCTGCGACCGCGCACTTTCGAAATATTGGATTAGTTCACTACAACCAAACACACCTCACAGGTCACCAAGACTGGAGTGTCGTGCTCTTACAACAAAAACATCTCGCCAACCAATCTGATTTTGCCACACCTGTTTCGATGATCGCAACGGGAGCAACTTGCCCGTCCAATGGTCAAACATACACTGCGACCATGACGCCCGTTTCGACTTCAAATGGTTCCTTTGCAGCCTCCAATCTTTATAAAAACAATGATTTCTTTGCCTACAATCACACCGGCGGAGCTCTCAATATCACTCTGACTAACAATAGCTCAGGGTCGACAGCCGACTTGGATCTCTATCTCTACAAAGAACATTATACCTATGGCTCTGATTCATCGATTGTTGCAAGAAGTGACGCAACCGTCGCCGGAGGAAATGAGAGCATTTCAACCAGTGCCCCTGCTGGATGGTACATGATCAACGTTATGGCATACACAGGTAACGGAGCCGGAACCGCAGCAAACTACACACTTACAATCAATGGGCAAAAAGTATGTCCAAATCCGTGAGGCACCTAATGAAAAATCGAATCAAACTCATATTCCAAAGTCATTATGTTCAATTTGTATTAGGTGCTGGCACGGCGTTGACTTTGTTGAGTTGGGTTTCAGTGCACACAAAACAAAAATTATTTGTTTCTGGTGGATTTCCATTCAAGGCAGTTCATAAAGATCACGCTGGCAGTCGAGGTCCCGCGTCAGTTATGGATCCCTCAACCTTACTGAAACGCGAAATGTTAAACAGCCACAAACTTGAAGAAAAATATTTTGCGAAAAATACGGGGCCATATCATGTGGACCTGAAAATCACATCCGCCGATCAAACCATCCAAACTGGAATACCCTTTGAGGTGACAGCTGAATTTTCGAGTGAACAAGCCGCCGATGCTCTTGCCTTCGAATGGATTTTACCAGAGGGCGTTTCAATGGTTTCTGGTGCTACCGCTGATCTCATTGATCACCTCGAATCCGATGAAACCACGACAAGACAGGTCACTTTGATCACAACACAAGAATCAATCAGACCTCTCCACCTGCAACTCTACAAAATTGTGAATGGCGAAAGACAAGGTTTCGTAGGACAACTTGTCTTGTCTCCAAATGAAGAGAATACACCAGGACTGGTTAGTACAAAAAACAAGAGCTCATTTACATCAAGCGGTACCGATGAAAAATCGACCGGCGAAGTTTCGTCCAAAAATGATCGACGACATCCACAAATTAGGCCATTGCCAGACAAAATTTTTCAGTGAGATCCTTTCAATTTTAATCGACAGTGACAATTCTGATATCAGGGTCGAATTCGTCTCGAAGAATTCCCTGTATAGCCTCTAATGTTCCCGTTAAGGAGCTCGGACAAGTCCCACAGGCCCCCTGGTAACGAACTTCGAGGACATGACCATCAAGATTGAGAATTTCAATATCGCCACCGTCCCCTTGCAAATGCATACGAACTGTACGATCTAAAATTTCTTCGATCTTTTGAATTTCTGGAGACAATCCACTGCGATCCAATTTCTTTTTTTCATCAGGCATAACAAAACTAGGATCATGCAAAACCATTCGTCTCTGAAGGTGAGCGATCACTTCTATACGAAGTGTATCTACATCCGCATCTTCGGCATATGTCACTGTCACCACATTTTCAAAGAAATGTAGCTGGCGAACCCCATCCACCATAAACAGATCTTCAGCTAAAGGAACACCCATTGCCTCGCTTGGCCTAGAAAATGTCGCTTTGCCTTCCGCTTTTACAAGTTTATTTACAATAAATTTTAGCGCATTCGGATTTGGTGTTGCCATAACACGAACTCGAACATCGAATGGATCTTGGCTTTTTTGTTCAGTACTCATAGAAAAAACTCCCTTGCCTTGTGAATTCCGGCAACTAATCGATCAATTTCTTCGGCAGTATTATAAAAAGAAAAAGATGCCCGCGCTGTGGAAGACACGCCGAATCTTTTCATCAGTGGTTGGGTACAGTGGTGTCCAGTTCTTATTGCCACTCCCTCGCGATCCAACACACTTCCGAGGTCACTAGGATGAATTCCCTCAATGACAAACGACACAATCGGGGCTTTGGCTTTAGCAGTACCAATAATTCGAAGCCCCTCAATTTCCTGCATTTTTCGAGTGGCAGTTTCTAAAAGCTGATGCTTGTATGCGCCTGCCTTTGCGACTCCAATATTAAGAAAATACTCAATGGCTGAGCCCAGCCCGATTGCTCCTGAAACCGAAGGAGTACCGGCTTCGAATTTCTGTGGCAAGTTCGCAAAAGTCGTCTTTTCAAAACTCACGCTCCCGATCATGCTCCCTCCAGACTGATAAGGTGGCATTTGCTCCAAGAGTGTCTCTTTACCGTATAAAACTCCGATTCCATATGGCGCAAAAATCTTGTGTCCGGAAAATGCTAAAAAATCACAATCGATCGTTTGAACATCAATTGGTGTCTGTGTCACAGCCTGGGCAGCATCAAGTAAAACTAGAGCTCCACATGCATGTGCTAATTCAACAATTCTCTTAACAGGATTTATCGTGCCTAAAGCATTTGAACAAAAACTCACTGCAACTATCTTAGTTTTGCTATTTAATAGTTTTTGATATGCATCTAAATCTAGTTCACCTACATCTGTAACCGGAATTACCTGAATTTTTGCACGACGCTCTTCTGCTATCAGCTGCCATGGAACAATATTTGAATGATGTTCCATCTCGCTTAAAATAATTTCGTCGCCTTCATTGAGATTTTTTCGGCCCCATGCTTGGGCCACAAGATTGATCGATTCAGTGGTACCCCGGGTGAAAATGACTTCTCCAAGTGAACGTGCACCAATAAAATCGCGAACAGTTTGGCGTGCAGTCTCATAAAAAGATGTGCCTTGGGAACTCAAAAAGTGTGCTCCCCGATGCACATTCGATGCCTCGTATCGGTAATAATTTCCGACCCGATCAATCACTTGATTTGGCCTCAAAGTTGAGGCCGCATTGTCGAGATAAGAAAGTGGCTTGTCATAGATAGGAACCGCTAGAGTGGGAAAATCTTGGCGAATTTTCTGTACATCGAATTCGACATTCATGAGATCACCACCCGCAAATCATCCAATTTGTTAGCTATCATCTCAGAAAGTGGTGCGTATAGATCACTGTTTGTACTTCGAAGTACAACATCTTGTGCAAATCCGTGAGCCAAAATTTTGAGCGCCGTATTTTTTTCGATCGCCCGACTTTGAAAGTAAAATACTTCATCGCCTTCAAGTTGACCAACGGTCGCCCCATGCGCTGCTTTAACATCATCTGCATAAATCTCAAGCTCTGGCTTGGTATCAACTTCGGCCTTTGAACTCAACATCAAGTTATTATTCAACTGAGCTGCGTTCGCCTTCTGTGCATCTTTGAAAATATGAATTCTTCCGTTGAATACGGCTCTAGCTTCACCACCCAAAATACCTTTGTACAATTGATTGCTCGCCGTATTTCCCAATGCGTGCTCAATTGCAGTGTGATGATCGACGTGCTGAGATTCTCCGGCAAGGTAAAGCCCATCAACTTGGGCTTCTGCACCTTCACCAGCAAGATGCACAACCAGATCCTGCCGACACAACCGAGCACCCAGTGAAATCTGCAAGCTCTCGACACGACTATCACGCTTTTGAATAATCTGTGTGTTGCCTATCAATGATGCTGTTCCGTGAAGACTTTGAACCTGAACTAAGGACAATTGGGCATTTTGTGAAACCAAAATTTTTGAATTACCACACACCCAATATTCTTCACCCCCAAGATTCACATAGTTTTCCACAATGCTTGCACGTGCTGACGCAGCCAACACACCATTAACCTGAGGAAAACTAACAGCTCTCTGGTTTTGAGTATTCACAAAGGTAAAGACAATCGGAAGCTCTACAGATTCACTGATTTTAAAGAAAACGCCATCGGTACTCAGTGCCTGATTGAGATAAAGAAATGAATTCGGAGTTTCTTTACAAAGACTAGAGCTCTTTGAGATTTGTTCACTGACGTCAGACATCAAGTCTATTGATTGACCTGCGGGTATGAATGAGGGAGTCACAAAATGAAGATGATTATTCGAGAATTCTGAAAGCTCAGGGGCAAATTGCCCATCGATAAAAACCAACTCTGCAGCTTTTAAACCGTTCCATAATTTCGTCTTCAGCAAAATATGGCTCAAAGTCGCTGGCCTATTCGCCAAGACCCAAGATGAATCCACCAAGGAATTTACACTTGTGTATTTAAAACTCTCGTCCTGCCTCGACGGAAATCCACGATCTTTCCAGAGCTCATAATTGTGCTGATAATGCGAAGCCAAACTTGACCGACTTTTTGATTGTGCTCTCCAAGCTTGCGTTTCATTCCAGATTTTTTCTAAAGATCCATTTCCTAAATTCGCCATTGTTCACCCAGCCAATATTAACCCAGTTAGAAAAATTTTAATTCAGAAGCCAATCGTAACCCTTCTTCTCGAGCTCCAACGCTAGCTTCTTATCGCCTGTTTCAATAATTTTCCCTCCGGCCAAGACATGAACATAGTCGGGGACTATATAATCAAGCAGGCGTTGATAATGCGTAACTAACACTATGGCGTTGTCGACTGACTTCAACTTGTTTACGCCTTCAGAAACAATTCGGAGGGCATCTATATCAAGGCCAGAATCTGTCTCGTCCAAAAACGCTAGACGCGGAGACAACACTGCCATTTGCAAAATTTCATTTCTCTTTTTTTCGCCCCCGCTGAAGCCCACGTTGACCGCACGATCAAGAAAGCGGTCTTCCATATTCACGAGTGCCATTTTCTTTTTCAAAAAATCGGTAAACTCGGCTTCATTCATTTCTTTGACACCTTGATATTTACAAACTGAGTTGAAAGCAGTTCGCAAAAACGCCACATTGCTCACACCAGGAACTTCGATCGGATATTGGAACGCCAAAAAAATACCCTCTTTGGCGCGAACATCTGGTTCCATGTCCAGCAAATTTCTGAGTTGAAAATTGATTTCGTATTCTACGG
>CAYONZ010000046.1:18146-25262 GCA_964405465.1 uncultured Bdellovibrionales bacterium | reverse complement strand
TGAGAGAATTAGCTTTTCCCACTCGTTCACACTATGTGGAGTCCCACCAACAGCCTGCGGCTCCGTTCCGCTGGCCGTGTGCTGAGCGGGCGGCCCCATCGGAGCCAGAGGTGGGCTTTGCGCCGGAGGATCCTGCCTCACAACCGTATCCTCTTCTCCATGAGGGGCACTCACCGGAGTCTGTTTCGGATCCTTCTTTTTTTTCTTCTTTTTCTTTTTATCTTTTTCCGTGGCTGCCATTAGCTTCGGATCCGTCCCCGGCGTTGAAAACAATTTCTGTGCATTCGTGGCCATGTCTTTCAATTTCTGCATAACCAAGTCAAACGATGCTGAAACCGACGGCCAATATGGAACATTCACGTTCTTAACTTTTAGAAGTTCGCTATTAGTTAAATTCCGAATCGCAACGTCAAATATATCTCCCGGACGTTCAACACGTTGAACCGGTGTCACTTTCGTCGTTCCGATAAACAAAGCAAAGATCAATCCCGCCACAATAAAAAACATCCATCCCTGTTTCGATTGATTTCCATTTTTCATCGGCGTCTCCTCAAGAGCCCGAACGGATCATTCCGCTCACTTCGGTTGAATCCCCAAAAAAGTTTCGAACTCCACGGGACTCACACCACGGCTCTCACTCACTAAATAGGCACAGACCGCGCCAAGTGCGGCTAAGACTTATCCTCAATTCGACACATTAACCTGTTGATTTTACTATATTTTTAGACTCATCTCTGAGCACCCCTGGCGCATAAAATTTCACCAGATGACGAACTTCTTTGCGGCGGTTGGAAGGAGCGTTTAAAAGTTGTGTTTTTTCAATGAGTTAGATTTAATACAAAGCACGTATGTACAGTGACCATTTAGGTGATCTCATTCGAAAAACCAAAACCCAAGACTTTCGGGCTCTTGCGCGCCTCCTTACGCTACTCGAGAGGGACGGAGCCACCTGTTTGGAGCAATATCCAGAGTTGGGATCACCAAGTACTAGAGCCTTTCGAATTGGAATCACCGGCCCACCAGGAGCCGGGAAATCTACGCTCATCGGTCAGCTTCTTGCCGAGTTTCGCAAACGAAACCTCTCCGTTGGGATCATGGCCATTGACCCTTCAAGCCCCTTCACCAAAGGGGCCGTCTTAGGGGATCGCATTCGTTACACAGAATTCTTTGGCGATCCAAAAGTGTTCATTCGTTCGCTTGGTTCACGCGGAAGCTTGGGGGGACTGAGCTCCTCGGCGTATCTGATGGCGCGAGCATTCGATCTCGCAAACTTTGATGTCGTGCTCATTGAAACTGTGGGCGTTGGACAAACCGAACTCGAAATTATGAACGTCGCTGATTTTGTTGCAGTAGTCTTGGTACCTGAATCAGGTGATTCGATTCAAGGAATGAAGGCCGGCCTTCTCGAGATCGCCAATCTCTTTATTGTGAACAAGGCTGACCGCCCTGGAGCAGAGAGTTTTGCGAGAGAACTCGAAGCCTCCATACATCTTGATGCCAATCTCAATGCACGAACCTCAGAGGTTCTCTTGACCTCAGCTCTGCAGTCTCTAGGTATTTCCCAGTTGTGCGATCGCTTTCTTGACGAAAAATCCAAACCCCAATGGAGAGACTCACGTCAATCCCTTCAACGACTCAAAGCCGAAGCTTCGGCTCTGATTCGAAATAGACTCGAGGGGCAGATTGCAATGCTTGTTGAACAGATCAAATCCCCTTCTGACTTCGTGACCGCAATTCAAGATCGTCTCGAATTGAAACACCGAAATTCCTGATCCAACCGCTTGAAGAGGCGAGCTCCGTCCCCCTTGCTCGCGCCCCCCTTGCTCGCCCGTGGTGAGCGTCTCACTTTGGTTGCCAGCAATTTCAAAATTGGGCTTCGCTCAATCTCATAAAACACAGGAATATCATGTATATCAATATCTTAATGCTTTGCATTAATTTTGTGTCGCATTTTCCCGATAAGGTCTAGGTATGGTTGCCAGAGGGGAAGAATAGAATGAGTGTGTCTCCACTGAGTGGCGTCCTCGGCGAGGCCCTCGTCAAAGAAATGTCGGATTCAGAATCAAGGCAAGCGCCGGTTCGTGAAGGACTTTCCGCTGTTTCCAAGACTGGTGACTCCGATGACAATTCCCACTCCTCGGCCGGATACAGGCAAAGCTCTCAGCAAAACCCCCACCGCGAAAAATCCGACGAAGAACTACTCGCCGAACTCAATGCCGAGCTCAAGTCAGCTCCGCGACAGGACTCTCCGAAGAGCAAACCTATTCAGGCAGGGCCACCGCTAAATGGCAAGATTCACTCTGACGACAACCTGAAAAACATGTATGAGCAGATCGACAGCCATGCTGAAGCGCCTGGCTCCTCAGACTCCACCCCAACCTCGACCACACTTGCCACTGAAGTTCCAAGCCCCGAGCAAACCAAACAAGATTTAGAAAGAATTCTCAAACTCGTGGTCAACAATGTTAAAAAGCAAAACACTCCTGAGGCAAGGTTTCGTAAAAAAGTTCTCGCCTCTTATCGCTGGACCCTCGAAGCCGGAGCCGTAGCCGAGGGTCAAGGCTTGCTTTACAATTTAAAAGCGTAGTGCAACCTGATCGGAAGTAACCCTCAAATAACTTCCATTGCTTCTTTGTAAGATCTCAACCAAATGAAGACACACCCTAATTCATAGTTTTTCATAGCGGGAATTTTTTGAAGGAGCTAGAATTTAAGTATGCTCAACAAAGTCACGCAGAAGAATTCAAATTACCTCATTCTTGAAACAAGCGAAGAACGCCAACAAATATTTGATTGGGTCTATAAATGTGGCCCTCTACTTGTCGGACTTGCCTCAGATCAAATCTCGTTTTCTTTTCGCATTCAAAATCCTGTACGAAATCAAGAGCGGAACGCCAATGAACTTTGGAACATTGAGCTGGGCATGCAAAGCGAACGCAATCCAATTGAAAATGAACTGATGAGTTTTTGTTTTCATCTCGATGAAGGTCAGTTCTTTTTTCGCACAAGCATTCAAAAAAATGCGGAACTTGGTTGGCAAATCAACCCGAATGTCGATCTCTATTGGGTGCAAAGGCGAGAGGACCACCGCAAAACAATTCCCAAAGACTTGCCGTTCTTCTTTGTTCTTAGCAAGGCAAACCAAATTGATTTTTCAACCATTCACCCACGTTTTAGCATGGCCGACTTCAGTCTTGGCGGTCTCAATTTTCAAGCCAACGAACGCTATCCGCTTAAGATCGACGATCAACTTGATGGCGAGCTCGTCTATGAAAATACGCCACCTCTCGCCGTAAAAGTTAAGGTTCGACATGTGACCGACACCCTCGATCGCAAGCCATTTATCGGTGCGTCTTTTGAAAATTTAGATTTCGTCGAGCAAAGTAGAATTCTATCTCTTTCAATTCTCATTCACCGTGAGATATTTTCGAAATCTAACAAAGATCTCCTCGTAGAACTCCCCTCCGAAAACTCTTGATTCGACTTGTACGAAAGCGTGCAGCTCAGTTGGCTTGCACTATTCTAGAGTTAATCTATTTTTGAATTTTTTGAACAATCGACGTAGTGGAAAAACCATCGACAAATCTTAATGACTTCACCTCGCCCCCGCGAGCAAGAACAAATTCCGAACCCACGATTTGCTCAACCTTCCAGTCTCCCCCCTTAACCAAGACGTCTGGAGCTAGGTGCTGAATCACTTCAAGCGGAGTCGGTTCAGAAAAAATCGTAACGAAGTCGACACACCCCAAGGCCGCCATAACCTCTGCTCGAGCCAGCTCAGAATTGATCGGCCGCTCAGGCCCCTTATTGAGAGCTCGCACACTCGAATCTGAATTGAGCGCTACAACCAGAAAGTCTCCCTGTGCCCTTGCTTCTTGAAGATAACGGACATGACCAACATGCAAAATATCAAAACAGCCATTCGTAAAAACAACTTTTTTCGACTGACGAACTCGATTCAATTCTGCAGCCAATTCATCCCAAGATAAAATTACTCGTCCCACACGTATTCCTTGCTCTATCTTTTACGGAAAAGATGAACTCCAGAGAGGTAAGACAAAAGATCACGACCACTCATCAGCGACAAGATCGGCAGTACAACAATTCCAGTCACAGTATTCAACAATGACCTCCACAAAATTTGCATCGGATAGCGGGCCTGCTTTTGCTGTTCACTTGTCCCTACTTGCACATCAAAAGACCAGTCCCCGAGTGAACAACCAAAAAATCCTCGACTGGTTAACATGTAAATTTGCATGACCGCTAAATAGAGAAACATCAAATTCAACAGCATTGTATCTTGCGTCTGCGGGTGACTCATTAAACCAACAATGTCGATTTTCGTGATCGACAAAATTGCAACCAAGGCAAGTGTACCAAACCCAAGCACTACAGCTCCATCAAGTATGGCCGAGCCCATCGCCGTCGCTATTTCCTCTAGCCCCTCAAGCGTTTTAACTTCTTTTGCCGTGCCAACGGCTTTGGCTTTGATTAATTCTTTCTGTTTGATCTCACTTCTTTGTTTGCCCTCAGAGTGGCTTTCAATACCAACCGAATCTCGCAAGGCACTCGCCGCGATGGAACCAGGCAATGGCATCGTGTTGTTCATCGGAGCTTTTGCAATGTTTTGCGAGTTCAGACTCGGAGTCGATGTCGGAATTTGCAACCCTAAAGTACCTGCTGCCTTTGTTACTAATGGAGCCGCAGCCCCAGCAGAAGCAGAAAATGGACTACGATTTAACGACGGTTGAATCGTCGAGGTGATCGTCGAGCTAGAAGGAGCATTCAGTGTTGGCGCAGAAGTCTCTTTGCCGAGTGGATGAAAAATTTGGGGCCGTTGAGTTTCATTGGCTTTCTCATCAAGAAGTGCAGTTCGTTTATTTTCTTTAGATTCAAATTCTCCCTCTAAAAAATCCAACGAAGGGGGCAATGAAGCCATTAAATCTGAAATGGACTCAGAAGTAGGTCGTGCCTTTAGGTCATCAAGTGTCGTGTCATACTTGGCCGTTTTCAGTGGAGCCGCCTGAAAATCCTCCTGCAACGTTGAACGCTTCACATCTTCTTTGAGTTTCTCAGTTTTTCTATGAAATCCTAGTCCTTCGGTGAGAGGCTGAAACTGAAAATCTTCAAATGGATCCATACGCCACTCCTATTTTATCGCATCTGGTTTAACCCATACTTTATGATGCTGACGAGAGCGACGCAAGCCGTTTCCACACGAAGGACCTGCGCTCCAAGAGTCAGTGGTTGCAGGCCTGACTTTTGAAACTGGGCAACTTCATTTATTGAAAATCCACCTTCACTGCCAACGAATACCCAAATCTGCTCAGGCTTCGCTGCCACTGTTTGCGCAATCGCATCTTGAGCTCCCAAGACGCCATCGCCCTCATAAGCAAACAGACCATGTAACCCCTGAGATCGGTTAAAAATATCTAGCTTTTGGTCGAGGCGTACAGGCTCATGCAATTGCATAAGCTCACCCCGACCCGACTGTTGAGTTGCCGATTGAATAATTCGTTGCCATCGGGCCCATTTCTTTTCGACTGCATCCTCTTGCTTACGAATAAAACTAAAATCCGAATACACCAAATGAACGCCCTCAACCCCAAGCTCCACAGCTTTTTCCACAACCGCCTCAAAGATTGGAAAACGCGGAATCGACATAATCAAATGTATCGTCGGTTTTGGCAGACCCAAGATGGACCGCTCCTCAATAATCCGAGCATGCGAAAATGCTTTGCCCTCATTCACGATCTCGACAAGGTAGGCTTTCTGATCACCCAGCAATACTTCGAATTTCGAGCCCATTCCCAATCGGCAGACATCACGAATGTGATGCAAAATATCTCCAGTGAGATGAACCAGGTCGCCAGTGCGCATTTCCTGTGGAACCCAATAACGACGCATGCATTACTCCTGAAGTAAGAGACCAACCCATTCATTCTTCACAAGTCGACGCTGAATTTTCAAATCCGTTCCCATAAGGAACTGTTCAACAAACGCTTGCTCCCGCTCCAAAAGAATTCCCGACAAGATCAAGGGAGCATGCGGTTTGCGCACCCGTAAAAGCTCAGATTTTAAATCGAGCAGAACCCCATCAATGATATTGGCGATCACCAAATCAAAAGCATCCTCCTGGTGCTTTACCGGTAGATCTTGAATATTTTGATCTGGCACTTCGACCGCTGAGACTTTATTGATCGCGAGATTCTCGCGCGCCACTCGCCTTGCCTCTGGATCATTATCAATTGCCAATACTCGTCCCGGAGATTGCTTTTTTAAAATATAGGCCATAAGCGCCAATACCCCAGTTCCAGTTCCAACATCCAATGCCGACTGCTGTCCACCTACCCGAGACCACTCTTCGACTATCAACTGAGCAGCCAGCTGAGTCGTTTCATGGGTACCAGTTCCGAATGCCATTCCCGGATCAACCCATAAAACCTGCTCAGCTTCTGCGGGCCGAGCAAACCAACTCGGAACAATCCAAAAAGGCGCAACAAACAAAAATGGTTTAAAGCCTTTTTTCCACTCTTGCATCCAATCTCGATGTGCTTCTTCGCGAATTTCTGGCTTTGCTCCCACAAACTGCAACGGCAACTTAAGTAGAAAATCTTCTGTTGGAGGAGTTTCAAAAAAGACATGCGAATCAAATACCGGTGTTTCGAGAACCGACGGATCGTACTTCAACTCTGGCTGTGTGAACTTAAGATCTTCAGAGACACCGGCCGCACCATGCTCGAAACAAAATGTTGAAAACAAATCTTCATCTTCACGACGAAGACCACAAACCAATACATCGAAATAGCTTTTTTCTGACATTGCCTACCCATCACTTTTGAATGGGCGCCACCATACCAGCGGGAGGCGTTGCTGCGCCAGTCTTTTCTGTAGCCATGTCCTTTTTGGGTTCCTGAGCTTGAAGAACCACGGATTCGACGGCCACAGCACGAAGTGGAACCACCACAGTAGATTGTGAGGAATTTGAGGACTCTGTAGTGGCCTGGTCATTTGCATCTTCTTCAGTGTCCTCTTGCGCTTTACGTCTGCCACTTCGAGGCCCATCACTCGACATTGAATTCAAGTCGATTTGATCACCAATCATCACGGCATCAA
>CAYONZ010000046.1:0-18136 GCA_964405465.1 uncultured Bdellovibrionales bacterium | reverse complement strand
CTCACCAATCGACCGACGCTCATATTTCTTTCGACCTGAATTATCTTTATTTTTGCGACAGCTACGTTCAGTGTGGCTTGGGCCTTATTCTGAATTGGATCATGAATTGGAATTGAACGAATAATGTTAACAAACACTCCGCGTTTTAGGCCGACCTCACTGCCAGAGTTAATATAAAAATCGTGAAAGACGGTCTCTTTGGCATCCATCGGCAAGGACTTGCGCATATCAAAGATTGAAGCCGTGTCTTTAGCCCATGCAGAGGTTGCAGAAAGAAAAATGAATAAATAAATTTTATGGAGCTGTGAGGACCTCAATATATGAAACCACGGCATGAAAAATCCCTTCCTTGGCGGGCTCTCCATCCTGGTTCCCATTTTCTGCTGCCATTCTGGCAATCAAAGATAGTGCATGTTAGTTCATCATAATGATGAATCGGCTACTATTCTTAGAATGAGATCGGAATTTCTCTAAATTTTCTGGAGTATAAAAACACAAATCACGACCAGAGAACTGGCCGCCCTATCTAATTTCTGAACCTTAGTTTTGCACTTCAGGTGCGCGACCAGGAGTCGGCAACCGAATTCCAACGCCCCAGTTCTCGACCTCACCTTTGATTGATTTCTGAGGATTCTGCACCACCCGCTGCTGAAGCTTAGCAAAAATCATCTCTTTGATCGCTAAGCTATTGTCCTGCAGAACGCACTGCCGCCCCACTCGTTTGCGCACATTGATTAGAATTGGCGCCTTCAAATTTGCCGTCATTTGGGTGGGATCTTCAGGAATAGTGATAATTGAAAAAGCTCGCGTCTTTTCACCTTTTTCAAGAGAAAGTGCTTCCATGTCATGTTTGGTTAGGGTCGGGTTGTACTTTTCAGTAAAAACCTCAGGCTCGAGGATTGGAAAGGCAATTCCAGGAACATCACAGCTTTGCAACCAAGCAAAAATCTCATCGTTCGGATCATCTAGCAAAACGAACCGGCGAAGATCGTTGAACCCCAAAATCCCTTCAGGAAAATCGACGATATCCTCTTTTTCCAGTTGCACCGGACCAAAGCGTGAAGTCTGAATCACCATACGTTCCCTCCCCCAATTGTGAGGACATTTATGAGACAATCGCGACGCCCAAAAAGGAAAAATAAAAAATCCCGAGCTCGACAAAGGGCTTACCACTTCAATTATGTATAATTTATTTATCGAATCAATCAATTTTGAAGAACAATTGATAGCTTAATGCGTTGAATCGAAACAGAAAAAGGACCAAGATTTGGTCCTTTGTTAAACACAAAATCCAATTAAAATTGGCAGATCACTCAGGCTTTAAAAGCTTAGCAACCGCTCGAGTGGTTTCTGAGCTGGCTTTCGATGATTCTTCGTTTTGATCCTGAATGGCCAAATAAACCTCTTCACGATGAATCTTTGTATCTTTTGGAGCTTCAATACCAAGCCGAACCTGCTTGCCTTTGATTTGTACAACTCGAATTTTAATATGATCGTCGATCGCGATGCTTTCGCCAAGTTTTCTTGTAAGGACCAACATTAGATTTTCTCCTTCAACATCCAGGTCAAAGTTGCCATTTACAGGCTGAAATTCTGAGAGTGCTACTGAAATTCACTTGATGTGTGTTTTTCAGATTGTCACAAGACACGCACTAACCATTACCTGTTTAGTTCACTCATCGGTTAAAAATGAATGGAACCTTAGCTATTATTTCTAAATAAGAATGTCAATGAGGAAAGTCACCGCAGGAAATCTAAAAGGCTAGGCTGGATCAATTTACTGGACGTTGCGAGAGTCGCTTTGAGTGTACTTTCAGTCTTGTTAAGATCTGACACCAACTCGAATGTGTCTGCATCTTCAAGATTTGACACCATAGTTTTCGAATCAATTTGACCTTTTTGCAAGCTCTCCGCAGTACTCGAAAGAGTCGCTGTTCGCGCCCCTAGCTGAGAGCGTGAAAGTACGACTTGTGCCAGGGCTTCGTCGATTCGATTCAACGATTCTTGCACGCCTTCTTTGTCATCAGACTGCAGTGCGATCTGCAAATTTCTCATCACATTGAAAACGTTTGTACCGGACTTCCAAGTCTCGCCAACTTCCGCTTCATCTGCCTCATCTGTTTGCACTCCAAGATTCTGTACCGAGGCTGGTCCACGCATTTTCGATTCAGCAGTTGTGTCATTTGGATCTTTCGCTTCGAGAGGCACCATCTCAGGAGAATTTTTCATTCTTTCTTGTTTTTCAATCGCCTCAAGATTTTTGCCGAGAAAAATTTGGCTGCCTGGCAAATTCATCGAAACCTTTGCATCTTTGTTGATAGTAATCGTCATTTGCCCGTCATCACCAAAGTACCGACCATCTGGCCCGAAGGGAGGACGGGTGGTGCGAAAGCCACCAAAAAGATACCGGTCTCCCATCTTGCGATTGCCAATTTGCACACTCTGTTGAAAAAGTTGTTCAATTTCAGCAGCCGCTACTCTTCGAGATTGTTCATTTGATGAGGCATCGTTGCTCTGACTCAATGCCAATTCTTTAGCACGCATCAGTGTATCTGATAATTCACCGAGTGATTGCTCCGAAAACTCAAGAAATGTTTTAGCATTGTTAATGTTTTTTAAATACTGTTGAGCGCCATTAATATCAGTACGCACCGCCAACACTCTTGCCGCTCCGAGCGGATCATCTGAAGGCTTCAAAAGCTTTTTTTGTGTGGCAGCTTGATTATGAAGATCTGCCATCTCTGAACGATTCTTCGCCAGATTGGTATTCACCTGTTCATAATTCATTTTATCTGCGATTCGCATCACTCACCTGCATTATAAATGCTTTAAATTTAATACCGTATCAAACATCTCATCAGCAGTCTTCACCAAGCGTGCTGAAGCATCGAAACTCTTTTGAAACTCGATCATCCTGGTCGCTTCTTCATCAAGACTGACTCCAGAAATACTCTCGCGCACATTATTCAATTGTTTGACGATGTCTTTTTGCGCGTCTCGCGACTGATCTGCTCTGCGAGCTGCAACTCCGACTTGACCCACGACACTGTTGTAGAAGTCATCAAGAGTCGTGGTGCCACCTTCCATCACTTTTTGATATTGCAAGCTTGCAATCGCATTGGCGACACGGTTGTCCCCGGGTGCACTCAACTGTTGAGCCGCAGCGATTCGTTTTGGATCGTCCATGATATTGCTATTGATCGACAAGGCACTCGCGAGCTGCCCAGTGGTGTTTGCTGGGACCACAAAAAATGCTTGCCCTGGCTTGTTATAAGAATCAAAGCCTTGAGAGTGGGTTTCATTTACGCTAGCCGCAAGGCTCATGGCCATATCATTCAAGTTGTTATGGAGATCACCAATGATTTTATCGCGAACTTCGAGCAAGGCCCCAACAGAGCCCCCTGTCATTTGGCGTGTTACCGGAATGTCAGAGCCAGATTCGCTGCTCTTATAAATGATGTCGACATGCCCTTCGCCTTTTCCATCATGCGCTGGTGTCGAGAGCACACTCAGTTTTCTTGCATCGTAACCAGAAACCAACAACGCTGAGTTGCCGGCACTGATCGTGACTGTGCTATCGGCACCTTCGGCCCAACGGATGTTAATTTTTTCTCCGAGTTTTTTCACCAGCAAATCACGACGATCACGTTCGTCATTTGCCGGAGCTCCCGTCATCTCTACTGTTTGGATTTTTTCATTGAGTGTGGCGATCTCCTGGGTCATGCCATTGATTTCCCCAACTTGAGTTGTCACTTGCTGATCCAGATCACGCTGAATCTCACTCAATTGGGTACTCACTCGTTTAAAATCCTTGGTCAAAAAATCGGCGGTGTCACGCACATTGGTTCTTGTGGCAAGACTTTCAGGATTGTTGCCTAACTCGCGAAAGGCATTGAAAAAATCTGAAACAAACTGATTGAGCCCCTTATTGGTTTGCTCATTGTAAACTTGCTCAACTCTCGACATCGCCTGAGATTTGCCTTCGAGGTAGCCGAACTGTGCTTGCTCCTTGCCAATTTGCTTTTCTAAATATGGATTGTTTATACGAGTGATGTTTGAGGTGACGGCTCCCATACCAACACGAAATCGTCCAGAGTTGATCGGTTCATTTGTCGCAAGCTCGACACGTTGCCGCGAATACCCTTCGGTACTTTTGTTGGCAATGTTATGACCAACAGTCTGCAATGCAGTTTGCGAGTTCATCAATGAGCGTTTGCCCACATCTAACATCGCATTGATCTTCGACATCCTGTCTCCCTACGCCATCGAAACTCTAGGCTTCGCGGCTCACTAGGTGCCCACCTGCCTCAGGCGAAGCAACCATAGCTCCTTTTCTTGCATAAGTTGGTTTTGGCTGAACCGTCTCACGAATCGAATCAATTGCACCACCAATACTTGATAGCGCCGATTGAACCAATAATTCATTGCTTTTATTAATCTCACTTGCTCGACGAATAAGAACTTCTAGAGCCGCATGAAGACTTCGCAGTTTTTCGCCATGTGCCCCAGGTAAATGAGTGGCAATCTCTAGCAAACGAGGACTCTCTACATCAGCACCCACTGCCAACGCCAACTCATAGGCATGCTTTAAACGAAAATTTTCGAGAGTACGCAGACGAACAAGACATGCATCCTTCGCTTTATTGTTCTCATTGAGATCATCAATCTTGGCCGCAACCAAGATCTCTCTCTCCTTGCGGACTATATCCAAAAGAGTGCGATATAATTTCACCTGATTTTCTAAACTCTCGACCAATTCGAGATAAAGATTTTCTTTCTTCAGATCCATCCTGAATCCTTTGCGAGACTGTTAGTTAATTTGGAAGCAACAGATGTTGATCAACCAATCGATCAGCAACCGCATCCGCATCGACACGATACTCTCCAGCATCGATCAGCTTCTGCAACCGAGCCACCTTTGCCTCATCAATATCATTTGTCGGAGTCGCGAGCTCTTTAGCTTTCTTAATGTCCATCGCGCGCGATGATAAATCGAGCTTTGCCGAATCTGCGATCGAATCAAGTAGCCCAGCGTCTACCTTTTTCGCAGAGTCATTTGCTTTGCCGATCTTTGCCGAGTCAACATTGCCGAGAGCACCTGGTGTTTTATTCGATATTTTCACATCACCCTCCATGGAGCGTTTTGATCAGTGTACCATATTGAGATTGTTTGCAACAGCGAATCTTCTGAGCGCTAGACCTGTAAAGGCTTTTTGCATAAAGGAATTTCCGCGTGGGCTTGAACCTATTTTTTCAATTCTTGACTGGCACCCAGATTCCAATTGAACGAATTCACATCTGGATTCAAAACTCCGACGGATTCACCAGCCTCAAGATGGTCTCCAATCTTATGTGACTTGGCGACACCGTCAAACAGCAAGGTTGAACGCAACCCGACCTTGGGATGCTCCAACACCACAGCCGACTTTCCATCTGGCAATTGCATCTTTTGCACCAACTGACTCGACCAAGGTGCCTGAACCTGTGCTGCTTTTTGAACTTGAAGAGAATTTTGTGACGGGGCCAACTCCACCTTTAGCGGCGTTTGATCTGCACGACCTCCGGCCACCCTTTGAATATTTGCAACATCACGATCTGTTAAAAGCAATCCGCCCTTGGCCTTTAATTGATCGATAGCCTGAGGATCCCCGCCCATATATTTTTCCATGATCTCGTTATAGATGATGTCTGAGAAACCTACGCCACCACGATCGCCCCAAGCTTCTACATACTGTGAGTCTAATTCTTCGGTAAAAATTTTTTCGGCCATTGATGGTTTCAGATAACCTTCGCCAGTACCTTGGCGCATAGCTTTGACCATTTCGCGCAAAAAAAGTTTTTCATACATTTTTGCGACTTCATCAACTTTAGCATTCTTTTGTGGACCAACAGACACAGAGGAAGTCGGATCGAGATTTTTTTCTCGCTGTTTTTCTGCGCGCTCACGCTGAGACGACGGATCTGTGAGATCGATCTTTCCCAGGTGAGAAAGCCGATCCATGGCCACTCTCTACCTCGTTGCATTTATAGAATTGGATAGAAAAAAAGGGGAGTTGAGTCCGGTTTCCTGCGCATCCTACGCTAGAATTGAGCTTCAGTCTTTGCCATTCCATGGCCGGTGATGACTTTTGCCCCTGTTTCCTGCTCGAAACATTTTGACTCTTGAACCATCCATGGTTACCGATCCCTAACTCACCCTCCCCGAGTTCAAACACATCCATGTGTTCGAACAAAAATTTTGACATCCAATTCTAGTTTATATTCTTTTACTCAAATTCAAAAATTAATTCTTATAAAATTTCGAGTTCTCCCTGCAAAGCCCCTGCTGCCTTGATGTTCTGAAGGATGGTAATCAGGTCCTTTGGAGAGACACCTAGACTATTCATGGCCTTGACAAGATCACCAACACTTGTACCACCGTCAACAAACGACACTCGCTCTCCATCTTTTCCCTTTTTTCCTGCAGCACCTTCAACTTTTAAACTCAAATCACCATGGCTAATAGCAACTTTACTCACTCTCACCGCATCACCAATCACAACGGTTCCGGTCTTTTCGTTCACCACCACTCGTGCTCGTGCATCGGGAGTCACATCCAATGATTCGATTGCCGCGAGTAACTCAACACCACGACCCTCATAGGAAAACGGTACGACGATATCGATCGTTCCAGCATCTTTGGCTGTCGCATATTTTCCCGCAAGATCCATATTGATTCGCTTCGAGACTCGAGCGGCTGTCGTGAAATCAGGATTGTGTAACGTCAGACGAAACATTTTTCTTGAAGTGAAATCTTCGGCTACATCGCGTTCAATCAATGCTCCATTTGGAATTCTTGCAACAGTCGTCACTGCGTCGGCACCACCACCAACTAGCACGCCCCCTTGAGCTACAGCATAGACTTGCTGATCAGCTGCATGTAAAGGTGACTGCACAAGCGTACCACCCACTAAACTCGAGGCATCTCCTATTGAATTAACCGTCACATCAAGCTTATTTCCAGCTCGCGAAAACGGTGGCAGAGTGGCCGTAATCACTACTGCCGCCACGTTTTTACTGGCGACATCTTTGTCTTCCACTTTTATTCCAAGTTTTTCGAGCATGCGTGACATGCTCTTGTTCGTGAACTCGGCCTTTGAATCACCAGTGCCTTTGAGGCCAACAATAACGCCGTAACCAATCAACTGATTGTCCCGAACGCCGCGAACATTGGCGATGTCTTTCACTCGAGCAGCAAACGCTTGAAAGCCAAACGCCAAAACCAGAACAAGAATTTGCAGTGCTATGAAACTTTGAAGGTTGAACTTAAATAGCGGTCGTCTTTTCATAATGTTGCCGCCTTTCGAGTGCTCACGATGTCATACTGTGCATCCAAAAGCTTTGAGGCACTGATCCCTTCATCATTGAAATCTTCGGGCTTCACGACACCTGTGACAATAACTTTGTATTCCTTTTTGCCGATCATAAAAGTCTGATTGCCCTTCACCCGATAGCTGCCGTCTTTGAGAGTTTCAACCACTCTGGTTGGAACATCTTGCACAGCAAATGGCGCATCGGTTTTATTGTCCGCCTGAGCGCCTGGTGTTGGAGCCTGTTGGTTGTTCGCTTGGGCATTGGCGTTTGCCCCCGCTGGACCAGCCTGTGTTGGCGCTCCCGCCGGAGCCTGCGCCTGGGCATTGGCATTTTGATTTCCAGCAGTGTTCTGCGCAGGCGCTGAGGACGGAGCTCTAAAAAAACTATCGCGATCCAACTTCTCTAGTAATTTTTGTATCACTTTCGCTTTCGATTGAAGCTGTTGTTTCGGATTTCCCTCAATTTTAACATTGAGATAGTCGCCAATCTGTCTGGCCGTGTTTTGAGCGAACAGATAAGGCTTTTGCCCTTCCATCACCCAGAGCGAACCAGCATTGGCACTGAGATCAGATTCCTCTTCAAGCTTTTGTCGATTCATACGTTTGTACTGTCGATTCATTCCAGCCGAATAGTTTTCTTGATCAGAAAAGCGTGGCGTACTCGACTTTGGGCGCTCTTCTTGTTGGGATGTCAGATCACCAGAATCTTTGCCACCAAGAAATGATTTCAATTTTTTGTCGAAGCCCGCACATCCGACCTGCATACAAGCCACCAACGCCAGAGCTATGAGCAACACAATCATTCTTAAGGCTTCCGCGACCACTTTCTTTTTCATCGTAGCTCCACCATTCCCTTACCTACTACGACACCAGAAACAAACTTTTGGGTTCGTGGGATTTTCACTTTAATTAAATCTCCAACATAACCACCCTGCTGAGCCACTCCCTCAATAGTGATAGACCAATCTGCACTGCTACTTGAAACACGAACAGTCTCGCCGGAACGCAAAGCAAGGTCTCTTTTCAAGGCTCCCCGCAAAAGAATTTGATTTGCTGCGATCGGCTGACCCAAAGCTGCATCTTTTAAATCTTCTTTTTTTGCCGGGACATCGGACAACAAAGTAATGTCACGTTTTTCATAAGAAAGGTCTTGCTCATTCACGTGCTCACCCGCCTGAAGCTGACGGCGTGCCACCGGTACCACTTTACGAGCAACAACCTGTCCAGATAGCCAATAGATTCGTCTGGTGGCATCCTCATTTGTGATTTCTAATGGGAGCGAGAATGTGCCTTTGGGAATTTCTCCTCGAGTTTTGATTTTCCAACTTTTGTGTGCATCGATACCTTCTTTTGACAGTGGCATAGAGAGGTTGCTGATCTCAAACTCACAATCACCACAAATCGCCTTGAACTCAGCTGTAAGTGCACGTTCAACATCAGAGGCCTGCAATTTTGGAGAAGTTCGAACCAAGGTCATTTTTGCTGGAAGTATAAGATGAATTTTTTGATCGAGAACTTCTTCTGCTTTTCTAACTGGCTGACGTAAAAGTTGCGAGAGCTGACCATTCGAGAATGATTTTGTTTCTCCTGCGGCAAGAGAATCTAAAATTTTTGCCGACTTCAGATTGCTCAAAACCTCTTTGGGAATACCCGAAAATGTAGCCACGTCCCCCAAGCGGATGTCGCTTTCAAGCTGCAAGGCAACCTCTTCGTGAAGTTGAATTTCTGGATTGGCGTTCACCTTTTGCACGCCAATCGAAATCAGTAAAATAGAACTAACTAACCAAAATCTCATCAACCCCTCAAGTTATTCATGTGTTGCAACATTTGATCTGACGCTTGAATGACCTTTGAATTGGTCTCGTAAGATCTTTGCGCCGTGATCATGTTCACCATCTCATCGACTATATTCACATTGCTTGCCTCGATTTGGCCCTGAGCCAATTGACCCAGACCATTCAAACCCGGTTGCGATTGCTGTGGCAGTCCGCTCGATGGCGATGGGAGATACACATTTTTTCCCATCGAACGCAGACCTGCCGGATTGATAAAATTCACCAACTCAATTTGACCAATGTTCTGTGGCACAGAACTATTGTTGAGAGTCACACTGACCTGACCCTGTGGAGAGATCTCTAAAATTCCAGCGTTTGGCGGAACCGTGATGTCTGGCTGAAGAGCATTGCCATTGCGGTCAACAATTTTACCCGAAGGATCTTTTTTGAATGAACCATCCCGTGTGTACCCGATTTGCCCATCAGGCAATCGCACTGGAAAAAAGCCAGAACCCTCGATTTGAATATCGAGAGGATTCTTAGTTACTTTAGCCGATCCACCTTCAAAATCCTTTTGAATAGAACTGGTGCGAACACCAAGACCAGTTTGCACGCCGGTTGGAGAAATCGAATTCAGACCAGTTGCTGCTCCTGGATCTTTCATTGTTTGATACATGAGATCTTCGAATTCAGCTCGTGATTTTTTGAAACCAGCAGTTGAAACGTTCGCGAGATTGTTGGCAATGACATCCATATTGGTCTGTTGTGCTGACATCCCTGTTGCTGCTGTATTTAAAGCCTTGAGCATAAACCTTCCTTGTCTATCAACTCGTTAAAAAATCTAAAAATCATCCCTTCAAGCGAGGTACATCGTGTACTAGCTTTGCTGCCATTTGATCATAGGCCTGTATCGCTTTTTGAGTACTTTCGAAGACACGGCTTGTACTGATCATATTGGTCATCTCCTGAATCGCATTCACATTACTAGACTCAATGGCACCCTGATGAATTTGAAATTCTTGAGCGACTGTCATTTCTGGCTCTTGATTATCTCTGAGACCAAACATCGAAAGGCCGGTCTTCATAAGTGAATCTTTATTTCCAAACTGAACGACAGCAAGTTTTCCGAGATTCTCGGCACCATCGAAAATCTCGCCGTTAGATGAAAATGTTAAATTTGCCGAATTCACCTTGATAGCTCGAGTGGCAGGGTCTTGGCCCTGACCTCCATCTTTCATCACCAAGAATCCCTGCTTGGTCACTAGACGGCCTTCAGCATCGACTTTAAGAGCTCCGTCCCTCGTCCATCGCAAGCCTTCGGGAGTTAGAACCTCGAGAAATCCTTCGCCCTCAATTGCGATGTCCAGTTTATTTCCGGTCTGCTTCACACTGCCCTGAGTGAAATCGGTGTGTGTTCCCTTGATATCGACATACGATTTGTCGCCCCCTTGCATATCATAGAAACTTTCGATGGAAGCCGGAATGCGAGGAACAGGAATGACATTGGGCTCTTTCTCATAGGCTGAAAGATACTCTCGAAATATCTGCGAGTCTTTTTTGAATGCAGGAGTATTCACATTCGCAATGTTATTGGCAATCGTATCAAGCTGCGCAGTTTGCGCCACGGCACCGCTGACTGCTGTAAAGATACCCTTACTCATGCACGCACTCCCTTCTTGAGATTTCGAAAGCTTTCCTCAAACGCACTCGCCACTTGGGTGAGCACGTGTTTCTAAATGTTTATAAAGCAAGACAAATGCCACCAAGAGATCGCTCGACTTTTGTGGAGAAGATCAATCTAGACCTCATTTAGACTCGTCTCAATTTGAGATGATGCCGATACTGAAGAACGCCAAGAATTTCTCGTCGTCAATTTACTGACTGGACGTCAAGATTTCAGCGTGGAGTTTGACTTCTGCTCGACGTAAAAAAGAAAAGGCTTACAATGAAACCTATGAGAATGCAAAAGACTGAGCCAACATGGAAGTGCGGCTTGTTCTTCGTATGTTTTACTCTCATGGTTTTTGCCACAGGATGTGCCAGCAATGCCAAGAGAAGTTCCTACTCGCGAAGGCAGGCAACTCAAAGACAATCGCAAAATTTAGCATTTCCTGCATCATCCCTTCCTGCGGAAAGTGAGCTGGCCCTTACTGAACTCAGTGAAATTTTGGGCATTCCGAATATACCAAAGACAGCAGCTACTTTAAATTCAAAAGACGTGATTCAAGCGCAAGTGAATAAAGGTGTTCAGACGACGCTGGCAGAAAACAATGAACAGAAAATCACTCGAGAGAACAACTCTTCCACAGAGATGACTCCTCTGGAGATTGCAAGAGCAACTCCAACCGCGACTCCCGACCCAATGAACCAAGACCGAATGAGCCAACTAGAGAATCCGCCAGTAAGCCAAGGCATGGGTTTGAAAAATTCTTTGACGGAAGAATCCCAAGTCAACTCTCCAGTGTTTAAGTCAATCCCCGTGATCGGCCCAGAAAACATCGGCCAAGATGTTCCACAATCACAAACACTAAAAACTCTCCGGGGACTTGAAACCAATACCGTCGAGCTATCTGGCTCAACCGACACGCCACTTTTCTTTGATCTCCCTGTGACCTACAATGCGCGCGTGCAACACTGGGTTCACTATTTTCAAACTAAAGGACGAAAGAGTTTCAAGAAGTACCTCGAGCGCTCCACACGCTTTCTTCCTCTAATTCAAGCTGAGCTTTACAAAGCCGGCTTACCACAAGACTTGGGATACATTGCGATGGTCGAGAGTGGATTCTCTAATGCTGCCACCAGTGAAGCCAGCGCCGTCGGTCTTTGGCAATTTATCGAAGCCACAGGCAATCGCTATGGGTTGAAAACATCATGGTGGCTTGATGAACGCCGTGACTATGTTAAAGCCACACGTGCAGCAATTGGATACATGTCGGATCTCTACAATATGTTCGGTAGCTGGTACTTGGTAGCAGCTAGCTACAATATGGGTGAAGCTCGAGTGCGACGTTTGGTCGAAAAACATCGGACCACCAATTTTTGGACGCTTGCCGATAAAGGTGTGATTGCGGAAGAAACGACTCAATACGTGCCAAAGATTTTGGCGGCCATGCTCATATCCAAAGCGCCTGCGCTTTATGGTTTTCGTGAACTACAGAATCACCTTCCCCAAAGCTATGAGTACTTTCATGTTCCAGGAGGAACGGACTTGCTGAACCTGGCCAATTACTTAGGCGTCAGTGGAAAATATTTGAAAGATCTCAACCCCGAGCTTATAAAGGGTTTTGTGCCGCGTGGAATCTCGAGCCATATGATTCGAATTCCGAAGGGTTCAATGCTCACAGTGTCGCAATACATTCGTTTGCAAATGAGCACGACACAGAATTAATTTCTTCAAAAGGGTTTGGGTTTGTCGACTCCAAAAAGATTTTCTCCCATTGTGCAAAAATATGGCGGCAGCAGCGTGGCTAAGCCAGAGCAAATCCAAGCTATCGCCCAGCGAGTTGCTGAGTTTGCTGAGCAGGGACATTCCGTTTTGGTTGTAGTCAGTGCAATGGGAAAAACCACAGACCAATTGATGGAGCTTGCCTATCAAGTGAGTCCGACTCCAAATCGACGCGAACTCGACATGCTTCTTTCGACTGGTGAGCGCATAAGTATGGCGCTTATGAGCATGGCCATCAATGATCGTGGAGCCTCTGCCATTAGTTTTACCGGCAGTCAGGCTGGCGTGCTCACCGATGACTCACACAGTGCCGCGCGAATTATTGATATTAAACCGATGCGAGTTGAAGCTGAATTGGGTAAAAAAAATATCGTCGTCCTCGCTGGCTTTCAAGGTGTCTCGCCACGAACCAAAGAAATCACCACGCTTGGTCGCGGCGGCTCAGACACCACGGCTGTTGCCATGGCGGCACACTTCAAAGCCCCTCGCTGTGAGATTTTAAAAGATGTCGACGGCGTTTACTCAGCTGATCCCAATCTTATCAAAGGTGCTGAGCATTTACCTCGCCTGCACTTTTTGCAGCTCTTAGATATGACTTATTGGGGAGCAAAAGTTCTTCACTATCGCAGCGTCGAATTGGCGCACCTTTTAAATATTCCGCTCATGGTAGGACTCGCACATGGCGAGGGTTCAAATACGATCATTGATGGAGAATCGAAAATGTACGAACAGGCCGCAATTCTGTCGATCAATACACACAAAGATGTACGCTGGCTCAAAATAAAAAAAGCCGATCTCAACGCTTGTTTGCAATCACTGCAGTTGGCTTTAACGGAAGCAAACTTACCTTGGCCTCAGCTTTTAGATACCGAGCGAGACCAAGACGCCTGCTCTCTGCTGATCACCAATCCAACCGAGACTTTAAATGCCATTGGCAAGCTGCACGAGAAAAACCCTGATATTGAATACCGAACCGAAAACCTTTCGGTTGTCGCAGTCACATGTCAGGGGTCTTACGCTTCAAATTTTCCTGAAAAAATTTGCTCTGCCTTGAGCAAACGAAGTGTGATCGTGCAAAAACTAATTTTAGGAGCGATGTCGATCGCCGTCGTCGTCGAAAGCAAGGACCGCGACAAGGCTACACAAGCCCTCCATGACCTTCGTGGCGAGCTCGCGCAAATCAATCTTCTCGACCGGGGCTGATCGCTCAATTCATATTCACCAAAAACCCAGCCCTGATAGACGCAATCAACTGGCTGTTCGCTAGAAATATAGTTACTAAAAGCGCATTTATTGTCACTTGATAATCAGGATTGGGCTCATTTCTATAAACAATATCAATTTGATCACGTCTAACTTTTTGACAAATTGTATTCTGACTGAATTTTAACAGCCTTCAGGCAATGCACACTCTGTCGCTCTCTTTGGCCAATTTCGGCACGATTTTGGCTCTGCTCTCAATCTAGTTTGCTATTTTGTTTTCTGGAGGAACTATGTCTATCTATAAAAAATCCACCGCCATCGCCTTTTCAATTCTTTTGTCGATTTCTCCGGCAAAGCTATTGGCTATCGACGGCAATAGTAAATTAGGAAATTCAGGCGATATTTCTTCAAACCTTCTGAACTCAGGAGCCTCTCAAGCTGAAAGTCACCCCGAGGCTCGCACTTGCGATAGTATAGTCCCGGAGAATCGTGACACACAAACAAGTCAAATTGATATCATCAAGACAGACAGAAAAAACAACTCTCAGTCGATCGACTCAAACACGAAAGCGATTGGACCTGAGGGAGCAACAACCTACTCCCCAGACAACAGCGACGCCAGTCGTGAAAATGTCGTACCACCTATGAAGTTTAAACCTCAGCTCTTCATGCCGGCACCATACATCAATACCGATGGAAGAGTTAAAATTCGAATTGCAGATCCTGAACACCCATTTGGAAAATTGATGAACTTAGTCTTTGAACCTGCGACAAAGTGGATGGAAAAGCTAGCAGGCCTCAGTCCTCTAGACAAAGTGGCTCAAAAATTTGCAGAACTGACCGTTCAAGAAAAGACAAAAACTGGTCAAGAAGACCCCAATACATACTGGCGTCGTGTTGAGCAAGCAGGCGGAATCAAAACTGAATCAAATAAAGATTATTTAAATGGGTCACTGCGACTTCATTTGACTTCAGAAGACATCGCAAACGAACGCAAGACCCCAAATAAAGGAATCATGTTTCTAGGCAATCACACTTCAAGTTGGGAACTCATAAATGCAGCTGCTTTGGCCGAAGGCTTAGGTCGCCGCACACCTTTGATAGTGCTCAACCCAGGCCTTCGAAACTGGCCGGGCATTGGCGGGGTACAGTCTGCCAATGGCCACGCTGTCTCACCACCTCACGCTATTTTTATTATTCCGTTTAAAGACAAGGCTTCACGTGCGTACAATGCCACGACAAAAGGGTATATTGAAAACACCCTTCGTAGCTCGGGCACCATTATCATCGCACCGTCTGGCGCGGTTTCCGCAAGGCCCGATCCAACAAAAGAATTTTCATACGAATCCCCTTGGGAACTCGGAGCTGCAAAAAACTTAACCCAGACTCCCAATACTTTGGTTGTTCCATTTTTCTCAAATCATCAATCGATAGAAGATCTAGATGTCGCAAAACGTGGTCACAATCTCATCAAAACTGGGGCAGCTATCCTCAAAAACATCGCAACCAAGGTAGAGGACCAGTCTCATCAAGTCACATACGGCTCGCCGATCTCACGTGACTTCTTAATGAAAGTCGGAGGATTTGGAGACCTAGAGGCGGAACAAAAAACAATCGCTAAAGAGCAAGACCCTACGCAGAGGGAACTCTTGATAAAGAACTCTCACTTTGACGAGCAGGGACGCGTGAAGATTCCTCTCGACGCGACAGGAAAGCCTGACAAGAAGAACTCATTCTTCGGAAATGCTCTTAAAAAAATTACGGCGTATCTTCACGCTCGAACCTATTTTCTGCACGATCTTACGGTAAAACCCGAAAAACGCGAGATGCAAGAAATTATCAGACCGATTGCCAATGAAGTTATCGTCGATGAACTATTTAAATCACCGAAATCAAAAACCATATATGATTCAAATCCCAAAAAACCCAACGATGGCTATCTCGTAATTCAAGTTTACGGACGTGATATCCCCAATACAATGAACGAGATCGGACGCCTTCGCGAAGAAACCTTCAGACCTGTTGGTGAAGGCAGCGGCAAAGCATCGGACACCGATACCTTCGATCAGCATTATGTTCAGCTAGTGTTGATAGACAAAGCAGCCAAAGCGAAAGCTGATGCCGGGCTACCTCTGGAGTCCGACGAGTCCCTAATCGCGGGTGGCTATCGCATAGGTAAGGTCGATGAAATTTTAAACAAGTTGGGCCCACAAGGTGTCTACAGCACATCTCTTTTCGAATTTCTGAAATTACTCACCACTCGACATTCAAGCGGAACTATCGAAGCAGGCCGGTCGTTTATCATTCAACGTCACCAGGGAAAAAACAGGTCATTGCTACACCTCTGGAAAGGCATGGCAGAATTCCTCGCCAATGAGGCGGCAGACGGCCGAGTCTACACAAAGCTGATTGGACCAGTCAGTCTGAGCGAGACATTTCCCGACAACACAAAAATTTTGATCTCGAAAGTTGCCATGAACAAAACCAATTCGGATCCAGAGCACGCTGCTTTAGCAAAAAGTGTAAAGGGTCGATCCCAGGTAAACTTTCGTTCACGATTGACTGATGAAGATTGGGATATACTGGTCAGCAACCATCCCGATTTTGGCTCTCTTGATACACTCATTAAAGATGCACAGTCCGATCCCACAGCAAAGATTCCTCCTCTTTTTGGACTCTATTCTGAGTTCTCGACAATATTTCTAGGCTCCAATATGGATCGCGACTTTGGCACACTCGATTTTCTAATCGAGACCGATCTGATGAAAACGGATAGTCGAAAACTAATGTTTTACATGGGCAAAGAAACAGCAGCTCGATATTGGGCGGCTGTTGAAAAGTTCACTGGCCAAAAACCAAATGCAAGCCCTCTCTAGCTAACGCAGAAAATCTACGATAGCGGTCTCTACTTCTTCGACCGCTTGTGGAGATAAAATACGCCCGGCTAGCTCATGCCGGGTTGCGGTCTTAACTTCGATCGCCTTTTTTTTGGCCGAGCCGAATTCGGCAAATTTTTTCAAGGCTAAGTCGACATCGACCACTTTGTCTTTTTCCGTGTAAAGCATCAAAACCGGAATTTGAATTTTTTTAAGATCTAAAGTTGCAGCGTAATTGACCACATCCATCAAGGCCGCAATTCCTTCTGCGCGATATCGGGAGGTCCAATAATAGGCATGCTCTTCATTGTCAGTTTTGAACTCACGATAATCGCCAATCAAAAGCCTTGCGATCTGCGGGCCGAATGGGCCCGAAACGATTTTTGCTCGAGGATCTTTCGGATGAAAATTCGGTGAAAGTAAAACCAGACTTGCGATCTCATTGGGATGTTGAATCGCCAAATGTAAGGCAAGTGGAACTCCTGATGACATCGCCACAAGAGTCACCTTTTCACCAAGGCAGCGCGCGACCTGCAAGGCCTCTTCGCTGTCATCTATCCAATCTTGCGCCCTCACTGTTTTAAAATCTTCGCCATCTAACAAACCATGGGCACGCAATCTCGGAAAATACACCGACCACTGCAACTTCGCAGACAGATCTTCGACAACCGGTGAAATCTCTTGGCGTGTGGCACTGTAGCCATGCAAATATAAAAACGCATCCGGCTGTTTAAGATTTCGCGTGTGATTGGGATTTTGCAATATCATCAAAGACTCAGCACCTTTCTTCAACCGATCGGTGGCCGCCTCACGATTTTCGAGCGCTTTCTTTAATGTCCCCACATCAAGACACTCAAACTGTGGGTCCGTCTTGATCTCAGGATGAAATCGAAAAATCAACCCTGTCGAAAAAAACAACCCAAGTGCAAAAACCAAAGGTAAAAACCAGAGAAGTCTTTTCGTCATGAAAGCTACATCCGAATCATCCAGTGATTCACAACCACTGTCGAATGGGCCAAATCGCGAATCACAACTTGATACTCGTAGAATGCTAAATTGTGCAGATCAAGCGTGTACATGGGCGCCACGCTGACTTCAAAAACTCCCTGAGTTGTTCGCAGGCGCGCAACGAAGCTGCCATTGTCTTCAGAACCCAAACCCACACCCAGAAGCAACCCTTGTGCTGAAATCCAATTCACACTGAATTTCCGATGTAAATCCGCAACAGCTTTGGGAATTTGGCGAATCTCTAAAAAGGAAGATGATTGTCTGAAGTCATCGCGAAATCCAATTTTCCACAACCCTGAAAGCGAATCGACTTTCACACACTCGATCGTGCAAAAAGGCCAAAGGTCAACATCCTCGACAAATCTTGCTTGCGAGCGTTGACCAGCTTGAACAGACTGGCTTATGAGCAATGCAAAAAATAGATTCAAAACTGCTTTCAACATAAATCCCTCTTAGTGTTGCAACTCAACCTTGGCC
>CAYONZ010000045.1:25712-26857 GCA_964405465.1 uncultured Bdellovibrionales bacterium | reverse complement strand
GGATTTCGGCGTCGAGAACTTCGTGAGGAACTCTGTCGCCGTTGCACTTTTATTCGGCGCTTTGATGGCAAAGTGAAGAGTGCAAATGCTCCGCACGGGAAGCTGGATGAGGCTCAAGAGGTGGCTGATCTGCTGGACCATGGTCTAATTTCTTGATTCGGTTACGGCCTTTGATCGGGTTTTCGATAAACAACTCTACTATGATCCCCAAGCATTTGGTCTAATTATTCCACACGGAAATAGACATGAACCAGGAGGGGACGAATGAGTTTTAGAATTTTGATAGGGCTTGCACTAGCGCTCGGATGCGGTCAGGGCTACGCCAAAGAATATCTTGTGAAACTAAAAGAAATGCCTCGTATGAGCATGGGTCAATTTGCAAATCTTCGAGTTTTGGACCAACATCAAGTCGGGCACCTAATAAAGCTAGATATTCCAACTTCTCATCAGGTTGAAATGTTGGCGAACATCTATGCGAATACAAATGTTGAGTATGTCGTGCCAAATTTCAAATTCAAGACTCTTGGTTTTCCGTCTGCAGATGCGACACTTCGGGGACAGTGGGCGATTCAAAAAGTGAATGCTGAAAAAGCGTGGAGTCGATTAAATAGCAAAGGTTCGCGAAATGTATTGGTCGCAGTTATTGATACGGGTGGTGATTATAAGCACGAAAGTCTTTCAAGCAACATGGTTGCTGGTTATGATTTTCGAGATAAAGATGCTGACCCGATGGATTTAACATCTTCACAGAACCCCGGGCATGGTACGCACTGTTCAGGGATTATTGGTGGCAATGGTTTGGTGAGCAATGGCATCGTGGGTATAAGTCCCGAGGTTTCGATCATGCCTCTGCGATTTCTCGGCGAGCAAGGTCAGGGCGATTTGATGGATGGTGTGAAAGCAATTGATTATGCCATTTCAAAAAATGTGCAGATTATCTCGGCGAGCTGGGGAGCGAGAGTTTCTCGTTCTGATGCGGCCCCTGTGCTTGAAGCCGTTAAGCGAGCTGATGATGCTGGAATTACCTTTGTGGTTGCGGCAGGTAACGACGGTGTTTCGAATGATTCAACTGAATTTTATCCTGCGAACGCTGGCTTCCCAAATACGATCACTGTTGCGGCTTCGGACGAAAGTGATGGAAAGCC
>CAYONZ010000045.1:0-25612 GCA_964405465.1 uncultured Bdellovibrionales bacterium | reverse complement strand
TGTAATTGTCGTGTGGATGCAGATGCTGCTGTTGAGCGGGTGGCATCACGAACACTTACTGTTGTTCCTGCAGGTGGCAGTGTGAAGGTCGGAGAGTCGCTTCAGTTCGCAGGGCTTTATGCAAATGGAGCTGCGCAATTTTCGGTGGACAATTCATCGGTGGCGACAATTGATGCTTCTGGAGTTTTGCATGCCACTACAGTTGGCGATGTAAAGGTTACGATTCAAGATGGAGCAGGTCGCAGTGCCACATCTCTCGCTGTACACGTCTATGACGGAAGTGGCGGCGGCGGAGGAGGCGGAGGAGGTGGTGGTGGCGGACCGACTCCCCCAGGACCTGGAGGCGACTGCCCACTCGGTGATCAGGCGCTGTGTGATCAGCTCTGTCAGATTGTGCCGCTCCCGTTCTGTAAAAAGTAGCCCGACTTGAAATTAAACTTTGGATATTAAGAAAGGCGAACGAAAGTTCGCCTTTTTTTTTAACGAAGCTTGAGCTGCTTTTCAGTCGGTTTTTTGGTGGTATTGTGGTTAGTTTTTTTGGGGTTGGTCTTTTCGTCTGGCTTCTTCGTCGGCCTGTTCAAGGGCATTTTTTATTCTCTCTCGCAAAAAGTCGACATCGCTCAGTTGCAAATTAAGGTGCCATTCACTTTTGGGGTAAATCACGCACGCGATACCATTCTCGCACTGGCCAAGGCATCCCGATGCGTTGATGCGAACACGTTTTTTCAAGCTAGAATCTTGAGCGCAACTTTCTTTTAACAATTTCCGCAACTCAGCACCTCCAGAGGCAGCACAGCATTTTTGTTTGCTTGGTTGTGGCCTTTGTTGTGGCTTCGTGGGGGGCTCTGTGGGGTTCACTTTCTTTGCATCTCGTTCGTGCGTGCAAATAAATACGTGGGCATCGAAATTTGGCGTCTCCGAAATTTTATTCATGGAGATAGATTGATTTAAAAAACAGTATTTAGCAAGCATACGTTAAGTTTTTGTATATGCATGGTTTGCACATAAATTAGATTTGTACGTGTTAAGCAAACCACTTGTGGCTGCTGCTTTTATGTCTGCCTGCAATTTATCGAATTGGGTATTTATTCTAGTGAGAATCATCTAAGACTTTGAACTCTAAAGTCTTTCGCAAATACATTGCATTTTTTGTTTGTTGTTTCATAATGTTCTTGAAACAAAGTTTCTTCATTTGAGGTCGAGATGCAGTTGACTCAGTTTACAGACTATTCACTTCGTGTGCTGATTTACTTAGGTAAAAAACAGAATCAAGCCACCGTTCATGAGATTTCTACGTTCTTCAATGTTTCGAGAAATCATTTGGTCAAAGTGGTCCATAACTTGAGTCAAAAAGGAATGATTGAAAGTTATAAAGGAAAGGCCGGAGGAATTCGGCTTCCTGAAAAAACTTTGAAATTGAAGCTGGGTGAAATTGTTGAGGTCTTAGAACCAAATTTTGAATTGGTCGAATGCTTCAATACCGAAACCAACACTTGCCCTATCATTGGAATTTGCGGTCTCGAAAAGATTTTAATCAAAGCTCATCGGAATTTTTTGGGCGAACTAAATGAATACACATTGGGTGATTTAATTCAAAAATCGGCGGTGCATTCAGCCCCAAAGGGAATTGACGTCTGATTTGTCGTCCAAAACTTTAAGAAGTGGATTTTCGATGAAAGGAATTGTTTCGGAAAAATCTCGCGGTGCTTTTTTGCATTTGAATGAAAATCGATTTCTCGTGTCATGGGGTAGTTCTTTTTTGCATTCCTCCTGGCAAGGTCCGTCCTGTGGACCTCTCACTCCCATGGCTGAAATGATCTTGGGCGTTTGGCAGCGTTATCCTGGTGAGGCACAACGGATTCTTAGGAAACGTATTTATGTCAACTATGAGCCAACATTGATTTGCCGAGAAACTTGCAAGGTCGGTGCGAAACGTTTCTCGATTGTGCCTGAATTTGTGCTCCCCGCTGATTCAAACATAGAGCTGGTTCATTTTGCGCTAGATAGATTCTCACACCTAATTGAATTCCAAAACACTTTGGAAGATCTCTTAGAGGAACAAACAGATTTGTCGAGGCTCAATGAAGAATCTATGCGATCAATATTGTCGCAAGAAGCGTTTGAGATGAAAAATCGACTTGGGAAGTCTGAAGGTTCATCGCGGTTGGAATTACCTGAGTTGGATTCAAAAAATGGAATAGGCCGAGTTTCGCAAAAGAGAAGAGTGCTCACGAACCGATTAATTAGTTGCTCGATGCTCAAGAAATCGGGTGAAGTTTTGGGACGGGCTCATAATGGAGCCGAGAGTGGAATGGTTTTTCATGCCGAGACTTTGTTGCTTCTGGGATACTGGTCTCGGACGCACATGAAGATTCCGAGAGAGGTGGTTTTGCTTACGTCATTGAAGTGTTGTCGCATGTGTGCTGCATTTTTTTGGTTCCTAAGCGAGTCCCCTCTGGATAGTCGTGTATTTTTTATTGAGAGAGATCCTGGGCGTTGGGGTCGTGAGACCGTATTGAATGCAGGTAGTTCAATTCGTCGCAATTTACCTATGGTAAATGAATTGAGTTCTATAGAACGTGAGTCGTTCCTGCAGGTGGAAATTGAAACCCAGCTTTCACTCAATTGACTGAAGACTCTCTTTGAATTTAGCAATTTAGATTTCGTTGAAGATGTCTAAGTTTTTGACAAAAAGACAGTTTCTGGCAGGCTTGTGCGCAAATTGCGGAAGGCTTTGGGATATAAGAGTTTTTTTTTTATTTCTATGAAAAATACTTCGCCTTGTCTCAAATCTAGACGTTTACAGAGTCCGCTTTTTGCCTTGGGAGCTGCACTTTCAGTCCCAGCCCAAAAGACTTCGTGCATGAATCTTGAATAACTGAAATTGAGGCTTTCTCAGAGAAAGTTGAGAGAAGAGGGATAATGCAGTTTTTCAAACGAAATCTCATCATATGGGGCGTGCTTGGGAGTATGGGATTGAGCTTGGTTGGTTGTGCGAAGTTCTCACCAATCAACCAAGGACAAACGGTGATCGTCGACGGAAAAGCTGAAGATCGTGCCTTACCGGAGAGTCCAGTCTTACAGGAAGATGATTTGATACCCACCTTGCCATTTGACAATAAAACACCGTCCGCAAAAGGTAATAGCAATGGGGGAGGCAAAAAGTCAGGTGTCGAAAATATTCCGACTCGATCGCGTACCATTGGTACAGGTTCTCGACAGCTTATTCTTGGTCAACTTTCAGTTCTCAAGCCGCGTGGTGTTTACGATGTGAAATCGAAAAAATTTAAATTTTCTGGTGAGGCACAGATTCTTGATCTGAAAACAACGATTGATCTTGAGGGTGACGTTGTCGATGGGACGGGCGTGTTGTGGCCACGGCATGACGATGCTTCCGGAGCGCAGTTTCGCGGAAACATTTATTGCTTGGGCGAAAACGCCGACGGTACTTTTTCTTGCGATCAATATTTTGTCGATATCTATGTTCTTTACAAGGGGCAGAAGTTTGCCGATCAATACCAGGTGAATCGGCCTAGTTCGAAAGCGACAACTAAAGATGGCGTGGGCAAATCACCAAAGACAGATGCGTCGCCAGGTGGCGGAACACCTCCAAAAAACTCAGGCGCAAACACTCCAGCTCCTGACAAAGTTCCAGATGCCAGTGATGAAGAAGATGATATGGGAGACGATGTCGAGACAGGTCGATATGTCGGTGGATCTGATCATGTCGATGTGCTGTTTGACGCAAAGAATGCCAAAGAGGCCGAAAAATCAGTTACGGTTGTAGATGGAGACTGCAGCGCAAAGGCTCAGCTTTGCACAATCAATGGAGTGCTTCGCCCGGTGAATCAAGCGATTGGCTTGGTCAACCGTGGAAGCCTAACCAATGCTTCAGATTTTTTAGCAATGTTACAAGCTCAGCCGACTCTTAACTTTGTCAGTGTGGCAAAAGACCAGACGGCTCACTATGGTACCTTTGAAATGATGGAGACCTTGAAGGTTTTAGCAAATAGGGCCGCGAGTCTAGTTACAGGTTATAAACTACGTGTCGGTGCGATCTCAGCAAAGAAAGGTGGAAATATTGGGCATCGTAGTCACAAGACAGGTCTTGATGCAGACATTGGTTATATGACCACATCAACGCCATCGACATTACAACTTGAGAATGTCGTGGAACGTGCAGCGGCTTCAAGGGTCAAGAGTTCATTTTTATACAAAGAAAATTTTGATTTGTTTAAGTCTGCAAATGCGACCGGTATGCTGCAAATGGTGATCGTCGATCATGCGATCAAGAAACAGTATTGTCAGGACGCAAAAGCGCGAGGCCTTTTAACAGCAGATTCTGAAGAAGGCAAGCTCACTCGTACTTTGCTAGCCAAGATGCTAGATCGTGTGCATGATAGTGAAGGTAAAGTTCGCTTGGTCAAAGGACACGACAATCACTTTCATATGCGGCTGCATTGTGGAAAGTATCAAAAACGTTGCTTTGAAATTAAATTTGAACCCACATCTGCTGGATGCGATTAGAGAGGGTCCTCGTTTAGCTATCAGAAAGTCTTGAGGCTCCTCGATTTTTTACTTACGCAGACCGCTCAAGTCAGTTGTGAATTGACCTAAGAATCGTGATCAACGACAATTTGGATTGGTCCAAATTTCGGAGGATTGATCATGCGAGTACGTACTTTTGTTGGTGCGCTCTGTGTTTTAATATTGAGTCAGACAGTTTCGCGTCAAAATCTTTGGGCAGGTGAGCCCGGCGCCGTACCGGTCAAAGTGATCATGCATCAGCTATTTGATCGAATTCTCAATCTACGTGAGGTTTTGCTTTCTGATGCGAAATTTTCGGAGCCTAAAAACTTGAAGAAGACAGAGAGTTCAATCGCTGAGGTCTTGGGGCAATTGAAACAGATTGATAAAAAGAAAATCTTTGAAAGTCCCGCAATGCGCGTCACTTTTGAAACTCTTGAGGAGCATCTGAAGACTTCACAAGAAAAAATTAAGAACAAAGACTATGAGCAAGCGCGATTGATGCTTGCTTCAACTCCGTCGCTCTGTATCTCTTGTCATACGCAGTTGCCGCAAGACCGTCAGGTGGACATGGTCGTGAAGAAAATTGGCAAAGCGACAACGCAAAAGGCTTTAAAGAACGAAGCCGACTTTCTTTTTACAATTCGACGGTTTGATGATGCCGAGAAAGCATACGAAAAAATTGTTCAAGCCTATGCCGATGATAACCTAAATGTGGCAGACCTAGACCAAGTTTTGCGACGTCAGATGCAAGTGATGGCTCGGCTAAAGAGAGACCCAAAAGGGGCCGTTCGAGTTTTGGGTTTAGCTCTGAAGAATGAAAAATTGCCGTTGATGATCCGCAGAAATGTCGAGGCGTGGCTTGAACAGTTTAAAGCTTGGGATCAAGAGCCGGATCCAGATTTGAAAAAAATCAAACTTGAGGCCGTTGCGACTTGGGCTGAATCCAAACTCAAAGAATCGTTAAATGATCGAGCCATTACGGGTTCAGATCCTCACTTTGTGAACTATCTTAGAGTTTCCGGAATTCTTTTTCAGGCCTTAAACCAAAAGGCAAAGGATACCGAACGCGTGAACCTTTTGTATTGGCTGGGAATTGCTGAGAAACATTTGCAGTCGGGTTTCTATTTTCCAATTAGTGATCTCTATTTTCGTGAGTGTATGCATCTTGGAAAGCGCAATCCTGTCGCGCAGAAATGTTATAAAGAATATGAAGCGAGTTTGATGATGGGCTATCGCGTGAATGATCGTGAGAGTGATGTGCCAGTTGAGGTTCAAACACAATTAAAGGGTCTGCGCGAGCTAGTGGGTTTGGCAGAGGAAGCGGGCAAGTGACGGAATCGGAAGTTTTTTTATCAGATATCATATTGAATTTGCCAGATTTGCGATGGGAGTCTTTGGAGTCTTCGGCTCAGGCGTGGGAGTCCTCCTTACAGGTCCTACCGACCTGCCGAGAGGTGAAAGAGTCAGACTTAAAGTCTGAGCCTGTGATCTCTGCGGCTCGTTTTCACGATGTCCCCTCGCTATTTTTGAAACCCGGGGCAATTCCACAGAGAGGTTGGTATCACGGCCTTCTTGAAAATCAGATGTGTGAACTGATTGAGTATCGTTTCAGTGACGGACATGTTCTCAATTGTCGTGAAGTTTTTTATCACGATTATTTTCATTTGGTTCCACGGCACCTTTTGCCGATTTTACTCAACACACGAATGAATGAAGCGCAACTTGCGACTTTGTCATTGGTAACTGTGGCGAGTGGATACAAAAAACAGCCCTGGGTTTTGCAGGCTGAGCAAACGCTATTGGCTGTATTACTTCATGCGGGACGACATCTTAAACAAAGCGAAATGCGTTTGTGGCTGACCTCAGAAGATCGCAAACGTTCCGATCGCAGTGCTTTTGAAATCACCACAGTTGGTTTTGAACAGCGAGAAACAGCCGATTGGGTTTTGCAGACAAAGGCCTCGCCTGATGCTTACGGTGAGCGAGGGCGAGCTGAGTTACGTCTGAACTGGCATTCTCCCAAGAATTCGTTGTTGAATGAAAATTTTGTCTTAGATTTGGGGCAACGGAGTTTGCTTTTTCATCAATACGAAGAACAATGGCAGAAGGTGATTGCGACCTATCGACAGTTTCAACTGCATCGCTTGGCGGGTGGAGTCCAAGATGATGATGTGCAGGCGGCAAAGGGAGCCGTAGCGATTCAATTGCATGGACACTCCCAGATTCATCAGTTTTTTTTGGAATGTGAACAGGCGCTACGTGTGTTCGATCGCAAAATTCAGGTTCTTCCTTCGGTGCTTTCGATTGATGCCGAGGATATTAAACCCAGTATATTTATCCGCGGCGACCGGGCCACGCACTTTGCATTGAACTTTGAGTGCTTTGGAACAAAATGGGCCGTTTACAATTTTCCACAACGTTGTCTTTATCTTATCGGCGCTCTTCGCTATGGAATTGGCGGTATTTCAGGAGCAAATAGCTCGTCTCTTGCATATAAACGCAAGGGAATCATTCGCGAAAGAGATATTAAATTTTTAAAACATGCAGGGGTTGCCCAGTTTATATTTCTCGAAGCTGTGCGTTTTGCTCAGGGAAAACCGCAAACATCGAAAGTGCAGCTTGAAAAAAAATCTGAATTTTTTGAGTATCTCTATGCACGTCTCGGAGCGATGATTGGTTCGACAGAGGCTTGGGTCAGCGCGCGTGAATCTCTTGATAAGCTTTGCTCCAAAAATGTTCTCGATATTGTTCAAGGATTTGTGCAGCAGGTATGGGATGATTTGAAGGGGCAAACGTCGTCTTTGTATTTACGAGATGGTGAGTGCCGTCTTCATGGTGTCACTCGTCCGGTGATTTTGTTTTTTCATGCGATTGTCAGTGATCTTGCAACTGAGACAAAAGGCGTTTGTTTTGAGAAGACAAGGTCTAAGGCCTTCGATGAATTTTTTCAGGATTCTGAAAATATTCAACCTGATTGGGTGGCATTTGAAAACTCGGCCGTTTCACCGAACTTTCTTCAAGAGTACCAAATTCCAAAGGCCTCTGATTCTTTTGCCCGTGCAGAGTTTTTTGCTTTGGCAGATCAAGGGTTTGAGATTTTCTTAAATGGGAAAGTTGTTGAAGAGTTGGCTGATGGTGATTTTCGTCCTGAGTTTGAAGTCAACGAAGAAGCCCGCACGGTTGGCAGTGAGTCCGAAGCTGCAATTGAGGCAAATCGCAAAATAGACTGGTTTGAATTGCATCCGCGGTTCTTTTTTAAAGGTACCGAGATATCTGGAGACTTGGCAACACAGTTGACTCGCGAGGGAATGATCGAGTTTCAAGGTAAGTTTTATCGTTTGGCGAATAAGAACCTTCCGTCGTTGCAGAGGCTCGAAGCATTTTGGACGCGTATCAAAGGTGGGCCGAAATCGACCCGACGAAGTATCAATGAAACATTTTTTCACGTGCCACGCAGTGAAGTGTTTGAACTGCTTGCGCTTCGCTCTTCGGGTATTCAAGTAAAGGGCGGGCCTCGATGGCAGGAGATTTGTGCTTTTTATGATCAACTGGATTCGCATCGTGCGCCACTAGAGTTGCCCAAAACTTTGCAAGCCGATCTCAAGCCTTATCAAAAAGTGGCAGTGCAATGGCTATCTGATATCTATCAGTTGGGCCTTGGTGGAATTCTGGCAGATGATATGGGTTTAGGTAAAACGGTTACAACTCTGGCGTTTTTAGAACATCTGCGTGTGCAGAATAAGATGGGCCAGGTTTTGATCGTCGTACCAACGTCGCTGACCTACAATTGGGTTAGTGAGACGCAGCGATTTACACCTGGTATTCCGATTCATATTTTTCAATCGAAGTTTCAAGATCAAGCGCTCGATTTCATGCGCGACAATCCGAACTGTATTTTGTTGACCACCTACGGACTTTTGCAAGAGCAAGCGGCCTTTTTTGATCAAGTGTCATGGCAAGTTCAGGTCTTTGATGAGGCACAGAATTTGAAAAATATTTCGGCCAAGCGAACTACAGCCGCAAGACAACTGCGTGCGCGTTTTAAGGTTTGTCTAACAGGTACGCCTCTCGAAAATCATTTGGGTGAATTTTATTCGTTGGTGGATTTGGTTGTGCCAGAAGCGCTTGGCAGTTTGTCTGAGTTTCGGGAAAAATATGTTTCACCTGAAGTTTTGAACCTTGAAGAGATTCGATTCTTACGCTTGAAGACCAAGCCATTGGTTTTGCGCCGTACTAAATCTGAGATTCTAAGTGAGTTGCCTGAAAAAATTGAGAGCACTTTGAAGATTCCATTTGAGCCTCAGCAAATGCGCATCTATCGAGATATCGCCACAGCTTACAATCAACAGATTAAAACGGCGATTCAAGAAAAAGGCGAAGCGAAGAGTCAGCTCGAGATGTTGACGGCACTCTTGCGCTTGCGACAGGTGTGCTCTGATCCGGCAGGTGTTCCAAATGTGCGTTACACTGCGATTCCTCCTAAGGTGACAGTGCTCTTGGAGTCTCTGCAAGAAATTGTCGAGAGTGGAGAGAGTGCTTTGGTGTTCACGCAATTTCTTTCGACCTTTCAGCGTATCGAAGCTCAGGCAAAAAAGGCGGGAATTCCAATTTTGAGTATGCACGGTGGAACCAGTCGGGCCCAGCGTGAAAAGATTTTGCAAGAGTTTCGCGAAACAGAAAAAGGTATGGTTTTACTGATGACACTCAAAACGGGTGGCGTGGGTTTAAATTTGACCAAGGCCAGTTATATTTTTCACATTGAACCATGGTGGAACCCCGCCGTTGAAAATCAGGCGACGGATCGCGCGCATCGTATTGGGCAAGAAAAAAAGGTGCAGGTCTACCGCTATTTGATTTCGGAATCGGTTGAAGAGAAAATCGAGATTTTAAAAGACCGTAAGTCTCAGCGCTTCGATGCACTCTTCTCTAATGGAGAGTCGGTTGAAGATCTTGGGCTCGGAGGCTCAATGTTGAGCCAATCCGATTTTGAACTTTTGTTGGGTCAGTAGATCTTGCTCTATCGAGCGACGCCGGAGGCTCGATAGGCGGGAGCTGGTGAGGCTTGGTATGGAGATCGTTCGGGGATTACCTGCTGTACATTATTAATATTTCATAGGTATGTTTTTTTTCTCTAGCCATATCCTTGCTGGTCCTGAAGTAATATTCGTTCCAATCGTAGATTTGCCAAAGGGATTGTTTTCTACTCCAGGTTTTGGACCTGCCGAAATAATACCAACGACTTTATAATTTCCATTTTCTAACTTTTTAAGGATTGGGCCACCTGAGTCTCCCTCTCCCGTATTCTGTTCGTTTTGATTTTTCGGATCATATACAAACAACACTCCTTCAGGACCTACTCCAGCCCTGAGTTCACAGCGTATTTTCATCGATTGCACTCCGTCAACAAAGGCAGAGCCTCCTACTCCAACTACACAAATCTCATCTTCTGATGTCAGGTTCTCTGGACTCTCAATTTCAAAAGGCACTGAATCTGCAAATTTAAAATTTCCAACTGGGGAATATGGGCTAATGGCCCCAATATCCTCACCACCTATCTTTGTTTTAGAGCTTTGCGCAAATCCAATGGAAAGTGCATCGGAAATTTTCTCTCCACTTTCTCCAAATTTGTAAATGACCGAGGGGTTTTTCTTACCGTCTTCATCTTCTACACAATGAGCGGCGGTAAGAATAGTATATCTATCAATTAAAAAGCCGGTACAATTAAACTCATTGTTTCCCAGCTGAAAGATTGATTTAAGAAGGTTTGGATCGGTGACTGTAGTTCCTGAGTACACTGCACTTGCTTTTTGAGAAGAGAGCTGCATCAACACGAACAAAAAACTTGCTGTCAAAAAAGCGGTCACACTCTGTAAATATCTCATTTGCCTGCTCACATGCATCCTCTAGGATCAATCTCAGTCATTCTAGAATTCACTTTGCGATACACATGCCATGAAGGCCGATGAATAAAAAACCGAATCGGCTGGAGGCGAGCTATTCGCGCGCCGTCGACATCCTTTGCTCTATCGAGCCGGGCCGGAGGCTCGATAGGCGGGAGCTGGTGAGGCTTGATATGGAGATCGATCGGGGATCGGTTGAATCACTTCGTTCGATCTATAGCCAGTTTGTACCTGGGGTGTCGGCCGAACGACTTGAGCAGCTCGCTCGGCTGGTTTTTCTTGCAGATAGCTTGGCATCCAAGAGTCTTCTTCGCCGATGGCGCGATTGCCGGGAGCGTGCCCGCCCATGAGCAGCTGAGTGGAGGGTGCAAGCTTTTGATTTAGAATATAATTCGGACTCACGTCGTTTCTTTGTATGACGGTTAGATTCCCGGTGATTTTGGAATTTATGATTTCACCAGTTGAGTCAATATTGATCTGCGGATATCCAGATTCCTCTAGGCTCATCTCGGAGTCTTCGATGGTCAACTTCTTATTTCGTTTCTGAGTGGCTGAGATATTGATGGCGTATTGTCCATTTCGTTTTGCCACAGGTGTGGTCCGTTCAAGCTCGTCAAGAGTTGGAATTCTGTTTGCCGACGTGATTTTGGCACAATTGATTTTCACGTCGCCCGTGATCTTGGCGCCAATGACTGCTGTGAATTTTTCTTGCGATAGATCACTATTGTCGCAGCCAATTTGAATCGTTGAATTTTTATCGAGTTTTTTGACTTGTCCTTTTGCATCGGTATGAACGGCGTCTTTTGAGGCATCAATAGTTGTGTCTTTGATCACTGAAAATCCCGAAATGATGACCGAGCCTGGATCTCCTGAAATCACTGATCCTGCACAGACCCATGATCCACTAGAAACTCGAGTTCCCTTTACGACATCAGCTTTTTTTGAGACCATTCCGCCGTCAACGGTTCGGGTGAAAAGCCGATCGTCTGGACCACAAGGTTGCCATGGATCATCTGTGGCAAGTGCGGCTGATAGTGACGTCGTGCCCACCAGCGCAAACAAAATCAGATAAGAAAGTTTGTTTATTGAGTTTTGTGTTTTCACTCGGCCTCCCGGCTGTGGTCTTTGAAAATAAAGAATTACAAAGAAAGTGCCAGGGCATTTGCGGCCTGTTCAGAGCTAGGGCGAGTTTGAATTGATCATTTTGAGACAATGACTAAAAGAGCTCGACAGCTGTCGAACTCTTTTGCACCTCAGGGGTGAAGATCCTACTTTGGCCTTGAGTTCCCACCGGGAGTTCAATTCAAAGATGGATCGTCAGCTTTGTTGTCTGTTTAGATTTCTATGAAGCCATCGTGATCACGATTGGGAATCGAGTCGTTCCCGACCGTGGGAGGATTTTGTGATGTCCTCTGGTTTGATTCTTTTGCAATGGTGTTTTTTGTTACAATTGCTTGCGAGGAGGTACTGTTAGAATGGGATACGGTCACAGTCTTTTGTTTTCCTTCGGAGGGTTTCCGATTTCGAAGATAATCAACTTTGACGGATCGACTGGCATCTTCGGTTGCGTGGGAGGTACGCCCGTTTATGGTTTGATGTAACTCCTGAACGGCACATTTAAGATTATGAGATTGATTTGCAAGCTCCTCTGCCGCACTTGCAGCTTGTTCGCTGGTCGCGGCATTCTGCTGGGTGACAGTGTCGAGTTGGCTCATGGCCCGATTTATTTCCGAAATTCCTTGTGACTGCTCCTGGTTTGCACTTGAAATCTGGGAGGCCATTTCGGAGACCTGCGAAATGTCGTCGACAATTGCCTTGAGAGCATCGCCACATTGACGAGCGACTTCAAGCCCGGTCGAAACCTTATGGCGGCCATCAATGATTAAGGATTCGACTTTAGTTTTAGTGTCGCTGACAATTCTTTCCACCTTCGCGGTGCTGCTATCAAGCATTTCCGAAATTTCTCGAGCAGCATTTCCGCTCATTTGCGCCAGGTTTCCGACTTCTTCTGCAACCACAGCAAAACCCTTACCTAACTCGCCGACGCGAGCGGCTTCTACTGAGGCATTAAAAGATAAAAGCTTTGTTTGAAATACGATGTCGTTAATGACTTTTGTTTTTGTTCCGATCTCTTGAATCACTTTAACAATCTCGGCCATTTCATGATTGCTTTGGTTGACCTGGGTCATAATGGCTTCGTTGCTTAAATTGATCGCGTCCATAGATTGCCGCATTCGATCGACCGCATCTCTGCCGTCCTGAGCACGTCTCTGGGATTTCTGAGAAGTATCCGCAGACGTCTGTGCGCTTTCAGAGTTCTTTGCTATCATTGAACTCATTTCTTCGACAGAAGATGTAGTCTGTGAAAGAGAGGAGGCCTGTTCTTGTGTTGCTTGCGAGAGCTCTTGTGAGGCTGATGCTATTTGAGTGGCTGCAGTACTGACTTGCGAGGTTGACTCGTTGATGTTGTTTGCAAGAACTGTAAGTGTGTTTGCGGTTTTCTCTGAAACGTAAAATCCAAATATTAATATGAACAGCGATGCGAAAATTCCGAGCACGGTGCCGACACTTAAAAGTCTTTGAGCAGCTGCTTTCGCTGAGCCTTTGTCCTCCTCAGCATTCTTGTAGTTGATTGCAATAATCTTTGCCAAAGAGTCTTCGGCAGGGGAGAAAGTAACTTGGGTTTGAGTATAAAGTTGCTGTTTTAATTTAATATCATTTTTTTTGTGTGCCTCAATATAGGCATCGCAAGACTCCTGCCAGTTTTGCCAGACCTTCACAAATGTGTTCGTATACTCCTCAGCTTCATCAGGAGACTGGGGGAGGGGATCATAAAGGTCTCGCCCCTCTTTGATTTGCTTTTTCTTGCTTTCAAACCGTTGAAGCATACGTGCAACTTCGGTCTTATCGTTAGAAGATTCAATGACACCAATTGTTTGCATTATCGCGGTCTGCCCTTCCTTCATGGCCTCAAGACCCTTGATCGAAGGCATTCTAATTTCGGTGATGGAGCGAATGCCATATTCAATATCGCGAACACCCAAGATGGCGCCGAGATTAAGTGCCAAAATGGTGAGACCTGCTGTCGCAAGAATTGCTGTTAATTTTCCGCGTAAACCCCTAAACCATTTGTTCGCAAAAAACATAGAAATCATCATATTCCTCAAAGGTATTTTTGTTCTTTACCTTTTTCGGAGGTTTCGACTGATTCTTGAGAAGAAAATTTAAGAAGATAATTAAGTATTTCTTTATGAAACTTTCGCAGCTGGTGAGGGACTCGATGAATCGCTAGGGCTCTTAAGCGAGATGAAAGTATAGTCGTTCGACAACATTGAAGATCTAAGTTCCGAAAAGGTATGAACAGTTATTGCCTATATGCAACCATCCAGCCTCTTTCGGAACCCAAAGTTCATTTCGATTTACTTCTTTTTAGATTTCTTTTCTGGCTTTGCCGCATCAGCTGGTTTCGCATCTGCTTTGGCAGCGCTGTCTTTGATTTCGATAGCGGCAGCTGTCATGCGGTATTTAATAGTGACCTTAGTTCCCACTTTAAGGTCAGCTGCATTTCCTTGAAGTGTAGTTGCTGCGTCTTTTGCGATCTCCCATTTCTCTTTGTCTTTTTCGACAACGATCATGGCATCATTCACTTCAAGCACTGGACCTGTCACTTGGTAGGTCTTGGTTTGCGCTGCGAAGGAGTCCGCCGCCAATAAAATGCTCGTAGCAAGTGTAGCGAAAAGAATTTGAGTTTTCATCGATTCTCCTGTGTTTAAATTTATTGTGTTAAACTGAAAGCTGAGAGCCATTGTGATCTGTCTCAATTCAAGACGCAAGAATTTTGAATTTGAACAAAGCCGTGGGTGTCTTCGTTATGGGTGTCTTAATTTGGCCGTCTTAAAGTGGAACATAATTTTTCTTACTTTGCCCGCCACTTTTTTCTGTGGGTGGTGTTTGAGCTTCTGAAACCGCGAGGAGGTTTTTGTGAAATTAACAAAATTGATATCAGTGACTCTTATTGGTTCGGTGATGGCTCTTACAGCCTGTGGAAAGAAAGATCTGTCGGCATCTTCTGTATCAAGCCCAGCTTCTGATGCGCTCGAGGCAGGAATCACGACAGTGAGCGGAGTGGTCGATGATCAAAATGGATCGACCTTCGCCCTACAGACCAAGGTGAATGATAAGTATGAATTTTTAGCCGCGGCATTTTTTCCGAAAGCCTTTGCGTTGGGGTGTTCGCGTGCCGTGACCCAAGCTTGTTCTTCTGGAGTTCGCTCGATCACTTATTCCGATTGCGAAATGGGAGCGCGTGTCTTCAGCTTGAGTGGGTCAGTGACTTTGACCTATTCAAGTAATTCCTGTGCCATGATTTCAACTGGTGATTCGGTGACAAGAACATATGACTACACAATCAGTGGACCACATGGCGGAAATTTGACAATGTCGAGCGCCAATCACTTTGATTACCGTGGCAACACCATTGGTGGTGGTGGCAAACTCACACGAACGTCCAGTGGATATGATATAGATATATTGGGTAAACACAAAGTATTGAGAAAAAATGGTTCGAGCTTGGCGGATATTTCGGTACGCACAATTCAGCCTCTTGAAGTCACCGGAACATTGGCGCGAGCTGGACGTCAGGTGAACAATGGTATTCTGGAGGTCAATCACAACTTGGCCAAATTCACGGCTCGATACACGGCCTCGAATTTGGTCTGGTCTGCACAGTGCTGTCACCCAATGAGTGGAACAATGAGTGTGACCTACACAGGTTCATTGACTGGTACTGCGACGGTTACATTCGATGGTTGTGGTACTGCGACCCTCGAAAAAGATGGAACCCAAACTAATATAGATCTATCCTACTGTGAGTAATCGGGTGGGAAATCGACTAAGGATTCTATCAAGGGAAAAGGGCGAGAGAAAATTCTCTCGCTTGATTCGAAGAAAGACTCCACCGCCTGAGCTAACCACGGATGGATGGGTATGTTCTTTACGGCTACTGACGGCGAGTTGCTCGAGAGAATTGCACAGGGAGACTCGACCGCTTTTCAAGATTTTTATAAAAGGTACCAAAAATCAGTGTTGGGATATGCCATTCGTTTAATGGGTGATCGTATGCGCGGAGAAGATATCACACAAGAAGTATGGTTGAAAGTGGTTCGCTTTGCCCACCAGTTTTCTGGAGAGAAAGCGAAGTCGTGGGTTATGCAAATTGTGAGAACGACGGCTCTAAATGAATTTCGCAAAAAAGATTTTGCCCTCGATGATTCGGGTGAAAGCGCAGAGCAGGTTGAAGACGTCCATCATGAGTCCATTGAAGAAATACTTTGCCGGGAAAGTGACCTTAAAAAACTCAAAAACGCCATCGACCGTTTACCTGAACAACAGCGTGTGGTGTTTGTCATTTGGATGACTGAAGGGTTGAGTTACGATGAGATTTGCCGGCAAACCGGGTTGTCACTTGATGCCGTAAAAAGTTTGATCTATCGGGCGCGACAAAAACTAGTTAAAGAACTGAGGAATGAAGTTTTAACTGGTAAGGACGAGGGTGAGCGAGGTGAACCATGAAGAAAAAATGGGATGCGATTGTCACTGAACAAACCAGTGCCAACCTTGATCGTATTATTGCCAATCGAATTGATTCTGAATTGAAGAAAAATTTGGAGAATTTCAAGGAGCGACGACGAAATTTTTTGTGGGCACCTGCTGCGGCGGCATTTGGAATAGCAGGTGTAGCCGTGACAACATTTCGTGTGCTGAATCAAAATAGCAACGGACATTTTGATCAGCTAGAAGAAGACTTGATGGCCGTGAGCGAACAGAAACAAGACTTTGAGTTGGTGGCTGAAATTGATTTTCTTGAAGCACTTGAGGAGATAGAAGAATGGAACGAAAGCGAAGTTTGAAATCTGAGGAGGACACAGAGCTTCTCGAACATCTTGATTTGCTGATGTCATATGAAACTCTTGAGCATGAAGCTGACTGGGACCTTGCAGAAGATCTGGACGAGATGACCGATGATTCAGGTGAAGAGGAGGCGCCATGAAAAGACGTGAAATGATCAGATATGGTTTTAGAGCTTTTATTGGTCTACTCTTTGCTCCACATATCTTGGCACAACAAGATGATAAAAAAAACAAGACATCTGAAGCTGGGTATGGGCATTCGCCTTTAGGTGATGAACCTGCTGATCGCGCGAGGCTAGAGGCGGCACGGGGTCGTTGGGCTCAAATGTCAGAGCAAGAGAAACAAGAAATTCGGGAGCGGTGGCAGAAATTTAAAAACCTTCCGGAAGATCAAAAGAAAAATCTGATTGCGGCACATCGACGTTTTCAAAAACTTCCTCCGGATCAGCAACAAAAAATTCGCACTCGTTTATTGAAGTGGCGGCAATTGAGTCCGGAACAAAAGGATCGACTACGGGAGCGCTTCAAAAAGTGGAAGGAAATGCCACCTGAAAGAAAAGCCAAAATGCGTGAGAGATTTAAAAAATGGAAAACAATGAGTCCGGAGCAGCAACGGACGGTACGAGACCGCATACGTGCTCGGCGAAATAGAAATTAGGAAATGATGGACACTTCCTCCAAAGAGTTTCAGCTTGGCCGACATCAATGGGTTCTTCCGACTGTACTTTTGGCGCTTTCAATTGTGGTATTAACAATTGGGATCACCGCAGATCTTCGGCGAGCAAAACATGCTATCGAGTTACAAACAAAATTTATTTCGAAAGCCTGTGAAGAAAACATGAATCGTGAAATGCAGTTGGTCTCCCGACTTTTTCGTTCAACCAGAGAACAGCTTGCATTTATTCGCACCTGGAGGCAAGAGGATGAAAGAGCCCTTGCCGCGCTGTTGTCAGGTCAACAGGCGGCTTCATCGTATATTGACGGTCTGATTCTTGTTGATGACAAGGGTGTAGTGCGTGCAACCAATCGTGGTCGGAAAATCACCCAAGATTCGTTATTAAAACTTGATGTGGCAGATGAAGACTACTTTAAGCCATTGAAAAACATGTCCGCACCAAGCCTTCATATCGGAAGACCCACAGAAATTTTTAAAGATCAGCACCTTCGGGTGCCGATTGCCCAGGCGTTATTCGACCGTGACAAAAATTTTGTTGGAGCATTAATTGCAATTCTTGACCCAAAAGGTTTCGCAGATTTCTTTTCCTCGCTCGAACTTGGTGCTACGGCATCAATGGCTATACTGCGCGAGGATGGCTATCTGGTGATGCGGCAACCACAACCTCCTGATCTCGCTTTTGTGAACCCGTTGTTCTCGAAAGAGCGAATGACTTCCGAGATTTCCGGAAAAGCAGAACGATTTTTTGAAGAACGCTCTCCGGCTGATGGTGAACTAAGAGTCGGATTTTATCGAAAAATGGCAGGTCTTCCTCTGGTCACATTCGTCAGCCTTTCGCAAGCAGAGGCATTGGCCAATTGGCGTCGTGATGCTGTGGGCATGGCTTTAATTGTCATTGTTCTCAATCTCGCGGTCGCTGCCTTTTCATTTTTCCTAACGAAATCCAAATTCGACCGGGAGCGCGATCAAGTAAAAATGATTGAGCAACAAGAGCTGATGAGCACCATGCAGGAGAAAGTGGCAGACAAGACCGGACTGGCATTTTTCGAAAGCCTGGCGAATTGTCTTGGGAGTTCTCTTGGTGTTCGAGTGGCCGCAGTAATTCGGATCATTTCACATGAACATCTGCAAAGAAAACCATTGGCGATTTCTGTCAATGGCAGCTTGGATCCGTCCCACTCATTAGAAATCTTGGCCTCGGCCATGGAGAAGGTGGTTTGGAACGGACAACTTTTTATCGGCAATAGTTTTCGTGATTTTCTAGGGAATGCGGATTTTGAGAACACCGCGGCCTTTGAGAGCTTTTGTGGCGTACCAGTTAACTTGTCGAACGGCAGCGTTGCTGGAGTTCTATTTGTTGCAGATTCCAAACCAATTGAAAGGCTGCAGTTTGTGCAGCTCGTGCTTTCGGTTTTTGCGCCGAGGGTTGGTGCAGAGCTTGAGCGGGCAATGGCCGAGGAATCTAGAATGGCGACAGAAGAGTTTCGCGCGATGGTTTCTGAACAGGTTCGGCAGGCACAAAAAAGTGAGACCTCTGCGGCGTTAACGGCTTCATTTGTGGCAGAACTGTCGACTAATCTCGATAGGCTATACAGTCTGCTGAATAGAGGCTCTGCCCATTTTACGTTGCCCGATAGTCGGCCCATTCAAGCGGAGTTGCTTGAGACACTAGTGCAGCAAAAATCACTGATAGATCGGATCACTGGTTTAGTGACTCAGAAGCAAAACGTTGAAGAGTCTGTGATGGCACTTGATTTAATTAATTCAGCAATGTCACTTGTTCGCGCCACGGTCGCTCAGGAGATTTCAATTCAAAGCGAAATCGAGATCGACCAATCAACTCATTTTTTTGGAGACAAGGCAACCTTGAAGCAGTTGTTATTTGGAATGAGTCTGCGCTGTGCTTTAGAAAGCAAAGGATCAAAGAGTGAAAAAAATTGGATGAGACTCGTGGTAAAGGAGTTGTCCCTAGATGAAGTCCTTGAATTGGGATTTGAACCAAAACAGATCGCCGATCGCTATATTTGGTTTCTTTTGCATGGATCGTTAAGTGAAATAGCGGCTATTCAAAAAGTTGCAGGCACCAATGATCATGAACTTAAAAAAGACCGGGAAATGCAATTGCAGATGGCCGAGAAAGTTGTGGTTCAACACGGCGGAGTATTTTTACAAGGATCAAAAGCTAATGTGGAATTATTCTGCCAATTCATTTTACCTTCCCAAGCTAAGCTCGTGCTGGCAAATACAATTCACGGAGAAAGAAAAGATGGATCCAAAAAGATTTTGATAGTCGATGACGAACAAGATTTACTCACTGTAATCTGTGATCTCTTGGGGCATTATGGCTATCTCACTAAAGGATTTTCGGACTCGGAAGAGGCGCTCAAAGAATTTCGGCAGAATCCTTATGCCTATGATCTAGTCATCACCGACTTGAGTATGCCTGGGCTTGGTGGTGATGTTTTAGCTGAGCAAATTATGGCTCAACGCACGGACCTTCCAATTTTACTATGCTCAGGATACAACCAAAAACTTAGTGATGAAAAAGCCAAGCAAATCGGAATCAACATGGTCATTCAAAAACCATTTGAATTTGAAGAGATGGTTCGCACTGTTCATGAGCTTTTGTCGCGAAGCTCTTAGTATAAGGGTGCATGTTGGAACTCATTTTTTAGTTGGGGATTTTTTTCTATGTATCGCCCAGGTCGATATCGACATCAGATGGCAAATGTTCAACAACTTGAGGCCGAGGCAGATTTAGTCTTTCAAGATTTACCTTCACTTTGTAGTCTTTGGGAGTCAGGTGAGATTGGCTCTGCAGAGTTTGTGGCGTGTTATGTTTTAAACTACGCTCTGGTGAGATCTTCCCGAAAGGCTTTGGGTGGTCCACTATTTGATTTCAAAACTGCGGTTCATGAATCGAGAGGCCTAGAATGGCTTAAGGTTAAATTTGCTTCCAGTCGTGCGATTGAGCGCATTGATAAATACCGTAGTGGGCTTGAAGTTTTGTCCCGTATTTCACTAAAGGGTGTGCCAAGATCTGTGCACCAAACCCTGGCGATGTGGGCCAACGATCAGTATCCTCTGGACCTCATGCTGCATGTTCCAACTCCTTATGAAGTGTTGTCTTTACAGACAAAGGGAAGACGATGTGTCACTGTTCTCGTGAAACGAGAACAGTTGGCGCAATTGGTTGAAGGTGAGCGGGATCCATTTGGGTTTGTACTTCACGATCTTATTCATGCAGATCATTTTTTTAGTCGACCTGAAATGGCGAGAGGGCAAATTGGCTTTTGTCGCCTGATGAAACCACTTGTGGAGGCTCCCTTTATACAAAGTTTATTGGTGAGTGATCCGGTTTTTCGCAAGGAGTTTGAGTATGGAATTTCAGACATGAATTCGAACTGTGTTCATTTACTTAAATACCTCAAGGCTGTTTTTACAGGTGCGATTTTGCGAAAAGAGGGAAAGTCTGCTCGAGATCAATTGTCGTCATTAGGAAAAGTTCATTTAGATGAGCTCTTTTCACAAACGGTTTTATTTTGGGGAATTGATTCACAACTTGGCAAAGCCTTTAATTCTTTAAATTCCCCACAGGAGTCTCTCGAAGAGATTGAGCTTTTGGCTAAATATCTCGAGCAGCGAGGACTCGGGAACTAAAAGTTATATCGGTATATGTTTTTGCAGGCATTCTCTGAATGCCATTTCATACACTCTGTCCATCCTCTGAATCCACTCGACTTTATGTCACGTATTCTCTAAATGCTTCTGTATGTACTTTTCCGTAAGATCCAACTCAATCCGCGTGCGACGGGATACATTCTACTGAAGATTTTTATTTATGAGTTGCACGATTTCTTCATCACTCGGCTTGGTGGCTGATGACCATCGCCCAATAACTTGGCCTTTGCGATTGAGCAAAAATTTTTCGAAATTCCATTTTACAGCAGCCTTCGAAGCAGAGTTTTTCACCAGAAATTGAAAGACCGGCTGAATCTCTGCTCCTTTCACATGACCTCTGGTGAACATTGGAAAATTAACTTTATAGTTGAACTGGCAAAATTTCTTTATTTCTGAATTTTCTGATTTTTCTTGAAAAAAATCGCCAGAAGGAAAGCCCAATACAACAAAGCCACGATCTTTATTTTGTTCATATAAAGCTTGTAGGTCTTTAAATTGAGGGGTGAACCCACATCCAGATGCCGTATTGGCAATGAGTACGACTTGATTTTTATATTTAGAAAAGTCTATGAGTTCTCCATCAATATTGGTGGCTTTTAAAGAGTAGAACTCCGATTCCACTGCACTCAGTTTGTTGTCAGGCACGGGCTGGTTTTCACTAGCGGCATTCGCGAGGTCTAAGAATAAAATGCCAATAGCGAAAAAAATCATCAGCAGATTTGTCGGAATTTTTTTTACAAATGTCATATAGATTCCTTGCTCTGAGTAGAGACCCCAATGGTTTGGTTTACTGTGTTCACTAGGCTGCATCTGAGGGGGCAGACTCAGACCTGTTGGGTGAGGTGGCGCTCATCGCATTTTTTAGAATCAATGTAAATGAGCTTCCATGATTTAAAGGGTAGTCGTCTTGTGAACGACTTTCAACCTGTATTTCTCCGCCATAAGCAAGTACGTAGGATTTCACGATTGGCATTCCATATCCAGTGCCAGGCTCTCCATTTGTGCCTTTTCGCGATGTCTCCATTTCTGTTCGAAAGAGATTTTTCAGAATATCAGCAGGTATCCCTATTCCCTCATCGATAATGGTGATCAGAACCAGGTCTGGAGTGACTTTGGATTTTATTTTGATAGTGCTGCCGCTAAACGAAAACTTAATGGCATTAGAAACAAGGTTATTCAAAACATTGTTACTAAAACTTATGGGTTCAGCAAGCAAGGTGGCATCGACACCGTCCCAATCAAGATTGATATTTTTTTGTTCGAGCTGGTCTCGAAAGATGAATTTGGCTTTCTCGATCATTTCACGAAGCGAGATCGCGCTCAACTCGACTTTGTGTTTTCCATCCTCAATGGCTTGAAACGTGCGAACTTGATTGATGATGTCCTTTGTCGTCTGAACTGCGGTGCGAATATGCTCTAATCTTCTTTCAATTTGCTCTTGAGTCATGCCCTTTCTCACTTGCGCAGCGAGACCAATAATGGCCAAAGGGTTCATGATGTCATGGCAAAGTACGCGCACTAGATTCTTGTTTTCTTGAAGATGGCTCGTGAGGGCTTCTTGAGTCTTGGTGATTTTTGCACGAGTCATGTCCTGCATTGTGTGGTAGGTGATCGAATACACTGCCATGGTCAAGAGTGTGACGACCGCGTGTGCAAAGCGGGTGATTGATAGATACCCGGGGTCCCAGCTATTGGTGATGGTAACTCCAAAGAACTCATGAAAATAGAGTGCAAATACGATGGCGATGAAGACCACTGTCCAAAATACCGTAGAAGCTCGATTGATGACAAACGATGAGAGAGCAACGGTGACAGCAAACCAAAAAATAGCAGGGCTATGCAACCCACCGGAGTTCAATGCCGTTGATGTTAATATTGATGTGCCACTGGCCATAATGAGATTACCAGGAACAATTGTCCGGCCCGTGCGATAAAAGATGATCAATGCGGTAATACTCATCAGCTCACCAAATGCACAAAAATTTGAGATTTCACGCATGTTCAATTTGATGTAGAGAAAATAGAAGGCAAAATAGATAAGAAGTGTGGAAATGTTGATTACAAAATAAGTGAATGCCGTAAACGAATCGCTGGCTCCCTCATGGACCTTTTTGGGTAGGATTTTTAATAGTCTTTCAATTATTTTTTCCACCTGCACTCCATTGTCTATTTCGGAACCTTGTGATCTTAACCTGATATTCATGAAGTAAATCCGACAATCGCGAAGCCTTGGTGAAATGCTGTGTCTCGCTCTGAAGCCTGTTTTTTTTATGCCCAAATGTCCACTCCGGTGGCGCATCGCCGTAGAGAATCTTCCTGTCTCGATTTAGAACGTGTCAAATCGTCTCAGGATCATGAGACAGTGTCGACTGACTCCGCATTTTCGAGAGTCAAACTGTCTCACTCATTGTGAGTTTTATTTTTTGAAACTGACCCCATTGCCTAAATGAGCTCAGAGCTTTAAATAGAATCCATATGAAAGCAAAATTCTTTTTCTTAACTCTAGGTCTTAGTGTTGGTGTTTCGCTATTCTCGGTGCGTGCTTTTGCTCGGCCTGAATTTGCGGTTAAGCATGGCTACGTTAATTGCACAGTTTGCCATGAAAGCCCCCTTGGCGGAGGCCTTCGCAATTTGAACGGAAAGCTATATGGTGCGCGCGACTATCAAGTCGGTCGCTATTCGAAGCAAGAGTGGTTTCAACTCGACTCTCGAGCAGAGGTTGTTCAAGCCAAGAGTGAAACCAACACACGTCGCGGCGTTTTGCTTATGACGACAACTCCATCTGTGAGAGTACCTGTGCTCTTTGATGAAGCGTCGGGTGCACCTCGTGCTGCGATGGTGGCTTCCTATGGTTTGGGGCTGATGGAGGTCGGACTTAAAGACTCGTATCTTCACTACTATGCGGCTGATCCAGGTGAAAACTCGTGGCTCTCACATGTGATGGTAGGTCGGTTTCTTTCGCCGTTTGGACTCGCGAACGATGAACATCGCACTTACACAAAAGTGCAAACCAAAACCACCGTGAAAGACTATGAAGCGGGATTTAATTTTTCAGGCGATCCTTCGTACGTTCTGCACTATGACCTGGCAGTGACCAGCGGTTTGCAGTCTGGAGGCGCGGCTCTTGCAACAGAGTATTCTCCTTGGGGAGTGATTTCGAACATTCGTGTGCTTCCTTTTTCGGGGCCTCTCCTTTTGGGAGCTAGCTATTCAGTTCATGGCACGAACCGGACAGAAACAAACGCCGCAGGTCCAAAAGAGAATCCAACAGCAACGGCGGCCTATGGGGTTCTCTCAGTGGATCGTCTCACCAAGGGACGAATCAAGGGTTCGATTTCGTCAGAGGCCGTTTGGTCCAAAGGTTGGAGTGGAAGTAGTATCAACGGTCCAATTAATAATTTCATTCCGTCAGGGGAAAGTGCATGGCAGGCGGCTTTGGTGGATAGCCGTTCGTTTGGTTTGATGGTTGAGGCAGCTTACGATCTGACCAATCATTGGACTCTTGTTTACAAGGTTGATGAGTTTATTCCAGACACTGAATTTACTGGCGATACATTTCAGCGTTATGGTTCCGGTTTCAGATATTACTTCAATAGCAATATGAATCTCACGGCCCGTTATGAGAATTCTTTTAGCACGCGCCCAGGAATCACCGAGGCCGGAGCGGTGCCTTCTGTTTCGAAATTTGTCTATGTGCTTTTGCACGTTTGGTTATGAGGAGATCATTTATGAAGAGCGTATTACAAAACAAAGCTAGAGTTGTGGGGTCACTTTCAGTGATGGCCTTGTTGGTTGCAGCCTGCGGTGGAGGCGAACACATGAAATTGCCACCGAGCGCGTCTGGTGCGCCAGGGTCGACTGGTGCGATGACTGGCTCCAAAAACAAAGCTTCGGCAAAGGCTCCTGAAGGGCCTTTCTACAAATCAGATATTCTGCCGATTTTTCAGAAAGACTGCACACTTTGTCATGCAAAGGGCGGAGCGCTTCCGGATTGGACAAGCTACAATGTGGCCTTTGAACGCCGCGATCGAATTTTCAATCGAGTCGTTGAGAAAAAAGACATGCCATTGGGAGCAATGCTTTCGCCGCGAGAAATTGATTTGATTTCAGCTTGGATAAAAAATGGCGCTCTCGAAAAGTCTCCTGATGACCTTGCCTCTGCAGATCCTGTCGCTGCGGAACCAACGCCCCCGGCAGCTAACCCACCGGCAATAGAACCACCGGTCGTTACTCCTGAAGTTCCTGTTGAGCAGCCGTCGACTCCTGTACCGCCGTCAAGAGGTATAGCCAATTCTTCAGGAACGGAAAGACGTTCGGCCTCTGACCCCTCGGCGAGCCCTTCGGTTCCGCCATCAGTTGCAGAACCTGTGAAAGCAAGTGAAGTCGTGAGTTACAAAAAAGACATTCAACCGATCTTTGCGAATCGATGTACTTCATGTCACACGCCGACCGGATTTTTGCCAGACTGGATGGATTATCAAACCGCTTCGGCAATGGCTGAGGGAATTAAAACACGTGTCGTCGTAAAAAAAGACATGCCGATGGGATTTCCGATGCCTGATGAAGAGCGGGAGCTCGTTCGTAAATGGGTTGATGGCGGAGCACTTGAGTAAAAGGAGAATGAAGATGAAGATTTTTATAGTGATGCTGATTTTCGGATTTAATAGTTTTGGTCAGGCCGCGGATCTTGAGGCTGGTAAGAGAGCCGGTGCCACATGTATTGGGTGTCATGGTGAGACAGGGGTGAGCACCAATTCACTTTGGCCAAATTTGGCTGGACAAAAGAAGGACTATCTTGTGAAGCAACTCAATGCTTTTCGAAGTGGTGAAAGAAAAGACGTGATGATGGCACCGATGGCACAGATGCTTTCGGAGGCCGACATTGAAAATGTGGCTGCGTATTTTTCTGCACAAAC
>CAYONZ010000044.1:0-27799 GCA_964405465.1 uncultured Bdellovibrionales bacterium | reverse complement strand
TCCAGACTGAGTGTATTGATTGGCTCCAAACGAAAATCCAGCCTGCCAACGATCTGAAATCAACATGGCTCCGTCGAATTTCAATTCAGAAAAATCACTGTCGCTCAGGCGGCGCCATCTTGAGTTGGGTAAAACCTGATCATGGGTTTTCGCATACTGCGAAGAAAAAGTGACCTGTGCACGATCGTCACCCGTAATCAATGATGGGAGTGCCGTTCCGCCGCCGCAACAAGCAGCGGAGAAGGCTTGGTTCGGAATGAAGATGAGCAAACTTTGCGTGAAGGTTAGCAAGCAAACAACTGCTTGCGAAAACACTCGCGGCTTCATGGCTTTAAATCAATCTTCAGACGAGCACTGTCGAGCAGCGTATTTTGTTTTTCAACGTCTTGAACTTCAAACCGAAGCTCCCACTCACCAGGCATTATAAAAAAGATTTGGGTGATTTTAAAAACACCAAGACTCACAGTCTCTGATGAGGTGGGGGCTGAGCCATGTCCCATGCTCGGCATCCAAAGAGTGAGTTTCAAATTTGCAGAAGGCGAAATTTGCAGTGGCTCCGCACTGAGGCTCTTCAAGGTCAGTAGGGCTTGGGACTCATTGTGAATGTCTGGCCCCATTGTCCAAACCAATTCGCCACAGGCATTCAGTTTTTCTAAACGAATCTGCTGGCGACCTTCGCAGCTGACAAGTGCTTTTTCTTGGTCGATGTTTTTTTGAGCAGGCGGTTCTTCCTCTTGGCGTACGGCACACCCTGAAAGACTTATGGAACTAAAAAACACAAGTAAGCAAGTGAGCCATTTCATTGGAGCTTCTCTTTTCTGGAGATTACACAGCCAAGTGCTCTTTTGGTTTCAAACGGCACCGATTTTCCCTGGTGGAGTGCGCTGAGCACTTGCTTTAAATAAAAATTGTTTGCATTAGGACCTGAGTGGCTATCGGTGACGCCACCTTGATAAAGGATTTCTCCGGCGGAGGAGAGCACAAAAGCATGGGGAGTTTTGAAGGCTTTAAAGGCGTCTGCGTACTGGGCTCCTTTGTCCTGTAGAACCGGGAACTTGAGCTTAGCATCTGCAAAGTGTTTTCTACTTTCTTCGAGTGGTTCGTCTTGATTGGCATGAATGCCGATAAAACGAAATTCTTTGAACTCGGTTTGCAACTCATTCAAAAGTCCTTCATGGCTTGATGAGCATGGGCAACGGGCAGAAAGAAAAACCAAAACGGTTCCCTTTACTGGAGCTGTGTCCTTAGAGGCTCCGTTGTCAGCAGATTTGAATTCAATAGTGGTTGGCGATTTTTTATCATCGGCTTGGGTCAAATCTAGGCCCGAAAAACTGCTGGGTAATTTTGTATTGCTCAACTGCGCCTGAGCTGTTGATGGTGTAGCCGCCTGTGCTTGATTTTGCGGTGAGACTTGGGAAGCAGCAGCCACAAACGCGACAAACAGCGGTAAACAAAGTCGAGGATGGATGAATTGAGGAAGATGAAGTCGTATTGCGATGGTGTCTTTTATTTTCATATACAAAGAACTACCAAGATTTTACATCTTTTAAAAGTTGAAAATCAGAACTATGGCTTGTTAGACTCCAAGGACTTGAATCAAAAAAAATGAAAATGACCGTGACATTTTGTCGCGGTTTTTACGATATTGGAACATTGAACGGAGGGGGATGGACGGTGAATGATGAATGAGGCGAGCGATGAGCAGTTGCTGATCCGTATTCAGACAGGTGAGGAGTTCGCATTTTCCGAGTTCTATCGTCGCCATTCGCGTCGTGTATTCAGTTATTTAAAAAAACGCCTGCCGAATGCAGCGGATGCTGAAGAAGTTCTACAAATAGTGTTTATGCAAATCTATCGAAAACGTCATCAGTACCGATCTGAGTTTCAAGCCATGCAATGGGTGTATGTGATTGCTAAGAGCGAACTTCGTGATTTTGTAAACAGAGAAAAAAAGCATCAAAAAAGCGATCTCAGGTCTGAAGAGATTTTGGCGAATTTGTCACAAAAGGATGGGGCCTCTCCTAACAATGATCAGAGTGCCCATGAACTGTCCAATGTGAATCTTTCTGGGCTTAAGCCTGAGCAGTTACGGGCCCTCGAGATGCGCTATCGGGAAGGCGAGAGTTTTGCGGCGATTGCCAGGGCCTTGGCGACCTCTGAGAGCAATGCTCGTCAGTTGGTCAGTCGTGCGGTGAGGTGGCTCAAATCGAAGCACCTTGGGCTGCCCACGTTAGAAAAAAAAGGTTGATGCTTTGAAAGGAGGGACGTGTGAGCGAGAAGTCTAAAAAAAGATTTGCCAATAGATCTTCAGAAAAGGATCACGATCCTGACTATCAGGATTTCCTTTTTGAGAGGACTGGGACTGCTGAGGAAGTACCTTCGCATGTTTGGGACTCATTGCAAAAACGACTTGAGGGTGAGTTTGCTGATGCTCGTTTGCTTCGGGAAAGGTCTGCAAGTGTTGAGTCTTCAGCGAAGTTGGGGTGGCCTTTGGTTCTTCGTTTTCTTGGTATTCATGCTTTGGTGGCGTTGGCTTCGCTTGTGGTTTGTCCGCAATTTGGCGTTCGATTTGGAGGGCGTGTTTTTGCCGCGGGTCTTTTGGGGCCAGATGGTTTGATGGGTGTGTTTATGAGAGCCGGGCCTGAGGCTTGTTCTATTTTTTGTGGCGGTTTTTTCATTCTTTGTTCCCTGTTTGGTTTCCAGATATTTCTTTCGCGTTCCGAGAAAAACTTTTGGCTTGAGCGGCCGTGGGCTGTGTTGTTTTCGATGGTGCTCGTTTCTCTTGGTGCGTTCTGGATGTTACGAGTGGAGTTGCTTTTAGATGTCGCTGTGCTATGGGCGCTCGGGGGCTTTGGTTTCGGCATGGCCTACTCTGGATTTATTCGCCGATTGAGTTATTCCTCGCATTTAAGGCCCTCCAATTGAGGGTTAGTGGGTACTAGTTGACATCGGGGGGCAGTTTCCCTTCTACTCAGAGTTAAATACCGGCGTTGTAAAAAAAAATTGCGGTTGCGAGCTTTGGCGAAGTTAAGGCCAGATTGAGGTCAAGACAAGGCCTTATTAAAGCCTTATTAAAGCTTAAGAGCTGAAGTGGTTTACACCTGCCGCTGGTATCGAAGAACTAAATCGAGAGGTCTCTGGTGGCAGAAGTTTCTAGTATTCCAAAATGGAAAAAACAAATTCCGATGGCGCTCACATGGTCACGGGTTTTGGTTTGTCCTTTTGTGGTTTATTTGATGTTTTCTGGTACTCCTCAAGATGATTTGATTGCGGCGGTTTTATTTATCTTGGCCTCGATCACCGATTGGTTTGATGGGGCTTTGGCTCGTCGTTTTGAAGCGGTGACTAATCTTGGTAAAATGATGGATCCGGTGGCAGATAAAATATTAGTGACTTCGATTTTGATCATGCTTTTACCGAGTCAAAGAATTGGTGCGATTGTGGTGATCTTGCTGCTCGTGCGAGACACACTCGTAGGTGGAGTGCGTTCAGCTGCCGCTGCAGATGGTTTGGTCATCAGTGCAAAAGCTGCAGGAAAATGGAAGACGGGTCTACAGATGGTGTCGATACCTGCGATTTTGATTGATCCCTATTTTCATGAGTGGCCAGTTTTTAAGTTTGGAATCACGCTCTTGTGGATCAGTGTGATTTTGAGTATGGTGTCGGGACTTCAATACACTTTGCTTTATTTTCAAGCTAGAAAAGAAAATTAGATGTCACTCGACAAAGGTTTTTCGTGGTCCCATAAAGATATTCATCTGCAAGGCTACAGTGTCGCGGGAATTACAACTTCGATTGGATTTGTGGAGGCCGGTTGCCTTTTTGATGTGGCGCAGGGGTTACCTTACCAAATGCCTTACACCAATGTATTGGTCACCCATGGGCACATGGATCATGCTTCTGGAATTCCGTATCTCATCGCTATGAAGGCGATGCTTGGGCAGATTCCTCCTGAGATTTATATGCCACCTTCGATGGTGCCGCCGATGCGTGAAATCATGCGGGCTTGGGAGAAAATCGAAGACCATGCCTATCAGTACCGTTTTCATGCCGTAAAGCCTGATCATGAGTATCCGCTTGAGGGAAATTATTTTTTTAAAACTTTTGAGACCTTTCACCGAGTGCCTTCAAACGGATACACGGTTTTTCGCCGTAAGAAAAAATTGAAGGAAGAGTTTCATGGCAAGCCGCAATCTGAATTGGGTCGTCTTCGGCAATCGGGTGTTGAAATCGAGGAGCATTCGGTGGAGGCCGTGTTGTCATTTACTGGAGACACCAAGATTGAATATCTTGATCACTGTCCTTGGGTGGCGCAGAGCCGAGTGTTGGTCACGGAGCTTTCTTTTATTGATCAGAAGCGCACAGTTGAGAATGCTCGATATTGGGGGCATTTGCACCTTGACGAGTTATTGCCCAGGTTAGAGAAACTCCAGTGTGAGAAGATCGTTTTGATTCACATCTCGGCTCGCTACACCAATAGAGAGGTCGAAAAAATAATTCGCGAGCGCATACCAGAGCATCTCAAACATCGTGTCGAGGTCTTTCCGCGGCCGTAGTTGGCAATAGCTACTTGCCAACTTGAAACGGCAACAGTGTTTTAAAATGAGAAAGAAATTCGAATGTCTCAATATTTTGCGTTTTAAACCGAGAAGTCTATATTCTTGGGATACGCTTTAGGTCTGGGTCAGATGTGGAGTCGCGATACGCCGATCTGACTTGAGAGAGGTGTCGATGATTCGGAGTGGATTTTCGCTTTTTCAAATTTCAATTGTAGTCGGCTTTGTCGTCCTGAATGTTTTGGTGTTTCAGAATTGCGGTGGCTTTCACGCTGCGGGTACGCAACTCGGCTCTACGGTGCAGGATTCGAACATTCCAGGGCCAGGACAATTAGGAGTGCAGAGCTATGCCTGTTTGCCAGACACACTTCGTCCTCCGGTGATGCCTTCGCACTTGCAATACTACGGTCAGTACTTTTCGCTTACGCTTCCGCAATTCAATCGATCTTTTGCTGCTTGGCAAGCTCGCTTGGATGAAATGGTTGGCCAGGGGAATTACACAAGTGTGAGTCACTTGCCGCAAGAGTTATTTCCGGCCGGTGTGGATGTCGATCGTCTTTTTGCAGATAAATTGGCGTACGCTCGTCTTCGTGGTTTCAAAGTTTCGCTTGAGTTAACCACGATTTTTTTTGGAGCCCAACCTTCACTCAAAGCTCTTGATTTGACTAAATTGCGGCCTGATTACCTGGCGAGGTGGCAGCGTGTGCGAGAGTTGATTCGACCTTACCAAGACGCCATTGCCGCATTCTATCCACTCGATGAACCATATTGGAATGCCTCAGCTCAGGGCGTTTCTGCGCCGAGTATTCAAAAATATTTTGAGATCATCAATGATGTTGTGAAGAGAGACTTTCCATCAATACCAATTGCTTTTGTTGAGGCCTACAAGATGGTGAATGCAAATTTGGTGATTCCGCGTGGAGTAGATTGGGTGGGCATGGATTGTTATGGCTCGTTTGATCGGTGTGGCGATCCTGGAGAAGAAAAATCGATTCCTGAATACTATCGAGTCTTGAAATCTAAGATGCAGGCGGGGCAAAGGTTGATTGCTATTCCAGAGGGCTTGGCGCTGTTGTCGGCCACCTATGCTGAAGAAATTGAGGTGGCTAAGCGAGCCAAGCAGTACATGGATTATATTGCGAGCGAACCGCTTTTTATAGTGGCCGCGGCGTTCGTTTTTCATGGCGAGGAAGAATATAAGGGATCGCGTGATATGTGTGCGGTTCGTGAATTGTATCACGGATATTTTTCGAGTCGCTCTGTTGTGCCAAAAAGCGAACAACCTAAAATTGAAATCTCTTGTCCCGCGAAGGTCGCTTTGCGGTCCTCAGGGACATGTTCAATTGTGGGACCGGTTCCTTCGTCGCTTGCGCAGTTCTATTGGACCGTTGATCAACGAAAAGAGCTCTCAAGTGATAACTTTTCCTCCTACACTTGGGTCACGATTCCTAACCCTGGTCGCTTTGCAATACAGATTGTGGCGATAGATAAAAATGGTCAGGCCTTTAAAAGCAATTCTGTGTTTGTCACTGTGGATTAGAACCAGTAGAATAGAACCAGTAGAATAGAACCAGTAGAATAGAACCAGTAGAATAGAACCAGCAGAGTAAAACCAGCAGAGTAAAACCAGCAGAGTAAAACCAGTAGACTAGAGCCCCATTTGTTTAGTCCCAGCCGAGTAGGCGGTGACCTCATCTCGTTGTTCAACAATTGGGTGGTGGTTGAATTGCTCATAGGTGTGAATCGGGTTGAGATGGTATGACCAAAGTGAGGCAGGACTTGGCTCAATTTAGTTCAAACTTTTTTAGTCATTTTTAAAACTTGTTGAAGAAAAAAACTTCGACTCAAGACTAGGTTTTTCGATTCCGATAGAAGTTCAAATCAATCTTATCTAGTATTTTAGTTTCATTTCAGGAGTAAACCCATGTCAATGCTTGCACGATATAAAAAACAAGGTGGATTTCAACAACTTTTGACTCTGATTGAGACGTCGGCGCCTTCGAAGCGTGACCAACTCTTAAAGGTGATCCAAAGTGAGGATCCAGGTTGGGCTGCAATTTTAAAAACGAAAATGATCACGATGGAAAAACTTTTCGCCTGGGACCCATTGGCTTTGGCTGAGGTAACAAATGAAATGGTACCACGAACCTTGGCCGTAGCACTGCACGGATTACCACCAGAGTCATTGGCGAAGGCCACGCATGCCATGGGGCATATGAAAAAGCGTGAGGTCGAGCAACTGTTTTCTGAAATGAAACCAACTGGTGCTGAAATCGAGGCCGCTCGAATCAAGGTGGTTTCTAAAATTCGTGAGCTCGAGAAAGAAAACAAATTGAATCTTATGCGCATTGATCCGAGTTTAAGTACGCGAGATATTCGCGTGGCATAAATTCTGCCGATTATTATTGCCTTGAATTATTGATGGAAGGGAGTTTTTGAACTCCCTTTTTTTCATTTTGATGCATTTTTACCTAGGGCGTTTGGTCTTTGCTACGTTGGTGATCGTCATTTTTGATGGCCTTCGACTGTCTAAAAGTTGGTCAATGTATTAGGATTTTAAGAAGACTGACCAGCTCTCACTGGTTGGCGGCCACACCTCTTCTTTTTTGCATGAGATCTAATTTTGAGGTCGATAAATGACGATATGGATACATGTTCACTCGTAGGTTTGAGACATCTTTCAAATGTTTTTGCTTTGTTTTGCTTGCAATGAATTTAAGTTGTGGGCGGGTGAATTCGACGGTGCGGAGTCTTAAAGCCGCATTCGAAACTAGTGCAAAAATTAAGGTGACTCTGAGTCGCACTTCCATGTCGGTGTATGAAGGAGCATCAAGCTCTTTTGAAATTCATTTGGATAAGGCCGCAGACGTGGATTTGCCATTTTCACTCGCAAGCTCAGACGGTGGGTCTTTAGATTCGCGAATTTTACTTCTACCTTCGAATGCCAATTTGAAAATTCCAGCTGGGCAAACTGGCGTCACCGTAACGCTTACAGTGAGTGATGACTCGATCTACCAGGGTTCAAAAAATGTAGGTTTGCTGGTGTCGACCAACAATGCATCAGTGGAGTTGGTTTCTCCAGTCTTGACCCTGACGATCAACGATGATGAATCTCCACCAACTGTTAGTTTTACTTCTGCCACTGCGACAGTGGGAGAAGCATCGGGCGCACAAACAGCGGCGATTCAATTGAATCATGCTAGTCAATATGCGGTGACGGTGAATTACTCTTTTCATGGAGGAGTCGTTGCAGGCCAAGCAACCTCTGGTACGGACTTCACTGGTGTCGATGGAAGTGTCATCTTTGCGCCAGGAGAGACAACAAAAACCATTGGCTTCACTATAATGGACGATGCATTTCTAGAGGCTAATGAGACTTTTACACTGACACTTGATAGCGTTTCGTCGGGAGCTAATTTAGGTGCAGTGCTCACTAAGACTGTGACCATAATGGATGATGAAAGTCCAAATTTCGCCATACTTGGAGTCACCGGTGGCACTGATTCGACAGTCGATGCGATCTTGAGTTCCACACTCAATCCCACGGTTCACTGGGGAGCGATAGTTGGAGTCACAAGTTATGATGTGCAGATCTTTTCGAATGCTGCAGGCACCACAAGTGTTTGTGGACCTCAGTCAACTGCGAGTAACTCGCTTGCACTATCCAGCTGTACTTTGGTGGCTGGCACCACCTATTACCTGAGTGTAATTGCCAATCCAGGCGCGGTGGCCGCTGCAAATAATTTATTCTCTTTTGTGACCAATCGCAATCCGACAGTGGTTGATGATGGACCAGTGTATATGATGACTGGTGAAACCGTTTCGATTTCGGTTTTGGCTAATGACAGCGATGCCGATGGTGATACGCTCACTTTGACCAGTGTCTCAGCAGCTTCACTTGGCACATCCTCCGTGGTGGGAAGTCAGGTTCGTTACGTTGCTTCGACGGCTCCGGGCTCAGAGACCCTGAGCTATAGTGTGAGCGATGGGCGGGGTGGTGTGAGCTCAGGAAACTTAACGGTATTTGTGATGACGCCATTTACTTGGACTGGCGCGGTGTCGACCTCATGGGACAACGCCACTTCAGGAAACTGGTGTGGTGCGATAAATACAGCTCGCACAGGTTGTGTCGGATCGCCTGCGGTACCTGACTCTACAAGTGACGTGGTTATTGATTCGACTTGTGCAAGTGCCAACTGTGCTGTTCACATCACCGACAATGTGACAGTGAAATCTGTGAGTCTGCAGACAAATTCGCTCTCCCAAAATAGTGGAAAATCGCTCACCATTGTGGGCTCGGGCTTCACGCAAAGAGGCGGAACATTTGTCGGATCAGATGCCGACATCGCCACGACAAACTTCACGGTTCAGTCGGGAACATTTACTTCGACATCAGCGGTTTTACAGATTGCCAATGACACAAGCGTCGCGAATGCGGCCACTTTCAATCACAATCTGGGTACACTTCGAGTGAATGAAAACAGTTCGGTAAATTTCAATCTTAATTCACATCACCTGCAGAATTTTGAAATTCAGGGAACCTCGGGCTATGGGGTAACTTTTGCTAGCCCCGTGGTCGTAGAGGGAGATCTCACAGGATTTGCATCTTCAACTAGCTACAATGGATCAAGTATTGAAATTTGGGGAAACCTCACGATGTCGGGAAGTGGTGTTTCATCAACCGAGTTTCTGTTGAAGGGTTCGGGCGCTCAAACGGTTACATGTGCGGCAGGAGCAACCATTCCGAATTTACGTGTGAATGCCACAGGTACTGTGACATATTCTGGTCGTGTTGAAATTGCTGGCGATTACCTCTATCAGGCAGGAACCCTGGTGACCACTGGCTCAATCGTGAAATTTGCCGCTCCTGGAGCGAACCCTAAATCGGCATCCATCACGCCCGGTTCACCTCACTTTGCAAATGTCGAGATTGGAAACTCTGGAGGGTGGACGCGAAATGTGACAGGCACCTTGTTTGTGGATGGCTCGCTCGTTATCGATGGGTCTCTGCAGGGTGGTGCCATCGAAACAACAGGAGACGTGACCTCACAAAACTCCGAAGGTGGGTCTACGGTGCTAAAATTTGTCGGAGTAAACCAAACTCTGACGGGTTCAAACAAACCTCTTCCGAATGTTTTGTTTGCAGTTTCCGGAGTTTTGAGTTTTGTGGGCACAGTTGATTTTGATGGTGATGTGATTTGGCAGAGTGGTTCGTTGAATGCTGGAACTTCGGTGGTTGTTTTGTCTGGCGCACGTGCAGCGACAGTCAACTTAGCATCTGAGTCTTTCTATGATCTCACAGTTGATAACTCTGTGGCTGGCTTTGGGCGAACGGTCGTGGGTTCGCTCAATGTATTGCGAAATTTCTCGATGTCCTCGGGTCACCTCGTTGGCGGTGGATCAGTGTCTGTTGGTGGGAATGTGAGTTTGGCTGCGGGAATACAAAATGATTTGTCCTTGGTTCTCATTGGCAGCTCCGCACAATCGATCAACGTAAGCGGCGGAACTTACTTGGGCGGGTCAATCGTAAGTGCGAATTCTGGCTCAACGGTCACTCTACTGACGGACTTAATTTTGAGTGCGACACAAAACTTGACGGTGGCCAGTGGAACTTTAGATATGAACGCGAAAAGCCTGAATGTCGGAGGAACATTGACAATCAATGCGGGCGCTGTGCTCACGCAAAACGGTGGTACGTTAACAACGGGCACGTTAGTCAACAATGGAACTTTGAATCCCTAATCCAATGCTTATATGTGAATCTCCAAAAAATTTGAGTTTCAATTCTTTGCGCCTCTGAATGCATCTGTGCGCATCTATGCACATCTGTGCGCGCGCCAGCGTTTGGATGGAGTGGGCGTAGACCGTAAGCGTTGCGGTTCTTGGTTATGGCCACGACGATTATCGTGTCGAACTTTTTGACAAGTCTGAATCTATTTTGTTTGGTTGATTAAAATGTTTCGTCTCGCGCTCCCCCTTGGTAAAAGACGCAGGTTATAGGTGAAATAGGAAAAGGGGAGTTGATTATGAGATTCGATAAGTTCGGCTTTGCGGCACTAGGCAATTCAATTCATCAGACAGATTCAGCTATAAACAAAAATAAGTTAGCAGGGACTGTTCGACTCGATCGCAAGAGTTCGAGAGGGCTGTTGCATCACCTCGCCATCGTCCTCTTTGTTTCGGGTGCTGCCATGCAGACGCAGGCCTTTGATTTTTCTTCAGACAATGACCGAACTGAGCCCGTCGTGAACACGGCACCTTCATCTTCAGCACTGAGCGAATCCGAAAGGTCATCTGAGAGGTCAACAGAAAAGCCGACTGTCGAGAGACCTGTTGAATATCCGGCGCATTTCTCTGAAACAGACTTTGTCTCCAAGCCATATATGAATGACTTTCGATATGTAGTGGTGGTGAATAAAGCCAATCATGGTCGTGAAGCACAGTCCATTAAAGTCTATGAACGCGGGCAGCGGCTTCATTTGGCCACGATTGTAAGTTATCTTGAAAATCTCAATCAATTTGAGCGTGATTCAAATAAATATGAAGAACGACGCAATCGAATCTACGAACTGGCGAGCAAAACTCAAGGTCGAGGAGATGCGCTCTTCAAAGTTTCAACGGGTCGTGATGCATTTGAAAAAGAAGGTGAACATCATTCGCAGAAAGATTCATGGAGTGTCACTCCCACAGGATATTTTACTCCACAGTTTTTTGAAGTGAAACATAAGTCTGAATCGTACTCAAATTCACTTTGCGACAGCTGGCTTGCTAAAGGGATTGGTTTTTTGGCAAGAAAAGAATTTTGTACAATGATGGAGAATGCGATTTTTTTTAACGGACCAATAGCCTTGCACAAGGCTATTCCGGGAACAGAACCAGAACTTGGCGTCAAGGCCTCGGGCGGTTGTGTACGTTTACCCGCAGCTTTAGCTGAGTATTTGTTTTTGAATATTGGGGCCACTCGGCAAAAAGGGTCCAAAATTCCGTTGGTGAATAAAGATGGAAGTGCCAATTATGATTCGAGCGGCAATTTAAAATACATCGAAACAGTGTCTTCTATTTGGGGCCGTAAAATGGTCGCTAGCGCCTTGATTATTGTCGTGGACGACGTGCTCTAAAAAAATAGATTGGCCAGAGAGCAAATTGTGACCAAGTTGTTCGATCAATTGTGAAGAGTGGTTGACACGTTTCTTTAGGCTTGATCTAGTTTTCTTTGTTTCGATCGCGAGACAAGGAGTACTGATGACGCCTGGGAAAATCCTTTGCAGTTTCGTTTACAATTTCTTTTGCAAAAGCGCTGGTAAATTCTCTGGCAAATTCTCTGGCCAAGTATTTGGCCAAGTTTTTAGCAAAATTTCGTCAGACAAAATCTCATCCGATGTTAAACGAAGTCGATCTATTCAGGTCGGCAGTTTGTCAATGGTCCTATTGGTGACCGTTTTTCTGTCGAGCGCTTGTTCCAAACTTGCCGCAACGCCTGGAGCGCAAAATGATTCGCGCGATGAGGCTGGCAAAACTGAATCTTGTGTTGTCCCATTTTTGAAAGAAAATTTGGAAGGACGCCAAAATGCTGATGGCCTTTTGCTGATTAATGGTTGGTATCTAAAAGTGCCTGAGGCTGAAACTCGATGTCGTGTTTCCACCAACCTTGCTGCAAGTGTGAGTGGTGGCGCGAGTTTACCAAATGAGCAAGTGGGTTATCCCTATCTGATTTTGTTGCCCCGGCTAGAGGCCGATGATGATATACGGCTTGAAGCTTCGGGTGGAGATTTGGAATTTTCAGTTTCTCTTCAGCAGACTCTGCCAAACGAAGACGAAAAGCAAAAAATTGCTCAAGAGTTGGGTTTTTCTGGCGAAGTTGGAGATGCATTCAAAATTGAAATTCCTGAGATTAAATATGTTTTATTTGATCAACTGGTCGCCGAACGCTTTCAGATTTTAAATGATGTCAACGGCCGTGGACTTTTTGGTCTTGCACATTTTTCGCTTAAGAAAGCTGACTTTCTTAAGAATATTTTAGCACAAATCAAAAAGGGTGGAAGCCTAACGTTGCTCGCGGATTCTCAGGAGGTGTATCCATTTAATTCGATTTCCAGCCGCGGGTTTTTGGTCTATGAGTTGGCAATGTCCAATTCTTTATTCAGTTCTTTGGCCAATGAACTGACCAGTTCTCTGCCTAATTCATTGGTCGATTCATCGGCCACCTCTCAAGCCTTTACCCAGAGTTCTAATAGGCCGCTGACCAAGCTGAGGTTTTTGGATTATTTGCAGTTTGCCAAGGTCAATTGGTCGCATGCCGAAGTTTCGCCGTTTTCAGATGACCTCGTACGTGCCCTGGAGTTGGTGGCGATTTACGCCAGATCTTTACCTGCGCAAGATCTGATAAAAGAATTTCCGGCGGCCTTTCGAATTTGTTCTGAGACTTGGACCCCGCTCCCACCAAGAAGTCTTGTGCTCGCCGGAGAATTCGGATTTTACCGCGCCTCTTTTGAGCTTCTGTCGTTGATGGACAGCAAGCATCCGGTGAACAAAGTCAATGAGCGCCGATTGAAGTTGGTCACCTTGGGAACACTTAATGCCACTGAGGGTTTTCTTGTGGCACTTGATACGTTGACCACAAGATTGTTGGATGATGCCCAATTTGCAAAAGCCCTAATGGCGGCACAACAGTTAAAATCAGTGGTCGGCACTGGTGGAGGGTTTTCTGCAGCTATCTATTTGGGTGAAAGATTGTCTTGGGATGATGTGAAGATGTTGCGTGCGGCGAAGATTCTCAAGCTTGGTTCTCGTGAGCTTTCTTTGCAGTTCACCGAGATGCTGGACTCGGCGTTAAAGTATGCAGGTCAAGACCTGAGTGCAGAGCAAGAAAAATCTTTGGCTGAGGCTATGAATTATTTAAACGCTAACCCCTCGGGTGGTGTTTCGGGCAGCAAATCTAAAAATTTTTCTGATGCGTTTGTTTTGGTATTTGAAAAAGGTTTTTCTGTAGGAGATTCGTCCTTGCTTCGTGATTTTACCACTTGGCTACAAAGTGGTTTTGGTGTTGAGCTCGATCGCAAAACAGCTTCAGATGAAGCTCTCTTCTGGGTTTTGGCTCAGCGATGCGATAGAAATGTTTTTGAATTGCTTAAAGATGTTTTCACTTGGATGACAAGTCCATTTGCAGTGGAATTTTCTAAACCAGTCGCGTACCAAAAATTGAAAGTATTGAAGAGTTTTAAAAATTTCAATCGTAAGCGCTTTGAGCAAATGCGAGACCTTTTCTCGCAGATTTCCAATACGTATGCCGAGTCCTATCCAAAGGGAGAAGCTTTTGAAAAAACGAGGTTTTGGCTTTTGCAGAAAGACTTCACTCAAGATCAAATGTCCTTGCGCAAAGAGGCCTTCGTTTTTTTGAGCGGGCTCTATTCGGCCGGACTAAAGAAAGAAGTGGCGCGAGACAAGGCTGAAGACTGGATTGTGAATAGGGCTTTGAGTAGAGATAAGCTCACCAAGATTCGCGATCTGTTTATTGTCTATAATCGCACCATGGATAAACAAAAGGCTCTCGCTCGAGCGGAGCGAGAGGTTTTCTAAGCGAATTGTTTAAATCTTCTCTATTGTTTTTCAAGTCTGTTTTGCGAGATGGCAGCTTGAGAAATCGCCATCTCGCAACCTTAAATTACAACTGGTAAGTGAAACGAATGTAATTGCAGGTGAAGGTTCCAGGTGTCAGCATTGTCTTTGTGACATACACATCAACACTTTCAGTGCTGGGTCTAACTAAAGTTTTTCTGAGCTCAACAGTTTGTGGGGCATAGCCTGCAAATGTGTCAGTTACCTTATAGGTGTTATTCGTCATAATAAATGTCGTGTTTCGGCCACCAACAGAACCTGCGTCGCTGATAACCGGTTTTGCATTGATGAATTCTAATTTCGGATCGTATCCGATGCCAAAAGCGTCACTAAGGCCAACGAGTGTGTCCCAAAACAAATCACGTTTGATAAAGATTTCGAAGGCATCGGGGCATCGTTTGTCGCCTTTTTCTTTATAAAACATACCCATGAAAGGCGAGTAGGGCAGAACTCCATCTTGGTAGGCTTGCGCCTTAAATGCACCAAGGGTCATCACCGATACGAGTGCGAGGCCTAATGTTTTGCTGGTCTTGCAAAGAGTTGCTTTCATGTTTTCTCCTTTTTGGTTGTAATTTGAAATTCTCAATCAATTGCCTTGAATCAATTGCAGTCGATCAACGGGCCAGATACGCTTTTGCGTCGTCTTGCAATTCAGTAACTCCCGTCTCGTTAAGACCGATCGCTGCGGTTTGCATGAGAACCCAATTCTTAAGTGAGTCAGGAGTTTGAGTCCAGTTTAAAACTTGGTTGTTCTGCACCAGGCCAGTGCCAAGCCAAGGAAAAAACCGAGACAGCACCGAGACAGCAGGAGTCAGGGCCATTGGGTCATCTCAAGCAAATTGAGGTAATTGCGAAAGGGGGCTTTTTGCGAGCCAGTTGCGTCGTTCTTGCGGTATTCATTGTGAGCATTGAATAAAAGAATTGCGCACTCTGTTCAAATAAAAACAAAGGTTATTTACTTGACACCCCTTAGGATTATTCATTCGTAGGCGATAGACTCTTTGGTTGACACTTGGAGTGCGCTTCTGGCTGGGATGAAGCTTGCCAGCACACCAAAAGAAGTCGTAATCAAAATAGTTGTGGCAAGCCCTGGCCAACTAAAAGCAGGACGTAAGACTGCGCCCTCACCCAGCATTAGGTGTCCAAAAAATGGCGCGGCGATTTGTCCGAGGGGATACGCGAGAAGTAATCCGAGTGCCACGCTGAAAAGGCTGACGACAACTCCTTCGACCACAAAGATCGTTTGAATGTCGTCATGGTTCGCACCCACAGCTCGTAGGACTCCGATCTCACGTGTTCGTTCCATTATATTTATTCCCATCGCCGAAGCCATGCCAAGAGCACCCACAAGGAGTACCACAGAAGCAAGAAACACAATTGTGGTGAGGATAATATTGAGATGAGCGTAGACCACTTGTACGCGTTCGTACCGAGACATAACATACAGGACATCGAGGTCTGAGTCGGCAATACGTTTTTCAATTTGTGTTTTAAGGTTTGCGACGCTGGCGTGATCACCTGAGGTGCCGACAAACATCAGGCTGTTGACGAGATGGTTCGGATTAAAAGCATCATCATAGCGCTTAAGATCGATGTAGATTTTGGGTTTGTCGAGCTCCCAAATTTTACCGACTAGGGTGACGAGAAGGGATTTTCCAGAGCGATTGATCGTGAGTCGATCGCCAATTTTCGGGTTTCCATAAATTTCCACTGCTCCCATATTCATGACGACTTCCGTGTTGTCTGCATCTTCTATCCAACGACCTTCTTCAATTCGATAGTGCGCGAGATCTGTATCGAAGGGAAGGGCCACCATTCCCACGCCATCATCAGTTGAAACAATTTGATTTTGCAGTTCCCCTTTACCCCCATTCCAAACTTCAATTCGTTGCAAATTTGAAATATTTCGAAAACTTGCTAAAGCTTGGTCGCGTTCTCGCGGAAATTTTAGAACAACTTGAACATCATGTCGCATTCCCTCACTAACATCAGCGAGCAGATTCCACAGCGACTGGCGAACATTGAAGCCAGTGGCAAAGATGGCAACACCCAGAGCCATTGCTGCGATGGTCACGGTGAGGCGTCGTTTCTGTCTAAAAGTATTGCGGATACCTAGTGTGAGGGCAGTGGGCAGAGTGTCTTTGTGCGAATTTGTTTGCGCGTGGATTCTGCGCAAGAGCGGGGTGAGAGGGCGAAGCCACCTTGCGATTGTGTTGGTCAATGGCCGTTCTTGAGATGGGATGTCTTGTTTGTACAGTGCCTGAAGTACTGAAACCCTCACGCCACCCAGAAGTGCTGGCAGTGAAAGCAAGAGTGGCAATATCAAACCCATAAAAAACAAGAGCAGATAGAGGGAACTCGGTAGATGTGTTGTGACAATATCAAAATTTAATTTATCTGCGACAAATCTTGCAAATGCCATCCCCGAGATCTTGGCAAGTGGGATGGCGATGAGGCTTGATGCCAAACCAAAGCTGAAAATCATTAGGAGATAAATTGAAAGGACATCAGTGTTCGACGCTCCGAGGGCTTTCATGATTCCAATTTGTCGAATTTGTCTTGCAAGAATCGAAGACATCAACTGTGAAACGAGCACCCCTCCCAGGAACAACGCCAGAAAACCAATGGTTCCTTGTAAAAGAAGAAGTGTATTGAGTTGCCATTGATGAGGGTGTTCATTGAATTTTGGAATCTGAATTGTCGAGATGTGGATGTTCTGATTGCTCAGGTCTTTGGCCATCATTTTGCCGAGCCTTTCGACGTCGGACTTCGAGTGCACATCGCGAAGACGAACGATCAGCCTTTGGTGGGTGGCAGCACTTGTAATACGCGAATAGGTCTTTAAGTCAGAATACGCATAAATGAAATGATCTTGAGTTGCGGGGGCTTGGGCCGGATCATATGAAATTCCGCTTATGGGGAGAGAAAATATTTTTCCGGCTGATTGAATACGAGCCTCGCCACCAGCTTGTAATTTTGAAATATGCAGCCCATCTCTTTCGATGAATATCGAACCTTCGCGTGGTGCATTCGGGCCTTGCTGTGCGAAAATGAGTGCGAGTTGAGGAGCCTGGAAATTCTCTACGCCGAAAAGCCAAAGAGGAATCCATTCCCCAGGTTGGACCTCCACGCGAAGAAGTGAAAGGTCTCTGAATTCAGCACTTTCAATTTCTGGTCTTCGGCGAAATTCCTCGAGATTAAGTTGCTTGAACGCATTGGAGTTTAAGATCACATGAGGTGGTTTGGTGTTGGAGTAAGCAAAATAGATGTCATGACGGAGTATGGTCGAGGAGACAAGCAATGTGCCGACTCCCCAGAGGCCAATCACCAAAGCAAAGACGACGAGACTCGACCTAGCTTTGTTGTTTTTGAGATCACGAAAAATTTTTAGAAAACGGAGATTCATTTGGTACCTCGTGAAAATCTAAAAATGAATTTGAGTGCGCGGCAGAGCTTCATGTGCATGTCTTTCAGACTTTTCGGTCGGCTACTATCGAACCATCTTGGAGTGAGATGATTCGATTGAAATTGAGTCTTGAGACATCTTCATGAGTGACGACAATCACGGTCTTGCCATTTGCAATGAGTTGGTCAAAAATCGCTCTTATGGAACTCGCCGTTCGGCTGTCAAGGTTTCCTGTGGGTTCATCAGCCACCAAAAGTGGTGGATCATTGGCGAGTGCTCTAGCGATTGCGGCTCGTTGTTGTTCTCCACCTGAAAGCTCAGCCGGAAACTTTTGAGAATGTTGAGAGAGAGCCACACTTTCAAGTAGTTGGTCGGCTCGGGATGAGCGCTGCTTTCTTTCGATTGTGCTGACAAAGTCCATGGCTAAGAGAATATTTTCTTTGATAGTCAGGGTAGGCATCAGTTGAAAAAATTGAAAGACAATCCCGATATTTTTACCTCGCCACCTAGCCAAATCGTTTTCGTTGAGGTCGTGGATATTGGTTTGGCAAACTTGAACTTTTCCGTGAGTAGGGTGGTCTATCCCCGTGAGCATATTGAGCATTGTCGATTTGCCACTGCCTGACTTGCCTGTTATGGCGACATACTCGTTTGTATCAATCGACAGGTTTACGTTTGCTAAAACTGTCGTTGGACCACTAGGCCCCGCATAGGTCCGACTTGTATTTATAAACTCAACAATAGTTTTTCTGTGAGTGGGTGTTTTCATTTGGCCATCACCAGACTTGCCATATGGACTCCTTTAAATCTAACATATTGTTAGATAGCGAACAAACTGTTCGCTATCTACTTTATTGGAGTCTGAGAAATAGTCTATAGCCAAGCTAGGCGTGAAAGTTCACAACTGAACAAGTGCGGTGTTTTTGTTCGAAAATGGGGGGCCAAATGGCAATAAAAGAAGATCGGCGTGTGCAAAAAACCAAACAGCAGGCCAGTTCTGCATTGATTTCACTTATCATCGAAAAAGGCTTTGAATCTATTACGGTGCAAGATATTTTGGATCGTGCCAATATGGGGCGTTCGACATTCTATTCACATTTTCGTGACAAAAATGATCTACTTTTGAACGGCTTTAAATTGCTTCAAAAGGCGATTGAAGAAAAACATCGAATCTTTGTCAAGACCAAGGCGTCCGCAGGAGAAATCACTTCGGGCATCACACTTGAGCTGTTCACGCACGCCGAGAGCCATTTGGTTCTATTTAAAGCCATGGTTGGAAAAGAAAGTGGCCAAGCTGTAAATAGAATTGCTCACGACCTCCTCTTATCAAAATTGAAAAAACATCTTGCAGAGAAAATTGGTAGTAAGAAGCATGCCGTTCAAGTGGACTTTGCTGCTCACTGGGCCGTGGATTCGTTTCTTGCAACTCTAAGTTGGTGGCTAGGGTGTGACTGTCCGATGAGCGCCATCGAGATAAATCGATTATTTTTAGAAATCACCTTGCCTGGAATGAAAAGCCTTCTTGGTACTGACGCCTTTAGAAAGCTTTGATGATTTGCCAGCAATGCGTACTCGCAGAGTTAGGGTACTCGCCCAGTGGCGCGGATAAAGGAATAGTAAAATACAGCGTCTTTGGCTTTTTTTGATTTTTCAACTTCACGCTGCATTTCTTTAAGCAACTCTGGAGAAACGCGTTTTTTTTCAACCAATGTGTCGGCGGCACTCAGGAGAATTTGATTGAAAAACTCAATAAACGCCGCACGTTTTTCTGGATTGCGAGAATCAAAATGTAGAGGTCTTGTTTCAACATGAACATCAGAGAATCCAGCTTCACTTAAAAGATGGCCAAGCTGTGCGCCAATGAACGGATGGCCTTTTATTTCCCACTGATAATCATTGAACTCGAGCCAGTACTGTAAGTAAGCCGGAGAGTACGGCTCAACAAAAAGTGTTTGATTGAAGACTTCAGTGCAATAGATGGTGGCTCCAGGCTTAAGTTGCTTGCGCACATTTTTTAACACCAAGAGCGGATCAGGAACATGCTCGAGAAACCAACACAAGAAGGCCGCATCGTATTGACCGGCATCTTGCATTTTCAATTTCAATGCATCTTGTTGGTAGAGTTGAATGCGTTTTTCACGCACTTCATTTTCAAGGTAGTGATGTGCCTGCTGCAGTTGCGCTTCAGAAAAATCAACGCCGTCAATGTGCAAATCCGGAAAGCGTCGTAAAAGTATTTTTGATTGTGCACCAACGCCACAACCGACTTCGAGGAGTCGTTTGGTATCTTCAAGTTCAATGCCGCGGTAAACGTAAGGCTCTAAAAATCGAGCCTGGTGAATGAGTCGCTCTTGTTCTTTTTTGTCAAAACCATGCAGATATTCGCGCGAACGATCGTTCTTTAATTTTCGTTTTCCTGAAGTTTTTTTTGTTGAAGATCTTTGGATTGCAGCTGCTTGTCGCGTTGTCGCTTTTTTCACGCCATTTGCCTTTGGTTGAACTCAAAATAGAAGCCTCTCAATTGCAGCAACCAGAATTTGTTTAGGCAAGAGCTTGCGCCATACGTCATCAGAGCTTTGACTCCTCGAAGGTTCTTCAATACCCTCACGCCTTTTGGTATTCAGCTAGAAGACGATTAAGGAGAACTGATGACGCCGTTTAAACCAATGAAGAGTTTGCCGCATGAGAATCACTATAAGAAGGGTGATGTCATGGTGGTATTTGGAGAACTGTTTGCGCGCGGATATGCCAATGGGATTGTCGATGAAGCGGCTAAGGCTGGAATGACGATTGTGCGCTCCACCGTTGGGCGACGAGATGATAAAGACCAATTGCGAGCCCTGACGTCTGATGAGCTTTCCACCTGGGCGAAGCCGTATATTAATGTTCCTCTCGAAGCAGGTTTTGATATGGAGCCATCAGAAGATGGCACGCGTCCCATCGATCAGCTACAGGGGATTAAAATGGCCGAATGGGACAAGGCCAAATTGGATTTTAAAAAGATCGAAGAATCAAGGTTACGTGGAGTGGTACGCTTCAGAAAAAATGTAACAGAATATTTGGAGCAACTCGAGACGATGATTCCCAAGGGAGCAAATGTTTTGTTTGTGCACACGATGGCAGGGGGAGTGCCACGCGCCAAAATCATGATGCCGACGATGAATCGAATTTTTAAGGGCACTGGCGATCGACATGAATCGAGTGAAAAACTCATGAAGAGTGATTTGGGGGTGCTTGCGGCCACAAGTTTTAATGAAGTCACAGCCGAAACCTTTCGCCACTTACTTGAACTCAGTCGGGGTTTGCGAGAACGATTGGCTGGTGAGGGTGGCTCCACTCGTTATGTGGCCTATGGTTACCATGGCACCGAGGTGTTGGTAAAAGGCGAGTACACTTGGCAAACCTATACCCCCTATTTTCAGGGTTGGGCGAAGATGGCGCTGGAGAAAATAGCGAGAGATGCTTTTCAAACCGGTGTCTCAGCAACCGTCTATAACTGTCCAGAAATTCTCACGAATTCAAGTAGTGTATTTTCGGGAGTTGAACTTTCGCTTTACCCATTGGTGACGGCTTTGAACAAAGAGGGAGCGCACTCAGCGCATTGCCAAAAAATATTAAAGGAGTGCCAGGCTCTTTTACAAGAAGGGGTCAGTTTTGAAAAAATTCAGGCTTACACCGACAAGTATATCACTTCAGCTTTGGTGAAGTCCTATAGTGTTTTTGAAAAATGGCCTCAACACAATGGGCGCGAACAAATGGAGAATATGCTGAACTCATCTGATTACTTAATTTCACTGCATAAGGATGCGAAATCATTGATGACAGCTGTCTTAAGTGAAGAGGTTTTTAAAGCCACTGGGCGGGTGATGTTCAATGATAGTTTTAAACCGACTGAGCCAGTTTGGTGGCTTGGGCATGATGTGCTTGCTAAACAGCTGGCTCGGTTTTGAAATTTTAATTTGCCAGGGGCGCTTGCCGCTAGGGAAAAATACCTCAAGCCCGGTCAAAAAATCAAAAGACCACCTAAGCTGGTCTTTTGAAACCCTTTTTAAAAACAGTTTATCTTGTTCGCCGTTATTTCAGAGACCAGAGGTCTCTATCTATGCTTGAGAGACCAGAGGTCTCTGCTTATGTTTGAGAGACCAGAGGTCTCTGCTTATGTTTGAGAGACCAAAGGTCTCTACAAGTTTACCAAAGACTCGATAGGTTTATTGTTTCTGCAGCTGGTATTCCTTACCGATTTGCAGTTCTGGTAAGTGGTGGGCGATACGATCTAGCCAGTCGGCGGCGGTGTTGGGGCTCTCATCAGGAATCGCGTGTTCAGCTCCCATCACCATCGCAAAACTTCGTTTGGTTTTGGCCATAACCCAGAAAGCTTTTTGGTCTCGAAGTAGTGGGGCGCTATCTTCACTCGCAGTCATCATATGCAAGTTAGGCAGAAGCGCGGCATATTGTTTAAGATCAAAACTTCTTGCAGCACGAATCAAGTGAAAGACACCTTTTTTGAATTTAGCTGCGTCGACTTGCGCTGGGACTCCGTCGATCTTTTTGTCGAGATAGTTTTGATAAATATAATTGTAGAACATGTCGTACCAGAACTCAGATTTTTGACAAAGGTAAGGAGCCCACCAAACCCATGCACATTGTGAGTCTTCCCAGTATTTGATTTGATTGAGCCAAGTTAAGAGCACAGAACCGCGAGGATCATAGTTGTCGAGGGGAACCACAAGCGGAGCCATTAAGACCGTATTGTCTATGAATTCAGGATAGAGGCGCGCAAATTCGGCCGCCACACTTGCTCCATAGGAAAGGCCAACTAAATTAAATTTAGTTGTCAAATGATAGGCGTCGACAACGGCTCGCACCTCGTTTGCGAGATCAGTCACTGTCATTCCGTCTTCAAATTTGGCTTTTTCTTGAGGTTGCAAAAGGCGAAGACTTTCTGGTTGTGGTGAGAAGGCCATACGAATAACGGTGTAGCCTCGTTCATTTAAGCGAGCGGCCAAAGCATCCCATCTTTCAACATCATAGATGAGACCGTTAAGTAATATGAAAACTGGAGCATTGGCTTGTCCAAGTTGAATCTCGGTAAACACCTTAGCACCGTTGCTGAGCGCAAGCCCTTGAGCCCGAGGAGCTTGGGCTGTACTCGCTATAACCTGGCGAGGTTCAACGGCACGAGCAGAGATCGCTTTCCGGGTGAACGCAGAGCTTGAGTGGATAGGGACAGTCACCAAAGATACTACGGAGAAAATGAGTGCGGTGGTCTTCATCGAAAAAAATCGTGCTGATGCCATGGGACTCTCCAAACCTTTTTTTTGATATGTTTGTGTTAGGTTCGTGAGTATTAGCTATCGGTTCAGGTGAAGGCAAGCAGTCCAAGAAGAAAACTGTGAGCATGCGCATAATCTAGAGTATTTAATCCATTAAATAGATCTTATTTTGCAAAGTCTTTGGTGTTTTAGAGTGCAGAAGCCCTTCTTGCGAGGCCAGGTGTAAACAAACTCATAGAAATCTATTTACGCTTTTTAATATTGGCTTCAGCCTCTTGATCGGCGCCTTGGGCCAGTTTGTTTACGTCATGTTCAAGTTTCGTCCAGCTGGTCGTTTTTGGCTCAGAAACTGGGTAAAAAATCTGCGGAGTGATGGGGCGAGCGAGTGCGAACTTTCGGCCTTCGACCCAGGACTTCGCCACCACGAGGCCGTCGAAAGCTAAGATAAGGAGTGCTGTGCTGATGATCAGGCTTCGGCCATGAGTTTTACGAAAAAACAGTTCGGCCATTTTGGTTGCAGGGTAGAAGCCAATCAAAGAAAAAATCACCAAAGGCAAGTAGGTGTGAACATGATAACTATGAATCCAATATCTGGCTTGCAGAAGGCCCTGCAGCGGTGAAATTAAAAGAAAGCACCATAAAATTATACGATGGATAGGGTAGAACTGATAAGTTCGGGTTTGAATTCGGCAAACCAGACTGAGAAAAATCGTGAGCATTCCCAATACAGCCCATGTCGTGGCACAACTCAGAAGGGTTTCCGGCCATGTTGGGGGATGTAAGTCAAAGTTGGCCGCGACTCTGCTTGAGAGAATGAAAAGAAAAATAAATGAAAGGTTCAACCGAACGCGTTCGCCCCATGTGCGCGGTTCTTCTTCGGGGCGAATATGATCAAGGCGAGAAAGATAAGTTCGGTCGATGGAAACAGTTTTTTCAGAATGATCTGAAACCTCTTCGATTCCCATTAAAACCTTGCCGAGTCTAAACTGAAGGCCTGGGGTGAGAATGAGCTCATCTACTTTTTCATTTTCTTTCCAGAGTCCGTTGGTCGAGTTAAGGTCAATGAGCACCAACCCTGCTTCGCCTCGATTTTCAATGCGTGCATGTTTCTTAGAAATTGAAGGGTCAGTTAACACCAACTCATTGCCGACTTCTCGACCGATAAAAAATGGAAAGCGATCGATATCAGCCTCTTTGCGAACTCGAACTTCGTCAAAAACCTGTAGGCGCAACATTCTCAAAGCCTCTCGACACTGTTGATGAGATCAGGGAAAAGTTTTTGAAATTCATCAAGACTAAATGCTGAAAGATAAATTTCATAGATCAAATGGGAATTCATTCGCTCAAGATTGATCATCTTTAACTCGATGTTGTAAAGCGAGCGAAATCGACTGAAGGAGTTGAGGCAAATTTCAACTCGCAGAGGGACCCCTTTGGAGTTCCGCGCATCGTGATATGAACAGCGAATGCGTGTTTGTTCGTTCATGCCTTCGTCATTCACAAATACCGCTTGGGGACCAAGTGGTTGCACCCATCTTTGATCTACGGCTTTATAAAAAGCCAGAGCTCCAATGTCGTGCCTTTCGAAATTGGTCATACGAATCTGGTAGGCTCGAGACCGCATATCTTGGCTGATGTAAATGTCAGAAAAACTTTCGCAACTCTGTGTGACTTGCATGTATTGATCTTTGTTGGCGCTGACATCATCTGCCCAGCAGCGAAGATGCGTAGGCCAACCCGGGACTTTCCAGGTTTCAAATGTTTTTTGTGTTTTCAGAGCTTCACGTAATTCATTGGCGGATAGTTCCTGCAAAGTTTTAAGCTGTTTACTGAGTTCGGCCTCCCAGTAATACTTTTCAATCTTCTCTGGTAAGGCTGGAACTTCTTTGACAAAGGCCTTCACGAACTCAAGAGGAACTGCAAACGAAATATTTTCGCCACTCACATGGTGCGAAACATTGACGCCAATGAGTTCGCCTTTTTTATTCACTGTCGGACCACCACTCATCCCACCATTGAGCGATGAGGTCATGTGCAGCAGGGTGACAGCACCATAGCCTACGACATTGTTGTAGATCCCTTGCAGAATCGACATGTTCAAATCTTTAGGCATTCCTAAAGAAAATACGGTTTCACCTTGGGGCGGAAGCTCAGTCGCCAAAGGCAAAGATTTGGCAAACGTTCGCGAAACTTTTAACAAAGCCAGATCATGAATGAGGTCAAACTTCAAAATTTTTGCCGAATAACTTTCGTAGCCGTCAATTAAGTACAAGCGGTAGCGATCAGGTTGAATCACGCTATCAGAAACAACATGATAATTGGTGAGCACGAGCCCGTCTGAGCCAATAACAAAACCTGTACCATACGAGGTCTTAGCCGCATCTGATCTTGTGGAACTCTTGATTTGAAATATCACTGGTTTCAAGCTCTCAAAAACCAGATCAGCAGTGCTGGGAACAATGACTTTGTGGCGGCGAGGTAAAGCTGTGGCTCCAAGAGTGAGACAAAGAAGGAAAATTAAAATGCTGGGTAAGACAAGGTGGCGGTTCTTCATGAACCGCATTAAACCTAGCGATTGACTCGATGGTCAACCAAATCTTGTACGACGCTGGGGTCGGCCAAGGTTGAAGTGTCACCGAAATCAGCAATATTGTTTTCAGCAATTTTACGTAAAATTCGGCGCATGATTTTTCCTGAACGAGTTTTAGGCAATTGGGGTGCCCATTGCAAAAGATCCGGAGAGGCAATTGGGCTGATTTCATCTCGAACCCACTGTATGAGTTCTTTGCGAAGTTCTTCCGACGGTACTTCTCCGCGTTTGAGTGTGACGTAAACGTAAATGCCCTGGCCCTTTAGGTCGTGTGGGTAGCCAACCACGGCCGCTTCTGCGACTTTTTTGTGCGCAACTAAGGCGCTTTCGATTTCGGCTGTACCAAGCCGATGTCCCGAGACATTGAGAACGTCATCAACTCGACCTGTGATCCAGTAATAACCGTCTTCATCACGTCGAGCGCCGTCGCCAGTAAAATACTTTCCTTTGAAGGTCGAGAAGTAAGTTTGTTCAAAACGTGCGTGATCATTGTACACTGTTCGCATTTGACCCGGCCATGAAGTTGTGAGGCAGAGATTTCCTGAGGTGACACCACTGAGGACATTTCCTTGATCATCAACCAACTCCGGAGAAATTCCAAAAAACGGCAGCGTCGCGGAGCCAGGTTTTAAATCAGTAGCTCCAGGTAAAGGTGCGATGAGAATTCCGCCCGTTTCTGTTTGCCACCAAGTGTCCACGATCGGACAGCGACCTTCGCCAACAACTCGGTGATACCAGAGCCAGGCTTCCGGGTTAATAGGCTCGCCAACGGAACCCAAGAGTCGTAAACTTCGGCGCGAAGTTTGTTTAACTGGTGCTTCTCCCTCACGCATCAAGGCGCGAAGAGCCGTGGGCGCGGTATAAAAGATTTGCACCTGGTGTTTATCAATGACCTGCCAAAATCGACTGGTGGTTGGGTAATTGGGTACGCCTTCAAACATCAAGCTGGTGGCGCCATTGGCGAGTGGTCCGTAGACAATGTAACTGTGCCCTGTGATCCAGCCGACATCAGCAGTGCACCAATAAATTTCTCCGGGTTGATAGTCGAAGACATATTGATGGGTGAATGAAGCAAAAACCAAATATCCACCGGTTGTGTGGAGGACACCCTTTGGTTTATTGGTGGAACCTGAGGTGTACAAAATAAACAATGGATCTTCAGCATCCATTGGTTCTGGTGGGCAGTGCTCAGCTTGGCTCTTGGTTAAATCGTGATACCAATAGTCGCGATTCTGAATCATTGGAGTTGGGTGATCGGTGTGTTTGACGACCAAAACCTTTTTGACTTCTGGGCACTTATTGAGCGCGATATCCATGTTTTTTTTGAGGTCGATGGTTTTGCCACCACGAAGTCCCTCGTTGGCGGTGATAACAAAATGACTTTCACAATCTTTAATTCGATCGACAATGGCATCTGGAGAAAATCCGCCGAAGATGACGTTGTGAATGGCTCCGATGCGCGCGCAAGCCAGCATGGCATAAGTGGCTTCAGGAATCATCGGCATATAGATCGTGACGCGATCGCCTTTTTGGATGCCCATGGCTTTTAAACTATTGGCTAGCCGGCAGACATTTCGGTAGAGGTCCTGGTAGGTGATATGCTGGCTTGGAGTATCTGGGTGGTCGGCTTCCCAAATCAGTGCCGTCTGGTTGGCGCGGGTAGGTAGGTGGCGATCGATGCAATTGTAACTGATATTGAGTTTTCCATCGATAAACCATTTGATCGAAACTGGCGAATGAAACGAAACCTCTTTGACTTTTGAAAATGGTTTGAACCAATCGACTCGTTGCGCTTGCTCTCGCCAAAAGGCATCGGGATCACTCAGGGCGGCATCGTACATTTTTTTATATTTCGCTTTATCGCAATGGGTTCGATGTTGAGCTTTACTATCAGAAAAATGTGGTACGCGAAAAATTTCGTCAGCCATTTCGTGAACGTCTCCCTGTTGCATGCCTCGTGAAATTGGAACACGGCTATTCAGTACCGTCAAGCTTAAGTGGTGTTTTTACTCTGCTGAGAGAACCCGTTGGTGAAAAACCTTGAGTTGAATTTCGGCAGATCTATTTACTGTGCGAGCAGAGCACCGAAGTAAAATAAATTTATTTATAAAATCAAATTGTTTAGCTGGGTGGATCATAGGGCGTGTCCTCAATTGGCTAGACTACTACGCAAAAGCAATAGAAATGATTTGAGCGTTGCTCGTCGTCGAAATAGCACCACTATTTCTCCTCCTCGTGCCTTCAACTCATTTCTATTGCTTCCGCTCGCGACGTCCGACCAATTGAAGACACGCCCTAGGGCGTGTTCGTCGAAGCAGTTATTGATCTGAACCGTCATCGTGGTTTTCGTTTGTGGTGA
>CAYONZ010000043.1:26450-29588 GCA_964405465.1 uncultured Bdellovibrionales bacterium | reverse complement strand
GTGTGAATCAAACTTTTTTCTTTCAAGTGGCCACCCCGGACTTGCCCCATTCGATCGCTCACCGCGATATGCAAATGAACTCCGTCTGCGGTCAGAGTACCAACGAGCGACACAATCTCAAATGGACCGGCGAAATGCGTGGCCACATTTTCTCCAGGCATGCGCATGAAAGCTTCGCTTAAGCTTCCCACGCAGGTACCAATTGAATACGAGGCGTTGGTTTCTTTGGCGTATCTGGCTAGTTCGGCATACAGGTCCTGCCCAGGGGTCAAACGTAAGACATGAGCCTGCACGGCTGAAACTCCGACAGAAAATGCTGCAGAAAATGAAGCAGTGACTCCATCAGCGGCTCCGGTTGTTTTGGAGCTGGTATTGGAATTGGTTTTGGGATTTTTCATTTCACGCCTCTCAACTCCGACGAGCTACTGCTCTCACTTGGTCATTCTTTATCCGTCACTCGCTTCGCTCGACTATTCAATGCTCTCACTTCGCTCGATTATTCAATGCTCTCACTTCGCTCGATTATTCAATGCTCTCGCTTCGCTCGACAAAACAAAACCCACATCTCGTTGAAGATGTGGGTTTTTGTAGAAACATTCAACCTACTTTTTTTACCTTAAGATCTCGCCGTCTCAAAGCGACATCCAGGCCGGGGCAGCAACTTAAAATTCGTATGTTGCTCCAAGATGCAAAGCATAGGCTTTGGCACTGTAGTCACCGGTCGATGTATCTGCCTGAGCAACATTCGAAACTGTTGCTTTGAATGTTGTCATCTCCAAGCCACCATCAAGTTTCAATTTGTTGTCCATCATACCGTACCCTGTACCAACCACAAAAGTGTGTGCTGGCCCTGGGGGAGTGAATGTTGGGCGAGCATAACCTTCATTGGTCACTGTTGAAGTGTACACATAGCCTGCGCGAATCGGTAACGCATACCCTGTGTACTCACCACCGATACGAATGTTTGTCATGTCTTTGAAATTCAAATCTATATTGCCAAGTGCCGATCCATTGCTCAAAGTACCTTCAACTTTAATAGAATCTACTTTTGAGTACTGAGTGAAAACATACTCTCCTAAGATTTTCAGTTGCGGCATCACATCGTATCCGGCTCCCAACGAAATTTGCATAGGCGCCGAAGTCTTAACTGTCGCGTCTGTGTCAGTCAGATAAGTGATTGTGGTTGGCGACGACAAAGTTTGAATCTGTGCAGAAGCCTGACCTTTAGTTGTAAAGTTCACCTCAGTTCGAATATCTAGACCGATATCAAGGTGTTCCATCGGCTGGTATTGTGCGCCTAAGCGAAAACCAGTGACTTCAGTACCCTTGAGATTTTTGATATCAACACCAGCCAATGCAACTGGAGTCGCTCCGCTGTAGGTGAGCTTTCCTGATTGCAAATTCGCTCTGGCCATTGAAATTCTCCATGCAGCACCGAGCTTCAATTGATCATTCACTTTGTAACCAGCACCTGCAGCCAACTCATACACCGCCAAATCATTGGTGATCGTTGGACGAAGAGTTTGAAAACTATTTCCCATGTTTACATCTTTGTATTTCACATAGGCACCAGCCACTGTGTAGAAACCAAAACCTAAACCAACTTTGTCATTTAGACCGTAGTTATAAAAAATCCCACCGGGAGAAGTCGTCGCATTATCTGATTTGACCTCTCCTGTGCCATTTGGAAAAGTTCCAGAAAACTGCGATTGAGTTGGAGACAAATCAAATGTCATTTCTTGTTTACCAGCCTTAGTTACGAGTCCAGCTGGGTTCCAGTACATGGCTTCCGGACCACTAACGATAGCTGCAGCCGCACCTCCAACGCCGGAGTAACGACCTGAAAAGAATATGTTTTTCTCGAAACCACCAGCAAAAACCGTTGCTGATGAAATCAGCGTCACCACACCGAGAATCGAACTGGCTGCTGTACTAACCTTGTTGAACTTCATTGCTGTCTCCTTATGTTGTTTAACAAATGCTTTTGGGGTCAAGTTCTCACGCCATCGACAGAAGGTTCTGCAAATGACCCTAGAGCCAGAACACCATACCCCAAAAGAATGTCATGCTTTAACAGCAATGGGGAGTATTTTTGAAACGAGCCATCCAAAGGTCGAGGATCAAAAAACCATGAAATTTCAAGATTTACTCAAAAAAAAACGCCGTCTCCGGCGTTTTTAATTTTGCTAAATCAGGGAGCATGATCACAATCAGGTTTCCCGCATTTAGATAAATTCTATTTATAAACAATTTTAGTGATGGTGGTGCCCGCCAGGTCCATGAGCATGCCCATGTGCCATTTCTTCTGAAGTCGCATCTCGAACTTCGAGAACCTCAACTTCGAACTGAAGATCTTGTCCAGCAAGGGGGTGATTACCATCAACTTTAACATCAGTGGCGCCGACTTCAGTGACCACAACCACTGTGGTGTGCCCATTGCTATCTGCGTAGAACTCGTCTCCCACTTTGATATCTTTTTTTGGAAGTGCATCTTTTGCAACGGTCACGATCAGGCTAGGATCATGTTCACCGTAGGCTTCAGCAGCTATGACCGCTACTACTTTTTTGTCGCCCTTTTTTAGACCTTTCAGCTCTTTTTCAAGACCAGGAATGATCTGACCTACGTCTTCAAGGTAGCTCAATGGTTCATCACCGAATGACGACTCGAGAACTGTTCCTGATTTATCTTTAAGTGTGTAGTGAATGCTCACAACTTTCGAACCCATTTTAGACTCCCTTTTTAGGATCTCTTTTGCGATCTCCTGAATTTTTGATTCGCACGGGTTTACCACAGCTTTGAACCTCAAGGCGAGAGGTTTTAGCCCCATACTTAAATTTTCAAGCATTTTTCAGGTATTTTTTGGCTACCCTTGGGTGTGTCTTGAGCATTCAAGTCGGACAAAAGTGAATTCAGAACTCCGATGCACAGGTCTCAGTTTAAACTACTGTGTCCCAGAAATCATGCCACCTCCTGCCGGTGTAGGTGACATGATTTTGTTGGGATAGAAATCTTACAGAATATTTGCTGCCAATTCTGCCAACTCTGACCGTTCCCCTTTTGAAAATGTCACATGAGCCGCCCAGCGCTGCCCTTTAAATCGCTCTACAGCGTAGGTCAATCCGCTCGTGGCCCTGTCG
>CAYONZ010000043.1:21638-26440 GCA_964405465.1 uncultured Bdellovibrionales bacterium | reverse complement strand
GATTGTCGATCTGAAAATAATCGCCCGTTAAAACCACCTTCGTACCTTGGCCTGCACGAGTGACAATGGTTTTGATTTCATGGGGAGTCAAATTCTGAGCCTCGTCCACAATCAGATACTGATTGGGAATACTTCGCCCACGAATATAAGTCAGCGGCTCAATATTTAACATGCCTTGGTTGATCAGCTCTTGAGCTCGGCCTGCGGCCTTTTTGTCGGCGCCCATCAAAAACTCCACGTTATCAAAAATGGGCTGCATCCATGGGTTTAACTTTTGCTCAACATCTCCAGGGAGATATCCTATGTCTCGTCCCATCGGAAAAATCGGACGACTCACCAAAAGGCGCTGAAAACGCCCTTCATCGAGAGTCTTGTAAAGTCCTGCGGCAAGAGCCAATAGAGTTTTACCAGTTCCGGCCTTACCCACCAATGAAACAAATAGGATTTCATCATTCAACAAACAATCTAGTGCAAAACTTTGTTCGACGTTTCTTGGCTGAATTCCCCAAATACTCTGGGTAAGAGTGATCAATGGCACGACACCACCATCTCGCTCACTCATTCGCCCCAAGGCACTGTGATTGGGATTGCTCTCATCTCGCATAAGCACATACTCATTGGAAACAATTCCGTGCTCACCCTCTAAAACCAAAACTTTTTCAGAGTAAAAGGTATTGATTTGCTCAGAGGTCAAATCGATTTGTTTATGCCCTGAGTACATTTCTTCAGTCGACACGCGTTCGGGCTCATAATCACGTGCTTCAACACCAAAGACGTCGGCCTTAATTCGCAAATTAATATCTTTGGTTACCAGCTCAACAAGTGTGTCGCTCATTTTTTTCTGCAGAGCCATTGCCGTCATCAAAATGCGGTTATCCGCCTTTTCAGAATCCAACTCAGGTGGCATACCGTCGAAATGCTTATCGGTGGTCACTGTCACTTTGGTTGTTGAATTATCTAACTCCACGCCATCGGCCAAACGACCTTTTTCGCGAAGAACATCAATGAAACGACTGAACTGTCGAGCGTTTCGACCATTTTCTCCAAGATCACGCTTAAATCGATCGATTTCTTCGATCACTGAAACAGGAATATAAACATCCGCATCTTTGAATTTTGCTATAGCCAGGGCATCAAACAAAATGACGTTTGTATCGACGACAATTTGCCGACGCGTTCCTGGGGGATTTTGTTTTTTATTAGTCGACGAAGAAGAAGAACCCACTTGAAATAGTGCCAAAACCAATCCTCCTAAACAAATTGACCGCAACCTTGCGATCAAAAAGGGCAAGGCCCTCTGTGATCATTGCATTCTATTCAGAAGAATTTGTAAAAGAAAAAAAACAGTAAACGCGTCGTTGCGTGGAGAATGACTGTGGACAATGACTGTGCCGTTTGCGAAAATCAAACCACCGCCCAAAAGCCAACTCGCATTTGGGGGGCCTCGCTCATTACCTTCCGCTTAGGTTTGAAACCAAAACATCACCTGAATCCGTTTGGAGACTCGCGCTGATGTTTTCAATGAATTTTACAAAATGGTGAAGAGCCAAATCATTGATGGTGCCTTTGGCAAAGGTTGCTCCGTGACGATAAACACCTTCTTCGGTGATATCTCGAGCATTGGTCACTTTAACAACGAAACCAAAATAGGTCTGTTGGTTGAGATACACTCGCATCGCCACCTCTTCGCCCACAATCAGGCGACCCACTTCGTGAGGTAGGTCAACCGCAATTCCATTGTCAGAAATATCGTAGATGGCCACCTTTTGCAGTCCCTTGCGAGGAACCACGATAAAGGCACCGATAAATTCAGTCAAAATGGTACGTTTCACCTGGCGACGCTCCTGCACAAGCATTTCATTGCGTCGCTCTGTCATATCGACAACAGGCGCAGGTTTGGCTGTCTTAGCAAAATGCTTTTTCTTAGCCCGACTACGGTTCTTCAACTCGATAATATTACTGCCTGCCTTCATCAATACCCCCCAAAAATCCCATCACTCTTTCGACACCCTTCTTATCGGCAAAAAATGTTGCAACATGAGGCGTTCCGGAGAGACAATGGGAAGAACCAGACGGGACAAAGGCTGGACCACAGGGGAATATGAAAGTCTTACGAGCACTTATCCTAAGCATGATGATTCACCTCATTTTGGGGGCCGGACTCTCGCGCCTAAAAGTTGACCCATGGACACAAAAATCTCCGAAAATGACTCAAATTGAGATTCTGGATCTGACGGGGACGGACCTTGCTAAAAATCTCGATCCAGCAGACAAGACTCGTGTGCGGCAAATGGATATTCCTGAAGAAGAAAAAGATTTGAAGCATGAAGACCCGCTTAAAGAGGAAAAAAAACGATTTGCATCTGAACGTCGGCAAGATGTTTTGCATGAAACACGCTCACCCCTATCTGGGCTAACTCAGAATCGAAGCAATCTCCCTGATCCTCAGGCCAATTCTCTCGTCAAACCCTCGGTCAAGTCACACGGAGTGAGATTGCGGCAACTCGACCTGAGACCAGAAATCAAAATTCAAAAAGGCATTAAACAACTTGCCTCGCACGCCGACTCCGATCTTGTCACACAGTCGGCAAAGGAAGCAAAACAAGAAGTTAAGGCTGCAGGAGACGACGAAAATCGCACTTCGAATTTAGCATCAAGAGGATTGATCTCCGGCATTTCAACCACTGGCGAAATACTCCCAGACAATATTCGGTTTGGGTCTTTTACGGCACTCTCGACCGATCATGATACTTTTTATGGGTTCTACTCGCGAATTGAAGAACAGATACGTTACCATTGGGAAAGAGAAGTTGAGCGTGTGCTCTCAAGCTATCGTCGAACCAGAGCCTCGACTGGTGACGAAATCTGGCGTACACAAATGGAGTTCATTCTCGACAAAGATGGAAATTTTTTGCGAGCCCAAATGCATATGGGATCAGGACTTCAGTCGCTTGACTCGACATCTGTCATTGCCTTCCACAAAGCACGACAATTTCCTAATCCGCCAACGGCCATGATAAAGAACGGAGAGGTTCACTTGATGTATCTCTTTGAAGTTCGAAACAGTCCGGTGACTGCACAATTCTAGACTCACGGTCCGAAGATTTTCGCTTTAAAATGAATGCATGCTAAAGAAATTTGTTTTTACGATATTCATTCTTCTGTTTTCATTTTTGATTTCAAAACAGGCTTTTGCCGGTGTGGTAGAACTCGGAGTGAGTGGGAGCTATCGACACTCAAATATCGATCGCGATGCCTTCGATGAAGCCTCGTCGTTTACCGGATCGATCTCGTACTACTTTGATGAAATGTCTGCCCTCGAATCCAGTTACACCAGCGGTGCTTCACGACGAGTGATTGGAGCTGGATCCGGAAATGATCAAATCACGACGATGACCTACAATATGTTGGGACTTGATTTCATTCTGACACTTGGAGAAAAAGGTGCCGTACTGAGGCCCTACCTCAAAATGGGTGCCGCCTATATCATGAGTAAAAAAATCTATTATGAATATCGGCCATTCGGAGAAAGTACCAAAGAGGATCCAGCAGCTTTAGTGCCGAGTGCCGGAGCAGGATTCAAATTTGCTCTCACGCAGACTCTCTCGCTCAAGACCGGCATCGATGCCTGGACCAGTCGTTCGCTATATGACACCCCGGTCACCATCGACTATGCTGGAAAAGCTGGTCTGTCATGGATGTTTTAGGCAAAGTCGTTTTGCAACTCGCAGCCTTGCTCGTCTTACTTGGATTGACCTCATCCTGCCAGGTTCCCTATTTAATCAAAAGTGCCACCGGCCAAGCTGAAATACTGGCCAAACGCAAGCCCATCAGCAGCCTGCTCAACGATCCCCAATTAAGCGCCGAACTCAGTGAAGACGCTAAACATAAACTTCGCCTCTCCCAGGAAGCCAGAGAGTTCGCAGAGCGCACCCTAAAACTAAAGGCAACACAAAACTACACCAGCTATGTAAAACTCAATCGGCCCTATGTCACCTATGTGGTCAGTGCCGCTGCCAAAGACAAGCTTGAACAATATCTCTGGAGTTTTCCAATTGTGGGTAGCGTTCCTTACAAAGGATTTTTTGAAGAAGCTGATGCCAAAGAGGAGGCAAAGCTCTTGCAAGAAAAAAATCTCGACACTTACATTCGTGGTGTTTCAGCCTACAGCACATTGGGATGGTTTCAGGATCCACTTCTTTCAAGCATGCTTCGCTACTCAGATCGTGACCTGGTCGAAACCATTGTTCATGAAACAGTTCATGCAACTCTTTACATCAAATCTGAGGCAAAATTTAATGAGCGCTTAGCGAGCTACCTGGGGCAAAGAGGAGCTCAGCTTTTTTACCTGGCAAAAGAAGGACCTAACTCAAAAACTCTTATTGAAAAAAAAGAAGAAGATGCCGACGAACGACTTTTTGCTGAATTCATCACGTCAGAATCTGACCAGCTCGAGCGATGGTATCAAGAAAAAAATGCCGCGTTTACGGAGCAAGAACGAGAGAACCGATTGTTAGAGATTCAGAACCGATTCAAACAAAATGTTTTACCAAAAGCAAAACGCTTAAAGTTTGAATCATTTCTAAAACACAAACTCAATAACGCGCAACTGCTCACCTATAAGCTCTACATGGATGATATGAGTGACTTTGAAGCTCTCGACCGAAAACTCCAAGGTGATTTTCAAGCGCTAGTAAAGTTCTGCAAATCACTTGAGAGCCAGGAAGACCCCGAGGCCTTTCTGAAAAAATATGTTTCAACCAATTAGAGATCCACACTTTTTAAACAGACCCAGCATCCTT
>CAYONZ010000043.1:0-21538 GCA_964405465.1 uncultured Bdellovibrionales bacterium | reverse complement strand
ATTTTTATTTAACGTTACACCCTGAGCTGCAAGACGTCTTGTGGAGCTTCAAGCAAGGAAAAAATGCCGTACTTGAAGCCATTCGATTGAGAGTCGAGTCTGCGTTTCTGCAACACGATGTGCTCCATGCCTTGCAAGATTTGGGTGTCGTTCCCAAAGAGACTTCAAGCCCTCGGGGAATTCGAACTTTTCAAAGGGTATTTTCCAATCGCTCTCTCGCTATATCTTTGGCTACCTCACTGGCGGTGAACATTTGGACTTTAACAAAATGGGGAACCTTTGTGCCTCCAGAATCTCTCGGTTTTTCTCAGAGTCAGATTCCGCTTCTAGGAGTTTCTCGACAAGCCATTCAGAACTCGCAGATTGCTGCGAAGCAAACCACAAACCGATTGAAAGTATGGGCGTCACTTGATCAGCTTTCACAAAGTGTCTTTCGTGCTTCTGTCTTAGGAATGGTTGCAATTGGAAGTTACGTGGCCGCATCTTGGACGCCGCTTGTACTCAACGAATTTGTAGCTCCTCTACTACAGTCCTCAACGCAAATTGTGATATCTCAGAAATCGCCATCTCAGGCCTCGGCATTGCAAGCAGATCCGCGCGAAGGTCAATCTTCGATTGGTCAAAAAAATTCGATCGATTCGATACTTGCAAACTATCGTAGATACCTGGAATTGACGACGTTGGTGCAAGAAAAAAACACCAACGTCTTTACAAGGCGCCATTACACCGAGAACGAAATCAACAAATTGGTTGAAGACATGCGCATGAAACTTGAAGCGCAGCATTCGTCCCAATAGGACGCCTTAAATGGTGCGAGCTGCGATCTGTCGCAACCTCTCGACAATTTGGTTGAGTGACAAAACCTCATCTGCGGCACCCTCTTGGGCAGCAGCCTTTGGCATTCCGTACACCACACAACTTGCCTCGTCTTGGGCAATCGTATGTGCACCTTTTTCTTTCATAACCTTTAAGTAAGTTGCACCGTCACGTCCCATACCCGTCATGATGAGCCCCACTGACTTCGCGGTGCAAGCTTCGGCAACGCTCTTAAATAAATAGTCTGCAGACGGCCGGTGGCCACTCATGGGGGGATCTTGCGAAAGTAGAATCTTTAATTGACCAGTTTGTTTAACCACTTTGATATGGCTGTGCCCCGGAGCTATATATCCATGTCCAGGTTTGATGATGTCTCCGTTCTCAGCCTCTTTGACCTGCATCTTGGAAACAGAGTTAACTCTATCTGCCATCGCCTTGGTAAAACCCTCAGGCATGTGTTGCACCACTATAATTGCTGGAGATTTTTCGGGCATTGCTTCAAAGATTTGTGAAATACATGGCGGGCCACCCGTAGAGATACCGATAGCAATCACATAGTCGTTAAACGATTTTACATGGCGTAGCTTCTCTGGCATTGGTTCTTTTGAAACTCCACCTGCCCCCCCTGAGATCACAGAGAAGGTAGGTTTTTTGACCTGCGAGGTGTACTTTTCTATATACCCGCTTGCCACGGCCTCACGAAGTTTTGTTCGAATATCTAATGCTACGTCGTGCATCGCGCTTGAGGCTTGAGCCTTGGGCTTTTGCACAAAATCAAATGCTCCCAAGGACAACGCCTGCATGGTTTTAAAACTACCCTCGTAAGTGATGGAACTGACCATCACTACTGGTGTCGGATGATCACGCATAATGTGACGAAGACATTCAATCCCATCCATGACCGGCATTTCAACATCCAAAGTGATAACGTCAGGTTTAAGCGCGGCAATTTTATCTATCGCCATCTTTCCATCCGTCGCGATACCTACAACTTCGAAACCCTGGTCACCAGACACAATGTCTGAAATCACATTCCGCATGAGAAGCGAGTCGTCTACAACCAGGACTCTAATTTTTTTACCCAAGATATTAGGAAGCATATCCACCCTCTCTTAGGCGTCGCCTACAGCTTTTTTGATCGCACTTTCAATTCGTTCTTCGTCAAATGGCTTTACGATAAAATCTTTTGCACCTGATTTAATGGCCTCCATCAAGGACTGCCTTTGATCAACGGCAGAGACGACTATCACTTTGGCTTTTGGGTCTTTGGCCATAATTCCTTTTAAGCCGTCAATTCCAGAAGCCTTAGGCATCACGAGATCTATCGTCACAAGATCTGGCTTGAGTCTTTCGTACTCGGTCACCGCATCTTCGCCATTATCACATTCCCCAGCAACTTCGTACCCAATGGCTTTGATAACATCCTTAATCATCATCCGCATAAACTCAGAGTCGTCTACAACCAAAACTCTTTTTTTGCCTGCCATATATCCTCCAAAATAATAATTAAATTGCTTTCTTTTCTTGGCCCAAACAGCTGACCCAAACTTTTTCAGCCTTGGGGTCAATCACAACCTGCCGACCTTTATCGCCACCTAGATCTTCGGCAACCACTTTGATCCCGAGTGCCCCGAGTTTCTCACGGACGGCTTGAATATTTTGATTTCCAATATTCATCACTTGCTTTTGTTGGCCGCCAGCAAACATATTAGCGCCACCCATTATTTTGGCTGTCAACATCGAGACAGGAACTCCCATTCGTGTCACCAATTCAGGAATGGCGGTGTCAGCGAACTTTCCAACATTGTCTACGGTATGATTAGCTGAACTCGGTAGAACAATATGGGCCAAGCCATAGGTCTTACTGCGAGCATCAAACAAAACAACACCGACACAGGAGCCAAGTGTGGTACGCAATAGATCTGGAGCCCTCGCAATATCAAGCTGTCCCATAAAAATAGTTTTTTCCATCTACGCTCCTCTCACACGAGCTCGGCTAGTGATGAGTGAATTGGCAAGAAGAACAGATTCAAATCGACCTTGCGATCTTCCTGTACGAAATCAACCTGGCAGTACACAGCCTGATCTTGAAACATCGCTTGTTCCATCAAAATTGAAGACAGAATCGATTGGGTCAAATCATGTGTAAAACTCGGGGTACCTGGAACAACTTCAACACCCACATACTTTCCAAAAATATTCAAATAGGCACAACCCAAGATATTGGCAGTTTCAAGCAACGCCGATTTCGCCAAAGAGTTGAACTCTTTGGCGGTACCATCTGGTTTTCGTGTCAAAAGATCGACCATACGAAGTGCTGATTGCTCAGGCAAAAGCATCAAAACACAACCAGAGATGCCCTTATCCACATGGAGATAAAGCCCAACAGCTGGCTCGTCCGCACCCCCCACTTGCTGCATCATACTTTCAAATGGAATCACTTCGACTCTGTCAATCTGAACATTTACAGGTGAACGTAGCCATTTACCCAAAATAGTTCCGGACTCCATCGCAGCATTTGCTGAAAGCTTCTTCAATGTCGTCAGTTGTTGTTCGCTTAAGGCTTCGCTCATGCTGCTGCTCCTTGATCATTCTGGGAATCATCTTTTTCATCGTGGGTTGATTTTTTTTGTTGCAAACTCTCAACATGCTGTTCTGTATCCGGTTGAGCCACCTGCTCGAATAGGCTGCTCACATCCAAAATCAAAGAAAGTTTTCCGGTCCCCAAAATAGAAACTCCGGAAAGCCCTTGAACGTCTTGAAAGTTTTTGTTCAACGCTTTGATCACAATATTTTCTTCACCAATTAATTTGTGAACCCGCAAAGCCGCGCGGCTATCTTCGCTCGACAAGATGACCAGTGTTACTAAATCTAAATCATTCAATTTATCTTCTGGAAAACAAGAGTGGGGAAAAACCTCATTCAATCGCAAAATTGGAATCACACGGTCGCGCACACGAGCAAACGGTTGTCCCTGTACATAGTGAATTTCTCCTGGATCCATCTGTACAATCTCGGTCACTGACTCAATAGGAACGGCATAAATCCCATCATGAATTTCACTCATCAAACATTTCTGTGTCGCGAGCGTGAGTGGCAATGAGATGATAAAAGTTGTACCTTCGCCAACCCTGCTTTGAATTTCAAGACTTCCACTGAGTTCTTCTATCTTCTTTTTCACAATATCCATGCCGACACCGCGACCCGAAATATTGGTCACAGATTGCGCCGTAGAAAAACCGGGAGCACAAATCAAGAAAATAGCCTCACGATCAGTTAGGGCATTTGCAGCTTGCTCGGTCATCAAACCCTTCTCAACTGCTTTGCGCCTTAAGAATTGTGGATCGAGTCCCTTACCATCATCTTTCACTGTAATCTGAATTCGACTTCCTTTTTGATAGGCATTCAGAGTTACCGACCCCTCGGCAGGTTTGCCAACCGCAATTCGCTGTTCAGTTTTTTCAAGCCCATGATCGACTGCATTCCGAACCAAATGAGTCAAAGGATCACCCAGTTCATCAATAAGTTTCTTATCTACTTCTGTATCCTCGCCTAACAAAATTAAGGCCACTTCTTTGCCAAGCTCCTTAGAGACATCGCGAACCACACGCTTAAATCGGCCAAACATTGGACCAACAGGGACCATGCGAATATCCATCACAGATTTTTCAAAACGATTCAAGACCAGATCCAACTGATGCACACTCTCTTGATAGTTTTGATAGATAACCTGAGCACGATCCAGCTTGAGCAGTCCATCGCGAAGTTTAAAAAACTCCTCGCTCAATAAGTTGAGTTTATTGTCCTGCAAATGATCTCCGCGCAATACTGCCGGCTGCCCGGCACTCATTTCTTTTAGTGTTTGTTCTAGGAACTCTATTTTTGCAGTCACCTGTTTGGTGCTCAGTACTTCTTTGAGATCTTTTGCAACCTGAGCAAATCTCGCTTTCTGAACGACTAGTTCTCCCGCAAGATTCATCAACTCATCTAAACGATCCACCTCAACACGCATGGTTTGTACGGTCTGCACTTGTTGGGTCGCAGCCTTTGCTTCAGAACCCCCGTCTTTAACTTGCGGTGCTTTGACCTGAACCACAATTTCTTGCTTACCTAGCGGTTGCAGTCGCACAGATGCAATTTGATCCAAAACCAACCCTTCTTGAATTTTTGGAGCCTGTTGACTGGTGGCCAACACAAACTTCGCAAGAGTTAATTGATTGTCATCTAAGAGTTCCTCCATGGGAGGTACCGATTTCAGTAATTCTCCCATCTGTGCAATTCGCTCCCCTGCAATCAACGCACGCATCCCTGGCATCGGATCAGAGTCAGCGACGCGAACCGTGATTTCGTAAACCGTTAGACCTTTTTTAAGAGCTTCATTGATTTTACCCTGCTCATCTGCTGTTAGTGAGAGCTCCAGTGCAGCCGCGGACTTCTTGACTTCTTTTTCACCCAAAAAAGGGCGAAGAACCTTCGTGACCGGAGATATGTCCAGCTCAGTCTCTCCTCCAGATTTAATTGCATCCAAACAAATTTTCGATACATCAAGACCACTTAAAAGTCCGCCAACCAAATCTGTAGATATCGCAAGCGTCTTCATGCGTAGGCGATCTAAGACGGCCTCTTGAACGTGCATCAGTTCACTTAGCTTTTTATATCCCATCGCTGCGGCTGAGGCCTTGAGTTGATGGGCATAGCGAAAAAGCTGGGCAACAAGTTCTGAGGCATCGGCTCCTGCCTTTACATTTTCATCCAGTTTCAACACATCGGTTTCAAAACTCGAAATGCAGTCATTGGCTTCATCCAAAAATGCACCCAAGTATTTCTGTCGATCTGCACGGCGAACGCTCGATTCCGTCAAGTCTGACTCAGCTCTATTTGATGCATGTTCCCTTTGTGTTCGACTGTCATTTTCTATCTCAAGATTTTTCTGTTGCTCTCGTTCAACGGCATCACTATGCCCTTCAAACATACCACTCAGAGCACCGCTAGATTGCGCCCCGGCACTCGAAGTCTTGGAGGTTAATATCAACTCATCCAAGTGAAAAAGAATTGGTTCAATATCAAGTGACACTTCACCCAACTTCAATTCATTCAACAAAATATTTAAGGCATCAATAGCCTCAAACAGTCCCTGTATAACTTCTGATGACAGTTGGAATTGACTCGAACGGACTCCATCGAGCAACGCTTCCGTTTTATGCGTGAGCTTGTTGATACGATCAAAACCCAACATTCCACTTGCGCCCTTAATAGAATGCAAGGCTCGAAAAACCAAGTTCACTTGTTCTGCATCAGTTTTTCCCGCTTTATGATCGACCTCAAGACGTAAAAGACCCTCGCTCAGTGTTGTAAGAAAGGCCTCAACCTCATCGAAAAATATCGCAACTATTTCGTCCTGAGCTTCGCTCATTAGTCTTTTCTCCTAAAGATAGAAGGAGCGACAAAATCAAATGGTGCTTTGACGCCAATAAGCCCCTCTGACTCGCCGACGACCAGAGTTCCTTTGTTTTTTAAAGATTTCGCCATCCTTGTAAGAATACCTTCTTTGGTAGGTCCATCGAAATAGATCATCACGTTTCTCAATAGAACAATGTCAAACTCTGCAACAAATTTTGAATTCTCTAAAAGATTGTACCGAAAAAACTGAATCTTTTGCTTCACTTGAGATTTGACGGCATGATCTTCTGAGTTTTTTTTCTCGAAATAGCGTTCCAAAATCTTGGGGTCCACTTTCTCAATTGAGCGCCCTGAATAGACACCCTCGTTACATCGAGCCAACATGTCTTCTGAAATATCCGAAGCACGCATTTGCCATTTGAATGACGGGTTCTTTCGTGCGAACTCCTCACACAAAATACCTATAGTGTAGGGCTCTTCCCCACTTGAGGAAGCCGCACACCAAATCTGCAAGATCTTTTTTCCACCTGTTTCCGCAAACCACTGAGGAAGAAACTGCCCCGAGAAAAACTCCCAAATCTTAGGCGCACGAAAGAAATAGGTCTCGTTCGTGGTGATAGAATCAATAAACCTTCGAACCTCAGGCTCATCCTTACCACCTGTCAAAATATCGTAATAAGTGTCATAGTTCTTGATCTGACGGGCACGAAGACGTTTATCGAGGCGATTATTAAGCAAAGCTCGCTTATTTTCGGTAATCAAAATACCCGTCAACTTGTATACAAGCTCGGCATACATTTTAAATTGCTTGTCGTTCACCTCAAGCGAAGGCTGAACTTTTATTTCTCCGATTGGTGCGATCTTCTTTTCAGCCACAAGAACTCCCGTTAAAAAATGAAATTAATATGCTGATTAAGCGGCCTTCACTTCAGTTTGTTTTTGTTCGTCCTGTGAAAGGATTTTATCGATGTCGAGCATAATCAAAAGACGCTTTCCCAACTTGATCATTCCTTTGAGATATTCCTTACCCATTCCGGCAATAGTTGTTGGAGGAGCATCAATTTCGCTAAGGGAAATTCGCAAGACTTCGCTCACCGCATCCACCACGACACCAACGACTTTGGAATTCACATTGATTACGATAATTCGAGTTTCTTCACGCTTTTCGGCATGACCGAGCTTAAACCGTTTACGGAGATCCAAGATCGGAATCACATTTCCTCGTAAATTGATGATACCCTCAATAAAATCGGGAACTTCAGGGACCCTAGTGATGTCTCCCAAAAGAATAATCTCCTGAACCTTCATAATGTCGACACCGTATTCTTCTTGGCCAAGTCGAAAGGTCACAATCTGACAAGTCTTTGCTCCGTCATTTTGTTTAGAAAACTGCGACACGATTCCCGTGCTTTTTTCAGCCATGAGTTCCTCCAAATTAAAAATCTGACTCATGACTTAAATCGGATTAAATCTGCGTAGTCTAAACGGGATAATAGCTATTCGAGTGCCAAATTTTGTAAAACAATTTTGCCTTAACACTTGCTTGGCAATCACTCTCAATATGAAACAATCTTGCAGGCAGCATTAATGACAAACAGACTCGGACCTCGCCTCTAATGATATTTTGAGATGAGACAATCCCGATTTCGTCACACCAATGCCGACTCAATGAAACTCAATTTGTGATTGATTGTATTTTTGCAACAAGCCCTCAACATCTAGTACGAGCGCCACATTGCCATCACCCAAAATTACTCCACCCGAAATGAGGCGATTTTTTTTAAATTCCTCACCAATGTCTTTGACCACCACCTGTTGTAGGCCCAACAGACGATCAAGCAAAAGCACTCCCGAAGACTTTCCTTTTTCCACTAAGACCATGACCGTTCCATCAGCATGAAAGTCTTTATTCGGAACCTTTAACAGTTGATTGATGCGAAGAAGTGGATACATTTTGTCACGAAGACGAATCATCTCCGATTTCCCTTCGACCGTGTACCGATCTTCGCTAGAAAAATTCGCGACCTCACGCACATTCTCAAGTGGGAGTACATATTGTTCAGACCCTTCAACTATGATCAGCGCTGAAATCACAGTCAGTGTCACTGTCATAGGTACTTTGATCGTGATCGTCGTTCCCTGGCCAGGCTCCGAATCAACATCAATACTTCCATTCACCTTTTGAAGATTGGTCAAAACCACATCCATTCCAACTCCACGCCCAGATACCTCGGTCACCTTTTCAGCCGAAGAAAATCCTGGAGCAAATATGAGTTGAACAGCTTCTTTATCAGTCATTTCGCGTGCGCGCTCGATTGTGATGACACCTTTTTTGACTGCCACAGCTTTTATTTTTTCAGGGTGAATTCCAGCGCCATCATCTTGAATTCGTAGATAAAGAAATCCCTTGTCTGCTAAAGCATTGATCTCGATGAATCCTTTGCGAGATTTGCCAGCACGTTCACGCACATCTGGCATCTCGATTCCGTGATCCAAAGAATTTCGAATCATGTGAGTCAAGGGATCTTCGAGAACCTCCACTAAACTTTTATCAATTCGAGTTTCATCTCCGACCGTCATAAATTCGATTTCTTTATTAAGCGACATCGAAAGGTCCCGAACCAAACGCGGAAACTTTCCAAAAAGATTGCGTACTGGAACTTTACGAATCTCCATCAAACTGCTTTGCAAGCCTTGCGAAAGGGCATTGAATGAAACAATTGCCGATTTAAATTCTTTCGAAAGATCTGGCCGAACTCTTTCGCTTTCTAACTTTCGATAAAGATAGTTGAACGACTCTGATGAAGTAATCAGCTCACCAATATAATTCATAAATCCATCGATGGTTTCTTCTTCCACTCGCATGGTTTTTTTAACATGCGCTCCAGCGGTTTCTTGGGCCGCTAGCGAAACCACATTGCTCGCTGCCGCCTCAACCTTTGCAACTGGAGCAACCGCATCTGAGTGAGTCGCCGCTTTCAACTCATTGTGAACCGCCAAAAGATTTCTAAATACTTTTTGATTTTGAATTGCGGGATCATTTTCACCCTCATGGAAAAGTCCCTCCATCTTTCGGACCATCGCCATTATTTGATCGCGACCAGATTGAAGATTGGCGAACGCCTTGTCGAGCCTTTCTAAAAACAGGGCATCGTCCTCTGCCATCGGCTCAGGCTTCTGGGTCTCCGCAATCCGACTTAAGATTCGCTTTAAACGATCAATACCATCGAGTAATGCCGTGACCACATCCGAAGAGGCAAGACCATTTCCCTTTCGCAACCAATCAAGCACAGTTTCCATTTTGTGAGCAATCGTCTGCAGCGTTTTAAGATTGAAGAAGCCAGCGCTTCCTTTGATAGAGTGAATTGTACGAAAAATTGCATCGATGTTGCTTCGTTGAGTGGGGTCTCGTTCGAGTTCCACAAAACAGTTCTCCAAACTTGCCAGACCATCTGTTGACTCAGCAACAAATTCTCGGAGAATCTCAACATCAATATCAACCTTGCTCATATCGTCGGACATCGAACTACCTCTTTAACTCGCCACGAAGCCTAATCACTTCGTGAATGCGTTCAAGTTTTCGAATGGCAACTTCAACTTCATTGCGAACGATTTCAAGATTTTCAAATGGTTTAAAAAATACATTGTTAGCACCAAAACGAAAAGCCGCCAAAATGTTTGAAATCGTCACATATCCCGTCATCGCAACTATTTGAATCAAACCATCGAAGTCCTTTACCTTGGCCATCAATTCAGGACCAGTCATTTTTGGCATCATAATATCGGTAATTAAGACTCGAAACTCACCTGTTTCGATTTTTTTTAGAGCCTCTTCCGGATCATTTGACACGTCAACACTGAATCCTTCCAGCACTAAATAATTGGCCAACATAGAGGTGATTCCAACCTCATCGTCAACTATCAAGATTTTGTAATTGCTTTTGATACTCATATTTTTGTCCGTCTTAGTTGTAGCAAGTCCTTTTTCCATCGCGCGTGTCTCTCGAGCGCCTCTTTGATCGTTTTATTCAAAAGACCGAGACTCTCAAATGGCTTCATAAAATAGTCAGCGGCCCCCAAGCCCAAACACTCTGCCAGATTCATCAACGAAGCATATCCTGTCATCACATAAACTATGGTCGTAGGACTCACCTTACGAACAGCCTCAATGACCTCCACACCACTCATTTCGGGCATGCGAATATCAGTGATCACCACCGCAAAAAGATGTTTTTGATGAAGCGCAATGGCCTCTTTAGCTGAAGTGCAGGTCTGCACCTCGATTCCCTCAAGGGCGAAGTTCTTCTTCAAGGTTTCGAGAATAGGAGCCTCGTCATCAATGATTAAAACTTGCACCGCTCACCCCTTTTCGCTGTTGCTCCTCAGTCGCCACCGGCACCTCAATCGAAAACTGAGTACCCACGCCAACTTCAGACTCACAATTCAGTAGACCACCATTGCGTTCAACCAATCCTTTTGAAATTGATAGGCCCAGCCCGGTGCCCTTGCCAACGGGTTTGGTCGTATAGAATGGATCAAAAATCTTTCGTATGGTCTCAGCTTTGATACCACAGCCATTGTCCTTCACTCGAAGAATGACTTTTTGACCCTCTAACGAGGCATTTACAAGAATAAGTCCTTTCGAATTGCTCGCCAGCCTTTCTTCAATGGCGTCGACAGCATTTACAAAAAGATTCATCAAGACTTGCAGGATTTCTTGTTCATTCACAAAGCACGGAGGTAGACTCTCGGAAATTTCTATCTTTAAATCATGCATTTTCACTCGATAATGAGTGAGGCTCAGAGCTTCTTCCACTATTTTACCAATTGGAATCGAGACTTTTTCTGCACCAGCGTGTCTTCCTAAAACCAACAAGGCCGCAACTATCTTGCGAATTCTCTCTGACCCATTGATTGCACCTTCAACAGTCTTGCGAATATTCTCTTTCGCCAATTGCAATTTCGCTTGCTCGGGTCCTGGTCGCGAAGCCCAGTCATCAATTGCAGGCCCCACAATGTCGAGATACCGCAAAACCAATTCGAGATTTCCTTTTACAAAGGTGTTCGGGTTATTGATCTCATGGGCAATACCTGCGGCTAAAAGGCCCACAGAAGACAATTTCTCTGATTGCACAAGTTTCTCTTTGAATGCGGCATTCTGTTCACGAAGTTCGATCAAGTTTCTCATTTTTTTAGCCAATATCGCGAGCTCGCCGATATTGAATGGCTTGCGTAAAAATTCAACAATCTTGTATGGAAATAGCGAGATCGCACTGTTTAAATCACCGTGCCCGGTCATCACAACGATCTCAGTGTCTGGACTGCGCTCTCGAATTTGTCTGATCAATTCAGATCCGTTCATCTTTGGCATGTTAAGGTCGGTCATCACTAAACTCGGCCGCTGTTTTTCAAAGATGACCAAGGCTTCGGCTCCATTTCCTGCACGCAAAACCTCTTCCTCAGAAAATACCTCTTCTGATATCAATGTTTCACGAATCACGTCGATCAAATCAGGCTCATCGTCGACAATTAGAACATACATGCGCACCTCAAATCACCATTTAGCCATCAGTTTAACAAACGAAATTTGATTTGAGTATGTTTCGATTTTTTTTTGACCTTAGTCGAACTGAAGAATGAGCTGGATAAATAGATTTTATTTTTCCTCAATAACCCTTGGCACAGTCTTAATCGGAGGGGTTGCATCTGGCTTGCTGAGCAACTGCTTCAGTCTATCGGCAATTTCTGCCTTCAACGTCAGGTACCGTGCAAAACGTCGTCCGCCCAAATTTTTTTTCAACTGATCAAATTCCAAAATGTTCACACCCTGATAGGCGCTCAAGGCATCGCGATATTGCGACAAAAGTTTTTCAAGTGCAGCGTCATCACGCTGTGATCCTGCGATCAATTCAGACTGACGTTTAGCAATTTGAGGAAGAAGACTCTCCACTCGGTCTGCTGCAATACGACGCTGTCGACTGAGATCTCGATAGAGTTTTGCAAAGGATTCTTCTTCACTAGGTTTCAACTTCAAGTCTTCACTGACTTTCCAAAGAAGAATCTCCTCGATTTTACTTTTGTCGGCACTTTTATCGACACTTTCGCCGGCCCAAGCTGGCAGGCAAAGTCCACAGGTGACGATAAGAAATAAAACGAGGCGCGCTCCCACGAAGTCAATCTCCCTGAGCTCAGAAATTGGCTGCGTTTTAGAAGTGCCAAAACTAAGTTCTCAACTTATGAGATCTTAGTTTCGCAAATTTTGTAACAAAATTCTAGCTTGTTTCTCATCAAGGTGAGCTAACTTTTGCGAGACCACCTCTGTCAAAACCTCATCTTCAGCACGAAAGTCCAAACTGGTCGCAACCGATTTTGCAGTTTTCGCATAACCTAAATTGAGCCGTTCGTTCAATTCGTGATCCTGCTTGAGTTGTTCGGTACGATGAACCTCCAGCCCAATCGCAAAGAGCAAAATTAGAGTTAAAGTTGAGGAACCCAAAATCGTTCGTGTCCAAAATCGAATGTTCGAAATAATAGGTTGGCCCGGTTTTGGTGCTCGTTCAATTTCACTCATGATCGAGCGTTGCAATCGGTCATAGTAACGACCATCTTCAGGCAGACCCTCTGGTTCTTTCTCATCTGCAAGCAGCTCTTTGAGGCCTGAAAGACTTGCAACTAACTTTGCGTCTCCAGCGGAGTTGTTGAGGAGTGTCTGCAGATCTTGATTAAGAGAGTCTTCTAGTTCGTCTTCAAGAAAATCAACCCAGAAGTCCTCCGAATAGTTTGGGTTTTCATTGTGATTCATTGTTCTGCCTCCAAAGCTAAAGCCATTGATGAGATCCCTATGGTGCGATCAAATTCCCCCAAAGTATCAGAGTGAGTGCGATTGATTCTCTCTTTCAACTTCAAGAGTGCATGGCGGTAGTTCGCCTTTGCCGTGTCATAAGGACACTCCATGATCTGGGCGATTTCTTTAAAACTCAAATCTTCAAAAATTCGCAAAGTTAAAGCTAACTTTTGTTTATCTGGAAGTCGCTCCACCTCAATTTGAATCTGTTGACGAATATCGGTTTGAACCATGCCACTCTCAGCACCGGGATCGACGCCAAGATGCACATCTTCAATATTTAGATGGTCATTCCCTTGAGCGCGCAGCTTGTTTTTGGCTGTGTTCACTGCGATTTGAATCAACCAGCTTTTGAAGGATGACCGCCCCTCAAAGCTTTCGATTTTCTGAAATGCCTTCATAAAACTCTCCTGTACCACGTCCTCAGCTTGCCCCAAGTCCCTGGTGAATCTGAGGCAGATCCGCAGTAGAAGTCTTTGATGACGGTTGACTAACTCACCAAAGGATTTGCGATTTCCTCTGATCACCTCTTGCACAAGTTCGATATCCGACTTCAACTTCATTTCCGGGACCATGTTTGCCGCCATATCTGCACCTTAGACTAGGGTTAGTGCGAATCCGGTTAAAAATACTTAGTCTTTAGTCGAGTTTTTTTGCGGGACCAAACCGCACTCGACCAAGCCTCACTCGCTTAGTAATGCAGCAACAGGGCCAGGTTCGCTTTGCTGATTCAAAAACGATCCAAATCAAATAGAGTCTGACCCGTAAGAAATTAGCCAAGGAGTCATAAATATTTTTAATAAAGGGTATTTCACAAAGCCGGTCGCCCACATTGGAAACAGCTTCCTTTAGGCACCAGCTTCAGTGATGAAATGACTTGTAGAAGAATCTATTCTATTTGCTTAAGCAGAATCTATTAGAAAAATAGCAACATCTTAGGCCGCAACCGCCTGACGAAAATGTCTGCATCGATTGGTTCAAAGAGCAATCAATTCAACATCCTATTCAATTGTTGAGACCCGATTTCGCCCGGCGCCTTTTGATTTGTAAAGCGCCACATCACCTTGAGCAAAGAGTTCATCCCAGGTGTTCATATGAGGTAGCATCGTCACGACACCGACCGAAATTGTGACAGGTATTTTTTGCCCTTCAAACACAAACTGATGACCTTCAACTGTAGCCCTTAGTCGCTCACCGATATCTAGTGCCTGGGCAAGTCCGCTGCCAAATAAAATTACCACAAACTCCTCACCACCATAGCGGGCAAAGAAATCATCAAGACGAATCAACTTGGTTTGAACGACACTTGCCAATTCACGAAGCACGTGATCACCCGCCAAATGCGTATAGCGATCATTGACCTTTTTAAAGTGGTCGACATCAAACACCGCAATGCTCAAGGGAACCTTCAATAGTTTCGCTCGCTTAAATGCTTCTGGGCCCTTCATCAACAATGCTGCCCTATTAAATATCGCCGTTAAAGCATCCTTTTCTGTCTTTTTTTGCAACTGCTCAATTGCCACAGCCTCAATACTTCCCTGCTCCAGAAACTTAAACAACACATTGCCAACTTTGATCTGATCATTATTTTTCATTTTCATCGGCACAAGAGGGGGAATAATATCATCGTTAATTACTGTTCGATTGGTGGACTCTAGGTCGATGATAGTCACTTCACCGCCGACCAATCCAATCTTTGCATGAGACTTGCTCACACTGCGATCATCAACAAAAATAGCGGAGGTCATCGAACGACCAATAACCAAATCTTGTTTATCGATAGGCCATTGTTTACCAACATAACCAGCAGGCCCTTCGAGCATCACCAAGCACGGCGGAGCTTTGTCTGCCCTCTCCATCCGAACTTTGAATGTGTCACTACTTACGATGGTTTTATCAATCGACTCTTCGTCATCAAACTTTTTTGTCATATTGAAAAAGTATAAAAACAATCATCGCATCTTACAAGTGAAGCTAGGAACGGGAGAGCATTTGTCTAGCTAGCCTTTTGCCTAGCTCAACACCTGGCTGATTGAACGCATCAATCTCAAGAACTTCACCCATCGCTCCCACCAGCAACTGCATCAACATATACAATGCTGCAATACTTGTTTCATCAAGACGATCAGTCATCAAGGTCGCAGACGACACTCCAACTGAAGCCAGAGCTTCTTGGGTTGCTTTTGCCTCAGCACCTAAAAGCTCACCCATGGTCTTGCCCTGCATAAGTTCAAGACCACTAAACAAATTTTCTTGAATAGCTTCGCCATGGCTTTCGGACTCTCTCACACGAAAGAAAAACACAAACTTATCATGATGGCCTTCCATCACTTGTTGTAAAACCGAGTGCTGATCACAAGCACCGATTCCAGCAATCGGAGTACTCACACGCGAAGCGGTTCCACCAGAACGGTCCACACGTTTTGCCAAGGACTCGGACCAGAGCTGAACCATCCAATGTCCAAATATTCGTAGACCATCCGCATAGCTCCAAAACAAAGTGACCCATTCATTACGATTAAAACTAGCCAATGCCTGAGCAATTAAAGTTTCAACCAATTCCCTTTGGGCCAAAGCCCAAAGGGCTCCTTGGCGCATCTTCTCCAGATCCGCACCTACGAACGCTGCGGGCAAAAGACCAACCGCAGTCAAAACCGAGTACCGCCCTCCGACATCTTTTGGAATTTCTAAAATGGGCACCCCATTTTTCTGTGCCCAATCTGTCAGTGGATTCTCGCGAACCTCTGAAATGACCGTGGCGCATGACTGCAGGCCCCAACCGCTTTCATGCAGCAAGTGCTGATGTACCGCATTTGCAAGAGTCAGAGTTTCAATTGTATTGCCACTCTTCGAAACAATCACCCAATGTGTGCGATCCAATTTACTCTGACACCTTAGCCACTTTGCAAATCGATCACCATCAACATTGTCTAAAAACTCAACAATATGTGTTTGGTCCGAACGAAATAGGGACTCAATCAGTGAACGTCCACCTAAAGAGCTGCCACCCACTCCAAGCACAACCAATCGATCATAATTGGTTCGCAAACTCTGTGCACGATGAAAGGCTGCCGACCAAAGCTGCATTCGCTGCGGAATCTCCAAAAAACCAATATCAGTACGCGCCATCAAACGCGTCAATCCCAATTGCGCTTTGGCCTTTAGCTCAGATGAAACCTCAGTTGTTATTTTTTCTATGCTCCAGATCAAGGTCGGTCCTTTCAGATAAACAGACCTCATTTGAGCAGAGTCACTTGCATGAGTCAAAGTTTAGCTATTCTATACTCTGCGCTAAGCTCCGCGCTCTGCTCCACCCTATGTCACCGCTACATCTTCTTCAATTCGATGGTACCCGCGCCACTCTTTAAGGCGTCCGCGAGGGCGCGCGCCTTCTTCGGGATACTCAAGCATCACGTAGGTAAGTTTAGTGATTTTACCTAAGGAGGTCATGTCTAGCGAGGTCAGTTCGGTCCACGTTCCCGTATTGAAATACTCTTTTCCGCCCCATTGCCGATATTGATAAACATGACTATGCCCAAAAACCACGGTGTGCACACGGTCATCCTGAAGAATTCGTCGCGCAGACTCACTCAAGTCTGGAAACACAGCACTTTCAAGCATGACTTGCAAAATTCGTTTGATCGGAAACTGTCGTCTCGGATCTTTGGCAAACACAAATTTCAAAAAGTATCTGAACAAACCAACCATGGTCGCAATGGTGAATCGCGTTTCATTAAAAAATGCCCACCTGATCATGCTATTGAAGGGCCTCACCTTATCGACATGCGGATAGTTCTGTTTTATCTTCAACACAAAATCCACAAAGAAATGGGAACCGAAGGGCAAATTCAAGATTGGTTCTGGCAAATTTCTTTTCAAAAAAAATTTTTTCGGATCTAGGCGATTCGCAGCTTCGTGCATGTGCCCATGTTCAATGTGTACACCGTCAAAATAGTAATAGATGTTTATATATTTCACGTTGGTAGCCAATACTTCGTTGAAGTAGGCTCTTGTTCCAGGCCACAGCATACATTGATCATGATTGCCCACGACATAGGTGATGCTTCTGTCCGGATGTGCTGCAAACTCCCTCATCGCTTTAAAGACATTAACATGGCCAGCAACAATACCTTTCAGCTTTTCAACAGAGACACCCTCGGTGATCACTGTTAAATGGTGTCCACGATAATCAACCTGAAGAAAATTTAAGAAATCACCGTTGATAATTAACTCAACCTCGGCCTCACGGTATTCACCCGTAGAATAGTAATGAAGAAACTCAATGAGTTTCTCCCCAAAATAAAACTCTTCAAGATGGTTTGTGGCGCCACTTTCAAGCACACGCCCCAAACCAAGATGCAGATCGCTGATGACCAATTTAATTTTCTTTTTCATTAGCTCGCTAAATAAACAACGTTGCGACTTCGGTGCTTCCCTTCGTACATGGCCGAATCAGCCATGTTCAAAAGATCCTGAGTCGTTTTCGCATGCTCTGGATAAGTGGCAATCCCAATGCTCACCGTCACCTTCACCTGCGCGCCCTGGATTAAGAATACCGCATCTTGAACTCGTTTTCTAAGTCTTTCAGCAACCATACTTGCATTCTGGCTGTTTGCCCCAGAGAGAATGATGATATATTCATCACCTCCGTAGCGAAAGGCAAAATCAGTTGAACGAATTCCCGCATGAAACAACTTACTCAGCTCGACTAAGACCTGTGAACCGACCATGTGCCCGTTGGAGTCATTGACAGTTTTAAAGTAATCCACATCCAAAAATAAAACAGAAAACTGATGATTGCCTCTAGAGGCCCGACTAAGCTCTTGATCAAGAATTAAGGGCAAATAACGCTGATTGTACAAATTGGTTAAATCGTCGCGGAATGTTTGCTCTTTCAAATTGCGTACATGCATGGCTTGTTCAACTTGAAAAGCTATCGTATTCATGGCGCGCAGAAAAAACGGTGACGATCTAAATTTCATCCATTTTTCAGGATGAGAGAGAACAAAATACCCAAGCATTTGGTCTCGGCCACTGGCGAGTGGCAAAATCACATCAAGGCCCTGTTCCGTGCGTAATTCAAGAACTTCTTTTTCGGCTCTCTTCAAAACCTCAACTGGACACCACTGCGCCACACGATCTCTCACCCATTCGACATCGTGAACCCTCAGACTCTGCCAATAGTCGGAGTCAATTTTAAAATAAACTGCATTCTGACCTTTAATCGCCATCTCAAGCCCTTTTGGCTCAAGCCACAAGACATCCTGTGCTCCAGTTTCTTCACTCATAAACACGATCGCTTCACGCAAGACTTTCTTAAGATCAACATCTCGCAATCGTTCAACCAAAGATTTTTCAAGGTCCGTTGAAGTTCGATAGCTCTCGAGTTGATTCTCAACTTCCTTCACTCGAAGGAGCATTTCAACTCTCTTAATGATCTCAAATTCAGAGCCCTTCCACACCACACAGTCTTGATTTTGCTCATAGCAAATAGCTTCAAACTGAACCAAAAAATTTCGATCTAGATTTAGATCCAGCACATGTAAAACAGAAATAGTCAGGTCCTGTTCCCTGATTAACCTACTCAAGGATTCGACAGCCGAAAAGTGAGAAGGCAAATGAACGATCGCATTTATTTTTGATGTAGGCCAGTCCGCTTTTGGATCTCGAGAGCCATTTAAGTCAACAACTTCATAACCTCTTCGAAGCAATAGGTCTCGAACCTGTTGATGCCAAGCCAAAAACTTGAGATTCTTTTCTTCGCTTTCAGCTAAAAGTCCCACGACCCTTAACATAAATGATTCCCTTCAAATCTCTCATTCGTCTTTTTTAGATATCGCCACATCATCTTGTCCCTCGAGCATCGACAACGCCAATCGCAATGCACGCACCACCTTACGCATGGTATCTTGTTTTTCTCTGAACTGTTGAAACACCTCGTGCGCTTTGACTTTAGCGTACTCACTTTCATGAGTTAGCTGATCAATTTGCCGCTTGAGATCCAAGATCATTTTGTCTTTCGAGCCAACGGTGGTGGCATGTTCGATTTTAACAATCTCAAGTCGATGCTCAAGTTCGCGTTCTCGCACTCTGATTTTTTTGAAGTTGTTTTCCAATCGCCCTTCAAGCTCCTCGAGCTTTTGTTTCGAGGCGATTAATTCACGATCTTTGGCCTGCAGATTGACACGCATAACGCGTTTCTCTTCTGCGAAAATCTTTTCGCTCTCTTTGGAGTTCACTTCCAATGATTCTAGCTTAGCCAGGAGTTCATCGGCGTGTCTCCTCATTGTTTCGCCTGCCGAAACTAGCTTCTCGTTTTCTTTTCTAAACTTTTCTAGCTCTTGCTCTAAATCTGAGATTCGCGTTTGTGCAATTCGCAGACTCTCCGACTGCCTGAGAGTCGCATCCGCTGACGTCATCGACGACCCAGATCCAAATGGCGCCCGTACTTCACCTGCCGGGCCTCGTACAATATTATCTACTGGACCCAAAACGCTGGCAGATTCGGACTTTGCCTCTTTTAGATTTCCTGCGGCACTATTTTGTGCGCTTGAGTGAACAAGATTTTTCAACGGCTTCTCAAGCTTCATTGTCTTGTCGAGTTCTATACCGCCAACCGCCAAATCAGAAACCGACTTTTCAGAGCCAGTAGGCACAGGGGTAGACTCTGGGGCCGGAGTCCTAACTGATTGAGTTTGTTCTGTCGATGGGCGATCGACCACACGAAGATTCACGGTCTTCTCCAAAACGTCACCGTCGCGTCCGCTCAACTCAATATTTTTTGTTGAGTCAGAAGACGATCCCTTTGGAGAAACATCCAAAAGTGAGTCGATAAGTTGTTGCGCGATAGGGTCGTGCCCTTTTCTTTTGCCCATTTTCTAGTTAACTCATCGGAATCTCATAGAGATTTGTGAGCAAAAATGGCATTTGAAAGGTCAGATTCAAGAGCCTCTAAAAAGAACAGGCCCTTGGTCATAAGAATGAAGTTGTCATCTTACGACCAAAGGCCAGAACGAATCTTCCAAAAAGGTGTCTGGGGCAATTGCTCAGACTGCCAACATCGAAATGGCGACCTTAAATTGAAATCACTTTCTGATACTCAGCATGGCGAGCCTGCACGCTGTCCCAACTCAACTTAGTCAAGGCTTGAACCCCAAATTCCTGAACGGTGAAACTTGCCATCAAACAACCATGAACACAGGCTTGTTTTAAGGTCTTCAAATCAAACTCTGCATTTTGCTTCGCCAGATATCCAAAAAAAGCTCCAGCAAAAGTGTCTCCAGCTCCCGTCGGATCAATGACTTTTGCTATCGGGAACGCAGGTAACACAAAATATCCTTCTTTAGAGTACAAAACAAAACCGTACTCTCCTCGTTTAATCACCACTGCCTTTGGACCCATCTTCAAAATTTCGTGAGCCGCAGCTATGGCATTTGAAGTTTTTGAAATCTGTTTCGACTCACCTTCATTGATTAAGAGCACATCGACCTTCGACAAAACTTCTTTCAGTTTTGGCAACTGCGAACCGATCCAAAAATTCATGGTGTCACTGCCCACCATTTTGGGAGACTTAATTTGCTCCAAAACACGCAACTGCAGTTCCGGATGAATATTCGCCAAAAAAACAAAACTAGAATTCTTGTATTTCTCAGGCAGCTCAGGATTGAAATGTTCAAATACATTGAGCTCGGTCGCGAGTGTGATGGCCTCATTCATATCGTCTTTATACTGACCTTCCCAATGAAAGGTCTTGCCTGGCTTTTTCTGCATTCCATCGACATCAACTCCGCGAGATGTCAGAATTTTGAGGTCTGCCTCATCATAGTCTTCACCGACAACACCAACCACCCGAACTTTCGAGTAAAGACTTGCTGCCAACGAAAAATAATTTGCTGAGCCTCCCAGTGTTCGAGGTGCTTTACCCTCAGGAGTTGAAATTGTATCGTATGCTAAGCTGCCCACCACTAATATTTCTGACATTTGCCCTCCGCAAAATCGTTTAAATAAAACCTATTTATTAAGCAACGCTAGCTTTTCAGGTCGACCTTCATACAACGAAGTCAGCTGACCGCAAGCTGCAAAAATATCTCGGCCCATCGTACGTCGCAAAAGAACATGGGCACCCAAAAACATCAATTCTTTTTGAAAGCGAACTACGGCCTCTGGTGTCGGACGCAAAAAGTCTGACCCAGGATGCTCATTGAACGGAATGATATTGATCTTACAAGGCACATTTTTAGTGAGCTGATAGAGCTCACGCGCATGCTCAACTTTGTCGGTAACATCGCGAAGTAAAACATATTCAAAAGTCACCTTGTCGCCTGATTCATCAGCATGCTTACGGCAAGCTTCTAAAAGCTCCCGAATTGGATACTTCTTATTGATGGGCATAACATGGTCACGAATTTCATTGTTTGGCGCATTGAGACTCACTGCCAATCGCGTACCAGACTCCGTGATCAACGGCATTTGCGGCAC
>CAYONZ010000042.1:28854-30316 GCA_964405465.1 uncultured Bdellovibrionales bacterium | reverse complement strand
TCCTCAATTGGTCGGACGTCTGACCAATTGAAGAAGCAACCTAGTGTTGAGACAACTCTTTACTTGATACCCACAAGCACCATGTGATCTCGGGGCAGTGTCAAGCGCTCGGTTTTTTGAAAGCCTGCCTGATGCAGGAACTCTTCGATCTCAGCCCCTGAGTAAAGCATACCTTCACCCGTGGCAATTGCCAAAAAGTAGGGAGAGCCAAGGGCTGTGGTCATGGGCCCCACTTGGTCATCATGGCCGATCATATTGAAAATCAAAACACGTCCACCAGGAGCAAGCGCCTCATGTACACGTCTGAGTAATTTAATATTGTTCTCTGGACTCCAAATGGTCAAGAGGTGCGCTAGCAGCACAGCATCTATGTCTTTGGGAAATTTCGTCGAAAAGAGATCGCCCTCATGTGTGCCCACCCGAGCGGCAAATCCCTGGCGTTCAATGTTTTTTCGAGCTATCTCACAGACACTCGCGCGATCAAAAACCGTGACCTTAAGATGAGGATTATGTTTCGCAATTTGCATCGCATTGGTTCCATCCCCTCCCCCACAATCGACGAGGTGTTTCACTCCCTGAAGCGGAACTTTTTCTGCAAGCATTGTGTTGGCTGACAGTGAGAGCGAGCTCATGGCATCTTGAAATATTTTTTCCAGTTTTTTGTCATGCGAAAGGCGAGCGTACAAGTTGTCTTCGGTTCCCTTAAAATTGCGAAGTCCGAGGTTGGCATTGGCCTTAAGTGAATCAACAAAATCAACAAGTCCTGGGTAAACGATGTGCCGCTGCCATCCCAGCATTTGCACCCAGTTGCCATTTTGAGAGCGAACTAAAAGTTCATTCGTCGTCTTGGCGTTACGGAAATGATCTCCATCTTTGAGAACAAGCTTCAGTGTCGCCACTCCGGTCATTAACACCCGCAGTGGTCGATGCTCTAATCCAGTGGCCTCTTTGAGCTGCGCAAACGTGGCGCCAGGATGGGCGTGCAAGTGGTCGAATACTCCGAGCTCGATGCCCGCCCACATCAACTGAAAAGCGGTGTGGCCGCCCATGATCATGACCATGGTTTCAAAATCGAGCGTGTCTGGTCTTTTTGCCGTGCTCTGCACGGCGGGCTTTTCTGCCGTGCTCTGTGCGGCTGGTTTGTTGGCCGCGCTCTGCGCGGGGGCTGAGGAAGAGGACCCAACGAGAGTCAAATTGGCTTTTCGTTGGCTTCGGTTTCGCTGTTTCTCTTTTCTTTGGACACTCGATTTTTTGTCTACTTTGGACAGCGCCTGAGGCTGGAGAGTGGCCTTTTCTTGACTTGAATTTTTCATCTTATGCACAGATTTTTTGCTCTTACTAAACATTTTTTATTTTCTCCCTTACAACAACAATTGCCTAATTATCGACAAGGAATTGAGTAACAAAAAGACCAGTTTAAATGGCTGGTCGAAAAATGCAAACTCGACCAAATTTACCTAAG
>CAYONZ010000042.1:26927-28754 GCA_964405465.1 uncultured Bdellovibrionales bacterium | reverse complement strand
GCGGAACTAAAAACGCAGCCGGAGTGTCCTCTCATTTTGGTACTGTACGTGCCCTACCTTAGCCCCTTTTATCGGCCGAACAAAACGTGTTTCTGCCACAATCACATCGAAAGACTCTCCCTGCAACTCAGCCCTCGACTTATGCAGTGATTGCTCAACCAACCACATACCGACCTCGACAAACTCATGATCCTTTATTAGGCGTCCCTTTGTTCTCCGCAATATCGCGTGGGCTCCGGGATAATCTCGCAAATGCATCCAATAGTCATGAGGCTGCGAGGCTCTTAATATCGCCAGGTTATCAGCAGCTGATTTACCAACAAAAGCCTCGAGATCACTCGTGCTGTATTTACGCCCCTTCGCGCGAGCCCGCTCAAGAAAAGACACACGAGATTTCATTTTTTCAAGAGGTCGGTCAGTTGGAGCTCCAGCTCCGCTTCGATTTTGAGCTCCATGTTGAGATCCTGGGCTATTCGCGGAGGTGGCTATTACAGCTGAGACTTGGTTTTTTGCAACCAAGCCTTGTAACTCGGACTCCAATTTTGCAATTTCCTTCTCAACAATTTGGATGCGCTCTCGGTTTCGCATTTTCTTGCGCTCTACCGCTTTGGCATGACGAAAACAGTTTTCGATATTCCACGATCTCGACTCATTTAAGTTTAGCATTTCCTTCCAATAAGAGGCGGCCTCACTCAATTCGTGCGTTTTTAAAAACTCCCCGACCTCACTCCAATTCTTGTCTTTTTCTAGAAGATCACCTTGAATGTTCTCCAGTGCTCTGCGCTTTTTTTGCAGTAGCTTATTAAACTCTGCAACCCTTGGATCTCTTGGCGAGTGCTCTTTTGGAGATTTTTGATTTTGCGCAGACACGCCCTCTACGGCAGTACCTGAAAAACTTGTTTGCCATTCTTCTTGAATCATCTGCCAAGATCGCATTTCGGGAAATACGTCTATGTCCGATAAAACATGTGAGCCCAGCTCCTCGACTTTATTCCAGCTAATTTGCTTGATGTTCTTCTCTGGTTTTCTTGGTCGTTGTGGTTCAACTTCTCGATCTGCACCCACTCGTGCGATCGCATTTTCTTGATTGGGAATCAATCGAATTTCGAGTGAACGCGAATCCCCTTCGGGAGCAGAAAAACGAAAAACCAGAATTCGTCCCTTCTCAACAGTCACTTCAACTCCTTGGAGTCGGTGCCCCACAAAATGCGAGCGCAAAAAAAGCGCCATTGGTTTCAATACTTTCATTGAGGACAGAAATTTAGGACGCATTTCAAAATGCAAACACACAGGGCATGAGGCCAAGAGATCAAACACTATCCACTGCACTCTTTGTTGATGATAGAACCCGAGCCCCAGGAAGCGGTCATTCTGATACACCTCTTGCAGCTGCGCCCCGACAAAGGTTTGCAAACTCGAGGCAATCGAGGTGACTTCATAAAAATGCAATGACTTCATAGGTCTTCATTGTATTGGGCTTGAGTCCAAAAATCAAAGAACGTGTTTAGAAATCGCCATAATCACCGAAATGTAAAATATGAAAACAAAGAAGATTGATCCGCTTTATGATCTCCTCAGTGAACAACTCTTTACCTCGGTGATCGAGAATGAAACTTCCGAAGAGTTGATCGAACGTGTGGTGAAAGAATTCATGCAGACCCAATTTGCGGAGCACTCGATTCCTCATCCTAAACTTGAGGCTCTAAAAACAGATCTAACCGAAGAAGTTCGTGAGATGTATCGCAAAAAAACTTATGGACACTTCAATCTGCACGCCTTCCGCAAAGCCATTGCGACCGGCGAAAAAACCGCACCAGTCTCCATCGA
>CAYONZ010000042.1:5474-26827 GCA_964405465.1 uncultured Bdellovibrionales bacterium | reverse complement strand
TCTCTGGACGCCGCGCCAAGACCCTTCGCCTTTGCACAACCACTTCAACAATCAAATATAGGACCATTGAAGCAGGAACTCCTATGCCTTTAAGAAGAGCCCAGGCCGTGGTCGACCAACTCATGGCAGACCAAACAGCCAAAGCTGACTGCAAAAGAAAAAAAACACCCAATCGAAAAGTCAGACCATGCATCCAAACTTCAGCATGTACCGGCAGTCCAGGCTGTTGCCGCCTTGCCATCGAAATAAGAAAAGACTTCTTCATGAAGAAAGAACCAAGCAACAAAAGCGCAATGACAAATTCCATGATGGCGGGTTGAAGCTTAAACCAAATACCCTCTTTTGCCCAGAGTGCAATCACACCTAATACAATAAGCAGCGCATTCCCACCCAAAGTGATTGGAGAAATTTTGCGTTCCTTCCAATACTCAAAGGTCATCTCACCAACACCAAAGATCATACCTGACAAAAGACCCCAGGTCGTACCCCAATATTCTTCAATGACTGTAAACGCAATGACAGGCAATAGCCCGCCAAAAAAGAAACTGCGAATGGCATTTTTGTTTTGTGTTTGTTGCATCTCGCGATCGATGATCGATGTTCAACACCCCAAACGTCAACAAATTAAGCCACACCCCTTGCGAAGAGCTCATGGTGTGGCATCCATCGTGAAATCGTCGCACGAAGGGCCTGCTTCTTGAACGGTTTACTAACGTAGTCATCCATTCCTGAGTCCAAACATTTATCACGATAGCCTTCAAATGCGTGCGCCGTCATTGCGATGATTGGAACTGATCGCTTTGCATTGGCATTTCCAGTTTGCCGCTGGGAAGCCTCAAAGGCACGAATCATTTGGGTCGCCTCAAGTCCGTCCATTTCTGGCATTTGCACATCCATAAAAATGAGATCATACCTCTGCCTGGTGGCTTCGTCGACAGCCTCTCGACCATTGCCTACGATTTTCACGATACAGCCTAACTGTTCGAGAATGGCTCTGGCCACCTTCTGATTTATTTCATTGTCCTCGGCCAAAAGAATCTTTGGTCGGTTCGGCCAAATTCGGAGTGTCGGGCTCTCAGACTCAACGTTCTCATCAACAGGTGGCGGCGCACGAAGCGACTGTGCAATCACAAGTGGAACGGCAAACCAAAATGAACTTCCCTTGCCCTCCTCACTAATGAAACTCAGTTCGCCGTCCATCAGTTCAGCGAGACGGCGACTGATCGAGAGCCCAAGGCCTGTTCCTCCATATTTTCTAGTCAACGAATTGTTGGCCTGAGAGAAACTTTCAAATATTTGATTTTGGTTTTCAGCCGGTATTCCTATACCCGTATCCGTAACCTCAAACACCATGTAATTTGCATCTTTAAAATATTCACGCTGAGAAATTTTCAAAACCACAGAACCAGCATCTGTGTATTTGATTGCATTCGAAATCAAATTACTCAAGACTTGGCGAAGGCGAACCTGATCGCTGCGCACGTAGCGTGGAATATCTGCGGGCATTTCTTTGCGTAAACTGATTTTTTTCTCTATAGACTTAGGCAAAAACAGATTCATTACATCTTCAATTAGCTCGTGCAAATCAAACTCGTGATATTCAATTTTTATCTTTCCGGCTTCGATCTTCGAGAAATCGAGAACGTCATTGATGACCGTTAACAATGCGTCGGTACTTTTTTTGATCAGCCCAGTAAATTCAAGCTGCTCTGGGTTTAGCGGTGTAGCCAGAAGTAGCTCAGTCATACCCATTACACCATTCATCGGCGTTCTAATTTCATGACTCATGTTTGCCAAAAACTCACTCTTAATTCGACTCGCAGCCTCTGCTGTTCGCACAAGTTCACGCTCGCGCAGAATTGCTTCTTCGAGCCCAACATTTGTTTCAGCCAAGACCTTTTCGATGATCTTCCGCTCATTAATCTGTCGTTCAATCGCAATGGCCATCAAATCAAAGTGCGCTGAAAGTTGATCGACCTCTAAGATCCCGGTTTCTTTGGGCTGGCGAATTTCGCCATTGATGGCCATGTGCCTGGTGGCTACCGACAAATATTTGATAGGTGAAGCCACTCGCTTGGCTAGGCGTTTGATCCTGGCATGTCCCCAACGGTGGATCACATAATTCGTTACAAACATCACGCCGACCGAGACGACTCCCATCAAGGCAACCGCTCTTAAAAATCTTTCAAGATAGGAATCGATCGGATCATCCACTCCCATTCCCTGCATTTGCAGAGGCTGCTGAGCAGATTGACCCTCGCTAACCACTTCTCTGGTCTCTTTTTTGGTCTCTTGTTTGGTCTCTTGATTGGCCACATACCCGCCCAATTGCTGGTGGACAAGTTGCTCAGTCGCCTGACCATAGCCTAGCAATAACGACCTGACTTCAGTGTGCAAATAGAAACCCGAAGATACACACACGATGATGACCACAATAGCTTTCACGATGGACTGTGACAAAGCCCACTGATTGTATTCATCCTGCATCAACTGTCGAAGTGAATTTTTCTCAATTTGCTCTTTCATCATGTCTTCCTCACACGTTCGATTTCTTTAAGCAACCTTCTGCTGATGAGCCAAAAGGCGCCGTACCAAACCAATTAAGACTTCAGCACGCACTGGCTTTGTCAAAAACGCATCCATGCCACTCTCAAAACACCGATCATGAATCTCCTGATAGGCATTTGCAGTTAATGCAACGATCGGTGTACGTAAGAGTCGATCATGGTCTTCCTCAAAATGGCGAATGGCACGAGTGGCATCAAAGCCATCCATGATCGGCATTTGACAATCCATCAAGACTAAATCGAACTGACTCGAACAATAGGCCTCGACAGCTTCTTGACCGTTATTCACCACCTGACAAAGAAATCCGGCTTTGCGGAGAATACCGATGGCCACCTTTTGATTGATTGGATTGTCTTCAACAATCAAAATTTTTCTCTGCGTCGGCTCTTCACCACCAACCTCGACTCTGTTTTCAGAACCTAATTGAACTTGATCCCCAGAAGGTCGCATGAATCCCCCTTAATAGTTTCGTTTTATCTCAAAGCACATTCCGCCTTCGAAAATAAATTATTTTTTCTTGGCCACACCTGGCTTTAGCACAGATTGCAACATAGGCTTCAACACTGGCTGCAACATTGTCGTCTCACTCTTTGCAACTGGTTGATCTGAAATTCCCAAAATACGTTTGGCTTTCTGCAACATATCTTTGGGATCGAAGGGCTTCACAAGATAGTCACTTGCCCCAAGACCAATGGCCACCTTTACATCAGAGACGGCATTGCGGCCACTCATGATCAAAACCGGAGGACAGTTGTATTTTCGTTTCAACCGTTTCAAAAGTTCCAAACCACTCATCTGAGGCATCTGTAAATCTAAGATGATTAAGTCAAAGGAAACGGAATTCGCAGCATCAAGAACCTCGAGTGAGTCTTGAATCTCCAAGGATTGGCAACCCAGTTTTTTAAGAATCATATTCGCTAGCTTTAGATCAGATGGATTGTCGTCCACTATTAACACTTTTTTCGCCACCGCATTCATACAGCCTCCCTGTCTGAATCATTTTCTTCTCCCACTTTCAGATGTAACTGCCATTGCAATATCTGAATGGAAGACTCCTCAAAACAACGATTGAGATCTAGAAGCAGCGACCGATAGTCTCGCTCCTCTGCGTTTCCGGCAGAATCCTCGATGAACTGACAGAGACGCGAAAACCGGATGAGCCCCAAAGAGCCACTGCTAGATTTCATTTTATGTGCAATTTCCGAAAGCCTTCGATACTCACCAAACGATTCAAGACCAATCATTTCAGCGACCATGTCAGGTGTTGAATCAAGAAACAGCTTGATGATCTCTTCAACAAGTCCGCCCTCGTGTTTCGCGTTTGCGCCAACTTCACGGCCCATCTCACGAGAAGACTCCATCTCGGCCTCTTCTTCAATCTCTCTCAATTGCTCAAGCAACTCAGTCTTCAAAAGAGGTTCGTTGAGAATACTTTTATACTGCGATTGATTAGCGACTTGCTCTGGCATTTCACACCTCTGACGCCAGAATATTTCACTTGCATTGGTATGCGATGGAGCGATTGTGAAAGAAAGCACACAACACCTACGAAAAAGCCGCAGGTGTCTCAAATTGAATCATGACTAAGGCAGAATCTGGCATAAGTCTCGCCAGGTCACAAATGGGAAATTGAAACAATGGGGCGAGACGATGAGTTGAGACGATGAGTTGAGACGATGAGTTGAGACGATGAGTTGAGACAATGAGTTGAGACAATGAGTTGAGACAGCGGGCTGGAGAAACAGCAAAACTATGGAGCTGTCGATTTACTTAGTTGCAGTAGGATCATTTCGAGATAGGCCTGATTTGCCGTTTGCTTGTTGGTCAATTTCTACTATGCGCTCAATACCTCGAGGAGTCGTCGCCATTTTTTGAACTTCTTGAGGAGTCAGAGTGGAATTCTTTGTTGCGGGCTGATTGCCTGCAGACTTACCCTCTGCCGGTTTAGCTGAAGGTGCTGGAACTGGCGGTTGACCAGCTGTTGCCTTCGGCGCAGCTTTTGGTGCTGGCGCAGGAGCCGCATTTTTGCCCGCCTCGGCCTTTTGCTTACTCGCGACCTCAGCTCTCACTGCGGCTGTCGCAGCAGCCTGCTTTGCTGCGGATGGCTTAGCAGCCGCAGGTTGAGCTGCAGTTTTTGGTGCAGGCGCAGGCGCCTCTGCCGGCTTCGCAGCCGCAGGCTTGCTCTCCGCAGGCTTGCTTTCTGAACCGCCTACAGTGGCATCTTTCTTATCTCCATCTTTACTTTCTTTCTTGGCTTCCTCATTTTTTCCGGCACCATTGGATACTCCGTCGAGGGTGGCATTGGGAGAACCAGAATCAGTTGCTGGTTTTTCTTCGGGCTTTGCAGCGTCAGCGCCCTCCGGCTTTTTATTGGGCTCATCAAGCGCGCTTTCGGCTTGACCACCATTTGGAACAACGTCTTTCTCAGGGAGAGCATCAGCTCCTGGAACCGGCGCGGCGGACTGTGCCTTACACTCGGCTGCCAAATCTTTTTGAAGTTTCTCTTGTGCGGCGACATTCTTTGCTGCGTCTGTCGTATCTTTCGCAGCTATCGCTCGTGCTTCAAGTGCTTTTTGCGTGTTGTTCAAAGACCCTGAACCGTCTGCCAATTTACTTGGTGAACTCCAGCGAGGTAAAAACACCTTGTCTTCACGCTGCAGAATCACATAAGACTCGGACATCACTTTATTTGTTTTGTCCGCAATAACGATTTCCTGCATTTGTACCAAAGCCGCACTACAGGCCTGTTCTTTCAGATTCAAACACTTCATTTGAACTTGAAATTCTCCTGCCTTTGTCGTTCCACATTTATCTTTAATATCCGTATGATAGGCGACGACAAATTGTTTCGAGTTGATTTCGATGTCGCTCGTTTTGATTGGTGCAGCTCCAGTGATGACCAAGCTCAACAATCCTTTTTGCGAAGACTCTTTCGCGTCGCCCTTCACTGGATCCATAGTGTCGAACTGAATGCCTTCGAGCCGTCCAGCAAGGCGCATGTTCTCTACTGTCTGTAGTTTTTCAACCTTAAAATCTGGTATTTGTTTTGCGAGAAGGTCACCTGCTGTTTTGAGATCCAATTCAACCTTGCCAGTGTCATTTCTTTTTCTCTGGTAGTTGGCTCCGTCTTTCTTGCCACATGCGACAATTACGATTGATAGACTCGATACCATCAACATTCCAAGCTTGAGTTTTCTTCGCATCATAAAATCTCCTCGAATAAAAATACCCATCTTTCAACTGAGCAAGGGAGGTGCCACCAATGTTCAAAACGAAAATACTCGATTAAATCGTTTCTATTTGAGGATGCGGCATTAACCAAAATCCAGTTTGCAAAAACTCTGAAGACTTGTGCCAATTTCACGCTGATCAATGCCGAAATTGCGCCCACACAAAAAGACTGCTGTCGAAAACTGCGACACATGATGAACCCGCTCTTCTATTCTTCTTCACTGGCTCATTCACCGGCTCATTCACTGGCGATCAATGGCAGGCGCGACCCGGTCCATCTCCGTTCTCTGGAGGCCGTTCCCAAGAGAACCGCATAACCCGCGATAGGTCTAAGACAATTTTCGCGAAACTGCTTGAGACTTCGCCAATATCAGCTGGTGTTTCAAATTGAGACACACACGAATCAACTTGGTTTTCACAAAGCAATTCAATTAATTGCAGAAACAATTACAAAAGACCAAGACTGATCAACGGCATGGCGTAAGAATTGAACATCACCGTTTAAGTCCAAGTCCTAATAAAGGGAATGGGCACAAGAAGAGCACAAGAAAAAAGGAGACGCCACGTGAAGTTTGCTTCCTCGACATCCTCCGCCGATTCAACGCAAACGCTGCGACAAAAGACTAAACAGCTTTTAGTTGACCTTGGCATGTCGTCCTCAGAAGAGGTGCTATGGCAAATCTGGATGATCGCAATTGTCGTAATCACCGCCATGGGCATTGTGATGTATGTACAGAATGATACTCCTCGAACATTTAAACCCACACCCTATACTGACTCAAAAGAAACTTCTGCCGCCTATGATATTGAAGGTGATGCTCTTGATGTTCACAACCGCAATCGAATTGAAACAGGAAACTAAAGAGGTTCAGATGCTTAACCCCAAGACCCAAAAACACTCGAAGCCTCTCGCCGTTTCTATTCTCATAAGTCTGGGAATTTTGCTGACGCTGACTTCATGTACTTTCAAAACTCCCGCCACCGAGACTCCAGTACCCAATGATGAGCTAGTTGAAAAATCCTTCTTTGTGGATCCATCGGGAAAAGCAAAAACCTTCATGTGTGGTTGGGCCTCCACCTCTGAAGTCGGATATTTCAATGCCAATACCCACCAAGCCCTCGCAACAGAGCATTGTAATGTCGAATTTGAGATTTCAGAAAATTATCTCATAGGCAAACTTGTCAACCCCACATATGAAAAAGAACCGGAGCGCTTGCGCTCATTAATAACCATTCCGATTCTTCGCCATTTCTATTATGAGAAAGACAAAGACGACAAGGGAAGAGAAACCAACGTTTATGTCCGCAACTCTTCAAGAAGTCATTGGAGTGCTCGCCCTTATATAGAGCTAGATTTAAAACGGATTCGTTATCACAACATAGAGAAGGCACATTCCATCGAAGGCACCGAGTATGCACTCAGTGCCGAAGACATTGAGTGGGACAAAGAAAAGAATTTCTTAGCCTTTTCAATTGATTTCTCTTCACTTCTTGGTGTTGAACACCAAGGAAAAATGCGTTTTAATTTTTTGAAATTCGAATCAAATCCAAATTTCAAAAAGACACCATTCAACGATGAGAACTATCGAAAATTTAACACTCTTCATGTCGCTGGTGAAAGCATCGAAGGCGTACACCCTATACTTTATGCGGCACACTGGGATCTCAGTAAAAAACACGAAATCGTGCTAAATGGATTTCCAGAAAAATACATTCCACTGGCGAAAGAAGTCGTTGCCGATTGGAATGACTCTCTCGCCAAAATCGGGGCCGTTCCTCAGGGCACCCAACCTTTTGTAGTCATCGACAAAAAACTCAAACATGCATTTGACTTGCGCTACATCAGTATGACCTGGGTTCAAGATAAAGAAATCTCAGGTCGCTCGCCACTTGGAATTGCAATGAATCTCGCTGATGTCCGCAATGGCGAGATGCTCTGGGGAGGCATCGTTCTTTGGGGCGGACTTCTTGAAAACTACATTAAAGCCAACACCGAACTCAGCGATCCACCCACGACCACGGCTAAAATTATCGCACAGCTCTTCGGCTCGAAGGCCACTCCCTCAACACTGCCTCTACCTGATGCTTTTGCATCTGCCACAACTTTGCGGCCAAGTGATTTGCAAGCAGCAATCATAGACGTTGCGAGCCAGATCAAAAAACAAGCGCAATCACCGAATTCAGAGGCAGACGCGAATCATAAGTCGCCACCCCCAATGCCTCTCGAAGAAAAGATCTCTGCGCTCAACTCGAACGCAAATCTCCAGCCTCACCTCGAACGAGCCCAACTCGAAAAAATGATGGCGAGCTTGACTGGATATCTACAAGAACAAAAACAAAAACATCATGATATTTTTGCGACCCAAGATTTAGCGACACGTTTGATGGGTACCCCGCAGCTTGATCAGTCGCCGAGAGAAAACTCCAAAATTGCCATGGGTGATGAAGACACTTTTACTTCGGTAAAGCCAAATCAAATCAAAAAACAACGTGACGAGGCACTGGCTCGCCTTGGCAAAAAAAGTTTTGTGGCCTGCTCAGAGCGAACTTTTGATGATGTCATCAGCGGCTGGCAAAGTGAAATGAAGAAAACCAAAGCTGATTCGGACACAGTGATTTTAAGTGTAGTGAAAGAATTGATCAGCCACGAATACGGTCATTTCATCGGTCTTGGTCATCAGTTCAAAGAAAATATTTTGCCAGAACCGGGAACTGTTCCTGAATGGATGCGTCTGGATCTTCAGAAAAGAGCCACACCGGAGGCTGGATTCACGAATTTTTCAAGTGTCATGGGCTATCGCGACCCACGCTCTGAAATCGCCACCGCCGACACGAACCTAATAAAACCAGGCTTTCAAGATCATTTGGTACTTCGCTTTTTGTATAAGCAAGAGTACCCGACTTACCAGGCGAACGACTGCAAAACGGCAAATACAACTGCAACTGCGGGCAATGAGAACTGTGATTTCACCTATCATCCGGTGCCGGCCTCTGGAATGGTTCCGCGCGACGCAGCCTATTTTCCACAGTGTAACGACCTCGAAGCTAGTTTTATGACCGATCCTTACTGCAATCGCTTTGACCGAGGTACGACGGCCAGTCAAATTGTCGAATCGTACTTCGAACGCATTCGCGGTGACCTCACTCATTCACTTAATGCTTTCACGGATGCACGCGGAAAAAATGCAGAGTCGGTCGAAGGTTGGCTCTGGTATAGAAGTTTCAATGAGCTTGGACGGGTGCGACTGTTCTATGACTACATGAGAATCAAATACAAACAACAGATCGACCTTTTACGTTCTGATGAAAAATCATTATTTGGTTTTTCACGAGCCTGCCGAACAACAGACTCAAGTGCATCACAGCTCCGCAATGAGAGTCCTGTGCTAGCAAAAGTATTGACAGAAAATCCAGAGCTGGCTGAATTGTGCAGAGCTAACGGCCAAGCTCTCAGCGAAATGGAAAGTCTAGTTAGTCTCAAGGTTTCAGACCACACCATCAAAGACTTTGAAAACAGTTTTGCTCCTGGAGGAATTCGTACCTATGACGCTGGTGTTGATTACGGACGTGTGTGGGGAACCTGGAAACAAATCTCAGGACTTCCACTCAAGTATGCATCCATCTTTGCCAGCCTAACGCCATGGCCATGGCTTTGGTCCTACCCATTTGCTGTAGTACCTAAATATGACAGTAAAGAAAATCGATTTTCGTATAGTTCTCTTTATCCATTTGAGTACACTAAACTCATATCCTCAACTGTGGCCGAAAATTTACAATTTGCATCGGATAAAACTTCCGAAACCACATTGCTTGGCCAATCTGTTTTGGCATTGGCGGGACTACGTAATCTCGAAAATTACTCTAATGATGCAAAACTTTTTCCTCCACAATTCACCGCTAAGCTCAAGAGTGTTTCTGGCTTTGAGGTGTCGGTGGCTGCACTATTGGTCAATGGAACTCGAAGTGAATCTGATCCAACAAGACTCAATCGATTCACTGCAGACATCATTGATTTTAACTCCAACCAGAGCGCCAAACCGAAAGCCAAAGATGTTTACCTTCTTCCCAATGGCAAGGTGCTCGCGACGGCTGCCAATATGTTTTTGGTGCAACTCACTCCCTATCAAATGATTGATGACACCACTGGATTTGCCTGGGTCATGAAGCTCTCCTACTCTGCAGAATACGGCAACGATCTCGACAAACTTGGAATCAAGTCGAAGCTGCACACATTGTACAACAAAACACTGGATGCTTGTCTTTATGGAAATCCGAATGCCAATGGTCTCAGCTATTACTTTACCACGAGCAATAAACTCTTTCAGGGATTCAAGGTTGGCACCAAAGTAGCGGAAAGTCGTGAGCAAGCTGTACAGTTTCTGGCGTCTATTGATGAGGAGTTTAAGCGCTATTACTCGAAAGAATCTGGCCTGCGAGTTGTCCCTAACTCCATGGCATGTGATGAAGCCTTGCGTGGAATGTCACTTGTCGCCTCTGCCGCGGCCCTTGCCAATGGACTTTGGCTCCCAGGAACAGAATTGTTCCTGCAGAATTGAGGAGATCATATGGTGCAAAGTACCTCAAAAACTCTCGTGGCCATGATACTCGTTGGGGGCACGCTCCTTTCATGTCAAAGAAGCGTTCCGCGCAATGAACACGAGGGGCCTATTCAAGCGCCAACTCGCCAGACCGATAAAGGAGCTGAAGCCTCAGACAAGAACTTTGCTTCGTTGACAATCGATAAGACCCAAGATCTTTCTAAAAAGACTTCAACTGAGCTCAGCGTTCTTGCCAAAAACCTACAAACTTTTATTTTAAACGCAAATTATTTAGAAAATCCAAAATTTGCTTTCACACAAAAGATGCAAGATGCACTTGGGGTGTTCAACGCAACTCTTTTATCTTGGAACAAAATTGATCATGATGGTTTTTTGAAATCAGGAATTCTAGAATCCTATTTGAACGCCGCATTTTCTGGATGTGATCTCGACCTTAAGGGTTGTTCGAATACGGCGTTTTTTAAATCTGACTATCGCTCAACTCAAGTGATTTTGATCGAGACTGACCGCCTTTATCAGAATGTTTTGCAGAGCGAGACCAAATCACCTGTCTTGCAGAGCGAGACCAGACATACTGTCTTGCAGACCGCGAAGCAACTCCCCGGCTCAGGCACGATCAATAGCCCCACTTGTCGCGACAAGTGTCAGACGGACGTATTTCAATACTACCGCTACCTTCAGTATGCGTACGACATAAAGAGTCATGCCCAAGACCGCGCCCTAGATTTTCAGTATCTTCGCCTAGCAAGAACATACGCCGAAATTCTTGCCTCTTTGCCTGAGACTCTAATCCAAAGGGAGATCATCCGACGACACGGCGAAACCTTTAGCAATGTGTTAGCACTCTACACGCCCAACACCGAGGACAAAGACTTCGTTGCATTCATTAGAAGTCTGCGACCTTGGGAATTCAGTTACAATAAACAAAATCCATTTTCCTATGGGTTGAGAAAAATTCTGTCCTACGCCGGAAAAACGTTGCTCTACGAAGATAAACAAAAAACCATATTAAGTCCTGATTTCAAAAATGCATTGAGTTCCACGTCCACGCAAGACCCAGAGGCTTTTCGTATGATACTCGAGCGCCTAAAAAAGAAAGACATCACACTCTTTAAGAATCTTGCGCTCGATGCGGAATCCCCAAGCCGCAATGACTTTTATGATGAGTACTTCTTTATTATTGATCGCCTATACAATGGGGCACTTTCTCCTGAGGATGTCGTCGAGATATGGGCGGGCACGACTCAAAACCGAGACCTCCTGTTTGCAAAAATTGAATCCTATGTGCAGATTCAGATTTTAAGTCTCATTTCAGATACCAATGCATTTCTTGGATCTGTGTATTCAAAAAAGGAGTACAGTAGCCTCTCACTGATCAAAAAAATCATGGATGAAAGCCAAGAGATTTCACGAAAATGGCAGAATCATTTACAACGCATCGACAATTTTGCCAATCTGATTGGTCAGCTGTATCCTACACCTGACCAAAAAACTCGTGACCTTAATCTAGTGCTCGAATCAACACGAAGAAACGTAAATTACATCGCTGTCTATCCGCAAATGATGGTGCTGGTCTACTTTATGAACGACATTGATGCCAAAATTCAGTTTCACACTTGGTTCGGTGATTTTGAAATCACTTCTAACGACATTATAGTTTCGTTTTTTGATGGCCAACTTTCGCCTTGGTTTCGATTCGGCAATGAGTCGGTTCCACTCGACAAGACTGAGATGCTATTTGCATTTTATTACGCACTCAATACCGGAACCTTCGAGACTTTGGCAACAGATGGCATCAACAAGGCGACAAATACCTATTCGGCCTCGATCAACCATCACATTTCATTTTTCAAAAAAGCAATCAAACAATACCTTACGATACCTGCTAGCGATCTACAGAAATCAATCAATTCCATGCGCGGATATGCTGAAGGGAATCCCGACCTCACGACCTTCTTAGATCACTGCCACAAAATCGAAAACTCAGACTTCAACGACCCCATCCGTCTCAGTAATTTTTCGGATCTTCGTGATATGACTGTGTTTGGTAACGGCAATGCCAATGGACTTGCAAAATCGGCCATTGATACATTTTCTGGTTCTGGCACATTTGCAACAGAATATAGATCGATAAGAACAAACTTGAATCAACGAATCACCACAGTTCAAGCTATGCTTCGTATTTATCGTGAACATCTCAAGAAGATGGGGATTGATGAGAACCAGCAAAAAGCGATACTGACCGATCTCAATAATGAAATTCAACCCATCATGGCACTTCGTCGTGAATTCTATGATGTGGCCTTAAAGAATTATCAGACTATCGGCAATTGCCTAGATGTTGCCTATCAAACTGAACTTCACCGCCAAAGCGAACTCCTCAACGAAGAAGTTCACCATCTCGGACAAGCCTATGATGGTCTAACAAAAATGCAAAGCCTCAGTGGCAATGAACTCAATACTTCACTACAGAATCTATCGCATACATTGGGTTTAACCGAAAACAGCAAGAGTCAATTGAGCCAACGAGGATATACTTATGGTGCATATGATGCCCTACGCAGAATGGCTGATTTCTCAGCAACACTAAAGCCGAAAGTTGACGTGCCAGATGACTCAAACAAAGAGCAACTGGACTTCTATGACACTTCAACATTTCTTTCGCTTTACGATCAGAATGGAAAACTTGTTTCCCGAGAACAGTTCATTAAATCGGGCACACATCGTCTCAATGGGACTTCGAACTATTATGTAAAGTGGCTCGATCCCATGAGCAATCTGTTGCCTTATAAATCCCGACTTGAAACTCTTGTTGAACTCTATCGCACAGGGTTCGAGCTCAATGTGGAAACCGAGAGTCGTGTAAAAGCAGCTGAAGTGGTCACCGCTGCACTACAAATGAGAAACGCCATGAACCTTAGCCAACAGGAAATCAAAGATTTGGACTGGCTTGGTTCACCACGCCGCCTAACTGTAGACCAATATGATGGCATTTTGATGAGCACACGCACCTCGCGTCCAGTTTCGATTCTTGAAAAATCTTTCGAGACAATGACAGATAGCTTTCTATCGAATCACGAAAGTTTGAAAGAGGCACGTGGTCTTTATCTTGCGTCGTCCACCGTTGGCCACTTTTTCTTTAAAATGGACAAAACGACAGACTCTATTCTTCGAGAAACTTTCAAAGAGACCATTGACTACCTTCCAATGATGCTCAAAGATTTCTCAGCTGCGGTTTCTGAGCAGGAAAAACGTGATCTTGAGCTCACTCCTGCGCAAAGGTCGACAACCGTCGAAATTCAAAATGGACAAGCCATCAGTTTTCCTCTTTTAGAAAGCAGTGCGACCCACGCACCACAATATCTTGATCCACGAAAATTCAATGATGCGGTTTTCAGCCTCAGCGACTTTCATCACAAACAGACAAAAGATTTTTTTCTCGACAAGAAATCAAACAGTAAAGCGCAGGACCTCTAGATGAAGAACAAGTGCAAAAGACAGGAGGAGTCTACGCATTCAATGGGACCAGTCGTTTGCTTCGTAGCCTTGACTCTCATTGCACCTCTGGCGATCGCTTTAGAGACGAACGGGACAAAAGCAACTCCCCTAGCAAATCCCCCGCCGAGCAACACTCAGGTGAACGTTAACGAGAAATCATCACTCAAAACAGATCTCAAGTCCCCACCCAGATCGCCTTTTACACCAATTGACTCGTGGCACGGATCATTGAGCTATGAGGTAAATTCTGACTTCGCAGCCCAACAAGAGCAACGCCAATATTTCCACACCTTGACTCCCGAGGTCGTCTACAAGATTTCGCCAGAAAGTTCGCTTGGACTTGCAACCGCCATTACCTATGACTCTTTGGACAATGAGATCGAAAAAAAAGACAGTGCATTTGAATTTGAGGACGTTCGCTTCATTCACACCTATTCGACAACTGTGTATAGCTCAATTGTGCAAAGCCAGAATCCAAAGATTGAGGGAAACCCACAGACTCTAAGTCTTCTCCCTCCGAGTGCTCAGGCCAAAAACATTAAAAGAACCAGCCTGTCCGTGAATACTTCATTGAGTCTACCAACAAGTGCACAGGCACATTACGAGGGTTATCTCGGGATTCTTTCCAGCACCGCAGCCCTGTCTCACCCCTTGGTGTTACGCAAACTAAACGTACGCAGCTCAATCACTTGGTCCTATCTCGCAAACACCTATGAAGTGTCACCAGTCTCCTTACATGAAAACAATGACCACAGCTTTGCCTATGGCTTGGGTCTTTCGGTTGTAGTTTGGGGACCTCTAAACTTTCAAATCAATGGCTCAGTCAAAACTGCACACTCTATCAATGGGGACTGGACCTACAGGTACAATAATTCTGAACGACTGAGCGCCACCATGGGAAAGTGGAACACATCACTCACTCTCCTAAATGGAAACTATGCGAAGTCCGATCGCTTTAATCCGTTTTTTTACGATGAGTATCGACAGATCACGACCTTGGAGGTCGGCTATGAACTGTAGACTGAAAATGCGGGGTGGCTACGCTCACTCGTCTCAGAAAACCGTTGGTGTTACAGCTTCATTACTTTCTCTATGGGTTTCTCTATGGGTTTCTCCATGGACTGTGGCATGCACTCGGCAAGGAGCACCTCGCCAGGAGCATGAATTGGCAAAAGTTCAAGCACCTGACGCCAAGTTGAAAACTGCTGCAAATCAAAATCTTGGAGACATCGAAGGGTCACTCCAAGGACAAATTGAACCCCAGAATCTTTCGGACAACGAGAAAAAAAATCGGCTGCGTTTGATTCAAGAAAAAATCTTAAATTCAGTTTCTCTACGTGATTCGGCGCTAAAGGCGAAAACCGAAAGTGTGCGCATGTTGGGTGATTACAATGCGATTCTTCTGACACTGTTCTCACCGTCCGACCTCACTCCAATTCACCTCAATAAGTTTCCTGGTGGTTTACCAAGCGATTTGCTGGAACTTCTAAACGGATACGAAAAGCTGGTACTTCAGGATTGTGACCAAGAACTAAAGGGTTGCACCAATATAGAATTTTTCTCCCAAGATCCCAGGTCATCTGAAGTGCTAAATAAAATTGCTGAAACCAAAAAAGATCTCACATCCTATTACAAGTCCTTGTTTTTGAGCATAGATTTGCGCGCCATCCACTCAAGTCCACGAACCTATATCCTGTTCATGGCACGCCTCGCGGAACTCACCCAATATCTCGAAAAAATGCGCCTCAAAGAACAACCAACAAATCTTGCGAAAACTGAATGGTATATTTCAGAACGAACCTACCTGGCTCTTGCCACACTAATTGGATCAATCACCCGACTAAAACAGACCTCTCAGGACACACAAACTCAAACTCTTTTGCAGAGCGCATTAAGCCAGTTTAACCCTTGGGAAAATATTTTAGAATTCGCAATTCGACTTCACCTTCCACGAACCACAGCAATTGAAATTCTAGCAAAAAATATTCTGTACTCCACGCCTGCAAGTCTGGGCCAATCGAACTCTCATCGAAATGAGGGTCGGGAACTTTCAAATGAGTTTAAATCTTATGCGATCAAGTCCCAATCCGACCCGGACCGCATTGGAAAAATCGAAGCAGAGCTCAGATCTGAAAGACCTTCATTTCTGCAATTATTGGGAGTTGCTCCCTTGGAGACTGGCACAATAGCATTTTTCATTGTGGATCAGGTCTACCGCGAAAAACTAGACATCGCAGAAGCACAAATGCTTTGGCAATTGGCAGACCATAGCCCCACATCGTCAGATCGATCAACAGATGGCGACGTTGAGAAAACAGCAGTTCGCTACATTCAGATACTTTTGCAAAATGAAATTGAATTTTCCTCAAAAGAATTGGCTCAGCTGATCAGCCAAGCACGATCTTCAAAAAGTACTCTCTCGTTTAGAACGATTCTTCAGCAGCCTCGACAGAGCCCAATGCGCATCAAACGGCTTCTTGAAAAAACTCGGCTGTTGCAAAATCTTTCGCGTCATCTTTTTCAAAATGCGCAAATCCAGAATTCACAGATTCAAACCACCTCAACAAACTCTAAAACTCAATCCCAATCCTCAGCAGACTTTCGGGCACATCCAGAATCTAACTCTAAATTGCAGACGAGCTCCATCTCGCTCGATGACTTGGGAAACAATCTTTCTTCGATGCTCAATACCCTTTTGGTTACACCGCACACACTTGCTCTTCTTGAATCGGTCATCGAAGAACAAAAAGAAATTGAAATTCAAAGTGGTTTTGTTCGGGAAAAAATGACCGCTGAAAAATTTGTAGCGAGTATCTATCGAATGGATTTGAAAGCAGAAATTCAATTTCCCTGGATGGAATATGGAAATCCACGAGACAAAATCGATCACTTAAAACTGCAAACTGGATTTGCATCTGGTTTGAACACCGGCGTTTTCTACCACATGAAGATCGATCCCGCGCATCTCTTGACCAATATTTTACATCTCGCAAGTGACAAGCAAAAAAACCAGCTTCGTGAAGAGCTCAAGACCCTGGCCTTGCAAACTGAAGGCAATGAAGATTGGATTCAGTTTTTCAAACCCCTTTGTCATGCACTTGAAAGCGGCAAAGAATTTCCATTTTCTCTTGGACTCTATGAACTAGAAGCAGGAGCCTACCTCGGCTCAGGAGCAGAGCTTATTCAAAGAGATTACCAACAAGAAGTGCCTGCACAAATGCAATATGGCCGTGTTATTAACCGGGGTCCTTTTCTGTACAGTGCTGCGAGAAATGGGCAAACACAAATGATCATCGATGGTCTTGAGCCGTTAATTTTTGATTTCAAAAACATGCTGCAGGAAATTGAAAATCAAGTCAAAGAAACCAAGGGGATGGCATCTGGACCACAATTGGGACTGGCATCTCCGGAAGCCATTGCAAATGCCCACGCCGCGATCTCGGATTTGGAGTCAGTGGTCAATAGGTTTAAGATCAAATATCTCAAGGCCCATCATGAGTTCTCTCACTGCTTCTTCACTCTACTCGAAAAGGAACTCGACGTTCGCCGGCAAGTTATGCGTTATGAATACGAGTTCTTTAAACAAATGCATAGAGACATGTTGAGTCTGCGCCAAAATGTGAACCATAGCGAACTGCTAAAGCGCTACAACGCTCCAGAAATTAGTCGACTGGTCCAGCGAGAATCCAGTATTTCGGCTCGTTCCTACACTGCTCGAAAAAGCGAAATGTTAATTCGCATCAAGCACTACCTTGAAGTGGGAATTAAGACAGATACGCAAGAGCTTCCTCCTCTTGCACCAAATGTCCGTGTGGATCTGCCAAAGAATTTTCAAGCCTTAATCAAAGAAGAGCAAAACTCTCGCAGCTTTGAATTTCAAGAAAAGCAAAATGACTTTGTTCTGACTCTTCTCAAAAAGCTTCACACCATGGATTCTTCTGTACCGCTCATTGACTGGAACAAAGAAGTGTCTATTTCATCCTTCACAATTCAGCAGGGTTTGCTTGCCACAACCGAGTTGGCCCGAATGAGCTTCAAAATCCCAAATACCGGTGATGCAGGTGAACAACTTAAATTGCCAGATCCACAAGAAATTCTCAATTATCAGATTCGTATGGCTCGCCTTCTGAGCATGTCCGAGCAAGAAGACGCTCTCTATCAGACCATCGGGCGCAGGGCCAAATTCGATACGCTAGGCATACAAGGACTGTTTATGAAGGATTATGATCAGCCTCTAGGCTATGCGGATGGCGGCCTTGAATTTTTGAGTGCTGATATGCTGGGCGAGTTTGCTCCAAATTTGTCTGGCATGAATGGCGGTAACAGTAAAATGTCGCCGATTGGCTATCGCGGAAATCTCGCCAGCGCCCGTAAGTTTGCGCTATCTCGTGAACATCTCGCGCAATATCCGTTTGCTCGAAAGCTTTCGGTTCTGGAGAGATACCAAGGTTTTTTAAGCGAGCGAGTGCAAAAATATTTTTCCGGTCTCACTAGCTATCAAAATACGACTCTCCAATTCGATCAGTCGCTCACAGGAGACACCCGACCGATATTCAATTTTTTCACGAGGCATCGCTTTATAGCTGAACCCTTTTCTTCAAAATGGAAAATTGACTTAAATGTGATCAAGAGAGAATTTGATAGCGAAACCGGTTCTTTATTTTTACAAACTGACAATCCCGATTGAGATTCCAAACTGGGGCGCGAGCTGACACGCATAACTATGATGATCAACCGAACTCATCCACCACGAGAGGTAGATTTCGCTCTTGGCGCACAGCTCAATTGACTCAAATTATTTAAGATCAAATCCCATGCGCACGTCAAAAGTGGAATTGAAATGGGACTGGCTACCCTGGAGGTCTATAGCCCCCTCGCGGTATTTGAAGTTGTATTTGATGACTTCGCCAGAAACAAACGCTCCAATCCAAACACCCGACTTGAAATCATACACGACTCCAGTCTGCCCATCGATCGCATACACAGGTGTGAATTGCACTGAAGTACCTGAAGGACCGCGCGATGAAACCGGATAAAGAATGCGCCCAATGATTTTTCCTCTGAGTTGCGAACGCATTTTTCGTTCGGCCTCAAATCCAATTGAGGCAATCGTCGAATTGATGTCGCGAATAACCACCGAACCGGAACCGCCATTTAAAAATGGAGTGGTTTTATATTGAGCTCCAAGGCGCAAATTATAACTAACACTTCCAACGGTGCCGTCACCGTCTTTGGCAAAGTACAACACTTCACCATTCATGGACTTCCAAAAGAACTGACCTGTCGTCACGGGCACGCCATCTGCTGGTAAAACCTCTCCAGGCGCTTGCTTGAATGCCACTTCAAATCCCCATTTTTCTGTCACCCGAGCACCAGCTCCGATCGTAATCGCAACGACCTTCAATGACTGAAACTCCAAATCACTTAAGCCTGGAACATCTTGGGTGTAATCTGAGAAATCAGCACCAAGGCCAAGCCATCCCCAAAAAGCCGCAAGCAGATGCGAGACTGGATTTATTTTTAATGGAACACTTGGCGAGATGGGACCATTTGATGAACTCGCTGCCTCGCTTGAATTGGTGTCTTCGGTTGGGAGCGATGCTGTTATGTCATTTCCTATTCGATTGGCACCGGCAGGTAGAGTCAAGCTATTGAGCTTGTCAGCCTGAACAACGGCCTGAACAACGGCCTGCGCAGCCTTCTCCTGCGCCGCTGTCCGAGGCGTCGCTTCTCCCTGCTGAGGTAGAACAATCAAGGGTGCAGCCTGTTCGCGTCGGTTTAACTCTAATGGATCACCAATTTGCTCAGGTAAAAGAGGGCTCTGCAACCCCATCGCCGGATTCTCCTCGTTACGACCTGCCGGGAGTCGAAGGCGGGTTGCTCTGGCGGTTGCGTCCGCTTTGCTCCTCGTCTCACTTTGAGATTTGCCACTTGATAGAAGCGTGTACCCTGACCAAAGGCCAAACGCGAAACATGACGCCAGAATTATTAGCAAGCCAGGAGCACTCCTCATTCCTACACTCATCGGAGTAAAAGACCGAGCTCTTGACCCACCGAAAGTCTTGCTCTACTGAGTTTTTGCTTTTAAAAACCGAAAAAACTAAAAAGATGTTTCATATCACGCCGGAACTTCAGGAGCTCCGACTCCTGTAGACTCTTTTGCCCATAGAGAACCTCTGAAAAGGTCTCAGTGGTACCCGAGAAAAATGCTCTGATTTGCGGGAATCTCACCGACACCTGTTCTAAAAACTTCTGCGGAGTCACATGCTGCTCACGCTTGAACTGTACAGCTTCAAAAATTTCGAGCAATACATTGTAGGACGAAATGACCTCCTGCTCGGGGCTCATCTGAATGCTGGATAAGGAATGCAGTAGCTTTTGCAAATGCACACAATCTTTCCGATTGGGCTGCACTTTCTTCATCAGCCGCGGTCGAGCACTCCTGGTGAGCTTCATAAAAAATTGAAACAAAAAGTACAACACCGTCAAACCTGCTGCCAATCCCAGTGCAAGAGTGACGAATCGCAAAAGTTTCTCAATCTTTTCAGTGAGTCGTTGAATCTTCTCGCGCTTAGAAAGCTGACCAATCTTGCCGGTTGATGGATGGCTGATATTTCTTTTTTCACTGCCCAACTTTTCAGACAGTGAATTTTTTGAATACGACTTTGCTAAACGAGAATCTACACCGGAATTTGAAAGTGATCCTTCTCCCATTTCCGACCCTCGCGAACTTTCTTGCGCCGATTGTTTAGCCGTTTTCCCCGGTGCCGAAGTCGCATCTCCTGGTGCCCCTTGAGTCTCCGCCTTTGAGCCATCTACAGAGCCGACACCCGTTTGTATTTTTGCGTTTTTTGAACTTGTCCTTGATTTTTCGGCCGCAGTTTTTCCATTGAACGATTCATAATTTGAAGAGCTGGCGCTTGATAAGCCTAAACCACCATCACCATTTTCTTCTGGAATAGAACCATTCTCTTTGGCATTCGCACTTAAGCCGTTTTGATGAAATGCTTTTCCTGAAGATTGCATCTGGGGCATCTGTATATCACCGCTATTGAAATTCTTCTGACCCTGCAACTTCCCCTGCCCTTGCCTGCTTGTGAGCGCATGAGGTGCCGAGGAGCGACTATTTGCTGTGCCGCTTTCTCCAGGCAAAACCTCTGGAGAAGCCTCTGTGCTGGATGTGCTCCCAACTACACTATCGGATATTTTCTCAGCTGTGTTCTGGCCATCACTTTGGGGATCTCCCTCGCTGTCTCCCGTCATGAAGCTAGAATCGTCGGCATCTCCTCCGGAGCTTTCAGCATACAGGTCATCCGAAGTTCCAGAAGGAGAGCCACCGCGAGATCCATTGAATACTCCGTTGACGAGACCCTTGGCCAAACTCTCCGCCATTCTTTTTTGAACACGCGAATTGCTATCCACTAAAGACTTAATGTGATGGCCAGGTTTAAGATCGCCAATAGTTTTTTCAGGAAAGAACTTCACCAAAATAGTTAA
>CAYONZ010000042.1:0-5374 GCA_964405465.1 uncultured Bdellovibrionales bacterium | reverse complement strand
ATTCAAAAGGAGGTAAATGCAAACCGCCTGCACCCCCCAATTCACCATAGAAGATTGCATATTTGGCCAATGTTGTGGAAAAAAATTAAATCTCAACCACCATGAGAAAAAGGCCCATAGGGAATAGAGCACAAGTGAAATCGACATCTCTTTCGTCGCAAGCATTTTTAAAATGTGCTTCTCTTGAGCTATCTTTTGCCCTTGATCCTGCAACTCTTCGCCGAAGACCAAAACCGTCTTCATCTGCTGCAGTTCTCGCGACGGTCTGGTGTCGACAAATAGACTTTGTTTAGTCCAAAGAAAATGCCGAGCCACAATGGCAAAACCGAGAGAAATCACTTGCTCCATCAAAACAGGCCCAGCCAATTGTTGGCGATACCGCCAAGACACAAGAAGCGTCATCGTGAGTGCCGCCAAAAAAAGGAGATACGATTTCGGGTATCTCACCTGGCCCCCTCGACCATATGCCTAGCAAAATTCTTTACATCAGCAACGACATAAGTCATCACTCCACTGCTTCGCAATTGAAACAATGCTGAATCAAAATCCTCTGCGCGCAAACTTCGCATCAACAATGGACTTTCTACTCTCCCCACGACCTCAGAGATGAAAAGGCTTGTGTCAATCAAGATACAAATCACCTGAACACCCTGTGCGCGAAAGCTCCTTAAGATCTTCAACTCATCCGCAAAGGACTCAAACCGAAATGGTGTGACATAAACAAAAGTCGATCCCTCTTTCATGTCGCGCAAGATTTTCGAGAGACTGTTTGTATTGGTGCCGCTGTCCACTGGCGACGGTTTGAGTTGTCGCACAGTTTCTTTGAGCAAGTATAGAAATGACTCTCCACGATCTGGACCCAGCGTGAGATGTTGAGTGATGAGCCTCAGAGAGTTACCCAGCTCTGCCTGCTGCGAAAACACCGACAAGGCCACGTCTCGTCCCATTTCCCATGTGGAGTGCGACCGAAAGCCAATATGCGCGTCAGCATCAAGATTGAGATAGACTGTGACCTCGGTGTTCACAGACTTCTCAAATTCTTTGATGAGCAGCTGTCCTTTTTTTGCAGAAAGCTTCCAGGCGACAAAACGAAGCGAGTCTCCGTAGGTGTGCTCACGAATTCCGGCGAAATTAATATTGGTACCACGTGCCGCTACATCGTAGATACCATAATGATCTGAACGAGGTGTGCCTCGCATCGGAAGCTGGCTGATATTTTCAATCTTTGGTGCAACATCAATTTCTATCTTGAGATCAATTCGAATCTTAAATTCGAAAATCCCCAGAGGATCACTCAATACAACCAACAATGGTCCAAGAGAATGTCTCCCCATACCCCCGTCGCATACTTTTTGATACCGGAGGATTGTAGAATTCAACGGCCTGATTATTTCTTCGTGGCCAAGTAAAACCTCGGGATTTTGTGCCGCCAAAAACAAATCTTCAATGACCATCGGCCCACAGGGAAACTCACTGAGGTTTTGAATTTCAATTGCGACATCGACCAAATCAAATTCTCTAACCCGTAGGTTTGCAACTCGCCTCTCAATTGCAAGTGAATCTGCAACGGTTTTCGTTGCCAAAAATAGACCAAGTAAAACCATCGAAAATGCGAGTAACAATAGAAAACAAAAATGATGAAAAAATGCGAGTAGAGTCAAAATCAAGAGAAGCAGGCAACATAAAGGAAAAGCTTCAAACCACGACCTTCGAGAATAAAAAAACGAAGTCCCACGGAGGTACTCACTAGGTCGCTCAAAGCGAGCTCTCGTGTTCTCAAATAGATAGTCCCCAAGACCGCGGAACTCGATGGTTTTCAACCTTCCTCCATCCTTATTGTTTGGCTACAGGAACCGGGGTATCCTTTATGATGCCATCAAGTATGTCTTCAGTAGATCGACCGGCCAAGCGTGTTTCAGGTTGAAGAATCAGTCGATGCGACAGAACTGGTTTGATCATTTTGAAAACATGATGAGGCCGCACATATCCCAGTCCCTCAAAGAGAGCCAAGGTTTGTGCCGCACGCGTGAGTGCGATTGTGCCACGCGGGCTCGACCCAATTCGAAGCTCTCTAGATTTGCGAGTTTTCTCTACGATGCTCATCACATAATGATAGATCTCATTGGAAACTTCGACCCGTGGAATCTGATTTTTCAACCATAGTAATCGCTCGTGAGATTCCACCGCTTGAAGGGTGTGAATGGGATGCACATCGTTTTGCTTTTTCACAATTTCAATTTCTTCTTCCGGCATGGGGTACCCCATCGAAATACGCATCATAAATCGATCCATCTGCGCCTCGGGCAAAGAGTAGGTACCCAGCTGATCAACGGGATTCTGTGTGGCCATCGTAAAAAACAATGGGTCAAGCTTGAATGTATGGCCATCAACCGAAACCTGCCCTTCTCCCATACACTCCAGCAACGCCGACTGAGTTCGTGGCGTGGCTCGATTGATCTCGTCAGCCAAAAAAAATGTGGTGAACAATGGGCCAGGCTTAAATTCAAACTCTTGTGTCTTTTGATTGTAGATCGATGTACCCAAGATATCTGAGGGCAAAAGATCGGGTGTAAACTGCACACGTCGAAATGGAACATCAACGGACTTGGCCATGGCACGAGCCATGATCGTCTTTCCAGTTCCTGGAATATCATCGATTAAAATATGTCCACCAGCCAACCAGCAGGTCAGCACCTGCTGAATCTTTTCATCTTTTCCAACTACCACTTTTTTGACATTACTCATTAAGCTCTGTAAAATTTCGGCACTAGCTTGCATAATGACCTCTTTCGCCTGCTAATAGAATGGCGAAGGTTGATGATGATGACAACTGATGCACCTGGATACCTGAGATATTTGGACCTTTCTCAAGTGATACGGCAGCCAGGTGATCGACAACTTCGACAAAGAGATAGGATTCATGACGCCTGTAAAAAAAAGCACCAATCCAGAACTCTTTTGGGAAGTAAAAAAACGCCTCCCAATGGCTATCATTTTGTTTTTGGTTTTTTTCTCTGGGCTTTGGCTTCTTGCCAACTTCGGTCAACGCAGCAACTTCAATTGGAGAGACTGGACGTTGGGCACCGATCAAATGTCTGCAAAGTATTGTGAGTTCACAAACTGGGAGGCAACTCTTCGCCAAAAATCAAACGCCTGGTCTAGCCTAGCTTTTGCCCTTGCCGCCTCATGGGTTCTCGCAACTTACCTATACTGTCGAAAGTGGATAAAAAAAGATTCTGCAAAATTTCAAGTTTTGTTTTGGATATTGATTTTAGCTCTGTCTGGCTATGCTCTCGCCATAGGCAGCTTTTTCTTTCATGCCTCACTGACTATGGCAGGACAAAAGGCAGATATGGGAGGAGCCTATGCTATCTTGATCAGCTTGATTTTTATTTTTCTTCAACAGCGCCTAAGGTCTTGCCATAAAACAAAATCTATTTGGTTGCTGTTTGCCATTTGGGTGGGCTGCGTTTCATTGACTATTAAACTTACCGAATATGCTGCAGGCCCGTACCTCATACCGTTCTTGGTTGGAGCGATTCTCCTGTTTCGAAAATCATCGGCATCGCTCAGGCCAGACGGCTCTACTTCTGAACTTGAATATCTCAGCTCGGCAGCACTCATTGCTGCATTCATTTTTTTTGAGCTAGACGTTCTGAAGATCGGTTGCTGTCCAAACTGTGTTTTTCAATTTCATGGCCTCTGGCATTTCGCATCGGCAATTGCTTATGGGTGCTATTCGGAGTTTGTTATCACCCAATCACTTTCACCAGATCGTGATTTGCAAATCATCACCTAAAAACTGCACGGACCACTTTATCCACAGCTGAAAAATGCGAGCTCGTGCGAAGAAATAAAAAGAATTTTGGATAAATCAAAAAGGCGTGCAAAAGGATCGGCGTCTCTGAGTCCACTTATCATACCGATTTGTTTCCATTTGTAACAAATAATATACATTTATTCTATTTTTGTAACTAATAGTTTTTGTTACAAAGTTATAAATCTGGAATGACCCAGACCTAATTGACCTCAGGCTTGTTCTCGGAGGCTATCTTCCAAAATCTTTTTGCAGTCTTTGAATTAGATCAGCACTCATTTTTTTAGCTGGAAAATTATCAGCTGTTACAAGTGCTTCTTTCGCGTTTATTTCATCAACGATGATGTTAATGAGGTGATTAAGAAAAGCCCTCTTTTGATCGGTCGTCATTCCATCTGATATGAGACCACTTTTCCCTAAATAAGCACGAACAGGGTCTAGCGCTTCATGCCACGATTCTAATTTTTTTGTATCATATTCTTGTTTTTCGCTTCCTGATTCAAGAAAAGAACGAGTTGTTCCCATATAATTCTTTTCGTACCATTCAGACTCAACTTCACCGTAAAGTGCACGAACCAAAGGGATACTTGTCTGATAAAAGTTTATCGCTTCTGAATGAGCCGTTAAGCTTCCAACAGTCAGAGCGTCAACAACATCAGCGAAGAGTTCAGAATAAGGAGAAACTAAATTCCTTATCTTTTTCTTTTGTCTTACCAAACTATCGCGATTACTGGGGTCAGCAACGTGTGCGAAAACTGACTCGGAAACTAATCCTAAATCACTAGATTTTACTCCAAGTTCACGATCTGCTCGCTGCAAACCTTCAAGAAATCTATTGTCTAGCATTCTGTTTATTTCCTGTAACTTGCGATCATAATCAAGGCCACGTAGTCTCATCAGTTGGGTGAAAATAGAATGCCCATATTCATGAGCAAAAACAGTTTGAATGATATTCTGCGGAACATCGATCCCCAATGGCATCTTTCCAAATTTTGCCGGAGAATTTACTACCTTGAGTGACATGAGAATACGGCTACCCGTATAAAATCCTTCTTCGGGTTCAACTGGACGGAACCAACTAAGTTGGCCATTTTTATTGGAATCCAATCGGATTACAATATCTAAGCTAGATGGTATACCACCCTTAGGAGCAAAGGAGTTAACTTTGTCAACTGTATCTAAAAACCAAGGAATACTTTCTTGAGCCTGCTCAAACGTTCCTGAAAGAGGACGATAATCAGAATCGAATGTGTCCATTCCTTTTTGCAGAGATTCTGATTTTTCACTATCTGTCGCTTTACGTCTATTCCCATGTGCCTCAATGTAAAGATACTGTCCATTTCGATATCCCCTTAGCTGTAATTCACCGAGTGTCTCAAAATGAAACTTGTTACTAGCCCAAGCTATGGGATTCTGGATTAGTTCACTACAGCGAAGCGCTGAATGAGCAAAATTTGTCATGAAAACCGTAAGAAAACTAACAGTTAATAAGTATCTAAATGCCATTATAATCAACCTCCAAGAATATCTTTGAAGACTGCAAAGCCAGCACCAAGA
>CAYONZ010000041.1:26293-30626 GCA_964405465.1 uncultured Bdellovibrionales bacterium | reverse complement strand
AGGCAAGCGCAAACCAAGTTGCGATCACCGTGAGCGTTATTCACTCGTCCAACCGATGGCCAAAACTTGTTGGTTCGAACCCATTCAAGTGGGAACGCCGCTTGTTCTCGTGTGTAAGGGCGATCCCAAACCTCTCGTAAAACATCGCTGGCTGTGTGTGGCGCTTTTTTCAACGGATTGTTTTCGCGATCGATCTTGCCTGTTTCGACGGCGCGAATTTCTTCGCGAATTGAAATCATCGCTTCACAAAACCGATCGAGCTCAGCTTTCGACTCGCTCTCAGTCGGTTCGATCATGAGTGTGCCTACAACCGGCCAACTCATCGTCGGAGAATGAAATCCATAATCCATCAAACGTTTTGCTACGTCTTCAACTTCGATGCCTGATTTGGTTTTAAGATCGCGTAAATCGATAATGCACTCATGTGCGACTCGACCATTTTGTCCCTTATAAAGAATCGGATAGTGAGGAGCCAAACGTGCCGCAATATAGTTGGCATTTAAAATTGCGAGCTCAGTGGCTTGCTTCAAGCCTTCGCGACCCATCATCTTGATATAGGCCCAAGAAATCGGCAAGATGCTGGCGCTGCCCCAAGGAGCTGACGTTACGGCAGAAGTTCCAGTTGCGGGTCCAGCCTCACTAACTAAAGAATGTTTAGGTAAAAAGTTTTTGAGATGTGCGGCCACACCAATAGGTCCTACGCCAGGTCCGCCTCCACCATGAGGAATACAGAAGGTTTTATGCAGATTCAAATGGCAGACATCTGGGCCAAAATCACCTGGGCGACAGTAGCCAACCAAGGCGTTGAAGTTGGCTCCATCCATGTAGACTTGGCCACCATGACTGTGAATAATTTGGCAAATTTCAGTGATACCTTCTTCAAATACCCCGTGAGTGGAAGGATAGGTGATCATCAAGGCCGCTAGATTTTTGGAGTGCTGCTGAGCCTTTTCTTTGAGATCGGCGATGTCGACATTTCCTTGTGAGTCGCACTTGGTGACGACCACTTGCATCCCGGCCATGACAGCACTCGCCGGGTTGGTCCCATGTGCCGAACTTGGAATCAAGCAAATATTGCGATGGCCTTCGCCGCGGCTCTGATGATATTTGCGCACGACCATCAGCCCTGCGTATTCGCCCTGTGAACCAGCATTTGGTTGCACCGAAACTCCGGCAAATCCTGTGATCTCAGCCAGCATCCCTTCTAGTTCTCGAATTAAGCGCACCGATCCTTGAGCCTGTTGAAGCGGAGCAAAAGGGTGAAGGGAGCTGAACTCAGGCCAAGTCACAGGAATCATTTCGGAGGTGGCATTGAGTTTCATTGTGCATGAGCCAAGCGGTATCATTGAAAATGTCAGTGAAAGGTCTTTGGCCTGTAGGCGGTGCAAGTATCGAAGCATTTCTGTTTCGGAATGGTGGCTATTGAAGACGGGGTGTTGCAAGTAGCTCGTTGTCCGATTTAGCGATTCAGGCCATGTGTTCGCCGTGTTTTTTTCGACATCATTGAACGTGGCATTTATCGAAAATGCGGCCCATAGTTTTTCAATATCTTCCGGTCGAGTCGTCTCATCGAATGAAAAGCCAATTTGCTCACCGCTTGGAATGCGCGCGTTGATTTTCTCTTGTTCAAGTTTTTGCAAAAGCGAAGTTTTGTTTTTTATCTGAACTGTAACTGTGTCGAAAAAATTTTTCTGTAAGACCCGCACTCCGCCCGATTCGAGGCCTTTAACAAAAATGGCCATCAGGCGTTGAGTCCGCTGTGCGATTCGACGAAGGCCTTTGGGGCCATGGTAGACAGCATACATGCTGGCCATCACGGCCAATAAGACTTGCGACGTACAAATATTGCTGGTCGCTTTTTCTCGCCGAATATGTTGCTCGCGCGTTTGCAAGGCTAATCGCAATGCCGGCTTGCCATGACTGTCGATCGAGACACCAATCAGGCGTCCTGGAATTGAGCGTTTGTGCTCATCCTTTGCAGCAAAAAATCCGGCATGTGGCCCGCCAAAACCCATAGGCACACCGAACCGTTGTGCACTTCCGACAACCACATCGGCGCCCCATTCTCCTGGAGGTTTAAGCAGTGTCAATGCAAGCAAGTCCGTCGCGGCAATAACTAGGGTCTGCGTGCTCTGAGCTTTCTTTGCAAGCTCGGTGAAATCACAGACATCACCGTTGACTCCTGGGTATTGCACAAGAATGGCGAAAACCTCGTCGGTGATTTGAAAATTTTCGTGAGGTGCGACTTCGATTTGAATGCCAAGCGGTTCGGCGCGTGTCTGCAAGACCTCAATTGTTTGCGGCAGGGTATCTCGTGCCACGAGAATTTTATTGGCATTTTTCTTTTTGGAAATCGAGTGGCACATGGCCATCGCTTCAGCCGCTGCAGTTCCCTCATCGAGCAAGCTGGCATTGGCAATGGGCATCGCTGTTAAATCCATGATCATGGTTTGAAAATTCAAAAGCGCTTCCATTCGGCCCTGAGAAATTTCGGCCTGGTACGGGGTATAGGCCGTGTACCACCCTGGATTTTCAAGAATGTTTCGCAAAATCACCGTTGGAGTATAGGTTCCATAGTAACCCATACCGATCATGCTCTTGAAAACTTGATTCTGATTCGCTAATTTTTTTGCATAGGCCAGCATCTCGGCTTCTGTGGCTCCAGCAGCTAAATCAAGAGATTTATTGGTGCGGATTTGTGGGGGTACTGTTTGATTCATCAACTCCGCAACTGACTTTAGCTTGAGGGTAGACAGCATTTCGGAAATTTGTGGTTCGGACGAGCCATTGTGACGCTCAATGAACTCCTTGGTGTTTTCGAGCTCGGTAAAGTCAGTGCGCACGGCCATAAAATCTCCTTGATTGAGTGGGATACAAAGCGATCGCAGAAGGATCTGCCCGCTATTAGAAATGCCCAGAGCAAAGTTTTCAAATTGAAAACGCAGCTTTAGCATGGCGTCGAAGCCGAGTCATGCCCGGCTGAGCGATGAAAAAATGAGCAAATTTCTGCCTTGAATTTCGTTGGTCCCAAAGTCGGGGGCCGAAAGCGGGGGACGGAGCTCTCCTGAGGGAGCCGGGAACCGGCGCTTTATATAGACGTGTATTTTGGGGGGACGGAGCCTGAAGTTTGGAGTTTTTAGCAAATCCAATTGACGTGTTTTTTTAAAAAATGATGGAATATATGCCCGGTCGGCAGAGTCGGTTTGGGCTAAAAAATAATTAGAGTTTTACCTCGACAAATCTGCTCATAACCCTTGGCTAGACAAGGATTTCGGCGTATATGAGGCGGTGGGCCAAGAAAAATTTGCCGGAGTTTTCGTGGGGGTATCGATGTTCAAAAATGTGATCGCTCGAATTTTGATGAGTTTAATCATTGTGCAGCTGTCGGTTGCGTTGACCGCTTCGGCCGCAGGACGGTCTAAAAAAGCCAAGACGGCTCCCCAGGCCCCGGTCGAACTCAAGGAGATCGCCCAAAAAGAACTGGTAATTAAATCTGAAAATCAGTCAGCCCAAGTTTTGTCCACTCCAGCGACGGTTCGGCCCAAAGTGGAAGCGATCGCATCGCCAATTCAATACTCAGCCTTTCAAGTGGCGGCTTCGCTGACAGCCTATCGACCGAGCGGCGAAGGGCAGATTGTGAACGCCCAGCCCTACTCGCTTGACTCTTTCGGTTATCGCCCGTTGTTGTCATTAGAACTTCGATGGATGCCGACCAAGTTTGAGTCTTCACATCTTGATCTTGGAGGCTATGCTTCTTTGGGGTACGCTTTTCATAACGTTAAAGCGCAAACCCTCACAGGAAAAGACATCGTGGACACACAGCTCAATACGATTCTCACAGAACTTGGATTGGCTGCCCGAGCGAGCTTGAGTGAAAAAAATGGCGTGAGCCTTGTGCCAACCCTGGGATTGGGACGAGCGACTGTTGTGAACTCCAGTCCCTCCGCTTTCGCCAATTACACCGAGCGCGTGAACTATGCCCGCCTTGGTTTGGCTGCCGAAAAATCAATGGGTCAGTCGTGGTCTTTGTATCTGGGCTACGGATATCAAACAGCTTTGGCTAAAGAAACTTCGGCTTATCAAGTTCAAAAAAATAACTTTTCACTGGGTCTTGTCGGGAGCGTTCGTTGATGAAAACACATCGTGATTTGCAGCATCGTGAGTTATTCAATTGGAGTCGTTTTTTTTGGCTTGCGTTTTTGGCCCTGATTTCGAGTCTTGGTTTTTTTCAAGAGGCCTGGGCAAAATTTAAAATTTCACCACAGTATGTCGTGGATAGAACGCTCAATGAGGGCTTGGCAGCTAAGCAAGAAAACTTGATCGCACAAAAATC
>CAYONZ010000041.1:20393-26193 GCA_964405465.1 uncultured Bdellovibrionales bacterium | reverse complement strand
CTGCCGCTCAGCTGACAATTGAATCTGCTCTTGAGACTCGTGAAGAAAATCTGGAAGGTCAGATTCTGAAATCTGTGACGCTTTTTTGGAATACCTATATTGCTCAACAACAATTGAAAGAGAACATTTCTGCACGAGAAAAGTACGAAGAACTGGTGCGCAATGCCCGTCGCAAGACTGGTTACAACCTGAATTCACCAGGTGAATTGCCTCGTCTCGAGGCGGAGTACAGTTTGGTGGATCAACGAGTTAAGAAGTCTTCTGCGGACTACCTGAATGCACTCGACTCGCTGCTGGTAGCACTTCGTTTAGAAAGCAAAGAAGAAGTCGAATTGGAAGTTCCTGAAAATTTGCCAGCGGCGCCGAAATTGACTAACAAAGAGGTTACGACCTTGCGGGCAATGCGAACTGCGCAGAAAAATCTTGAGGCGGCCCGTGTGCAGTTGCGATCAACAAAGAGCTCGAATGATCCTCGCCTAGATTTGGTCGCGAAGGTTCAATCCAGTGGTGTCGATAAGCAACAGGATAGGTCATTTGCGGAGATGTCGGCTGGACGTCGACCAACATATTTTGTAGGTGCGGAATTCGAGATGCCCCTGGATTCGAGTGTGGTGCGAGCCAGGGAAACAGACAAAGCATTAGATGTTCAGCGGGGTGAAGTTTCATTGGAGCAAGTTGCCGATACCGTGCGCAGTGAATTGCTACAGAAAGAACGCTCTATGGTGGCCAATTACACCTTGGCAAAACTCGCTGATGAGACAGTTGAAAAGAGAAAGAAAGTTGTAACGGAAATTGAAGCCAGCTATCGGCAAGGGCGCCAGCCACTGGTTGAGTTGATTCGGGCTTACAATGATTTGTTCTCAGCACAATTGGATAGAGCACGTGCAATTGGAAGTTACCATATTAGCTTGAACGAGCTGGCAGCTGCACGTGATGAGCTTGTAATGAATATTAAAAATTAATGAGGAGAGATTTATGAAAACTCAGTTCTTAAAACTCGCAATGGTTCTAAGGCTATTTTTGGCAGCGGTGGCGATCGTGGGAATGGCTGCTGGATGTGGTGGTCGTGGAATCACAGATGACGAACAGGCAGCTGTGAAAGAAAAAAACAATAAGCTTGAAGGAGACTACAAACAGGTGGTTGGCACCTATGTGGGAGAGGTACAAACCTCCAGTACAGGAAGTGCATTAAAATCTGAAGTGAGTTTGTACATTAATTTTGTCCAAGACGGAGTTGACCAAAATGGACAACCTAAACTTCGCCCGGTTTTGAAAGGCCGCTTTCGTCTGCTCGAAGTGGTCGGTGAGTTGGATTATCAGTATCTAGATGTCGACTATAAGTCTGACTCTGGAGAAACAGTGATGATCTTGGCAAAAGGAACGACAACCCGATGTGTGGTCGGCCCTCAAGACCCTGAGTTCTCGATGCGAGGAAGCCTTTTGGGTGATCATCTCACTGTTAAGATCACTCGCGGTGGGGGAGTATGGGGTTACCTAGAAGCTTCACGTGTGAATCAAGAGGCAACTGTTGATCCTGAACAGGCACGCAAGCAATTGGCCGCTGCCTATGAAAAACTATCTGGCACTTACAATGGGGATGGCAATGGTCGAGTGCAAATTGCTCCAGGGCGAACCGATCGCCAAGATTTCACAGCGCAATTCTTGGTTCGCAAAGTTGAAGCGGCAACTGTCGGTGTAGATGGAACGAGTCTGTATTGTCCTTCACTGTCAGTGGTGATGAAGACGCGAAAGATATTTGATGGAATGACAGAGATTACGCTTAAGACGGTTTACAACTCTGCTACGGGTGTTTTGTCGATGCGTGAGTTGGCCGATTCTGGGCGAACAGCTCCGGGCGTAGGTCTATGGTCGATCACTGGTGTGCTTGATACCGAGGGAATGGATGTGATGATGACCGATCGAATTGGTTTGGTGGGCCGCTTTAAGGGTTCGAAGAAAAATCCGGAGCCGGCGTGGCCAAAGGAATAGGTTAAATAAGTCGTTCAAGTTCCTACAATTAAGATCAATGTAAAAGCACTAGAGTATTTCTGGTGCTTTTTTTTTGGAAGCGCGGGGCCGCCGAGGAAGATCTAGTGAAACAGGCAAGTTGCTATCTCTTTGGATTAGTAAAAAAGCAAGCTTGCTAGTCTTGGGTGCGTGAAAAAAGTGGATGGGCTTTTACGACCGTCGGCTTGTCTGGGTCATATTCGAGATTTGAAATCTCCCACATAAGAGTTTCATCACGCAATTGGTGCTTAAGAATCAATTTGTGCATTTCTCGAAAGCGTGAAACCAACGATTGCATGATCGCCGTTGCCCATTCTGGAAGGTCAGCCATGAGCTCTTGTGCAGCGGTGTCGGCAATGAATGCGGCTTTTACATCTGTCAGTGCCCGTGCTGACGCCGACCTTGGTTGCCGGTCAATCATTGCGAACTCTCCTACAGATTGACCCTCAGACAAAGTGGCGAGAGGAATCTTACCGTCAGGGCCACCATTTTTGAAAATCTCGACGCTACCTTCTTGAATGATATAGAAATGAAAACTCTGTTCACCCTCAGTGAACAGATAATCACCTGGTGCAAAAGTACGAATAGAGATCAAGTCGGACTGTTCTTGCGAACCCATAAAACCTTCCTTGGTTTTTTACCCGATGAATTTGATTCTTCACAAACTCATCGGATTGAAATCAACTGAGCACCTGATCAAACAGATTTTTTAGTCGTAGTTTTCTTGGTGGCCTTTCGAACTCCAGCTTTTTTTGTCGTCTTTTTCGCCGATTTTTTTGAAGTCGATTTTCCGATAGAAACGGATTTAAGTTTCTTTTCAGCTTCTGTTTTGGCTACGCGAAGTGTGTGAACGATCTTATTGATTTCAACATCCACCTGCTTTTGAACGACTGTGACCTTCTTCAAGACATCTGTGAAACGCTTTTCTAATGATTTGATGCGTGATTTGGCCTTAGGTGAAAGATTGGCCTGTACATCGTAATTTCGAACTTCATTCGAAATTCGGTGAAGCTCTTTTTTAAGAAGTTCAACATCAGTCAATTTTGCGAGTTCAGATTTGATTTTGTTGAGATTTAAGTCTTGCATATTTCCTCCTCAGGAATTTTGGGGATTCTTAGAAAACCAAGTGGATCCCAAAGACTTAACCTACACTAATTTTGTTTAAATGTCGAGTTGTGTCTTGTCTGAATAGCAAATGATAAGCATCATACTTTCAACATGCTAACTTTCGTCGGGGGTCGGTGTGAGTGGAGTAGGCGCACTATTGGCCTTTCACCTTTGCATTTTTAGAACTGAGTGATGTGGGGAAAACTTGTGATTTTAAATTTAGAAAGAAAATTGAAAACTACCATTCTATTTTTTCTTGCTTCTACTTTTACTTTGCCAGTTTCTGCAGAGAAGTTGATAGGCAAAGGTACCGATACAGTTGCAGACAAACCTGCGGCTGGACTACCAGGAAGACCAGAAGAAATACCGACAGGCATGTCGACAAACAAAATCATTCAGACATCCAAAATAGACAAGCCAATCCAGACTCCAAGGGAGGGCGAAAAAAAAGAAGTATCCGAGTTTGTTTGCGGTGATCGTGTTGAAATGGGGACTCCGTTTAAAATTTGTCTAGTTAGCCCAAAAGAAAATCGCTTAACAGTTGAATTTGATATTCAGAACGCATTTCGAAAAATTGCAGCCATCAATGCCTGGATGAGCGAATGGCAAGATGAGACCGATCTGAGTTTGGTGAACCGGGCCGCCGGAGCAGAAAAGGTTAAGGTTCGACCCGAGCTTTTTGATTTGATGAAGTACACGTTGGAAGTTTGTGCCAAGACCGACGGAGCCTTTGATCCGACCTTCAATGCCTTTTGGGGCCTTTACAATTTTAAAGAAGGGCATCATAGAGAACCCACTGACGAGGAGATTAAGGAGCGCCTTCCCTTGGTGAATTTTCGCAAGATTGAGTTAGATGAAGAAAAAAAAACCATCTTCTTAAAGTCACCGGGTATGAAGCTGGGATTGGGGGGGCTGGGACAGGGTTATGCTGTCGATGCGGTACTGAGAGATTTGCAGGCACACTACAAAGCTGGATTTGTGGATGGAAGTGGGGACACTTATTTTTGGGGAAAGAAACCGAACGGTGCAGATTGGATGGCAGCGGTCAGAGATCCTCGTGATCACAGCAAAAATGTGCTGCGAATTTATGGCACAAATATAGCGGTGACAACCTCAGGCGATGACGAAAAATTTTTTATGGTCGGAGACCGTCGTGTGCATCACATCATTGACCCAAGAACAGGCCGGCCAACCACTGGAGTTCGCCAGGTGACCGTCATTTCTCGTCGGGCATTGGATGCTGATGCTTATGACACTTCGGTTATGGTGCTTGGGGCAACCCGGGGAAAGAAGCTTTTGGAGGAGTTGGGCTTTGAAGGCGTGATTGTTACGGATAAGGAAGTCGTATTGACCAAGGGCCTTAAGAAAACCCAAAGTGAGTGGGGCGAAGTTTATTTGGTACCGGAGAGTCTTAAGTAGAAAATGTAAATTAGTGGGTGGGTCTCGCTTTTGTGCAAAGATAAAGGTCGTTGATGGCATTGGCGATGGTTCATACCGGGCCCTCTGATGGGAGGGGGATTCGAGATTTTTCTCGGAGATTTTTTTTGAAGAAGTGTGAGTGACTTATTCTATTTAGGCTTCATGCCTGATGCTTGCGGCTTTTTCTTAACTGGGGATTGGCGTCTCCAATCTAATTTGGACTCTGGTCTTCAATGTCTACTGGGGAGTCAAATCTCCAAAGCTAACTTGAATGACATCTGTACTGTCGACTGAAAATTCAGCTGTCGCAACAGACGATGAAATCTTAACTGCAGTTTGAGCTGCCGCAATAGTTTGATCGATTTCAGTCCAAGCTGTGACTTGGGAGAGCTTTACGCCATTGACGAAAACTTCAAGATTTTTCAAATGAATGGCTTTTGATTTGGTCGTAATGGTTGGTGAAGAGAAATAGTAAATTTTTTGTCCGCTCGGTAGGGTTGTCATTTTGATATTGATAGAAAAAGTGGCCGCATCATAGTTTGCAGCATTGGTGACGAGTTCAGTGTCAAGATTCCATGAATATGTTTTGTAGGTTGCTGTGGCATTGATTTGTCGAGCGATGGTTTTCTTTTCAGTGGTGTTCACACCGCCACCCTGACAACTGGCTTTGGCGGCCATGGTTGAATCCCACGCGCTTTTAGCACTGTCTAGTGCCGATTGGTTTTGGGGGCCAGCAACGGGAGCATGGCTTGGGTTCAGTGCATACTGTGTCACTTTATCGGCAGTAGCCAATTGAAAGTCTTGGTAGGCGATGGCCACAACTGGAGAAGCGAACGCACCTTTTCCTGGTCCACTCACGTGACAGCCTTTGCACGTTGTCGACAGAAAAGGGTGGTAGGTGTTTGCAAATACGGTTGAAAGATCGGCATCGCAGACATTTAAAGTTGAGAGTAGTGCATCCTGGCCGTGAGGCATAAAGTCACTCGAGCAGTTCTGAAAACTGACAAGTAGAATTGTGAAGAGAAAAAATGAAATAAATTTTCTAGTCCAATTTTTCATAAGCTTTCCAGTTTAAACGTTCCACCAGTTTCGTTTTGCTCACATTACTTTTAGCTAAAATCAGCTTTCAATTTTTCGCGGCCCAGGGAAATGGCTGCATTTCTAAAAATATCTATGCAAATTTCAATATCAAATTCTTTTCGTCGCTCGTGAAGGCACGCGGAAGAACTTTTTCGATCAACGCGTCTCCCTGTTTGGCGAACTTCAC
>CAYONZ010000041.1:17293-20293 GCA_964405465.1 uncultured Bdellovibrionales bacterium | reverse complement strand
GCGGCATCGGTATTTGTCCGTGTGCCGCCATGGTAGTCGTAACCACCAAGTTCGAGGCCGGCTGTTCCAGATTTTCCTTGAAGCGCGTTGTATACTAATGCCGCAAAAAACACTTCGCGAGTTTGTGGCGTTGAATTGGCATTGATGCCCCAAACACCTGACACATCAGCATTGGTTCTTGGGTCAACACCTGGGTCGGCCATGTTTGATAATTCGATATTTTTTTCGTTTGCACAGTGCAAATATTTTTGCAAGGTCGCCGACGAAGAGGTGCTTGCGAGCTTTCTTGTTTGTGAATCGCTGAGTTTTCCGATGAGTTGGACCACTCCTGCTTTTTGCTTGTTATCCAGCCGAGCCAGAGCTCCGGTCGGTGCAAGTGAACCGATAATGTCATTTAAGTTTTTTACGATCAGTGGCGGCGGCGGCTGAATTTTTCCAGCGATTTGGCCGATTCCGGTCGGACTATTTCGAGTTCCAAGGTTCGGAAGAATTGTTCCCTGCAGACCAGCCTGAGAAATCATGCCTGAAACATCCCAGGGATTATTGGCGGTGTCATCAGTTGAGCTTGTGCACATTCCTACAAATGCTGTTTTGTCGAGTGTGCTTTGCGCTACTGTGGCTTGGAATCCCTCGAAGAATTTTCCTAAGAGCGTGGTACCGTCGGCACTTGGTAACGCTAAGTTGTTCATCATGCGAATAACTGACGGAGCATCACCGCTGCCTAATTTGGAATACTTCGGCAAAAGGTCACCATTGAGATCTAGTGGGAGAATGTTTCCGGCGAGACCTGCTCCCCCAGATAGATTCACATGAACAAATGCTGGTAGGACGGGAGCACTCACGTTCATGCACTCTGCAGAAGCGGCCATGGCTCGCTGTTCGCCTAAGATGATCGACAAAAGTGAGGGAGCCGCGAGATAACCTCCGAAGGACAATAATCCGGTGGAAAGAAAGTCACGGCGAGTGACGGGAGGTCGATGGTCTTCGTGAAGATAGACAACTCGAGATTCACCAGTTTTTTCTTCGAGCTGCTTGATGTTCTTTTTAATTTCTTTGAGTTTCATTTTGCCCCTCTTTTTTAGCCTCTAAAACCAGTACCCAGATCTCAAAACATGTCCTATTACTTATCGGATATGTGCGCTCGCAGATGAGAGCATTGCAGAACATCCGAACAATACCTGCAATTCAGTTTGCACCATATCGACACCTTTGAAATTCTCAGAAAGAGAATCATTGATTGCTGCGAGTTCTTCTTTCTCTTCGTTTCGTCCCCAATAGGCTCGTGCCATTCGGCGAATCATCTTGTCTTTTGCTTCTTGAGAAACTGAGTCAGGGCCTTTGGTGAAGTCGATTTCTTTAAAGATGCGGCGTAAAGCCGGAGCCTTGGCCTTTTCTTCTGTTACTAGCTGTGCGCACACATCGCCAGAGAGGTTGGTGATGGAGATCCACATTGGAGCGTTGACAGAATCAGCGGCTCCAGTGTCTCCAATGAGCGTCGTTCTTCCTGCGCTTGAGCGAAAAAGCCCCGTGCTTGGTGCTTGAATTCCAGTGACCGAAACCAGTGATGTTAAAATAGTTTCAGAGCCACTGACTCCCACAGTTTTTGCTTCCGATGTTGGGACTATTCCTTCAGAAGAAAGGCCGTATGTCTCAGTTTGATTCTGCAATACTCCTTTGGAGCAGTTCTGGAATGAAAGAATAAGACCAATTCCAAGAACTTGTAGAAGTATCAGGTCTCGTGATTTTTTTAATCGTGCCACTTTTGTCATTTTCTTCCCCCAAAATCCAAATCCATTCCACTTTTTTTGCCATCGGCCAAGGACTCGATTTATGGCACCTGCCATAAAATTCGAGACGCTCAAAGACCACTGCTCACTGGCCTAAACACTCAGGTCGATTTGCCACATTCTCATAGAGCGCTTTGAGCTGGTAATCAGCAGCTTCAAATTCATCTGCAATAGTGCGAATAAGCTTCTCGTCTCCAGAAGCTGGTTCACGCTTGCATACAGATGTAAAAACCCGTTTCGTTAGGCATCTGCTAAAGCCTTTGGATTCAGCAATCATGGCCGCGAATTCCTTAATGCCATTTCCGCTGAGGGCTCCTCGCCATCCAAACTGATCGGCGTTCTTACCTTCAGTGGCATAATTCCTCCATGAATCATTTGTGACCTGTTTACCTTCGCTGAAGACGGTGTTGTTACGATTCATTTTTGTGGCGACTCCGGTCGTACTTCCTGGATTGGTCGCTGGGATGTAACTGAGGATGTTATTGGTGAAATCAATTTTTGCGAATGCTCCACGAAGACCATCCATATTTCCGTGGCAGCCTTTGCAAGTGACTTGATATTTTTCATTGCTACTACCAGGAAATCGATCGACATCTCGTCCAACGAAATCGTCAGGAGAAGTTGCATCGGCCCATTCTGTGATGGGCTTACACATGAACTGACGGAAAGTGAATTCAACCAAACGGCGGTTGGTTCCAGCATCGGCATGGGCTTGAGTCCAGGCACGAGTTGTAAGAAGACCTGCGGCTATCGGACTTGTCATCACAGGAGTTGCCACGTTTTGTTGGGGAGCCGCCGCCGCGATCGACTGTGGTTTGCGTGTGAGCACCTTATACATTGAAAACTGATTAGTGGTGATATCACTGTAGTGATTGTTTGACGAAACGATATCAGCTGAAAGATCCGATCGAACCCTTTGTTGGCCATTGATGATGGTGAGTGCGGGATCTGCTTGATAAAAGAAGTCACCAGTTAAAAGCATCTTAGCATTTAAATTGTCGCGGGCGACTCCTGCAAAGGTCGCAACGAAGTCACTAAGTGGAGCACGAACGGATTCGTCACGTGTCGACATTTTTCTTGCAAGATCGCGTATTTGAATATCAATAAATAAGGGATCTGAGGTGGCAATACGAAGTGCTTGCTTTTTCTGCCCCGTCTTGATGAGCAACTCCATTTGTTTCACGCGTGAGTCGTCGATACAAACGGAAATTCC
>CAYONZ010000041.1:7358-17193 GCA_964405465.1 uncultured Bdellovibrionales bacterium | reverse complement strand
AGAGCTTTTGAAGTGTAGAGTTTTATCACTGTATTTGACTGCTTCATTTTATTCCCCACTTTTTGTTGTCTTACTTTGAAACCCCGTTCAGACAACGATCGAAATCAGTGTGAAGTCTTGTTCACATATAACGTAATGAGCAAATACGGGGCCTGCCCAAATTGAGCGTGTGTGGTTTAAGGATCGTCATCAGTCGAACTTTTAAACACGCGATAACAGCATAGACAGATTTGAGAGGCTCGGTTGAGTTTTACATGCTTTGAGAAGCAGCAATCTCATCTGAACAAGTGGTTTGAGGGAGTGAGAAATGTCATAAGTCCTTGATGTTCACCTCGTGTTTCAATTTGAAATGTTTCAAGTTGAGGCTCAGCTCCTAAAAACTGTAGAACTTTTTACGGGTCAAAGGTGGTTTCTAAAGGCTGTTGACGAAATCAATTAAGAGTTGAATCTGACTTGCGGAGTAGACCCCACCGCTGTGAGAGGCTTCTTGAGGATGTGAGGCTAAGCGTGAGCCTAATCTTTTAGCGGAGCAATAATTTGTGGTGAGTGCCGTGGTGTCTGAACCAGTGACGACGGAGTACGAACCAGATCCTGAACCTCCGGAGAGATGGCAGGTTCCGCAGCCGGTGCTTCCGCCTAAAGAGCCTGTCGTTTGCAAGATTCCTGAATTGACGGAGGCAAAATCGGTGAGCTGTTGGGCTGTGGGAGCGCATGCCGAGCTTGCTCCGGGAGTGGTCGAGCGAAGATCGACCGTACATCCCTGGGAAAATAGCAGAGGTAAAATAAGTGCCGTGAGCCACAAAAAGTTAGTTACACCCACAGCCACCTCCCGCGCCACCCAACCCACCGACAGATCCTTCACGCGCATTGAACATGTGGTTCATCGAAGAACTCTCTTTACCATTTTCGACAAGCAACATTCCTGGCTTGCTTAAAATGCCCCTTTCAAAGGCGTTGACTCGTTTACCAACAAGTGAACAACTTGTGAGTAAAAGCGTCAACAGACCCGAGATGAGCATCAGATTGAGGAAAGAGATGGTAGTTCTCATTTTTTGCTGATCAATTCTTTTATTTCTTTCTCGAATTTCTGGAGATCGCCTTCTCTGAATCCCTTGTGCACGGAGCGAACGACTCCTGAACGATCTAGAATGAATGAGGAAGGCATTGCCGAGATTTCGTCGCTTGGATTGAAGGACTTATTGTCGGTCGGTTTCTTTACAATCATAAAATCAACTTTATGCGCCTGTAGAAATTTTTGCGCGTCGGCTGCATTGTCATCTAGGTTGATACCGATCACTTCCACATCTTTAGCATACTGTTTGGCGAGTTTATTAAGTGCAGGAAGTTCAACTTTACATGGCTCACACCAGCTCGCCCAAAAATCTAGGACTACGACTTTACCTTTGGTTTTTGCCAGGTCGAATGGTTTATCGTCTTTCATCATTTTAAGTTGAAGTGCAGGAAACGGCATTCCTTCTTTGACCTTGGCGTGTGCCATATCGCAAAAAAAGGAAGTCGTAATGAGAGATGAAAGTGCGAGCGCATATTTAAATCGAACGGGCAAGTGTCTTAAGTTCTTCATAGAATCCTCTGGCAAATGGGGTAGTTGTTAAATATTTTCCTTATCAAGTATTATATTGAATCTTTGTCGCAAATCAAAATTTAGAAACAAGCCCTAGGCCTACGACGTGGGCGTTGATCACCAGGGGCTTATCATCGCTCAAATCAGAAAGATTGCCAGGGTCCGAGGCGTTGCGATAGTTCACGCGGTAGACTTCGCCTTTGAGGTAGAGTTCGATTTTATCATTAAATTTGAAACTCGGGCGTAGGCTTAAGAGTACCGAATCATAATTCGCAAGTGTGGTGTTCCCAGTATAAAATACGCCGGGATCATTTTGATAGTAGTCCGCATAGAATTTTGCAGGAAGTTGATAGTAGTATCGCAGGACGAGCGATATTCCGAATTTGGGCCCAAATTCACGCGTCATGCGCTCCTCTAAAGTTTGTGAATAGACGCCCCAGTTGTCGAAGTAGAATCGATAGGTCGTTGCAAGTGTTGATTTTATTTTCTCAACATAGTGGTTGTATTTGATTGCAACGGCGTTTCGATTGCGGGTTCTCGGATGATTTTCGGGAACACCGCTGACGGTTCCTGACGCTGAAATCACTTTGGCTCGACGGTACGGGCTTGCTAAAAAGCCATTTTCAATTCTGAGATCGTATATGAGTTGTGCTAGACTATTTCGAGAAAGTACCTGCGAAAGCGAAAGGCTATAGTTTTGATGAGTCATCGCTTCGTGAAAAGTTTTATTGCTCGATGACTCGATAGCATCTTGACCATTGACTAGCCCAAAATTCACCACGGTGTTTTTTTGAAAAAACTCACGCGTTCCTGAAGCAGAAAAAACTTTTGAGTGGTAGTCGTTTTCATCACTCTGGATGTAGCTCATGCCCAAAGTGCCATCGGGGATATTCGTTTCAAAACTAGTGGAGTACTCCTTGCGACGTTCTGAAATCTTCGAGTCAACGCCACGAGAGCCAAAAGCTCGCACATCGGCAGAAGCACTCGTGACCATGTCTTGTGCCGTACCGACTCCAATCTTCATCGTGTCATGATTGAAAGAACCAGTTACGTCCATCGAGGGAGAAGTGATTTGTGTTTCACCATCGTCGTATTGGCGAATCAGAGTCTGCGCTTCAACTTCGGCACAGGCTTGTTTCGGAGTGATTGTTGTAATCAGTAAAATCGTCGTAACAGTCATGGTCAATGCTGAAGCTTTTGTCACTGAACCCAAAATGCAAGACCGTGAAATTTCTGGCGACTTCATAGACCAACCTCGACCGTGGCCATTATTCCCACGGTTATAGTACTGTTGTTTGCATTGAGAATGGCCATTTGTGATGGACCGAAACTTATAGCGGCAAAGTTGGCCGCGTTGTAGCGCAAGCCGAAGTTGCCTTTAACCTGAACGTTTGCGCCATAACGTTTGCTGCCAGAAAAGAGATCGTCGTCTTTGGTGATGAACGCGAGTGCCACTCCGTAGTTGATAAAACCAGAAATGCGTTTGTAGACCAAAGCATCGTTGCCAAGCTCGAAACCAAGCATTGGTACTGAGGTTTTGGTAGTGATTCGACTACCTAAAAAATATTTTGAATAAAACCCCGGGGACCGATAGGTCAAATGTCCAATCGAAATGTAATAGGAGTCATCGCGATTGATGCCAGCCTCAGCTTGTAGTGATTTCTTTGAGAGAGCCACTTCACTGTATTTGGCAAAATCTTCTGCGGCATCTTCATCAGATTTCAGGCGAACATCTTCAGAGAGCGGAACATATCCGATGTACTTTTTTTCTTGAAGATTGAGTGCTATTCGATAGTAGTGACCATCTGCCGACTTCACGGGTTTGAACTCACAAAGATACTCAACTCCGGGTTGAAGCGTCGAGAGTGGGCGATACGAGAGTCCAGGGCCCGAATAGATAAACACTCGATCAGTGGTGGTCGAAATTGTTGATTTGGCTGAGGCCGCCTGAGCAAAGATCAGAGATAAAATTGTAGCCGAAAACATGAAGGTGAATTTTTGCCAAAGGGACAAATTGCGAAGGTTCATTTTCCTATGGTGTCGGGAGGTTGTCGATGAGTCAAGATCGGTGTCGTTGGAAAAGCGTTTGAGTTCATTTTGCTGGGACTCATCTTATGGCGATGACTTTGCCTCGCGAAATCGGACCAAATGAGCATGAACACCAAGCAAAATCTTTTGACAGCGATGACCCAAAAGTTAAAAATCGAGTGTGTCAAAACTCAATGCAAAAATCATAAAATTCCTTTTTCTTTTTTCCACAGTTTCATCGTTGGCGCTGCCGCTGAAGGGTTGGCAGCAACAGCAGCAGCAGGAGCAGCAAGCTCATGCAGAGCTGAGCCAAACAAACACTCAAGTGGGCCGCCCAACCTCAGTCGTCGGTCCCTCCACCGCCCAACCCATCCCTCAGTCTATACACCAGTCAACGAACCAAGCAGCAAAGAAAGATCAAAACGGTTCGGTCAATCAAGCCGCTTCGTTGGAGGTGGCGCCTGAACGAGAGACCGCGATAAGTAAAGTTGGAATTTACCTTTTCAATGCGACGCCACGTTTTCCAAACTGGTCCTCAACACAGGGATCTTTGTTTTGCCAATCCATGAGCGATTCTTTGAATCTGAAAAGCTATCTTTCGGCCACCTGCTTAGAGCAAGTGGCAAAGGATGGGACCAAGGGATCTCAGCCTTTTTCCGGTCGGGTCGCAGGTGATTTGAATTTTGAGCAGGTAGCGGATCCCTTGGGTTCAGCCTACTATATTCGCAGACTAGCGGACCCCCAATCGGAGTATGATGGATTTTTAGTTGGTCGAGTAGCTGAGCGTTCAGTAGATTTGTACCTGTTGTCGGCGAAGACCGGACGGCAGATTGAGCGTTGGAGCTTTCGTAATCTGCGCAATCTAGATGCTAAAAACTTTGATGCCAGTCGAATGCAGATCGTAGACACAATTGTCGACACTATCGTTCGATCGATGCCCTATAAGGGCTATGTTCTTGAGAAATTACCTGAGCAAAAGGTGTTGATCAACATTGGCCTTCGTCATGGAGTTCGTGTCGGGGACGAGTTGCAGGGGTTGGAGTTCGTGGTTCGCAATCCGACCTGGTCGAGCCCGCAGCGAATTTTGGGAGAACTTAAGGTCGTTGAGCTTCGCGGTGACTCCCAATGTGTAGCGCGAGTGTCATTACCTGAGGTGCAAATTGATCGATTTGCCAAGGTGAGAGTGTTTGTGCCAGACATCGCAAAAACTGAAGCGCGCACTCGTTACAATCAAAACAAATGGTTAGTAGTCGGATCTGAATTGATGTCGCTGCGATCGACGACTGCCGACACTCGATTTGACAATAAGAAGTACGACTTTAGTTACACTCCATTTTTGTCGGCAGGTATGGGGCGAGCGCCTTGGTACTGGCATTTTCTTATGGGAATGGCATCTGGCGCGACCGAGGAGGTTATCTATGTGGCCTTGTCAGGAACCAAAGAGATTTTAACTTTTGGAAATGACACACGTGGTGCGATCGTTTCACTCGGTGCATGGGGAAGCCGATTTTTTGTCAACCGAACAAGTTCGTCTAGTATTTTGGAATCGAGCACGCGTTTAGCACCGATGGCAGATGTGCGGTTTCAATATGTGCCCCGGTTAATGATGAAGCTCTATGCTGGTGGGGAGCTCTATTATCCTGTGTTGGCGAGCGATCAAATAGTTGGACTCTTGCCGTTTAGTGTGGGCTATGGCGGGTATTTGGGGACACGTTTAGATTTTTCTACACATTTTGGTGTGGAGTTGGGGTTACGCTACTTGAATTTGACACTCCCTTTTTCAGGGCGTCGAGGTGTGGTAGAAGTGCACCAAGGGGCATTCGGCCGCCTTTTGTTCTTGTTTTAACTTTTTGTCGAAATGTGTGCAATGATGCCAGTACGATCTGAGTTTCTAAATAGTTTTTGGGAACCTTATCCTCCAGCCGATAGTGAGGCTTGTTTGGACCCAGCAGTTTTTGTTGAATCGAAGGTGTTTATTGCTGGAAGAATTCAAAATCTGCAAAAAGACGATCTTCAAATTAATTTGAATGGAAAAGTCGTGGATCTCGCGGGATTAAAAGGAGCCACATGGGACCCCAGTGGTTTGCGCGGAGGAGTATCTTTGTCGTTGGTTTGTCGAAACCATTTGCCTTCTCATGTATTGCAGTTAAACGATCAGGTTGGTTTTTTTTGCGTGAAATCGGAGATCGACAAGAGCTGGCAGATTGAGCGTGTTATCTTGTTTTCTCCGGCACTGGCGAGCTACGAATTGCCAAGTGCAGAGTTTGATTATTCTCGATCTCGGCTCTGGTATGAGTATCTAACAAAGGTGCGCGAGTTTTTTTCTTCTCGTGATTTTACTGAGGTGAATACCCCAACGTTGGTGCCATCCCCAGGGACTGAACCCTTTTTGGATGCATTTGCAACTGACTTTGAATCAGGGCAAGTCTCACGAAGGTTTTTTTTGCCTACCAGCCCTGAATTTCATTTAAAAAAACTTTTGGCAAAGGGGTGGACTCGCATTTTTGAAATGCGCCCTTGCTTTCGCAATGGTGAAATTAGTGAACATCATCAGCCTGAATTTTGGATGCTTGAATGGTACCGTGGATTTTCTAATCTCGAGAAAATTTCTGACGATGTTGAGTCACTTTTGAAAACAGTTTCGCCAGGAGAAATTACCATTGAAAAGCAGACCATGGCGGAAGTCTTTAGGAGCTATGTAGATTTTGAACTCACTCCACAAACCACGCGAGACGAGCTTTGCCAGCTTGCTTTTGCTCAAGGCGTAGCCTTCGCAAAAGACGACTCGTGGAATGATCTTTTTTTTCGCATCTTCATTGAGAAAATTGAAAGAAAGCTCGGACAAAGTCAGCCACTTATTCTATCTAAGTATCCACCCTCGCAATCCGCGTTAGCTCGAATTGATAAAAATGGTTGGGCAGATCGTTTTGAGGTGTATTGGCGGGGCCTTGAGCTGGGCAATGCTTTTCATGAGTTGAATGATCCGAAAGAAAATCTCGCACGGTTTCGCCAGGATCTAGAAGAAAAAAGAAAACTTAATCGAGCGTTGGTTCCAATCGACGCCGATCTTTTGCGAGCATTGGAATTTGGAATGCCCCCTTCAGGAGGCATAGCTATGGGACTCGAACGGATATTTATGGCAGCCTATCGCATTGGTGCGATTGGGGAGACTAGACCTTTTCCGATTTTGTCGTAACGGCTTCATCTACTTCTTCACGAAGTTCTTTGCCTACTTTAAAAAACGGTGTGCGTTTGTTACGAATATCAATTGGCTCGCCAGTTCTTGGATTGCGACCCTTGTGAGAGTTGTAATAGCGGTTCGAAAACGAACCAAAACCTCTAATTTCAATTCGATCATCGCGCATTAACGCCTCGATCATTGAATCGAAAATAGTGTTCACCACAGTTTCAGCCTTCACTCTCGTGATACCGGCCTTTTCAGATACTAAATTGATCAAATCCGCTTTGGTCATCCCTAAACCTCATAAATGCTTGAAACTCTTAGAATTGTAGCATTTTGTTTGAGCTTTCCAACGATTTATTGAGCCGGTCTGGAGAAAGCACATGTTTTTTCATTGAATCGCGCGGTGAGTCGCTAAGCGAGAGCTCCGTCCCCCGCATTTCGTGCCATGATTGGGCTGAGTTTTTTGATTTTTGGCTTGTTTTCAGGGGGTTATCCGTGCTTGGCCAAATCTTGGTTAGAATCGAATTTTTGTGTTTCGCAGCTGAGATGCACGATGAACTCGGTGCGATTCTCGGTGCACAGGCATTGAACTGTACCATTCATATGATCCAGGATCCGCTTAATGATCGAAAGGCCTAGCCCGGTTGAAGTTTCTCCTGCGGTCGGACGAGTGGAAAGGCGTGTGTATTTCTTAAAGAGATTTGGAATTTCCTCCGCTCGAAGTGTTGGGCCAGTGTTGCTAATGCGGAACTCCCATCCTCCATCGATTGCCCTAGAACTATATTGAACGGCACCCCCGACCTCGCAATACTTGACCGCATTTGAAATCAAGTTGTCCAGAACTTGACTGGTCAAGGCTTCATCTACCATTAGAATCAAGGATTCGTGATTGTCACAGTTTACCTGCAATTGTTTTTTCTGACATGCATCCGAATAAAAATTGAAGAACCGTTCAATCAGACTGTCCGAAGAAACCTGGGTCAATTGTATTTCAATCTTTCCAAATTCAAGTCGATGGGCGGTTAAATAGCTCTGTATGATTTCATGCATGCGCCCAGCGCCCTTCTCAATTTTGTCGAGCGCTTTGCTAATGAGATCATCAGAGTTTTCATTTTTGAGACGTCGCCGAGTTTGCTGAGCTGTTCCCAAGATTACAGTGAGTGGACTCTTGAGATCATGAGATACGATACTCATGAATTCGGCCTGCTCCTGATAATGTTGATCGAGGGTTCTATTCGATTCAACCAAGAGTTGGTTTGATTCTTCTAGCTCTCGGGTTCTCTGGGTGACCAAATCTTCTAGTCCAAGTTTGGTGTTGATGACTTCGGTGTGCATTTTATTGAAGCTTTGAGCTAGCGTTCCGATTTCGTCCTCTCGATTGAGAGGAAGTTTCACCACGCTATTCTCTGCAAAAATGTTTTTTGTGCTATTGATGAACACTTCGAGTGGATTTGAAACTTCCGTTTTGAGAGTGCGCCAAATGATCATGAGTTCAATGAGAAGCCAGAAAATGGTCGCGATAAATGCGATCCAAACCGTAGAACTTGCGTGTTTATTAATGAGTGTTTTGGGGTAAACGCTGACAAATCTCCAAGCGGGACCCTTGATTTCAGCAAATCCTAAAACGAAATTGGCGGTCTTAATCGTCGCGGCTTTTTCGTTAGATTCACGCAGAGCCCTTGATATTTCTGAGATGTCATCGTCTGTTATTTTATCAAGCCCAAGTTGACCACCAGACTTTTTGATTTGCTCCGAGTACTTTTGGGAAACAATTAAATCACCCTTTGCATTGAACACTAAATTGAAGGTGCCTTCGATCGATTGATTCTCAGTGCGCTCGATAAGGTCGTCGATTAAAACATCGTGACCTGCGCCCCCAATCCATCCCTCGGGTCCATCAATCGGGGTGGCAACGGAAACCATCCATTTTTTTACGGCCTCATCAAAGTACACACTTGTCCAGTAGGTTGAGCGTGTTGGATTCTTTAGTGGTGAGGAGCCGGATTCGCTTTCATAATCCACCAAAAGTTCGGTGACACCTGTGAGTTTGGCGTAGTCCGTGTCTGGCAGATACAGAATATTGGCGTCGTTTCCATAAAGCGGAAAAAAAGTATCGTAGTATCGATTGCGAAACGCGGGGCCCATTTCAGAGGCGATATCGTAGGCAATAATGATATCCCGCATGAAGTTAGTGGTGAGGTTGGATGTCGGAAGCATCGCGACCGAAGCTCTGTGTTTAAAGTCATTTTTTTCTGGCTTGATTCGATACAAACCGTCTTTTTGTTGCTCGAAGATCGAAAAAAAATCTTTTTTGATCTGGGCAGCACTCTTTGGTTGGGCACGACGATTCAAAAACTCATCTCGTAAAATTTGTGAGTTTTTTTCTGCTGTTAAAAATAGCTCACTCTCTGTTTGAACGCGGGACTGTGTATATTTCGACAAGAGCTGTCGCGCTTCTTGGGTGAATGTGTTTTCAGTTAGGACGAGGGTAAATACCAGAGAAATTGCGACCACGATCGCGAGCCTTAGAGAAATCTTTAGGATAATGGAGCGCACAAGTGAAGTATTCACACCTCACTTGTCGGCTTGATTCGATCCATTTTTCAGGATCGATTGTTAAAAGATAGTTTTCGTTGAATGAAACCTTCTTCTATTCGCGAATTCCTCGTCGGTAAATCTAGAGCGAGAAATCGTCTGGGACTAGGCTATGGTCGTAACGCTGTCGCAAATAAGCAAGAGTTGCGGTGACGAAAACAAAAAGGCTGATGGCGTGTGTTTCATTTAGGGTCGACCAGCACAGCCCAGCCACATGAAAGGCCATTTGGCTACCAAGACTGCTGAGAGCCAGGACTCGATGCCAATAGTGTGACTCGGGAATTTCTTGCCAGATTTGATATCCTCCCAGCAACGATCCAAGTATGAAAAGTCCATAAAAAAATAGGCCAAAGCTTCCGGTTTCTGCGAGCAATTGAAAATAGATATTTCCATTTATGTGATCGGTTTTGCTTTCGAGATTTTGCATGCCATTACCAATCCATGGG
>CAYONZ010000041.1:1550-7258 GCA_964405465.1 uncultured Bdellovibrionales bacterium | reverse complement strand
TCGTCATCATGAAGCATGTAGGCCGCAGCAGGGAACGGCAAAATACACGCGATCATAGTGCCAAAAATCTCAGGAGTCGAAAGAAAACCACGAACCGCAAAATAGGCATGCTCTTGAAAAGGACCAAACTCAAGGGGAGTCGTACGAAACGGATCGATCCCAAAAAAGTGTTGAACTATACCATAGAGAGAGGCCACAAGAGCCGATCCAAGTAAAACGGAATACATACGGACAAGTCCAGGAAAAAGATCCCAGCAATAAGTCATTCCGTACATCAGAAGTACCCATCGTAAAACACCAATGCCATTGAGAAATTCATGGCTCGGTAAGGAGACTAAAACGCTCATGATTCCAACGAAAACAAAAAGTAATAAAGGTAAATCTGTACCCACAGTAAAAAATCGAAATTCACGTGGACGACTCAGTCGATCCGCCAACAAATAAACCCAAGTGAGAAGTGCGACAGCCCAAGCTGAAACTTCAACAACGGCTCGACTTGTAAAAAGCCCAACGGCAAAAAGCAAAAAAAGCCAGGGAATGGGAGTTCCGGCAATTTGTTTAATATAATAAACAATCCAGTCTTGGGTGTTTTCAACTTTGATGTCTCGAGTCCATCGACCTGTGACTCGTTCATGGGCTTTCGCGCTTGGGGTTGCAACTTTTGTCATCTGTATTTCCTGTAGTAGCCAGTGCTTCTCAAAATGTTGTAGTAGGCATTAATTGTTTCGGTCACCATTTTTTGTGAATCAAAAAGATTTAACACCTTTTGTCTCGCATTTTCACCGATGTCGGCAGTTGGTAAATGGCCGTTTATGATTTCAAGTAAAATTGAGGTGAGCTCTGAAGTATCAGCAGGGCGAATTAAGAAACCCTCTTTCCCATGTTCGACAATCGTCGCGATTGGACTGACCTCTGAGCCGATGATCACTTTCTTCTGTGCCATTGCCTCAAGTAAACTCGGTTCAAAGCCTGTTGTGCGAGAGCTGAGATTCACGAAAATGTCTGACAGTGAAATGTAGTCAGGAACTTCATCGGTCTTGATCGCTCCAGCGAGAACAACTTTGCTTCCGAGTGCAAGATTGAGCATTTCAAATTCAATTTCCTTGAGCTTCGGCCCTGTACCCAAGACAATTAAGCGGGAATTCGGCTTCTTTACAACGACTCGCTCAAAGGCAATAAACAGATTTCGCATTTCGTGGACATCGGTCATGTCATTGATCGTGACAATTGTCTTTCCTGTCATTGGAATGCCGAGTTTCTGTCTTAACTCCACAGATCGCTCGCGAGGAGAGAGATCGCCGATTTCAATGCCATAAGGAACAGTGTGAATTCTCATATCAGGATAGAGGTAATAGCGTTCAAGCAATACACGCTGTTGGGGGCTGGTCACAAAAACGCCATCGGCTGAATTTAGTAGTTGGCGATCGCCTCCAAAAAAAGTCTGTAAAAATTTATAAACGATGGCGAGGTCTGTTGAAAGAATACTCCCCAGGGTGGGAGTTGCCATGCCGAGAATTGAAAATATCTGTGACATTTGAGTTGCATCGACATCGAACGCGGTGGCAAGTTCCAGTTCCTTTTTTTGTTTGGTGATGCGGTAGGAATCGTGATTCAAGCTGTGTAAAATGTGAAAAGGCTGAGCCTTATGTAGTTCGCGAAACTTTCTCTCGAGCGCAATATCAAATGGCACCCTTCGCCTGGAGTTTTGCGGCTCGAGAAGAAAAAAAGCCCGTACTCCATCTGCTTCCATTTCTGTCTTACCATAGGGATTGTGTGCTGCCAAAATTGTAACGCTATGGCCGCGCCTCGCGAGTCCGCGGGCAATGAGCCATAAAAAGCCGTGCTCGGCCGTGCGTCCTAGAGTCTGAAATTTTTTGTCGACCAAACACACATTGAGGAGTTCGGGCAGTTGCGGTTTTGCCATGGCTTTCAGAGTAAAGAAACAAGCTGCAGAGAGCAATCAAATTTGAACTCACGTGCGTTGCTGGCTGAACAGGGAAGCATAAATGCGACTGAGGTGATTGTATGGGTCATCGAGATAAGCCGGGGCTTTTGCTGAAGTCGGGCGATTTTCGGAAGTTACGTCTAAATGCGAACAGGAGATCTTTGGAAGAAACGACAACTGATGCGCTAGGCGGTTTTGCTGGTCTGCTTCAGTAAGATGGGCTATCGGAAACACGATAAAGTCCGGATGTTGGAGAGGGTCGATTGCGAATTCTTGTTGCTGATCAGTGTTGATAAAAGTGCGACCCCAAAGCTCCTGGTGAATCCAATAAAGTGTTTGTGAACGCCAAGCTGAAGGAGTGAGCGAGCTGATCCAGCACCCCAGCGACTGTGTTTGGATGCGTTGGCGAAGTGGCAGGTCTATTGTGCTTGTTATCAGCAGGCGATTTTTTTTGATGAGATCATTTAGCAGTGGCAGCCAGTGTCGCCGTCGCTGTGATTGCGAAATAGGGCCCCATCCCTCGGTGACAAGTACGCCTATCTTTTCAAGATGACTGCAAGTTTCTAGCAAAATTTTGAGTTGTTTGGGGTCATGGTTGGCGAGTGGTCCTGGTAGAATTAGGATATGTGAGTTCTTTTCGATAAAGCTTTCTAAGGCTTCACTAATGTTTTTGCTCATACCGTCCTGGGGTTTCGAGCGAACAGAATGGGTGTGCACTCCTCTGGGCCAAATTTCAAAGTTTTCGGCACGAGGCTGACTGGCTTTAACTTGGCTAAGCTGTGATTTGTCCACGGTAGTGATGAGGTGGCTCTGCTCTAGCAAGGTTTGCATGGCATTGAAGGTTCTGGGCGCCGAATCTTTTTTTTCAAAGGAGTTTTCCAATAGTGAAGTCAGAACTATGGGGCCTCGCAAAGAGCGAGCCAACACAGCCAGTGCATTCATCACATGGAGGCGTGTTTGGTATCGATCAATCTGTGGAAAAAAATGAAATACTTCTGGCTGGATTTGCATGAGGTGCGGGAGAATTCTTGGCAGTTCCCATACTCTGAATTTCTGAAACAGATAATAGTGCTGAACACTTTCAATTTCGAAAGCCCCATTTTCGTTAAAGGGTCCAGTCCAAATTGAGACTTGGTGTCCGAGTTCGCTCAGAGACTTGGCAAGATTCGAATAAAACAGAGCGGACGGCGAAATTTTGGGATTCAAAGTTTCACAAAATAAAGCCACTCGCATTTGGGCCTCACTTGAGGGCAGTTAAGAGTCGATTAAGAATTTTTCTGTTGGCTTCGGGAATGGAGAGCATAGCGAGATCTGTTGGATGAACCCATTTCAGTTCAGTATGGTGCAAGGCCCGGGGCTCACCTTTCCAAAATTTAACTTCGTAAAATAATATTAAAATACCGGTGTCCCCAAAGGAGTGGGTGCTGGCCAATTTAAGTTCACCGACTTCAGCATCAATCGAAAGCTCCTCTTGGAGTTCCCGTCTTAAAGCCTGTTCTGGAGTTTCACCGCTTTCGATTTTTCCACCAGGGAATTCCCATTGCCCAGGCAGAGACTGCCCAACTGGACGTTGGCCCAGTAAAACCTGGTCACCTTTTCGAATGAGGCCCGTTGCCACGGGAATCCATACTGGACGTTTGATAGCCATAACTTCTTAGCGTAGGTCCTTGAAATCAATTGTTCAATTTAATTCTGTGCAGGGTGGGTGCTCATTTGGTGGTTCTACTGCGAAGAAGCACTCATAGAACCAAGTCTCTTAAATTATTGGGTGAGAACAAGGATGTGTTTTCCGCCCGCAGGCCTGCCACGCAGAAGCAACAGAAGTGATTGGTGCGTTGCTCGTCGTCGAAACTGTACCACCATTTCTCTTTCTCACGCTTTCAATTCACGTCTATGGCTTTTATTCGCGACGTCCGACCAAATGAGGACACTCCCTAGGGTGAACTCTGGAGTTGCCGACTGAGATTACGAAAATAGAACGGACCTTCGAATATGAGAGCTGCATACATTTGTACGAGGTCAGCTCCCATAGAAATACGTTCGGTGACATCTGCTGATGTGAAAATGCCACCGGCAGAAACAATGAGTTTGCCATCGCGTCTACTTCCAAGATGGCGAATGGCGGCACGTAAGTTTTGTTTCGAAAGTTCACCCAAGGGTTTTCCCGAAAGGCCGCCTTCTTTGGCGAAAAATGACTGAGGGGGGCGGCTCGTGGTCGTGTTGGTCAAAATCCAACCGTCGATTCCCAATTCACAGGAAACGTCGAGAGCCATCTGTTGTTCCAGTACTGAGAGATCGGGACTCAATTTCAATAAAATCGGTTTTGTTTTGTCCTGCAATTGACGTCTTGCTTGCAGGATCGGCATTAAAAAATCACGCAAATATTGTTCGCCCTGAAGGTCGCGTAACCCAGAGGTATTGGGACTCGAAATATTGATTACGAAAGCATCGGCAAATGTGTCGAGTTCAAGAATTCCCTTGAGATAGTCGGCAGATGCTGACTCGTTTGCAGTGTTGCGATTTTTTCCGACGTTCAAAAAGATCGGCGTTCGGTAGGGGCGTTTGAGTTTAGCTAAATTTTTTTTGACGGATTCAATCCCCTTTGATGGGAATCCCATTTTGTTCCAGACAGCTTCGAGTTGAAGATCTCGATCCATGATCTTTCCGGGATTGGGCGTTTGGGGCTGAGGAGTGATCGTTCCGATTTCGACAAAACCGGCGCCCAGTGCCCACCATGGCAAAACTTGATCCCCATTCTTATCAACACCGCCGGCAATTCCCCAGCGGTTTTGAAAATGTAGAGAGCGAAACTCAAAGGGCCGCCACACAGGAGTGGGCTCGTTTTTGAAGCGAGCCAAGGTTCTAAGCGCGTACGGTCCCAAATCATGAGCCAGCTGTGGTGGGAGCCAGAGCCATGGTTTCATTATCTTGGGTACAGTCCACGAAGCAGCATTGCGCGCTCTAGGCGATGAACAGAGGTCGCCATGGCCGCAGTACGCATGTCGACCTTTTTGTCGGTTTTCATTTCCCAAACTTTATCGAAGGCGTTGACGATGATTTGTTTCATTTTACGATTCACTTCTTCTTCTTCCCAGAAAAAGAAAGAAAGGCCTTGAACCCATTCAAAGTAACTGACAATAACACCACCGCCATTTGCCAGGATATCAGGAACGGTTAAAACATCGCGCTCAACTAAGCGTTTGCTTGCATCCATTGTACATGGTCCGTTTGCGCCTTCGACAATTATTTTGGCTTGTATGTTATTGACGTTGCCTTGATGGATGACTCCATCAATTGCACAGGGAGCGAGCACGTCGACCTTCAGGGCTAAGAGTTGTTCGTTGCTAATGACTTCGGCATTCTCATAACCCTTCAATACTTTTTTCTCCTTCACCCACTGAATGAGGTCCGGAATATTTAAACCCTTGGCATTGTAGATGGCTCCACTGACATCACTGACAGCGACCACTTTGGTGCCTCGCTCATAAGCATAAAGCGCAGCATGAAGTCCAACGTTTCCGAATCCGTGTACAGCCAATGTGGCTTCTGAAAATTTGATTTTCAATTTTTCGCAGGCTTTTTCAGCTGCGAATACGACTCCGAGGCCAGTTGCTCCCAAGCGTCCTGCGGAACCGCCAATCTCAAGTGGCTTTCCAGTTACAACTCCTGGTTGGGCAAAGCCCGTTTCTTGGGAGTAGGTGTCCATGAGCCAAGCCATGGTTTGACCATCGGTTCCCATATCAGGCGCAGGAATATCTTTCGC
>CAYONZ010000041.1:0-1450 GCA_964405465.1 uncultured Bdellovibrionales bacterium | reverse complement strand
GGCACGCTCACCATGATACAGCGTTTTGGTCGTTTCAAGCGTTCCAAAACATTCGGATCGCAACTCACCACACTCGCTGCTTCTTCTAGACCTTTGATTGTATTTTTAAATAATTCGCCATCAGCAAATTCCATAAGAGATCCTCCCTTTTCCCCATTTCAATGCAATGATTCATTTAGACACAGATGCCTTTTGCTTTGCAAGTCTAAACACTGTTATGATGATGCTCAGAGTACAGCCACTTTGCAGCGGTGGATGCTTGTTAAAGTTTAATTTTTATAAGTTTGAGATTTGCTTTCAGGATCAACACTCAGGATCAAAACTGAGGATCAGCACGAGGACCAGATATGAGTGATGGCATTGCCCAATACGCGCCGTTTATTCTTGAAAATATTCAGAAGTTAAAGAATCAAAAAGTTTTGATTATTGGTGATGTCGGCCTTGATGAGTATGTGTTGGGTCAGGTTCGTCGCATTAGTCCCGAAGCTCCCGTGCCAGTCGTCGAGGTCGATCAAGAGGAGTCACGTTTAGGTTTAGCATCAAATGTGGCGCAAAATATTTCTGGTCTTGGTGGTGTTCCCATTTTGGTGTCGGTCGTCGGTCAGGACATCACGGCTGAGCAGTTGCGTGGTCTCCTGCGAAGATCCGGTGTTTCTCCAGAATATCTGGTGACCGATGCCTCGCGACCCACCACTCGCAAGCTGCGAGTGATGGTGCAGAATCACCATATTGTGCGTGTCGATTACGAGCATAAGCAATTTTTGTCTGAAGAACTGGAACGCGAAGTTTTGCAAAAAGTGCGAGCAACAATTGATCAAGCTGCGGCCGTGATCATTCAAGACTATGCGAAAGGTGTCGTGAGTGAGTCGTTGGTGCAAAAAATAGTCAAGATCGCGCATGAAAAGCAAAAGAAAGTTTTGGCGGATCCACATCGTACGACTCCGGTGAGCTACTATCGTGGTGTTGACTTGATGACGCCGAATCGTGACGAGTCGTTGGCTCTTGTCAATGAGGGGCAAGATGAATTGCGTACGGATGTCGATTTGATCAATCGCACTGGTCGTAAGCTGATGGAGGCCGTGGGTTCAAAGAACATGGTGATCACTTTGGCCAAAGAGGGAATGCGACTTTTTGAAAACGGCAAAGTGATTCAATTGCCAACCTATGCGCGACAAGTATTTGATGTGACAGGCGCAGGAGACACAGTCATCGCAGCGCTGGCCTTGGCTTGGGGCTCGGGATTTTCTCTCGAACAGTCCTGTGCCTTGGCAAATTTCGCAGCAGGTGTGGTGGTAGGTAAAGTGGGTTGTGTTCCATGCACCGTTGACGAATTGATTCACTACATTCAGCATCGTACGTAAGCCATTTCTCCATTTGCGAAGGCGGTCCTTGTGCGGACGTTGCGGTTAGCGACCGTCACTCCGATTTGAAGCCACAGTCTCCATATGGT
>CAYONZ010000040.1:0-31299 GCA_964405465.1 uncultured Bdellovibrionales bacterium | reverse complement strand
GCCCCAACTTAAGGCAACTGCCCCTTTCGGTACGATTTCCTATGATTCAATTCGCCCGCTAGTGAATAAAACCTAAATGGCATTGGCGTTGCATCTTGATTGGCCATGGGGACGCTGAAGCCAAGTTTGTTTAAAATTTTGTCGTATCTTTTTTTCACCACTCCGACCGTGTTGGCTGTGGTTTTGATTGCTCCCTTTGCCTACGCTAAACACTCGCATCCCACACAAAATTCAATCAAAGCACCTGCAGAGCCAGTTCGTGCTGAAGAGCGAGTCGCCTATTTGATTTTATTTAAGAAGGGCCCTGAACCACATCGATTCGGACATGTGGCCTTCACTTTTCGATCACCCACCCAAGACCCGATCATTGGACCCACCTACTTTTACCGTGTCGTCGACAAGAATTCGGGAACACCGCCAAGCTTCTGGCAGTATCTCCAAAACTCTGCGGAGATCGACAACCCTTTGGTTTTGCGTGCCTATAAAACCAACATGCGTGAGCTATTTTCAAATCTAGGCAACAAGCCAAGCTTTTCAATTCTCCAGCTCAATCTATCAACCGACGAAGCCCTTGAGTTTGAAGACCGTCTCGCAAAAGAATTGGCAAGTTCAGCGATTGCCGTAAATGATCGTCTATTTTTTGAGGCCACACTGCATCCGCTTGCAATTCTTAATTCTTTGGTAGGCGAACAACGTGCGATTTCGATTTCCAACTCGCAGGATTGGAATTTACCTCGGTTGAAAAACTTTGCGGCTCACTCCGACGGATTTCTTTCGAGACTTCCGAACTATTTGTCTTATATGCTCAGCGGTCATCCACTCGTTAAACGAAAAACCACCTTCTGGCTCGGCGTACCTTGGGCAGAATATGTCTACACTCAGTTATTAAAACAAGATCTCACTCGCATTGCTGATTGCGACCTTTGGCCCAAATCTGTACTCAAGACGGCTCAGTTTCTTGTCGTCCACACAAATGAAAAACAAACTTCTTTCATAAAAACTCACCAACTTTTTACGCAGCTAGGAGCGGCTCCTTACAATTGTCCGACTCATGATCTGCTTTGGGCGAAGCTCTTGATTGATCTTCAGGAGCTCTACAGATGATCTCGCCAACAAGATTCTTACTTCATTCTTTGCAAAGCACTTACCAAGCCATCACCAAAAAAAATGCCAACCGATTTTTGCGAGTACTTTTGGCTTTCGCAATATTTTTTCAAGGATGGGCAGCAAATCTTGCCCTTGCACAGGATGGTGAAGCTCGTGAATGCAGGTCAATTGTCACCAATGAATATTCCGATGAATATTCTGAAATCAAAAAAAGCTCAGAACCTCAAAACGATGACATCGAGTTGCGCGAGACAGAAACAGATTTTTTTGCTCAACTGACAGCAAACGAAGCACCTAATGAAAAAATTCAACAGACCTTTGCCAGCTGGGAAAGAGGCGAGAAACCTGTCGCGTTTGATGAGGCGACAGATTTCATACTTGAGATTTTGAAGGGAAAAGCCAGAGAAGATTTTTTGAATCGATTGAATGCCTTTCGTAGCAAAGGTGTCATCATTCACGAGGTCAAACATCATTGGTGGACGCCTCCCACACATGTCTTCAGCAAAAAAAAATATGGAATTTGGGCCTTTGGCCTTGGCCCCGCGCAATTTGTTCTGCATTGGCCCTTAAAATATGTTCGAACAAAAAGTGATGTTTTAGAACGATTGATCCGTGTTGTTCAAATGCTATACGAACCAGAACTTATAGAACTCGAGGCCGGAGTTTGGCAAACTCTCCGTCGCGGTCCAGTCATTTCAGAGAGTTTTCTTCGTAGCGTATCGGACAGCATGGAGACTCAGGTCCACCTTTATCGCGAATTAAATCGTGAAGGATTGCATGTGAGAATCAATCCAGATCAAAGAGGAGAATTGCTCCTGAAATCTGCTCGTCGTGTTCTGTTTGCACTTGCTGGCTCATTCAGTCGAGTTGCATTTCGCGATATTAACATTCAGCGATGGGCCACTCTACGCAAAGGAAAAATGGGACTCGATCACGCCGCTGTGAAGGAACGCTTTCGCTGGGAGTATCGGTTTCTTTGGACCATTGAACAAGTTCAGCTCGCCTCACGCCTCATCACGGTCTCCATTCTGTCTGCAATGGCCATTCATCTTTCAATGGGAGTTTACCACACACAAATGAATGGCGACGAAACCATGTCGCAAGCACAAGTGAGCAAGCTAATGGAATACGAAAATCTCGCACGGCAAAGACCCAAAATTTTCTTCAAAAAAATAGATGCTGACCTTCGAAAAGCAAGCATGCTTGATCTCACACCTGAACAACGAACGTTTTTACAGCAGGCAAAAAAATTGAGTCAAGATCTCGAAGACCACCGCTGACAAGATCAAGCATTAGAGGAACTTCGCAGAAGTAAAAGTAGGCCAAGCCATTAACTGGGGCGAATTACTTTGCACTCTCACGAATGAAGCGGGTCATGTAGTAGCGCACAAGATAATCCACTTTTATAGGCTGATCATGAAATGTCCAAAGCAGGTCACCAAAGGCACCCCACTTAGCCATCAAATGATCTTCCTCGGTCGGCAGTTTAACTCCGGTGTCGTTCGGAGTTAAAAAAGTGGAGCCCATGTAATGAAAGCGAATGCAGATTACACCAGGCTGCTTCAACGCAAATATCAATTTGAAGCCGTTGCGAAATAACATGAAGTCAGCGTGAGTGTTCGAAATACCATAGATCTTAATTCGACCAACAGCCGAACCCTTTAGCTGATTAAAAGAAGAACTCGCATCGATGAAAGCAGACTTTAAGTTATTGAGAAACTCGATAGATTCGGAAACCAGCGTCTGCTCTGGATCGAAGGTGCCACCGTAGTCTATCAAACCCGATTCTTCCATCTTTTGTTCTGCGCGAACGAGATCTTTGATCCAAGTGAGTTTATCCATACGCCTCTTCCTGTGCGAAGTGATCTCCTACCATCAATGATTAGGAGAGGCGACGTCTCAACCTCAAGACGCCGCACACCTATTTTTATGATAAGCTGTCCTAAAATCTTGTCAAGACCCCAAATCACGCACGAAGCTCATCGTTCACCAGACCTTTGGCCGAACGTCCAGCTACAAAATGCACATCTTCTGCAACGATCGACACCGCTTGCACAGATTGCCCGTTACGTTCTGTTTGGTAGTGTTCGATATGCCCCTCGATCGCTAGAGGCTCTCCCTTTTTCAAACGCTGTCCAATGAGCTCCGCCTTTTTTCCCCAAACCGTAACTCGATGCCAGTCGGTTTTCGTATCCCACTCGCCCGAATCTAATTTTCGATAACGATTGGTTGCTAGATTCAAACGCGCAAATTGAGCACCCGAATCTGAAGTGAACATCTCTGGATCGTGGCCGAGATAGCCAAACAAAAATACTTTATTGATACCTTTCATGTGTACCTCCTAAAAGAAGCAGAACTGCAATTTGCGGCCTCCATTAGGAACTTATGTACATATAGGGAGAAGCACCAAAAATCCGAAATCAGGGCAGGACCACCTGAACAGTCACTACCATCGGACACGAATGGAAAGCATCACGATGCTTTAATTTTCCAGAGCAGAGAAAACATCAAAACAAATCCCAGCGTGCGAAACGCAAATGCCGTAAGCCCCAAGCGAATATGCGCCTTTCTTCTCGCGGCAGCGGTACTCACTTCGACTGCTCGCCGACCCGTCAACTCCTGAAAACGCCGCAGCCCAAGAATAAAGACTGGAATATAAAGGATCACAGCGATTGTCGAGGCGCCAACATGAGCTTGTTGCAATGGAGAGAGAGTCATGGCCAACGCCGTATTGATTGCATGCCGGCTCACCTCAAGCACCAACACAATACCCACATCAATCAGCATTCCCATACTCATCAGACGCGCGTGCAGAATTCTATTTTTTCGAACGAGCAGGCCGCAACAAAGACAAAAATAGGAAATAGTCGCAGCCACCATATAGGGTGTAATCACAAAACTGGCAGCGAATAATCCCAAAAGCAGAAGCACCAGGATGGCCTTTACCAACTTTGGAGATAAAACTGGATTTTGCAAATGCAATTCCTTTTGAAGGCCCATAGTCTTTCACCCTTTCGTTAACTCACACAAGTTGCAATTTATCATACTCCCAAATACAAAAAACAAAAACATGTATTGATATATGGGGCGTGTCCTCAATTGGCTAGACTACTACGCAAAAGCAATAGAAATGATTTGAGCGTTGCTCGTCGTCGAAATAGCACCACTATTTCTCCTCCTCGTGCCTTCAACTCATTTCTATTGCTTCCGCTCGCGACGTCCGACCAATTGAGGACACGCCCTGATATTTTCTTGCAAGAAACCCTATTTTCTCAAATATCACCAGCGTTAAAAAAAACGATTTACGAATCTGTCAAACGACTGGACCACCTCTAAATAATTGTTGTTTGCCACTAGATGCTGAGGTCAATTCGACCGGTTTGTTTTTGTGTTTCTCGATCGGTCATCAACTGAAAGCGTAAGGGAGAAACTGCCTTCACTAACAATGTCACGTGATCACCTTTTTTAAACCTGTGCGGAGTTTCATTGTGCACGCGAAGAAGGTCACCTTCGGCAGCAACAATCATTTCGTCATTGCTCAACAATTCCTGCACTTCTGCTAAAAATGATTCTCCAACCATTAATCGATGCAAAAACTGCTTCATCTTCAACCAACCGGTTTTTCGATTCTTGGAAACCGTACAGTTTGCACAATGGGCTCTCCTCTATTCGAAACCACATGGACCGGTTTTTTCGCTGCGCTTTGAACTGGGCTCTCGTTAGTGACTTGCCCTACGATTTGGCTTGCGATCTGTGGGTTCGACTGGGCTGTGAACTGAGTTGGGACGTGAGGTTCAATCTCGGCCTTCGCTTTAGCCGAAACGCCCGCAAGTTTTTGCAATTCAGCTAAGGTTTCCTGAAGTTCCTGACCAATTCCATTCTTGGCTCGAGGTTCGGAAGTTAACGGAACCTGCTGCGCAACCATTGCTTGGGTTGCGGGCTGGGCTGCAGTTGCGTGATGGTTGATATTTTGACCACGCTCCATTTCTTCACAAGCCTTACGAAACTCTGCACCTAACATCGCCATGCGAGTCGATGGACTCGGGATATCAAAAATCTCACTCGAAGCCCCCAGAACACTCGCCGAATCTTCTGAACCATCTGAATGCATGGCATAGCCGTTTTGTGACTCTAGATTTTTAAGCTCCACCTTTGCCCAAATCGGAAGTTCATCTTCATTAAACATGAGTTTTTCTCTGTTGACCTTGGCAATGAATTCGATTTCGCCAAGAGGCAAATCGACTACTTTCGCAATCTCATCGGCTCCAGATCCTTGATGTGCCATGCGTGCGGCTTGGATATACTTAAGAGTATTTTGCCGTTCGATAATTTCTTGATGCGGAATTTTATCTTGAAAAATCTTTGCAACCTCAAGGCTTCGATCCATCGCTTGCCGAATTTGATGGATCTGCTTCTCTGCGAGTTGAATTTTCACCTGAACGTCTTTGCCCTTTTGCTCCAAGAGTTGCACAAGTTGCTGCACCTGGGTTTCAGTTCTATCTGAAAGATCTTCAAGTACAGCAATCTTGCTCTGCAAGAGTTGAAGGCCCTTACTCAAACGCGGATCATCTTGTGGAGTTCGACTCAGCTTAGCCACGACAACGAAAATACCGAGCGCTAAAAATATATCGATTCCGATTTGCACAAGACCCCATGTACCCACTGACAACCTACCTTGTAGTTCACTTACTCAAGTGTAAAAGATTGAAGCAGGTACAGCAATAAAGCCAAGGTCTAGAGTGGATGGCTCAGGACTGAAGGCCGTAAAAAAACTTCTTCATTCGCTCAATCGCAGTCTTTGCCTTGGAATTCTCGAGAGCAAAACTCAAGCGAAAATAACCTTCGAGACCAAACTCTATTCCAGGAACTACGGCAACCATTTCTGTCTCTAATAACGCTTTTGCCATAGCTGAAGTGTCGTTCAATGCTAAGCCCTTATGCTTTTTTCCCAGGTACTTTTTGACATCCATCCAGATATAAAAAGCCCCTTGTGGAGTTAAAGCCGAAATTCCTTCAATTGACTGAAGTTCATTTAAAATAAAATCACGTCGCGACTTTAAGATCTCGATTGTCTGCTTGATTTGTTGTTCACTGTTCAAAACCGCCTCCACTGTCGCCCACTGTGAAATTGCGGAGGCACAGCTAACGGACTGAGACTGGTAATTCGACATGGTTTCAATGATGTTCTTAGGCCCGACACCCCAACCCACACGCCATCCCGTCATCGCATAGGATTTGGAGGCTCCATTGAGCAAAACCGTGCGATCTTTGAGATCTGGCGCCACATGCAAAAGGTGTGGAGCCACACTTTGGCCGTCAAAAACTAAGCGATTATAAATATCATCGCTCAACACAGCAATCTGGGGATTCTCACGCAAAACCTCAGCTAGGGCACTAAGCTCTTCCCGTGTATAAACAAGTCCAGTTGGATTACTTGGTGAATTCAAAAGTAAAACTTTGGTTTTAGATGTGATGGCCTTGCGAAACAATTCAGCCGTCATTTTGAAGTTCACACTTTCATCGCAAACCACAATCTTAGGCATTCCCTCAGCAAGCTCGACCATTGTGGTGTAGCTGGCCCAAAACGGCGCAGGAATAATGACTTCATCGCCAGGATTGCAAAGTGTCTGCAGCGCCGAGAATAAAACAAATTTCGCGCCGGTCGTGATTGTAACCTGTGATGGTTCATAATTAAGACCCAAATCTTTTGAAACTTGAGCTGCCACGGCTTTTCGAAGTTCGGGAATTCCAGCTGGAGGAGTATATTTGCCCTTGCCCTTGTCGATGGCGTCGATCGCAGCTTTTTTAATATGATCGTAAGTATCCCAGTCCGGCTCACCCACTGTTAAAGAGACCACATCGTGCCCAGCCGCCTTCAGTTCTCCGGCACGAGCCGCAAGCATTAAAATGGGAGAACCTTTCATATAACTTGTTCGTTTTGCCAACAACATAACAACCTCTTACTTTTTAGCAAATTTTTTGCGAAGCGCTTCTTCGACCTGAATGGGAACGAGGCCGTGAATTTCTCCACCTAAAGACGCCACTTCTTTTACGATATTTGAAGACACAAAATAGAGCCCGGGGCTTGAAAACACAATCATTGTTTCAACTTCGGGCCATAACTTTTTATTCATATTCGACATAGCAAGTTCATATTCATAGTCTGCAACAGCTCGCAAACCTCGAATAATCACTTTGGCGCCATGAGCCTTACAATAATCAACCGTGAGACCTTCGTGAATGTCTACTTTTACGCCAGGCAGATCTTTCAATGCCTCTTCAGCTAGAGCCTTGCGTTCTTCAGCCGTAAATAGCGAAACTTTCTTAGATGATCTGGCAATCAAAACCACAATTTCTCCTAAGATGGGCTGCATCCGGCGAATGATGTCGCAATGCCCGAGTGTGATGGGATCAAAACTACCTGGATAAACTGCAAGTGCCATTGTTAAGAATCCTTTCGAAAAAAAGAGACTGTCTTATCACCATATTCACGAACATCAATTCGCTTCAAGTCTCCGTATTGATCGTTGATAGGTTCAGAACCACCAGACTCAATTACAATCACAGTGTGCTCAGCAAACACCCGACTGCGGGCCACTGCTTGCATCACCTTGTCCGCAATTTTTTCGGTAAACGGAGGATCAATGAATACCAGATCGAACCCCTCCCCTTCATATCCTTGAAGATACCTGAAAACATCAAGAGTGATGACCTTCAATTCAGTGCCGATTTTCAAGAGTGTTTGATTTTCACGAATAATCTCGACAGATTTTTTATTCAACTCGACAGCAACCACCGACGCCGCCCCTCGTGACAAAGCCTCAATCGCCAAATTTCCAGTGCCCGAGAAAAGATCGAGCACTTTAGTGTCTGCAACTGCTCCTTGCAAAATATTAAATATACTTTCCTTAACTCGGTCAGTTGTTGGTCGAATATGATCCGCTTTAAACGTCACCAACTGACGACCACGATACTTACCGGCGATGATTCGCATGCCCACTCCGTCGCTTAAATTTTGTAACCCAAAATAACGCTCGATAATTATTCAAGATGGAGCATGGGTCAACAGCTCTCCCTGGCGCACTAAAGAAAAGATGTCGTCAAACGGCTTGGCGACAAAAAGATCTGCACCTATCTGCTGAGCAGCTTCGAGGTTGTATTCACCTGTATACGCTGAAATAAGAACGACTTTTCCACTTCTTTCAGGCCCCATTTCGCGCAAAACTTGAGGACCAGTCAGACCCGGCATCAAAACATCTAGAAAGATTAAATCCGGTTTATGCTCTCGCCAAAGGCGAACCCCTTCAAGCCCGTCCGGAGCCTCAAAAACTTCATGCCCCTTCGCTTTAAAGGCACGTATCAAGCTCTTTCGAATCAATGCTTCGTCATCAATGACCAAAACTTTCATTCACAGCCTCCCATTGCGAGGGGCAATTGAACAATAAAGTGACTACCCTTCCCCACAACACTCTCAACAAGAATCTGGCCACCCAGTTTCTTTATTATGCTCAAACTCATGCTCAGTCCCAAACCAGTGCCCTGCCCAGGATCTTTGGTGGTAAAAAATGGTTCAAATATGGTTTCAAGAATTTCCGGGGGAATGCCCTGCCCAGTGTCTTTCACATGAATTTCAATCCAGTCTTTTTGTGAATCTGAACCCTGAGACCTACTTGCATTTGTCGAGATAGAAATAGTGCCAGGATCAATCATCGCTTGGCAGGCATTATTCACTAGATTGAAAATCACCTGTTGCAGCAACTGCGGTGGAGCCTTGGCAAAAAGGTCCTGCTCGCTCAAGTTGATTTCGCATCGGTGTTCTCGCATGGCGGTTTTCAACATCGGCAAGGTGTTACTCACCACCTGATTGACAGACACCAAAACTGAATCGGCATCACCTTTACTCTTAGAAAAATTCAAAAGATTTTCGATAATTTTTTGGCACCGTTCGGCTGCTTTTTCAACCTCAACAAGATCTGCATGCAAGGCTTTTTCAGCATCGATTTCTTGCAATAAGACTTGCGCTAGCGAACGAATTCCTGTCAACGGATTGTTCAACTCATGCGCGATACTTCCAGCGAGCAGGCCAATCGCAGCCATCTTTTCACTTTGGATAACACGGCTATAGAGATCTCGCTCCCCGGTGACCTCTACGTAATGATTGATCACATTCGTAGTCCGCATGTCGCCACTCAACTTTATTGGATACGAAAATACATCGAAAACTTGGGTGCCGCGTTTTATCTGACCACGATGAGGTTCTGAGGTTTGCAGTGCCTTTTCTACAGGACATCCGCGACAGACCGAAGACTCCTGAGCAAACTGGCGAAAGCATTCATGCGCATAGCTCTTTTGGTGAAACTGTCGATTGGCTCGTACCACCCCATAATCAATGTCGACAATTGCAATTGGATCTTTGATTCCATCGAATGTACTTTCCCATTGGAGCGAGGACAAGCGAAGATGATACTCAAGCAGAATTCGATCAATCGCCAAACTTACGGGTTGAATTCTCTCAGTTAAACTCCCGATGAGCTCCAACACTTGGTTGTCATTTAAGTTGTGTTCAAAAAACAATGTGGCAGGAATTTCTTGCCCATTGTCAACACCCAGTCTTTTTTTTAGTGGAATAGCCAACACCTTAGCAAATGGTCGAGCGAACTCAGTTGCAAGATACTTTTGATCAGCCAAATCATTTTGACGAATTCGCTGACTCTCAGTCCAAACACTATTCGCTGGTCGATCGACCGCCTGGCGACCCTGAAAATAGGCAAGGCCTGGCTTACGATCAATACGAATATACGCCAGAATTGGCGAGCGGAGTTCGTGGTATCGGCGAAACTCTCGGTGCAGAAGATTTAATAACTCATCAAGGCTCTTGGTCAACGATAGGTCTTTAATAAACCTCACAAGCTCCCGAAGCCGAAGTACTTTCAATTCAACTTCTTTACGCGACAATTCAGAATCCCGAGTACGTTCCACCACCAGACTTTCAAGTCCGCTCGTAAGTTCTTCAAGTCTTCTATTTTGAGTTGAGACTTCCTTCTTTAGTACATTTTGCGAGAGTTGCAGTCGATGATGCTCAATTGCTTTTTCTAACTCAAAACAAACTTGATTTTGTTCCCAAGGTTTAGCAATAAATCGAAATACACTGGCGCGATTGACGGCGCGCTCAAGAAGTTCAACTTCGAGCAAGCCCGTAACCAACACTCTTGTGACAGAGGGAAATTCATTTCGGCAGTGTTCTAAAAAATCAAGACCGCTCGTCATTTTTAGACGATAATCGGCAACGACAACACTAAATTTTTCGGTCTTTAGTTGTACAGCCGCAGAGTCGGCATCGCCCACTCCACAAAAACGCCATCCTCGGGCGCGAACCATACGCTCTGCTGAATGCAGAACATCCTGATCATCGTCTATCCAAAGTATTGCAGATTCATCTTGAACTACCACATCTCAATCATCACCCAATCAGTGAGGAGAAACAAGTCGGCTTGAAAATTTATTTCCACCGCTAATTGGCGGACTACTCTCTGGCCGGCTGGAACTTTCGCAAGAGTTTGTCCCAGTTTTGAAGAGCACCACTCATCTCGTACTCCAACAAGTCTCCAACCAATACGTAGTCATGATTTTTATAAGCTTGAACCAAATCATGAAGCGTCGATTTGATTTTTCCATCGGCACTTCGCCATTCCAAATTTTCTTTACAATACTCCGCAAGTTCACCTGACACTATCTGCATGTAGCCGACCGTCTCAAATAACCACTGGCAGCCATCAATTAACTCTGAAAACTTTTTTTGCACTTGTTTAGCTTGATAATTGCGAAAACTATCTGCAAGGTTGACTGAAGAATCAATTAACGTGGGCAAAAGACTCAGACATGAAATTAGGGTTTCGGCAACCAAACGATCAGGACTCTGTGATGAAATCTGAATGTCAAAAACGTCTTTCATGGGAGAAGTCGCAAATCTGCTCTCATCATCTTGACTGAAATTCATTCCGTTTACGCGTATTTCGCAAACAACTTGTCCACGTGCCTTAAGGTCATCTTCAATTTTCTCGATTGCATCCTTCAAGGTCTGACAGTCAGAAAACTGCTCGTCTATTTTCAGTCTATCCCACTGCGATATCATATGACCCTCCAGAACCAGTCTCTATGTCCCTGACAGCATCGGTGCTTTCGCCTTCACCAGAATTTGCATACACCGACAAGACTTGACCCAGTTTTTGATGAAGCTCTATCGTCCTCGAGAAAATTTCATCTATTGACCTTGGTCCTAAACGAATTTTTTCGGTCATAAACCACCGAATCACCACACCAAGCTCTGGAACAATTTCGGCGACAGCAGACATCACCTGATCAACACGATCGATTATTTCACTGGCTGTTTTATTTTCTTTATTTACCTGCAACAAGGCGATTTGCTGGATTGCCAACTCATTGAGATCGACCAACTGATGCAAAGCTTGATTAAACGAGGCAGACTGAATAATCGGAAAAGGTGCTCCCATATAAACCGCCCTTGCCATTTCCCACTCGTCAGAATGGTTTCCCACTTCTGCCTCGGCGATTGCTGTCGGATGAGAGACCACCAAAGTGGAATCCTGCGGCTCATCATCTTCAAGAAGAGAGATCGCTTCTCGTGCGATATACTCACAATTCACTGACTCTCGATCATGAAATCTGACGATGCGACTCATCCGGGAGCGTGGCCCAGTTTCGAAGGGATTGACGCCAAAACTGACATTCAGCACTGGGGTTCCGACCAACGAGGCGATGTGCACCGGGGCACTATCACATCCTATTAAAAGTTTTGCTGCAGAGATCAGGCGAAAAAGATCACTAAATGAAGTTTCACCCACTCGATTATCCACGCGCAAAATTCCGGTCTGAGCAACGATGGCCTCTCCAATCACTCTTTCATTTGCAACGCCAACCAATACAATTTTACTACTTGTGCATTTTTGCAGAAGACCAACCAACTCAGCCCACTGACTTGATTGAAGAACCTTCTTTTGCTCACTCGCCCCAACATGGACCACTATCGTTGACTCCTCTTCGAAATCAACATGGCTCAGACTGAAATTGACGGAAGACTTCTCGCTGAGTGAGCGACCCTGCCAATCCTGATCTTCCAACTCTACGTCCGCAACTAAGCCTAAGAGCTGGCTAACGTGAACACGATTTGGGCGACCAATTCCGACCTGAGCATAAAAATACGCACTCGTGTCATCAGGAATCGCTAAAAAACCATCAGCGTGTCGTGTGTATCCATGCACAACTTCAGCCTTTTCACCTATCGCATAGGTTAAAAACGAGGAGATCGGAGAAAAACTCAGATTGTAAACATGGGTGTATTTTTCTAATTTGAGTTTCTCAACAAAGTGTCGTGCCTCAATCATCGAGTCCACAACATTTTCGCCCTCAATCAATGGCCGAAGCATCTTTGCACTATCGAATTCAATGACTCGATCCACGGCCTCGAGCCCGCGAGTGGCTCCTACAAATTTACTACGCACCAACAGATGTAACTCAGCCGAAGGATGGACTCTTTTAATGGCCCGCAGTGCCGGCCAACTCATATAGATGTCTCCAAATCTAGCTATTTGAATGACGAGTATTTTCATGTGGCACTTGCTCCTTCAATAGTTCTTCGAGAATTTTAAATGCCAACCTTTGTTCATCGAACTTCTTCGACGGCTGCGTTGATTCGAACGCATACAAAAGCTGTAAGGCCTTGCGATATTCAAAATGTATTTTTTGTTCTTTCTCGGAATCGTTCATTCAACCATCTCCATCTGTGAGCGTAAATTTCGGAGCATCTTGAGTTCTATGTCCGCTCGACGAAAAACATCTTCAAGTACTGAGCTTAAACGGCGCAATCGTAAAAATGGCAATTCATGTAAATCACACGTCAACGCCTGAATTTCTTCAGCATGAAAACGAAGCAAAGGGTGGCCATTCATCTCCAGTGCCAAGCGTTGGAGTCCATCGACGAAATCCGCAATCTCTTTTTTGTCATCGTATTTGGCTGCAACCTTTTTAAGTCTCTGTCGAAATCCGTCTAAGCGAAAAACCATTTTTTCGGTTCGCCCTTCCACATCTGAAAACATGTTTCTCCAGTCCACTGTTGGCACTTCCGGAAATCTACTTTTCAATGCTTCTCCAAGGCGAAAGCTTTCACTGCCATACTCCCCTAAGTTTTCAACGGTCTTAACCTGTGCTTCTTGGAGCAGAACTTTCCAACTGACTCTTTCAAACAAGTTAGAAATACTTGTTTCGTTCCACTGCTCATTCAATTGATGACAACTATAGAAACCGGCCGCATCAAGCTCGGTTTTGAAAACAGCAACCTCGTCTGCAAATTCTTCTGCTACATTGCGGAGGGAGTGGTGTTGACCTCTCAATATCTGGCTCACGACAAGCTCCACTATTTCGGGAAGAATAGATTTTGCACAGAACTGTTCGGTACGATGGCAAGGTTGTGAATGGACACAAGGCACGCAGCTTTCTTTGCTTCGCACTATGTAAGCTCCTTTGGTGTAGGGTCCAGTTCGAAAGAGGTCACTACTACCCAACGATAACTCGACAATAGGCACCCGGGCGGCCACACCAATATGTTTGATACTCGTGTCGCCAGTCACAAGTAACTTTGCCTGTTCAAGCAAACTCAAAGCTCCTTCTAAACTACAAACGGCAAGTTGCACACCGCTGTCGACAATGCCATTCACCCATGGCTGTAAAAGCGTTGCCTCTTCTGGAGAGCTCAGTACCAAAATGGTAAGGTTCGAAAATTTCTCCCGCAATGAAACAATGAGTTTTCTAAAATTCTCCAATCCCCAATTTTTCTTCGAATCACTTGTTAAGGGTTGAACCACCATGAAGTCTTCGACGTGCTCAAGAAGGCGACGTGCCTCCAGCCGACCAGATTCTGTTGCCTTCAATGAAATTGAACCACGAAAGTTCTTTAAGCCAGCACCATATAGAAATACGTCAGCAAAATGGAAAGCACGTTCCCCCTCCCATTCCGCTTGGTCATTGAGATATTTAAACCATCGAGATCCAAACTGTGGAAGTCCACGGTCATCAAAATGCAGACCAAGAATTTGTGGCACATGCAAAAGTCCGCACAACCAAGCCGAAAGCCTGTTCTGTGTTAAATTCACCAATAAAGAAAATTCCTGTGAATCGAGCTCCGACACCAGGGATCGAACTCGATCGAATCCCTCAAACATCGTGCGATCACTTTCACCGAGACTGTTTTGGACCAAGGTCCTCTCAAAATAATGTACACAATCGACACCCTTAAGCATAGGCACTACGGCCTGACACTGCCGATTGATCAGAAGATGAATTTCAGCATCAGGATGTTTCTCGCGAAGTCCTTGCAAAACTGGAGTGGATAAAATGATGTCGCCAATTCGCAAAAGATTCACAACCAATATTCTCATCGGACCAACTCCCCGAGAAGATTCAAGATGGCGTGGGCCTGTGGTCGATTTGCATCGGCCTTGGTTTTCATTTCTTGCAAGTGACGAATAGACAAAGTTTCCCGCGTGGCCCCAGAGGTACCTTCTGGTGACTCTAGGGGCACCCCTAAAACAGACTCTATTGGAAACTGTGCTTGAAGATTAAAATCATGGCTGAGCCCACGGCGCTCAAGCTGCCACCTGAGTGATTCTAAATCACGACCAATCAATAACTTACGAACATGCAGATAAAAATCAGATTTCAAATCAAATGAAGGAGCATGTACGATAACTCGATAGGGTTGTTGAAAAAGAAAGTCTAAATCGGTGGACATTCGAAAACTCTCTTCATTTGAAAAAATCAGACAACGACTGGCATTCAAGTTAACGGAACGCTGCTTAGCCAGGGCATCTCGAAAATACTCTTCAAAATGTCCCCGAAGTGAAGCCATTGTGTCTATAGCCACCACGGGCTTTCGAACTCTATTTTGAAGCTCAACAATGTGATAGCCAGATCCCAAACCTAAAACCACACAACACAAATCTGTCGGCCCAGTGCTCATCACAGTTTCACACCAGCGGACGGCCTCTCTCTCTGGGTCAAAACTCGAAGATAGAAAGCGCCCCTGTACTTTTACGACCGTCTTGCCATTTTTCGCACGGTCGAATTCGACATCCGAGGCTTGATCCAATCCAGGTTCCACTCCAGATACTCTTCCAACTTCCATTAGAGTCTGGCCTCGCGAAGAGTCCGATCTAGAATTCGGGCTAGCTCTACCGCTTTCGGATAACTCGCATCAATCGCAATGACTCTCTCCAGCTCAATGCGTGCCTCTTGAAGCCGATTCGATTCAACAAACACTCTGGCCAACAAAAAACTCATCTCCACGTCTTCAGCATGCTGATTCAAATAGGCCGTCAAACGAGCAACAGAAACGTCATATTTTTTACTTAATGCTTTCCAATCAACATAGAGCTGCAATGCCGTTTTATTTGAAGGATTCAAATCAAGAGCCTTTTCTAGGTTCGCCTCAGAAAGCTCAAGATCTCCCATATGACGATGCACTAGCGCAAGTCCGACCCATGCCTTGTCGTTATGAGGAGCAAGTGCTATCGCCGTACGAAATCGCTCGAGAGCCGCCTCAATATTGTCTCTCTGCACTTCCAATGTTCCGTAATTGACCAACAGTGCATCAGACTCGGGCTGCAACACAAATGCCCGGTTATAATTTTCTTCTGCCCCTTCATAATCTCCGAGGCGCACCAGAATGTTACCTAGATTTTTGTAAACCTCAAAAAGTAATTCAGAATCAGATCGAAGTAACAACATTGCGTCCTGATATTTTTTAAATGCTTCATCGTCGCGTCCCATCAGGTAGAAAAGCTGCGCCAGCAGAAAGTGGCTCTCGCCACTTGGATACAATCGATCGAGTGCCTTGAAGCATTTCAAGGCTTCCTCAAATCTTTGCATCTCTTTAAAACACTCGCCTAACCAGCGAAGGGCCTCGCGGTGATTAGGTTGTCGCATCTGAACGCTCCGTAAGATCTGAAATGCTAAGTTGTATTCACGGTTGCGCATGAGCACCTGGGCATTTTCGATCAATATCGACAACAACACGTCATCGTTGGGAGTCGGTGGCAAACAATCACTCTCTCCCTCGCCTCTATCAACGTCAAATTCAGCTTCAGCACGTCGCAGGTGTTCAAGTGGGTAGGCCACAAGAGCGGAGCGCGCCTCTGTGCTAGTCGCAATATCATGTGAAAGTTCCAAGTCATCAACTGGACCACTGAACTCGGTGTGTACCGCATGTGGTGTTTCGAGAGAGTTGATGTGGTGATGGCGTTGATTCTCTGTTCTCATCGTGAACCCCTTCCTTAGGACCCACTATTTTGAGAAGCAACCATGGTGCCAACAGCTGACCACCACAAACTGGACTATGATCTAAGAATCTTTTGAAAATTAATTTTGAAATCGTTTGAGCCCGAATTGGCGAGCTCAAAACAACGGAGCCAAGTCAAATTCTTGACTCCGAATTTTGACGGTCAATAAGTTGACGACTAAGCCTCTTCGTCTAGTTGACGGCTCTGATTTCCGCTATGGTAGGCGTGAATCACTTTCTTCACTTTTTTGACACTTCGAAGTTCATTTATGATTTGTGATTTTTCTCGATCGATGTGCGACAAGACCAAAAGGTCCTGAGCCAAAATCTGCTTCACCCATTGGTCTTTTTCATTTAACAGAGTGGTGATGACAAGACGTGCTTCATCTGGGATTTGAATACGCCCCAGAACCCGTGCCTCTTCCTCACCAATCAGCCCATCGATGGAATTGATCAACTCGAGTATCTGCTCCCGAGTTTGATAGAAGTACTCTAGGTTTTCAAAATCTCCTTCCGAAAAATTCATGAGCTCTAGCTCATTGATATTTGCAAACTTTTCGAGATAGTGATTCTTTTCCTTCAGTAAACTCATCAGTCTATTCATTGTTCCTCCTAAACAAGTGATATTTATTTGAAAACTACGCGCCTTTTTGAGACTCACTCTTCTTGAGTTCCTCAACGGCCTTTTGCCATCCTGAGTAAAGCGTTTCTAGTATTTTGAGTACGTTCTGCAAATGTTCTTTTTTACCAGTGATATTGGCCTTAGTGAGTTCATCGGTCAGATACATATAGAGTTGCTCGAGATTCTTTGCGATCTCTCCGCCAACTTTGTGGTCAAGGGTGTTGTTTAATTCGAAAACGATGTCCAGGGTTTTTCCGATATTGATACCACGCTCGGCAATATTTTTATTGTCTACGGCCTGCATCGATAACTTTACAAAGCGAATTGCTCCTTCATATAACATCAACAAAATCTTTTCACGACTCGCAGTTTGCACCGACTGGTTTTTGTACTTCTGATAAACATTCTTCATTTACGGCTTTCTCCCCAAATAAACAACTGACTCTAATTCGGACGATTCGAAGTGAGACTTTACGTCTTTTGTGCCAACACAACTAAATCTGGGCCTAACCACCGGCACCTCCGCCACCCATATTTCCTAGTGCAGCTAGACCTGAACCTTGGGCTTTGAGTTTCGACATCGTTTCTTCGAGTCGAGAGAATTTGGCTCGCAGTTGCTCTTCTTTGCGACCAAGCTGACGTTCTTTTTGTTCAATTCGCTGGTCAAACTGCTCGATTTTTTGTTGCAAACCTTTTTTACGATTGGATATAGGACCAAAGACACCATTGAGTAAGTTGGCAACTTCGCGTTTCACACTGGTAATGAAACCAGTTGAAAATCCATCGCCCACGAGAAAACTATGAACAGCTTCGGGGTTCTTAGCCAATGTGGAGTCGAATTTTTTTTGCTCAAAATCCAAAGTCCCGTTTCGATTAAATGCAATACCGAGCTGACTCAGTGTCTGCACTGGCCCTTTCAGACCATACTGCGGGGTTTGAATCAGATTGCGCAGACGATTCTCAATACTTCGAAGCATTCCATCACCGCCAAGTGTTTTGGTGGTGTCGGTGCTTTTATCGAGTTTGTTTTGCGTTTGGATGAAGCCAAGAACAGCATTAAACCCATCGACGAAGGTTTTGATTTTACCACTCACGACTTGAAGGTCTTCTTTTACGGAAACATTCACGCTTCGTCCGGGTGCTGCTTGCTTAAGATCTAGAGTCACTCCGGGAATGACATCTTTGAGGGTATTGTCGGGAACCTCGATTTCAAAACCATCGACTTTAATGATTCCGTTGGCGGCTTCTTTTTGCGTGTCAAAGTAAATGTCTTGATCGCCATCAAGAAAGTAGAGCGTGGGGTATTCGACTTTGTTATCACTGCCGACATTGTCGGAGGTGATCATGAGCTTAAAGGGAGCATCGGGGTCTTTACGATCGTTGAGGACTGAGGCATGCATCCCGAGACGAGAGTTGTTGATGGCCAGGGCGGCGCCCTCGAGAGTGTTATTTTTGGCGCTAATGTATACGTCTTTGTTTCCGTCGGGAGTTTTGAACTTGAAATATCCAACGCCGATTTCAGTTTTGTCTTTGTCGGGAAAGCCATTGGTGATGGCCGCGGCTTTTTGCGCAAGTTGCACGACCTCGACGTTCCAACTTCCGGGTTGGGCGAACTGGGGATCGACAACACCTTGAACAATGTTGGGATCTCCGGAGTTGAGCTTGATGTCGGAAAATCCCCGAGCATCGGCAAGCTCACTGAGGCCTTTACGAATGTCGGAGACTTTCGTTTCGAGCTCACTTACCAGCTTTAGACGTTCCTCAGATTTTCCTTTCTGAGTTTGAATGGTCTTGATGGGCATGCGCTCGGCATCCATCAGCTGGTCAACAATGTTTGGGGGTAGGCCTGAGGCCATCCCGTTAAACGTAATTGACGGCACCTGTCGTCCTCCTAACTCAAGGTGTGTCCCTTAGAAATGCTTCCATCCTAGAAGCTGCCTCTAGAGACAGTTTCTCAGATTTCGCACCAAAATACGCAGCCAATAAATTGGCTCGGACCATTTTTTTTAAACGAATAGGTTGTCGATGGGGAACGAAGGTAGGGGTTGGATTTGCGTGTTTTTTGACGGTGGGGAGTGGGAAACAACACCTAATACCTGAAACTGGCTTCTTTGATTGTTGAAATGCCCAATCCACTTCAATGACATCATTTAAGAAATTCGCTACTTAGGAAAGAAAGAAGACCATCTGTGGGAACTGCGTGTCTACAATGTTCCTAAAACATTGAGTGAATTGGAAAAATTGCGGAGGAATCAACAGTCAAAGGTGCCAGTTAAAGAAAGGCCTCTTTAATATCCACCGAACTCCTCACCCCAATCATTTCCCAATTCTCCCCCAACCAACCCTCTGCAGCCTTTACTCCCAAGTCCCTCAGATAGAAAATAAAATCCCTCTCCGTCAAAAGCTTCGTCGACGCACTCAACGCCCCCAAATCCGCTTCATCCTCCAGCAAATGCATATTCAATCGTCGATACCGCGACGAGTTCAACTGCCCGTTCTCAATCAACCTACTCACAAACTCAATCGCACGAAGCTCCGCAGCCAAAACTGCATTAAACCCAATCTCATGCATTCTATCCTGAATCTCCAGTGAACTCTTTGGCAACTCCGCCCTACGCTTAGGATTAATCGCCACAATCATCACATCCGGCGACTCGCAATTGTAAATCAGCGGAAACAGCGTCGGATTCCCCACAAACCCACCATCCCAATAAAATTCCCCCTCGATTTCCACAGCCTTAAACATCGACGGCACACACGATGATGCCAATAGAACTTCTGGAGTGATTTTATCGTTTTCGAAAATCTTCGCCTTCCCCGTCTTCACATTCGTCGCCGAAACAAATAGCTTCAGCTCCCTACTCCCCCTAACCAACTCAAAATCAATCGACTCATTTAACACCGCCCGCAGCGGGTGAAAATTCAGAGGATTAAACTGATAGGGGGAGAACATACTCGTAAAAAACTCAAAACTTCGAAACGCAATCGAGTGTTCCAATCCATAATTTCCGCTCATTATGTCCCACGGATTTCTACGAATTGGATTGTATTTTCCATGCTCCACAATCTTATTCCAAAAAAGTTCGAGACTCTCCCTCGCCCCCTGGCGCCCACCCCTCAGGTATCCCGAGCACAACGCCACGGCGTTCATCGCCCCGGCACTCGTCCCCGTAATTCCCTCAATAGCCAGGCCATCCTCACAGAGCAGTCGGTCCAAGACACCCCACGTGAAGGCCCCATGCGACCCTCCACCCTGCAACGCTAAATTAATTCTTTTTTGTTTACTCATCACATAGCCTTATCCAGTATTTGCCCCGTCTTCTTTTGACGGTTCTGCAATACCAAGTAGAGCTCTGCCTCGGGAATTCTCCGCACCACCTTACCCGTAGCATCTTCAATAAACACAACCGAGACACCGTCCCGTTTTTTCAACTTCACCGTAAGGCCATTTTCTTTAATCCCCGGTAGAAGCTCCAGGCTCTTAACGGCCTCGTCGAATTCAGCATCGGTCATGGGTCGACGTTGCTGTTTTTGATCCTCACCCGGGTGTTGCCCATTGCCCTCGCGATCCGTTGTGGAATCGGTTTTGGTTTGCTTTTTGACTTCTTTCGTTGTCTGCACCCCAAACGGTAAAACTGATCTGACAATCGATTTAATATCCATGGTATTCTTATCGGAAGAACGTTATTGGGACCCGATTGGCATAGAGAAATCTGGGCCAAAATCCAGGTCAATCCTCAACTGGATCTCTTCGCTGTTGAAACCAGCTCCGTATACTCTGTGAAATCAAAACGTTAGATGAGAATTTTCGGGCGGCTCTTTTTCGAAAGACACGCACCCAATTAAGTGCCTCATTTAACAGAGAAAAGTGATATTAAGAAAATTCGATTCAACATTTTACGGTGCCAGTTTAACGAAAAGTACCCCAGAGAGAACGAATTCCCTCTGGGTAGGTGTGGTACAGGATCCACACTATTTAAGAAGCATGGACCCAGGGCCGCATTCCTCGCAGAAGATTTGTCCAAGTCTTGGCACACACCTGAAATTCCCAAGGTGCTTCAAAGACCTCTTGCCCCCCGAATCTCTTCCTTTTTTCAGCAGAAGTTTTTCTAAAACCCCTACCAACAAATCGGCGATTCGACCTGACAATTCTTCTGGGAAGAATGCGGGTCCCCGAAGGGCCCGCACCTAGTACTCATCAACCCAAGAGTTTCAACGCTCCAGAAGTCGACTGATTTGCTTGTGCTAAAACCGAAGTTGAAGCAGCAAGTAAAATTTGGTTCTTCGCTAACTCGGCCGTTGAACCAGCAACGTCTGTATCACGAATTCGTGAGTTCGCTGCAGACAAGTTCTCAACCGCCACTCCGATGTTGTCGCTTGTTGATTGTAAGCGGTTCTGCAGGGCTCCGAGATTTGCTCGGTATCCGTTAACCTGCTTTTGAGACTTATCAAGTGTCTCAAGTGCCTCACGCGCACTGTTTTTATCTGAAAAATCAATACCCTCTACTCCCAAAGCGTCGGTCGTCGCTTTCTGGGCACTGGCATCGAATCCAATTCTATCCTCAAAGTCATTGTTATTGATATCGACCTGGAACTTGAACTCACCACCCGAACCATCAAGTAGATTTGTCCTTCCGAATCGAGTTGATTTTGCAATTCGATCAACTTCCATCTTGAGCTGCTGAACCTCTTTGTTGATGAAACCACGCTCTTCATCACCAACGGAATCAGAAGCAGCTTGAACACCCAATTCTCTGAATCGAGTTAAGATGTTGCTGATTTCGCCCAAACCACCTTCTGCGGTTTGAACCATCGAGATACCATCGTTCGAGTTTCGTTGTGCCTGTTGGTATCCACGAATGTGAGACTTTAAGTTCTCACTGATTGACAAGCCAGCAGCATCATCGGCAGCTCTTGTGATGCGGCTTCCGGAAGACAATTGACCGAAAGTCTTTTGCATTTCACGCTGACTTCCGACCAAGCTTCTCTGTGCAGCGATACTCGCTACGTTTGTACCGATTCTCATTCCCATACGGACCCCCTAGAGTTACGCGAACTGATCCTGATTCGCTTTGCGAAAGTTCTTACCTACTCGAACTTCACAAAGAGTGCATTCCCTCGCACCATTTGGTTAAACACGTTGGCGCAACTTCGATCCTTGCCGTTTGTCGTGCTAGTCATCGACTCCTTCACCGCAGTCACGCTGATGATCTCATCTCTTAACTCGACGTCCAGTTCGTCTCGCTGTTACAACAAACCTTTCGGCGAGGTCGTGGGAGGCTTTAGTCGCGTCGAGCATTTCTGGACCTTTGTCAGATAGAAACTAGACTAAGGCCAAGTGATTTTGGGCAAAGGTCTGGAAATTTCAGGACCTAGGTCGGTGATTTTCAGGACCTAATTCGGGGGTATGAAAGTCTCGCGATCAAGGTCGATCAGACGTTTTGATGATAGACCATAGGCGAAGGGTCCCTAAGCCTAGTCCAGAGAAAACTGGCTCATTACAATGTTGAAAATATTCCTCAGATAAACGAGTTACAAAGGATTCTCGAGAACTTGCATATGGGGTTGTCGTATTTCCCAAGAGCTGTCTAACCCCACCAACGCAACCACTCGAAAGTTCAGGGGACCCTTCAATTTCTTCAACAACCTAAGGTGCCAGTTTGACGGTTGAAAAATTCGATGCTCCAATTTAAATCTCATCATAAGGCCGAAAGTTGGCTTTCATAACGAAAGCGATGCTTCCGCCTTTGTATGATTACGGGAAGGATGCCTTTGAAATTGAACTCGGCACAAAAAACAACCGAAATATCAAGCCTTCAATGGCTCTGGACTACCACTTTAATTCTTCTCATCATCGTCATACCGACAAAAAGTTCACGAGCCACCACCACTATCCCAAGAGCCAAATTCAAAACCACAACGACCGTAGAAATCCTATCCCCTTCATCTTTACCAACGACAAAAAAATTTCCATCAACACTCGCTCTTCCCGATGCCAAAACTACCGTCAATGAGATTTGCTTAGAGGACCAAGAGCTGTCTCAAGAAAAAATAACAGCGAGATTCTTGGGTCAAAAAAATTGCAAAATAAATAATTCTTCCAACAAGGGAAATGAATTTCATTTTTCAGGAGAATGCATACCGGATGGATTTTTTGTCGGGTTTACTAAAACTCGGAAAAGTGAATTCTCAGGCGAACTAACTGTCTCCGCGAAAGGCGAGTCCGCTGAAAAAAGCCGCATCAGACTCAAATTTTCTGGAAAAAAAATAGGTTCCTGCAATCCCTAAACTGGCACTCTATGCTGTTGGGACACGTTGAATCTCTCTGCCCCATACCGGCATTCTTCTTGCGACTTCATCTTTATATGAAGATCAAATGCCCAAGTTGTCAGACTCCCTACAAAAGAACACCCGGATCTCGAACTGGCGTCAGTAAGTTCGGACAATTCTACCGAAAATCAGATCGAAAAACCGTGCAGCGCTACATTTGTCGCCCCTGCGAACGTCATTTTTCCGTTGCCACACTATCCGCTTGTTATCGACAAAAAAAACGCCACCTTAACTCCAAGGTTGTTCAATTGCTGGTTGGAGGAGTTTCACAACGGGAGGGCGCAAAAATTCTCAAGGTGACCAGAGGCACATTCGTCAGAAAGTTTCTCTTCACCGCAAAGGCCGCGCAAACCAAACTTCGTCACTTTCACATCCCTTTTCCAAAGTCACAAATCATTGAATTTGACGACATGGAGACGTTTGAGCACACCAAGTGTAAGCCTATTGCAATTTCAATTGCAGTAGAACATAGGTCACGGCGCATACTCGGTTATCAAGTTTCAAAAATGCGCCCCAAAAGAAATTTAAGTACAAGCCTGCAGAGTAAATATGGAGAAAGGCAAGATCAGAGAAGAAAAGCTCGAGCAAAATTGTTTTCCGAATTACAGTCGCTGGTCCACCCAAGTTGTGTGATTAAATCAGATCAGAATCCACATTATCCGCCGGATGTGCGAAAATTCTTTCCTCAATCAAAACACAAAACCTATCTCAGTCGACGATCATGTATTGTGGGCCAAGGGGAACTGAAAAGTGCTACATTTGATCCATTGTTTAGTCTGAATCATACATGTGCAGTTCTTCGAGCTCGAACGAGCCGATTGATAAGAAAAACCTGGTGCACAACAAAAAAAATGGAACGCCTCGACTTGCACCTTGCTCTTGTAGTTCTACATCACAATTCGAACCTAAAATTGCCGAAACACATTCAACATTCTAAGGAGCCAGTTGATAAAATCCCCAGGGGCAACTCTCCCCCGGGGTGGGCATAAAGGTAGTGATCCTGGTTTCTACGCCAAGAGTGGGTTACTACCCTCAAAATACTTTCAATCCTTTATGGCTGCCCAGCCACTGTACTTAACTCCATGATCAAATCCTTCTTCTCACCCTCGACTCTCGGAACAGACAGCCTCGAATTTGCTGCCGCTACAATTGTTCCTCGAGCCGCACTCGCCCTCGTTAAGCACTGCACCTATCGCCTTTCATTGGGCGCCGTCGTCAGCTGTGCCTAGTGACCAGAACATCCCTATGTGAGCGAGAAGCGGGGAACCAAAGTACCCCGCTCATCAACACCCTGTTTATCAACTCTGTAACAATCGAATTGCAGCATTTGGTTGTTGATTGGCCTGAGCCAATACCGAGATCGCCGCGTTTTGAAGAATATTGGATGACGCCAATTCAGCACTCTCAAACGCCACGTCAGTGTCACGCAATCTGGAGTTTGCCGCCGAGAGGTTTTCGTATTGAATGTCTAAATTCGAAGTCGTCGTATTCAATCGACTTTGAACCGCACCAAAATCGGCGCGCATTTTTCCTAATCGAACCAAGGCTTCGTCCACTGAGGCCAGTGTTTCCCGTGCACCCTCTTTGTCGCCAACCGAGATTGAAGCAAACCCAAGAGCATCAGCTGTCGCATCCGCCTTCATATTGTATTTAATAATATTGTCTTTATCGCCAAATGGTCCGACATGAAACTCGAGTTCCTCACCAGATCCATCCAAAAGTTTTTTATTACCGAACCGAGTGGTCTTTGCAATTCGGTCTGATTCCGAGATCAATTGCTGAGCTTCTGTATTTAGAAACCCGCGTTCGACATCACCTATATTGTCACTCGCAGCCTGAACACCCAACTCACGAAGACGAATCAAGATGTTATTCACCTCGTTGAGTCCACCCTCACTCACCTGCACGAGCGAAATGGCATTGAAGGCGTTTTGCCTTGCTTGGGCGATACCTCGAGTTTGCCCCTTGATGTTTTCTGAAATTGCCAGACCGGCGGCATCGTCGGCTGCATTCACGATTCGAGAACCCGATGACAACGCAGCCAAAGCATGCGAGTTCCGTTTTTGCTGGGTTACCAGCTGTCGTTGTGCGTTTATAGACGCAACGTTTGTAGAAATCCTTAAGCCCATAGTAGCCTCCCACATTAAAACTAACCTTGCTCCAACCGTGAGCTGCCCATAGCCCGAGTTCGAATTGTTGGATGACCTGGGTAAAAGGCCACCTGCGATCGAACGCGCACTTCTTCCATGCAGAAGAGGTTATTTTTTTAAAAACAAATTTTATTTATGTGGGGACATCTCTAAGTTCGAGAGTGTGGTGACTGACACACTCTCGAGCTTGAGAATCTCTAGGAGGGGCCATTTCGTCTTGACTGCTGAAATGTGCCTCTTGGAGAAGTGTCCCAACGTGTTCAAAACACTTCTCGGCCTTGGTCCAGGAAACTTTAGACGTAGGTCTAGTGATTTTTTAAACGCAGCGCGTCTTGTAGTTGAAAAGACTGAAATTGAAGTCAAAAAAATTTTTTTAAATTTTTCGCCTTTGGTCTAGGACGAAGGAGACTTGGGAGGGGTTGTCGCGAAACTGCGACAAAATAAACTGGTGCTTTTAATTGTTGAGACTATGGAAAATCATCAAAAGTATTTAGCCAGTTAGCTATCTTTTGAGAATCTGCGCCCCTAATTTGCTCTGGGCCCACCTTAAAGTCTTATTATATAAAGAAAACTTGAGGACACCACAGAGCTCTTTCAACAATTTGAGGGGCCAGTTCGTTAGGATAATAGTTTTAGTGCCCTCTGCGAACTCTGATTCGCCTGCGACAGCACACTAATACCAAAGTCCTGCGCCACCTGCCCCTGCACCAATTCCGCACTCTCAAATGCCACGTCGGCATCCGATATTCGCGAACGTGCCGCTGTGATGTTTTCATTCTGTAAATCCAAATTATTCGATGCCACTTCCAGTCGACTCTGTATCGCGCCAAACCCTGCCCTGGCCTTAGCCAGTTTCCCCGTAGCATCATCCAACACCGTCAAATTGTCTCGCGCCTCATCACGGTCCTGAATACTCATCGAGTCTAAACCCAATGCTCCCGTCGTCGTGTTCGTGTCCAGGGTATATCGAATTATGTCTTCCTCACGATTATGCACGCCAAGCTGAAACTCAAATTTTTCGTTCGATCCTGCCAAAAGCGTCTTATTTCCATAGGTCGTCGTCTTGGCAATCCGATTCATTTCACTGAGAAGCTGTTTGAATTCCTCATTTAGATATCCACGTTCGTCCTCGCTCACCGTATCACTTGCTGACTGCACGGCAAGCTCGCGCAAACGTATCACGATGTTGTTTTGCTCGTTTAGGCCACCCTCAGCAACCTGGATCAAACCCTTGGCATTTTCGGCATTGTTTTTGGCTTGTCGCAAGCTCGAACTCTGACCCCGTAAGACTTCGCTAATTGCAAAACCAGCAGCATCATCGCCAGCCTGAACAATTCTGGACCCCGAGGCCAAGGCCTGCATGGCATGTGTGGTACGTCTCTCCGAACGAGCCAATTGGCGTTGCGCCGAAATGCTGGCCACGTTCGTGGCAATACGTAATCCCATTTGAACACCCTCCTATTACCCGACGCCCAGTCGAGCAACAAACAGAGGGTAGTAACCCACGTCCGAGTTCAGCACATTGGCCCGCCTAGACAGGGAGCCCGTGCCCAAGGTTTAGGTCGAGGAGTCACCATCGACCTACCAGCGTTCTCCTTTTGCTACGGAGGGGAGCTGGACACCGTGAACTTCAGATCCAAATTAAAAGCACAGATCAGCAGTCGCAGAACTTATCGGCGCAGTGCGTTATAACTTTAGTCCGGCATAATTTTTTCTTCAAAGACATTATTTATCAATAGGTTGAACTAGAGTAGTTTTTTTCATCCACGGGGGAAAATCACCCAGTTCTTGATTGGGATCACGATTGAGTTCCAATAACCGATCCCACTCATTTGACAGAAAGGAACGGGAGTCCGACACGGCGGTTTGCTCAGAGTTGGGATCACCCTTTTCGCAATTCGAGTCAGGATCGTAGGCATGGGAGTCGCAAACCGAGACGGTAATGTCACTCCCTGAGGCTTTGCTCATCAGTGCCTTCCAGTCCTGAAAGGTGAGGGTTTTCGTTGGCTCAATTGAAGGGTCGAAGACGACGACTTGGCCACCGAGACGATATCCAACCACGACATGATACCACCAGCTGACTTGCCCAAGGGGACTGTTCTTGGTTTGTACGGTTAAGTCGCCGAACACGAAAATCTTAGAGGGCTTGGGGTAACCCCAGGCTTCCAAGTGTCTAGCGGCAAACTCGGCACGCATGAAACATCCATCGTCGGGATAGAGCCAGGTGGCGCGACGATCAAAGCCGGAGGTCCAGTACAGAAAGCGAATGTCTCGAACTCGCGCAAAGGCATCGTGGATATCTTTAGCCGGATCCCAGTCCTGGACCTTGGTGAGATCGGCAAGGATTTCTTCCTGACGGACAGAGAGTACGGAGGGATAGCCCTGAGAGGAAAATGATCTGAAGGCCAGAAAGGAGGAAGTCGAAATCCCAGAGGGGCGTTTGGCGGAAAGACCGTGTTTGGCCAGAAGCTGGGGCGACATCAGAAGAAAAATCAGAAGTGTAAACAAGGCTTTCATGCGTTTTAAAATCCCCTACGGAGGAAAAATACTTCGACACTATACAGCAACAGGAGACCGAACTAAATCAGGGCTACGCAAAATAGGGATCAAACTGCAAAATCTTCAAACTGGATCACCACGCTGTTGATCGTTCCTGAAATTTCCAAGCGATCTCAACACATTAAAAGCCAAAAGTCGGACTGTTTTCAAATAGAATTTTTTCCAGGCAAAGAACTCCCTGAAAAGGCTCTAAAAAATCAATCTCCAGAAAACGAGCTTCAACAACCAACAGGACCAGTTATTACATACGATTTGGTACCGGCACTCCCAACAACCCTAGGCCCCTCTTCAATGTTTCTCCACAGGCATATGCCAGTGCCAATCGCGCCAGCCTCAACTCCCCACTCTCTGCCGTCCCAATTGGACACTCATGGTAAAACAAATTAAATCGCTTCGATAAATCAAACAAATACCCACACAAGCTCGCAGGCCTATAGCCCTCGGCAGCCCCCAACACCACCGTGTTAAACTGCATGAGCAACACCGCCAACCCTCTTTCGTACTCCGAAGCCAATAGTGTCCAATTCACTTTGTCCTCAGCCCTGAAATTCAACTTTCGACACAGGCTTGCAATCCTTGCATAGGAATACTGAATAAACGGTCCTGACTCTCCATCGAGCTTCAACCACTCATTCATATCGAAAACGATTTTCTTATTATTATCCATCCGAACCATTCCGTATTTAATCGCCCCCTGAGCCACCTGATGCGCCACCAGACTTTTCTCTTCTGCAGTCCAAATATTTTTTGAAAAATCAGCTTCAGGCCCTTCTTCATATCTTGAAAGGTATTGCTCCTTCACCATTGTCTGCATCCTCTCAACCAATTGCATAAGAGGAACCACATTGCCCTTACGCGAACTCATCGCCCCATCCGGCAACTCCACAAAATTATATTGAAGATGAAAACAATCCTTCGCTTGCTCGAATCCCAACTTCTCTAGCGCCTTAAACACCTGTTTGAAATGCAGTGCCTGCCTGGTGTCCACTACGTAAATACTCTTCTCAATCTTCTGGTCCTGAAACTTTCGCCGTGCCAGCTCAAGATCCTTCGTCGCATATAACCCGGTACCATCTGATTTCAACAAGAGACAAAACCCCAGGCCGTCTTCACTCAGATCAAGCCCAATTGCACCCTCGGACCTCACAAGCTTGCCCTCGTCAAAGAGCTGTTTCACCCATCGAACACTTGGGGAATCAACATCAGATTCCCAGATCCAATAATCAAACGCCACATCGGCCCAATCGTAGGCATGCTTCATCAATGCAATGGACCACTCCCGAGTTTCTTTCCACAAATCATAAAACTCCCCAGATTTTCCCTCGAGTTGATGCAAAATCTCGGTGAGTTTTTCTCGATTGACCGGTTCCTGCGGAGTGCCCAACTCATCTTCCAACTTGATACTCCCCTGGGAGTACATTCTTCCGAGCCACTCTCCCCTGCCCTCGGCCGGAACCGGTTCTGTGTTATGGTACTTCATGTACCAGAGACACTTGGCCACATGAGTTCCAACGTCTCCAGGGAAGGTCGCCGTCACCACTTCATAGCCTGAGTACTTCAACATTCGAACAATGGCATTGCCGAGACAGAGGTTTCTCATGTGTCCAACGTGCAATTCCTTGTGGGTGTTGGGCTGACAGTACTCGATCATGGTGCGGGGAGTTTGGGTGGTTAGGGAACGAGAAAAGTATTGAGCCTGAAGGATTGGCTCCAGGAGATGAACCCCCAGAGCAGAAAGCTTAAGGGTGAAGTTCAAATAGGGACCTGCTGCCGTGGTTTTTTCGATAACCTCATCGACCGGGAGTAGCCCCTGAAGTTGAGTGGCAATCTGGGCAGGAGCCTTTTTTAGGGCTTTAGCCAGGGGAAAACACCCGAAGGCCAAGTCTCCGAGGGACAGATTGGGGGGTTCAACCAGGGAGTCGTAAAGGTCCTGAAGATTGATCTCGAGTGGCCCTCCAAGGGAACCTATTGACGCATGAATTTTTTGAGCAATTGCGAGTTTAATTGGATCATGCATTAGGCGCATGGAGCCTCCTAAAAAAATAGAAATTCAAAAAAACGAGTGAGGATTTCCCTCGTGCTTTTCCACTTCGAAAGAACTAAAAGCGTAAACCCATTTTACCGCTGACCACGGTTTGATAGTATTGATCGAGCTCGATGGCAAGAAACAGCTGTCCAAGGTGAGAGGCCAAGCCGGCGACGAAATGAAAGCCCTCGATACGATCGTTTTCGGTGAGTCCGGTGTCGGTGACTCCGGAGGTGCCACCGAGGAAAGAACCTGTGGCTTGAATGGGCCCGCCTCCGAGGTAAACCCCGAGGGAGTTGGCATTGAGGCCAGCCACGAGATCAAGTCCCAGGGAACGGGAAACGAGTTGGTTATTGAAATTTGTGCTGGTGCCGTGAATGAGGGCTGAGAGGGTAAAGGGAACGAACTCCCCCTCGTAGAAGCCCCAACGGGCTATGCCTCCGAATTGGGACACGCGAGTGCTTTCGCTGTAGGGGACGAAGCTCATGAAGAGGTCAAGGTTGTTGTAGAGACCTTTGCCGAAGGACAACTTGGGAACGATGACTTCGGAGCTGACGTTGGCGCTTTGACCGCCGAGGCCACGAACCTCGTCGAAGGAAATGGTTTCGACGGAGACTCCGACTTCGATTCCCTTGAAACCACCGAGGGGATAGGGATCGGAGAGGAGTTTGGTGCTGGAGGAAAGACCGATTTGTTTGAGCACCTCTTCGCGACTAGGCTTTGGGAGCTGAGTGGGAAGGGCTGCTCCGGCAAAAAGGGGCGGACAGAGGAAAAGGACCAAAATAAAAATGAAAAAAGGAAACACAGGGGATCGGCGGGACGGAGCTGGGGCAAAGATTGAATTGGGGGAGGCGCTGGTGATGTCGTGCATGGGATTAAGTATGGCCGAGAGTGGGGAGAGTAGTCACCCTTAAACTGGCTCCTCAAATTGTTGATGATATTTAATTTTCATTCGAGAAACCAAGATCTTGTGATGGTAACCAGGCTCAGTTCGATTCACTAAGGGAAAACTCATTGCTAAGACTCTAAAATCACATTTGGAATCCAAAAATACTTCTGAATTTTCAACAGAGTAAGGAGCCAGTTCAGGGGTGCTATGCTCCTGCTCCTGCTCCTGCTCCTGCTCCTGCTCCTGCTCCTGCTCCTGCTCCTGCTC
>CAYONZ010000039.1:0-32265 GCA_964405465.1 uncultured Bdellovibrionales bacterium | reverse complement strand
TGCCCCGCAATTGATTGCTACAAATGGTTTATTGCGACGACTGCTTCGATCATGAATCGACCGAGCAATCAGCTCTTTACCTGTTCCACTTTCTCCAAGCACCAAAACGGTCGCATGCGATGGCGCCACACGATCAATCATCTTCATCAGCTGTCGCATCACATCTGATTTGTAGACGATTGTTTTATTGTCTAGGATAGTAGGAATGACAGGCACTTCAACTTGAAGATCTGTCAACTGTTGAGGGACTGCTCCCAACGGGTTGGCCGTTGTTGAGCTCGGGAGGATCGGGGTATTTTCCACTTGTGACATACGTACAGCCTCTTGGAAATATGGGTTTGGGGTATCTAAAACCGCGTTTCAATCTTGTCTCCGGTCAGTCGCCGGAGGCCTGATGCGCGCAGCATTAGACTCGATGTGTTATACCAGGAGATGTAAGAAATGCAAGTAAGATTTTGCAATGCCTTTACTTTATTTCACACCGCTCCCGATGAGCTCGGGGGGACGGACCCCATATGAATCTCCCGGAATACATTTGTAAATATTTGATTTTCATGGACTTTGTTGAATCTTGCTCACCCCATACAGCCCGAGCCTACGCCCGCGATCTGAGTCAGGCCTTTCAACTCGAGCAGTATGGAAAATTTGGAGGGCCGAAACTCGACGGGTCCGAAACCTACCTCTTTCATGAGCTACCAAACCGCCAAACGGGCGAATTCGGAGGCACCACTGCCTCCCCAACAACCGCAGCTTCACACCCAATGCCGAGATCGGTGTCACGAAACTCCAAGAGTCAGACACCACACCAATCTGCCCAAAAACAGGATCGACTGGGAGCCCTAAAGGCAGAACTTCAAAGCGATTCAGATCTCCTGCGAACGGCTCGCCTTGCGCTTTCTGGATGGGGTCAGCTCGCTCCGGCCTCAAGAAATCGTAAGGCTGCAACCTTAAAGAGTTTTTTTTCATACCTCTATCAAAACGGCTTCACCGAAACTGATCTTGCACATCAGATTCACGCGCCCCGCGTCCCGACCCGGCTGCCACATTTTATTTCGGTCGATGAGGCCATCAGCCTGCTGAAAAATTCAGCTGCCGACCTAAGCACTCAAGCTCTGCGAACCCACTGTCTTATCACCCTGCTCTATGGTGGTGGCCTGCGTGTCAGCGAGGCTTGCCAATTGCGCTGGAAAGACGTCCGTGAGAATGGGTTATTGGTTCGTGGCAAAGGGCAAAAGGAGCGATTGGTTCCTGTGCCCACCCTCACTCGCGCAACACTCGCTCAGCTTTCTCATCATCAGCCCAACCAACGGGATTATATCTGGGGGGCAGAACCACTTGCCTCTCGCAGAGCCTATCAAATGATTCGCGATGCTGGAGCTCGAGCCCAATTGGTTCGACCTCTACACCCACACGCGCTGAGACATTCATTTGCAACCCATCTTCTGCAAGGAGGAGCAAGTCTACGAGCCTTACAAGAGCTGCTTGGGCATGAATCGCTCACTGCCACGCAACGCTACACCCACCTTAGTTTAGAGCAACTCACTAAGACCATGACTCTCCACCATCCACTAGGTAAAAAAGCTTCGCTCTCTAAAAAATAAGATGAATCCTCACTTGGTCGGACATCCTGAGCAAATGCTATCGGTGTGACGAAGAGAAATCGTGCAACACATAAAACTTTGCGGATCACCTGAGAAGTTTGCTAAGTTCGAAACAATGAAGTTAAAAGCTGTGTTTCTCGATCGCGATGGAACTTTAATCTACGACAAAGTCTATCTGAATGATCCGCAAAAAATTGAGTATATCCCTGGTGTTTTTGAAGGTCTTCGACTCTTGCGCGATGCCGGCTTTGTTTTTGTTATGGTCACCAATCAAGCTGGTTTAGCAAAAGGGTTGGTGAAGATTCAAAACATGGACACCATTCATCGCCTGATGCTCGAAGAGTTTTCGCGACAAGGAATTGATTTTAAAAATGTGTACTATGCTCCAGGCCCCTCTGATCACGATCACGAAATGCGCAAGCCCAACGCTGGAATGCTTCGTCTTGCAAGCCAACACTTCAACATTGATTTAAACAATTCGTGGATGATTGGTGATCGAATGAGTGATGTCGAGGCGGGACATCGCGCTGGAACCAAAACCGTGCTTCTAACTGAAACTGGACGTGAGGAATCTTCAGAGTTTGCTCCACCGACAATCGAAAGTTTTAATATTTTATCGGCGGCTCAAAAAATCTTAGCCCAGCCAAACAAGGACATACCCTAGCTACTGAGCGGTTTCGAACTTGGTTAATCGCCGAAAACCATCCACCAGATCCTGATGTCTTTCGGACAATTGCTCTTGCCCAACTTTGGCCAATGCCATCGCGATTAGATCATGAGAGGGCGGTAGGCTCACAAGTTGACCTTTGCAGGTATTTAAAAACAAATTCGCATAAGCACAGGCGAGCAGCTGCAACTCCTCGTCTTTGGTCAAGTCTGGCTTGCGTAGAAATTTATTTGTCCAGGCAAGCGCCAAGGCAGACAGATCGTCGAGATCCATCATGTTCTCGTTGGATTTCTTCATTAAGCGATCTCCTCTTGGTTCGCATTACTTGAAAACTTCCCACTTTGAGACGTTTTCACAGAGTAAATGAGATGTTTTCACCCACTCTGAGACGATGACATTTCTTCCTTGTTTGTCGATCGCTTCATTTAGGATAGCGAACCAAACTAACTCACGCAAATTTTTTGCTAAGACTTTGTCTTATCGAGTCGATAACCCCTTGAATGCACTGTTGATCTCTGAGCAAGATTCCGAAAAGAATGTGTGCAGAAAATGTGGAGTTTCGGCATTTTGACAGGATTTCTGTTTTGCACCCAGGTCGCCTGGGCTGTTGGGCCCACGTGTGTCTCATCAGGCAAGACTTCTGGAGAAAAAAATCTCACGCCTTTGCCGCCCACCACGAAGGTGAAAAGTGCGATCGAGAAATGCCAACAAGAACTCGTTCAAAGCAAATGCACTCAGTACTTCGAAAAGCACGCCGATGAGCGAGAGCACCAGCGTGTCTGTTCTGCAGAAAAAATGATTGAAGACGCGATAGGTCCGCATGAAACCCAAGCCTGTTTTTTAGGTGCAGGAAAATTTTTTTGGGACACAAGTAAGCAGGCCTATGTTTTCACCGAAAAACTCTGCCGGGATTCCGGTAAAACTTGTACTGAAACCACGATGAAACTCGAACTCGCCAAGAAGATAGCTCGCTGGATCAGCTCGAACTATCAAACTGTGGCCCAAAGGTACAAAGAAAACGCCGACACTTTGGCGATCTGCAATCGTGATATCAAATGCAAACGCCAACTTGTCAGGGGAATACCAAGTTTTGATTCTCTTTCGGACCTTGAACTTGATGCTTTTAATGCCGCTGATCTTTTACCGGCAAAGGGTATTCCGATCGATAAGCTGGCCGAACTCGAAACCGATTTCTACTCCAAAGCATTTGACCCCAAAAAAGACTATTCCGAACGGAACCTTCCTCCGAGTTCGAATATTATCTACAACTATATCGTGAGTGAGTATCAAAAAGCCGATGTACGGATGAACTGCTTAGATAGCTACGCCAGACGCGAACTTCTTTGCTACGGGCTAACGGCTTTGGCTGCTCCAGGAGTGATCGTCAAGGGTGCACGCTATCTCTCCGCAACAAAGACAATCGATCGAGTAGTTGAAGTAAAGGCCTTTCGTTACGCTGGCAATGAGCAGGAACTAAAAGGCAAGATGGTTTTAAATCAAGAAGCCGTTAGCCCTGGTCGAAATGAACAGCAGTACCTCAACCACATTCGCGAAGAAAACTCCTCGGCTCAGGGACGTGAAGCCAGAATCTTGAGCAAAGAGCGCCGCAAAGTTGAACGTGACAGTTTGGTTGAGCGCTACAAGAATGATGTCTTCACAGCCAAAGACAACCAAGCCTACGATGAAATTGCCGCTAAGTGGGAAACTGGAAAGCTCAAAGGTGAACATCTCGAATTTGAAATGAACAACTCGTGGCTCAAAGAATGCAACAAAATCGATTTTGAACTCTGCACGGCATTGACCAATTCACATAAGAAAAAGCTTCTCGAAAACATGAATGCACTTATGAGTAAATATCAAAAGCAGTTTCCAAATTTAAAGTTTTACAAATACGGCGACCATAAAGGAGCCAGTTTTATTTTTGAAAATGGAGGGGCTCCCCTACCTAAAGAACTCGAAGAGGAACTCCTGAGAGTTGCAAACAAAACTCATGAACAATTTTTACCTGAGGCACAAAAGTTCTTCTCCCGAGAAGAAGCGCGTGGCCCCAAAAAACCCAAAGATGATCTCGACAACTGGTATATGCCGGCCATGAGTCGTGATCCTGGGGGCGCAGCCATTTGCGCGCGTATCAGTCGAAACCTCCCCATTGCATGGCCGTGTCGCTATAGTGATCCTGCTATTCAGGCTTTTGTGACTGGCAAACGTGAAGCCGCGATTCGCCTCAACAACGAACTCATCAATACCGTTGGAAGAATTCCAGGAGTGATGACCACACACAGCTTTCAAGGTCAGTCTGTCACACGTCTATCAGAAGAAGTTTTGTCTGTGCTTCGTAAAAATAGCGACCTTGATGTCATCCGAAAACAGGTCAGTCTAGAACTGAAAATCAAACCTGAGCTCACTAGAGAGGATGCACAGCGCATGCTCAAGTTCTATCAAGAGAGCGATGTGTTTTCGCCGAACATTCGAATTCTCGAACGCGAAAGCCCTAGTCTTGCTAACTTTGAAAATGATGCGATCTACTTTGATCGCGTCGGCATGGGTGCCTTAAATGCGGCGGCTACGGCGGATGGCGTTTTGGTTTCTCGCAATGTGAGTGAAGCGATCAGACATTCTCGCACAGCAGAGATCGAAGCCACACGACTCTTCAAAGTGGAAAATGAGGCAAAAACAAAGCTAATAAAGGAAGCAATGCCTGAACGACAATTCGCCCAGCAGATTGGTGGGGATGACCAAATGTTCGGCGATACGCCGTTGAACAGAGTCACTCCCAAACCACTCACCCTGGACGAAAAAATGCGGGTGGCACAGCGCCTTGCAAACAATGTGTCTCTTGCTCCACAAAATACACGTGCAGTTTTTGTATCGAGTGAAATCCCAAAAGACATCAAGCAAATTGTTGGTACCCACGGGCAAGATATCATAAAAGAAATGACCCAAAATCTGAAAACACCAGCAGAAATTTTAAGTGAAAGAGCTCCAGTCTCTGCAGCGGTAAGAGACACAACTAATCGCTTTTTTTCAACAACGATCGAACCCGAAAAACTAAAGGGCCTGACTCCAACAGTGAGTATGCCAAACTCTCCTGAGTATGGTTCGATCGATTTGATCGTGGGTGTTCGCCAGGGAGTCAAAATCAGTCCCCAACAACAGCGCGACATTGAAGCGAGTTTTCGCAAAGCCATCGCCACCTACAATGAGAAGAAACTAGGTAGTCGAGAAATGCGAACAGACTACTCAGTGGGCCGAATCATTTTTACTTCTCCTTAGGCCATTTTGTAAGCCACGTCGTAGGCCATGCAGTGCAAATTTGGCGATCCTCTCTCTCAGACAAGCTGGAAATCATTTGAGTGCATCCTGTTCATAGTCGCAAAAGTAAACGGTTTGCCAAGATTCTCTTCAAAGACTTCCGCCCAAAATCCACACGCAAAAGATAGGGCAAGCATTCGATCTATTTTGAGACAACTTCAAGTGTTGCCGCCGATAGGCCGAAAAGAAGAGGTCATATTTTATTTGGATTTTAGGGGGAACGTATGCTGAAGGCCACCAAATCGATTTTATTTACTGCCTCGCTTCACGGCTTGCTTGCTGGATCTTTGTTGGTTCCGAGTGAAAGTTGGGCTTCATGTGGAAAATTTTTGATAGCTAAAGGTGACATCCAAGTCGATGTCCTTAAGACCAAAAAAAATGAAAAAGCAAAAGCTGGAATGGAAGTTTGTTCTGGAGATACCGTCTCGGCCGGTGTCGACTCTCGAGCTAAAATTGCTATGGCTGGTGGTGATGAGCTCAATATCTCTCCAGAATCAAAACTGACGATCGAACAAATGGATCAAAACGCAGACAAGAATGAAAAGAAAGTCTTGTTGAATGTATTGTACGGAAAAGTGCGTTCCTCACTAAAACAAAAATACGATGACAAATCAGCTGATGGTCAAACAAATACATATCAAGTGAAAACCAAATCGGCTGTTGCCGGAGTTCGGGGAACAGACTTCTTAATGGGATACTCCCAGACTTCACAAAAGTCAGAAGTCGTGACCTTCTCAGGTAAAGTAGATGTTGGCCAAGCTGGTCCTGGCGGAAGAATTATGAATGCGGTTTCAGTCGGAGCGGGCCAGAAAACCGAAGCTTCAGCTGGAGCGCCACCTGCTCCACCCAAACCGGTTCCTGCTTCTGAGCTCAAACAATTGAACAATGAAACCAAGGCCGATACGGCCGGAAACCAAGATAAGAATGCCGCCGGCAACAACGCTCGCAGTGATGAAAAAGACAAGGACAAGGACAAAGAAAAAGACAAGAAGGAAGACAACAAAGAAGCCAAACGCGAAGACTCGAAAAAAGACTCAGATTCAAAGAAAGACGATGGCAATAAAGAAGCCAAGCGTGACGATGCGAAAAGTGACGGAAAAAAAGACGACCAAGGTAAACGTGAGGACAGGCGAAACGACCGAGCAGGAAATGATCGCACGGGTGATGACTCCTCAGCTAAAAAAGACGACGGCGGAAATTCGAAACGAGCGGATGACGGAGGCACGCGCCGGAATGGTGATGACGGAAATGCGCGCCGAAATAACGAGGACGGTGGAGCACGCCGAAACGACGATGGCTCAGGCAAAAGAGCTGGCGGCGATGCGGCGGGAGGCCCAAGAGGTGGCGATACAGCCGGTGGGCCGCGAGGTGGCTCCGACTCAACTACAGGCGGAATGCGCGGCGGTGGTCCTGACTCTGGTACCGCGAAAGCTCCACCGAGTGGTGGTATGACTGGTGGCGGAGGCTTTTCACCTGGTGGTGCTGCTCCTGGCGGTGGACTTCCACCTATGGGTGGACCAGGTGGTCCTCCTGGAATGGGCGGGGGAGACTTTGGTCGTATGCCAGGTTCAATCGGCGGCGGCGGAATGCCATCTATGCCTTCAATGATCGATGGAGCAGATTTGGGTGTCATGCCCGGAGGAGTTAGACTCCCCGACCTCAGTTCAAATCCGGCGACCACATTGCCGAATCTCAATATTCTTCCGCCATCATTGCCACCGCCACCACCGAAATGTGATTTCTGTGATCGCGCCATCCAAACAGGACCTGCGCGTGTGCACATCACAATCAACGTAACTAATTAAACCGCGGCCAAAACAATACATATCCAATACAAAATCTCGAACAGGACCTCTCGCCGGTCCTGTTTTTTTTCATGCCTGTGCTCTGAAAATCGAGCTACCATAAGAGGATCAACTTGCTGATTCATCGGGGAGATTCTTCGTGAGAACAATTTTATTTTTGCTCGCGTTCACGGCCACGGCTTTCACTCATGCACAAACTGCAAAACCTAAACGACCACCACAGATGAATTCAAATCGAGTTGTAAAACTCATTTATGGATTTCCGAAATGGAATAAAGATGCGAAAAAAATAGATTCAGCTTCGGTCTTTATGCGTGAAGGCAATAGCGGCAAAATCGTGCAGATCTATCTCGAAGAAACTGCTCCTGACTCTTCAGTCTTCTCTGGTCTTTACAGTTTAAGTTGGGACAAGATCGACGAAATCGCTCCTGAATTTTATATTCCACCGCAAGAGGACTTCAGTGGCGAAAAGGGAGTCAAACAACTTGTTGAATTGATCGAAAAGAAACAACTCAAACGACATCCGTTTATTTTACGTAAAACCAAAGAGGGATTTCAGACGATTGAAGTTTTTGACAACAAGGAACAGGCCATGGTCGCCATGAAGGCCTATCGCGCTGAACAAGCTGTCATAGAACTCATGAAGAAAAAATACCCACCAGAAGCCAGCCTCGATGCCGCAAAGCTTGCTAAAGATCTTGAAGAAAAGAAATTGGCTGCGGCGGCAATGGCCGACCGGGCACGACTAGATCAACTTGAGTCTCGCCGAATTCTCGACAAAACAAGTGAGTTCAAAGGTCTCTCATTCGAAGAGCAACAGAAACGCAAAGCCAAGGCACAGCAGCTCGCACAGGAGGCGATTGCATTTTACATGCAGCAGAAATACCCAGAGGCCAAAGCCAAATTTGAAGAATCAGTCGGACTTGATCCAGAGAACAAAGCTTACTACTTTCAATTTGGAGTCACACTCTACAAGACCGAAGAATTCAACCGTTCGGTAGTGGTTTTGGAGAACGCAAATGGTCCTGACGTAAATATTGCAGAACGCGATTATTACTTGGCTCTCAATCACTTTCGTTTGAAAGAATATTCTGTATCGTTTCAGTACTTTCAAAAAGTTCGCGATTTAAATATCAAAGACCTAAGTGCCTCTAGCGAATTCTATATGGGTATTATCATGTTTGAGCAGAAGAAATATGTCGACGCTCAACCTTTGTTTCAACACGTTCTCGACTCCTCTGATGATCCACGCCTGGATGAAAAGGCCGAGCAATATCTCGAACTCATTTTACGTATTCAGCAATACGAACAGGAACGCTCACGCAAATGGATGCTGAATGGGACCTTAGGGTATAGCTATGACTCGAATATGTTATCGGTGTCCCCTGGCTCACTGAGCTCGGGCACGGCCAGTGATTTAGCAGGATGGAAGACATTGATGATGGGCACATTGAAGTATCGCCCAATCTATGAAGCCGACCACGAGTTTGCAGCCCAACTCGATCTCACCTACACCTACACGCTCGATCAGAGTCTAAAATTCAAATCAACTCTACATAACACCGACGCCACGATAGCGGCGCTGACTCTTCCCTACACGTTCAAAACCGTGATTCACGGAAAAGGCGCAAAGCTGGATTTGATACCTGGATACGAGACAACCTATATGAATGTTGAAGAAGACACGAACAAAGAAATTCTAAATTCCTATATTTTGAATTCTCACAATATGGTGGTACTCAGCGATGATTGGTTTGCCAACTTCAATCTAGAAATGCGCAAAGACAACTCGAAATTGGCTTCAAGCACCGGTGACGACGATGCCTCGGCCATAAAGGTCAAGTTAGATTGGTCGAATATGTTCTTCATGAACAAAGAAAAAAACAAAATCGTAATGAGCGATCTCGCTTACACTATCAATGAAGCACAAGGCTCAAATGTCGACTCAAACCGCGTCGACATGAGTGGCACCTATATTGCGCAGTGGTTTTGGGAGATGACATACAACACGAAGATTGCCTACTACCGCCTCAACTACCCGGCAAAATCTGATAACCGCGCGGACAACAACTTTGCGCTAACAGCCGGATTGAGCAAAAAACTCAATGAGGCCTGGTCATCAGGACTCACTGCAAACTACACAATCAATGCTTCAAATGTTGATGCCAACTCATACAATAAATACTCGCTGATGTTGACTCTTTCAGCTGGACAAGCATTTTAAGCCTGAGAAAAATGGGGTAAGATCTCCTGAAAAGCCATTTTAAGCTTACCCCGCACCCGGCTTTTTTCTTGTTGGTCCAAAGGCATTGCTGCATGTTGGGCAATCGGAATGTGCAAGAGCACCTGTTCAAGATTCTCGATGTGTAAGACCCCCATTGATGCCAGAAGCTTGACCTCAAAGTGGAGTCGCAAAGCCTCAAGGTTCTCAGATGTTTCAGCTGCACGCAGCGAATTACCCAGAAGATTGAACAGCTCTTGTGAATGAATGGCCCCTTCTTTGGCCACGGCTCCAATCACTTGCACAAAATGTAGTGCCACCTGCAGGCGCTCATAATCGACGCGAATTTTTTGAAAATCTTCGATCACATGAGCTTCTTGCAAAGTATAGAGTGGTGATTCCTCATAGCTTTGCTTTTTTTGTTCATACGAAACATGAATATAGTGAGTGGGTTCAAGCACCCCGCCGCCAAATCGTTTTTTGCTCTTCAGCGCAGAGCGAGCGATAAAACTCACTCGTTCACCTTTGGAATTCAGACACTGAACAATCAAATCTGCTTCGCCATATTTCACTTTTTTTAATACAAAGACCTTGTCTTTGGTCTGCATCAGCTCACCTGTAAGGATTTTTTTGAGCTATTTCGGCGCAGATAAAAGAACGCACCTACCAGGCCCCAAACAAACGAAAATACTTGGAGTGCAGTGGCCGCGACTGGGCCAATCTCTCCAGCATTTTCAGAGTAGAGATGAAATAGAAAAAGAAAAGCGGTTTGTCCGACTCCGACTCCTGCTGGGGCAATCGGCAGGGCTGTCACAACAGTGGCCAGTGGTACGACAAAGAAATAGGCAATCACCGGAACTTGCCCGGGCAAAAGTGTATTACCAATCATAAACACATTCAGTACCATCAAACACTGCGCGACCAAACTCAAGCCACATGCTTGCAAAAGCGCCACCGGACTTCGATGATATGCATGAATATTATGAAATAGTTTTCGAAATTTCGCACCCAATGGCATCACTTTGAAGGCTTTCTCAACAAGAGTTAAGTTTAGAAACCAGGGAGTCAGAGCCAAGAAGAGCACTAAAAAGAAACAAAGAAAAAAAAGCGAAACAAAAACTGCAAGGCGAGTCAGCGCGGCACTTGAAAAGACAATGTTCCAATTCAAAAGAATCGCGAAGACTCCTGTAAAAATCATCATAAAAAAGCCAAGTATTCGGTCCATGAGAATGCTGGCGACTCCCTCGGCACGATGCTCAGGAAAATCATGCAAAAGGTAATAGCCTTTGATGACATCCCCGCCAACACCACCTGGCATGACGTAATTAAAAAACACACCAATCATAGTTAATGGAAAAACCTTGCGTGCAGTCGCCGCAAGACCCTGGCTTCGCAACAAGACCGACCAACGCCAGTTATTGAGTAATAACTGTGCTAGTACCAAAAAAAGAGAGGTTGAAACTAAAAGTGGTGAAGAAACCAAACGCAATTTTTCAGTGCTCAAAACTCCCTTTTGCACGAGCCAATAGATCAAGGCCGAGGCAAACAAAATTTTGAAGACAGTGATCATGGAGTTTTTTATTTTGTGCTTCATCACCTATTTATGCCGCAGAAAAAAAACAGGGACAAGGCCCAATCGCCTTCGTCCCTTGTTATGCTGCCTCTTTCACGCATTTTTATGCAACGCAAGAGTTCCCACTATTGGGCCATTTCGCTTTCATCCGGCTTTCGATTTCATGCCAGGAATTACGGCCTGCAAAGCCTTGATAGCCCGTAAAACTTTTCCCGATGCTTTGGAATATTCGCTATTCATGCCTAACAGCGAGTCTTCACTCACTCCTGCTTTCGCATCAATCTTGCGTATCACTGCTCCGGCACACTGATGAAATTGAGCATGATCTGTCTTCAATGCTGTGTATTCAGCTAGGCTTCTAAATTTCGTGCCCTCACCGTAAATCCATTTGCCTAATTCACATTGATTGTCTTTTTCAACAACCGACGGATTTAGTGAACCATCCGGCTTTTTGAGATATGAACCCAACTTGATCTTCCATTCAGCATGTACCTTGATGGCATCTTCAAAATTCATCTTTATCCCCTGACCACCCGCCAACTTTCGGCGTGCAATTATCCGTTTAAATTTGCGACAGCTCCATACTAGCACTTTTTTCAAGCGAATACCCCGGCATCTCCAGAACACTGGACCCAAACTGGAAATTTGTCGGGTTCGCCCTTTGACAAATCAAATTTCTAATTCGTGACATGACCCAAAAGCCCTTTTCTTTTTCAAAGTATGCGGTAATTTATTACGACTGTAGGATGAACCCAAGTACGGCCCAATGGTCAAAAGAAGGAGCAAGATAGCGATAGAAAATAGAAACCGAATAAAATGAACGAGTCAGGTCTATTCGCTTGCAAGATTGACCAAGGCACAAAGACGATAGCACAAAGAACATGACACATGGACCATGACGGACAAAAAGAAGCTATTGAAAAACAATCAATGAAACCACCCAAAAAACAAGACTAAGGGAGACGCTATGACGACCACCAACACTCAAAAAAACGCACTCGTTGCCGGAGGGGCAGGATTTATCGGCAGCCACCTTTGTCGGCTTCTCCTGAGCAAAGGCTACCATGTTGTCATCGTCGATAATTTTGTGACCGGCAGAAAAGAAAACATTCAGGATCTGCTCGATACACCTCAACTGAAGAATCAAATCTCATTGGTAAATGTCGATATCTGTCAATCAGAGTTCGTGCAGCAAATGCTGAAGCAATTTACCGGACCAAACAAGCTTCATGAGATTTACAACTTAGCATCACCGGCCTCACCCGTGGATTTTAAAATTATGCCCGTTTTTATTCTTGAGACAGGTTCCAAGGGAACCCAGAATCTTCTCGAGTTGGCAAAACAACAACAAGCCCGTGTTCTGCTCGCTAGCACAAGTGAAGTTTATGGAGACCCTTTGGTGCACCCGCAGGTCGAAACCTATTTTGGCAATGTCAATTCGATTGGCGCACGAAGTTGCTACGATGAAGCCAAAAGATATGCTGAGGCGATCACGATGGCCTACCATCGTGCCTATGGTGTGGACACGCGTATTGCTCGAATTTTCAATACCTATGGTCCTGAAATGCGACCTGAAGATGGGCGCATCATTCCCAACTTTTTTATTCAGGCTATGCAGGGAGAAGACCTAACTATCTACGGAGATGGCTCCCAAACACGAAGCTTCTGCTTTGTGAGTGATATGGCCGCCGGACTATTTGCGCTCATGCAGAGTTCAGAAATCACACCTGTGAACATTGGAAATCCGATTGAGCGAACAGTAAAAGAAATTGCCGTCGAAATTATTCGGCTCACCAAGAGCTCATCGAAACTCAAAGCACTGCCGCTTCCAGAGAATGACCCCAAAATGCGTCGGCCAGATATCAGCAAAGCAGGGCGTGTCTTAGGCTGGCAACCTCAGGTCGGCCTCGAGGAGGGATTGCAAAAAACAATGGACTACTTCAAAAAAGAGCTCACCCGAGTAAAACACGTACAAACAAGAACTGTTTAAACAAAAAAAAGGTGCCACTATATGGTGGCACCCAGATAAAAGGCGCCACCATACAGTGGCACCCGAATCATTCTTTTGCGGTCCCCACCCAAACCGGCACCCACACCACTAGGTACCGGCTCAGTAAAGATCTCTCGGCTTATGCCGCGCGCTTATCGTACTCTTGGTATATGATGGATTCCTCACGACTAATTCGCTGCTTAAGCAGAATGATTAATTTTCCTAAATCTTTGGCGAACTCATCACTCTGCACTTCTGCTGAACCTGTGTGTTTGGCAAAAAATTCGATTGCAAGCTTGCTCACACCTTCCATTTCAGTCGCAAAAGTGTCGAGAGTTGCTTTCAGTGTTGGATCCTGAGCCGCAAACTTTTTGAGCGCTGGATAGAGATGGTCTGATTCTTTCTTGAGATGCCCCAACAAAGCATTCTTTGCTCCCATCAAAGTTTCGACACGCTCTTTGCGCGGAATCTTCAGATTAGTGACCTTTTCGAGAAGCCCCAAAAGGGCCTGGTGGTCAGACTTTAAGTCAGTAACGAGCTTCGACATTTTCTTCTCCTTTGATGACGATTCACATATCGCCTGCCATGATTGCGTATTTCTCTTCGCCGCTCCAGCAAGAAGAGTGCACGAGCCGTGAACACGTGATTAAGAGAACTTCTTGTTGCGATCACAACTTCTTTTATTTACTGTTTCAAAATGAGAATATTCCAAAAAACCGAAGACCCACTTGTTCCAAAAAAAAACAACTCAAGTAAGCTGGCTTGGGAGTGCTTAATTCAATTTGTCGGAGGGTTGGTTGCCTTTGGCCCTGTGATCACTTGGGCCGTAATTGCCTGTGCATTCTTGGCTTGCGCAAATCCTCAAAGGCTTTCTGGAAACAAATCTCAAAGCGACACCACTGCGCCAGCAAATGCTTTAAATCTAAATCGACCTGAGACAGAATTCAAACATCGTTCAGACAAATTAGCCCATGCCTACTCAATTTCTCTCGCAGAACTCGATCCCGAGATGGGAAGTGCCTTGGGTTTTGCACAGTTCAATGAAGAAACCATCGGCCTCGATCGCAAATGGGAAGAAAAGCATCGATTGCTTGAACAAAAATGGATTGAGAACATTAATCAAGAGCTGAAAATTGAAGAGAACCGAGAGGCGATCATCGATTTAAAGATATTGAAAGCAAAAATCCAGCTTTCCTTGGATTATGAAAAAATGACGACTAAGCTTTGTCGCCTTGATTTTGAGCCGGTTTCATTGTCCGTTTTTGATTCGGTGCAAACTCTCGCAAATCCCCAAAGTATTTTGAAAAACAAATTGGCGGCGTTTTCTCGATTTCAAAAGATCGTGAAAGGTTTTAACAAGAATGGCGAAGCCTTCTTGCCAAGAGCTGAAGCTGCAGAAGACCTTTTTGAATTCCACCAAGAGCAATGCAAATCCAAAAAATTCATTTGGCCATCAAAGCAAAAAATGAGCGAGTATCTCAAAAACAGCGGCAGTTACCTGCAAGGTACCTTTGATTTACTGCTTGATGCTGAGAAAGCACTAGCTGAAAACCAAGTTCCTTTGCCGGCCACTGCGCAAGGCTGGCGTCTAATTTTTGATGAATTCAAAATGCAAGTCGACGCCTATGATGATTTTCTGAAAGAAGAAGTTCTTCCTCACACCAAAGACGGCTCACGTCTACATCGCGAATTTTATAATTTGAATCTACGAGAGGCCGGAGTCGACAGTACCCCTGAGGTCTTGTTGAAAGCTGCCAAAACAGACTATGCAGCTCTTAAGAACGAATACAATGCCAAGGCTCGCGAGGTATTTGCACGCTTAAAGAAACGCCCCGAGCCGCTGAATCAGCTCGAGCCCACTCCCAACTCCATTCTTAATTTTTTCAAGACACGAAGTGTGATGGATCGAGATGCAGCACTGGCCATGTATGAAGCCTCGGCTGCTCGGTTGAGTTCATTGATTGAACAGAATCAAATTATTTCCCAACCCCAGAGCAAACTACTCATTCGGGCTGGGACGGATGCTGAGAGCAAAGCCCAGCCGGTACCGAATCTCCGAGTTGGATCATTTGTTGGTGAGCATCGCGAGCGACCCGAATTTATTGTGCCACTTTCTATGGACGGGCGCTTACCGTATGATGATTTCTCTTTTCCAGAAGCGGCGCTCATCTTGACAGCTCACGAAGGCCGGCCTGGTCACGAATTGCAATTTGGCCAAATGCTTGATCGTGGCATCAGCTTGATTCGCGCAACCTATGCACTCAATAGTGCGAATGTTGAAGGTTGGGCACTCTATGCCGAAAGTCTGATTTACCCCTATCTCACTCCCGAAGAGCAACTCGCAGCACTTCGCATGCGTTTGTGGAGAGTCGCTCGCATGTTCTTGGATCCAGAAGTTCAGCTGGGACTGACCAATGAACAAAAAGTTTTTGAAGTGTTCGCAAATGATATCGGAATCTCCAAAGAACTCGCGAAAGAAGAATACAATCGCTATGCCTTTCGTTCCCCAGGCCAGGCGACATCGTATTACTATGGCTACAAGCATTTGATTGAAACACGGGAGATGGTGAAGAAAAGGCAGGGAGTTCACTTCAACTTAAAATGCTTCAATGATACGCTTGTTGGACTGGGTGCGATACCTCTTAGCTTGATTCGCGAAGAACTTTTAAAAAATCTACCGACATGTGCGGGCGCTTCAAACTAGCTCCTGCATTGCCAAAAGATCAGCATACGCCTTTGCAATGACAGTGGCGATTCTGTCTAGTGCGCAAACACGTGCTGATAAAAGTACGACACTCTGCTTTGCGTACCCGGAATCCCACAGCGAGGACCAGTCATGCGCGCGGTCACTGTTCCAACGGCAAAGGCTAGTCGCCTCAAAATCCGAATCACCACCCACGGAGCTCAAAATTTCGCCCTCGAGTGCAACCCTTTCTGGGCTTCGGAGACCAGTGAGCTGCCCCTGCAGTCTTTCTGCAAGCAGAGCAATAAACGCAGCTCCATCTACTCCACTCACTTCGAGCACAGCACGATCCCAAAGACGATTCTTCGTTTGCAACACCGGCTTAATTGCTTTGGGCAAATTTGCTTCGAGTGCTTCGATGACTTGTTGATTTTTTTTCATCTGATCGATTGCAGTCACATGTAATTCCGTGCAAGCTTCCGCAAATGTGCTGACGGGCCAGTCAAGACTCGCCGAGAGATTTGGCGTCACTCGAGCTCGCTCGCCCAAAAGAGCCAAAGTTTTTTGTGGACCAAGCGAAAGAAATCGCAAGTCATAAAAATGCGGAGCAGGGGGCACGACCCAACGATGTGCCTGATGTGAGACTAAGAAACGAACAAGGCGTTTGTCTTTAAGGTAGTCAAAAAGCAAACCGTAATCAATCAACTCGCCGGTGATAGGATCATCGACATTGATACAAATAAACAATACATCTTTGATGATGGGCTCAAGCCATTCTTGTGGCAGTCTGAGTTCATCAAGTGTCACCGGCTTGATGGCAAAGCCTTGCCGAGCGAGGTCGGTGGCAAGCGGCTCAAATTCGGGACCGCCATTTTTATAATAAACCACCGTTTTTTTTGTCGGAAAAAGTTGAGTTAAAGCCTGACCGAACTCCCAAACAGCTTCTCGAGTGCTTCGAAGTAATTGCGGTGAAAATGAGGCTGAGCCTAAACTGAATTCTTGAATCGCAGCTGCACGAAATGCTTCAGAAGCCCGAACCCAAGTGTCTGGACGAGTGAGATTTATACGCATATTGAAATGCTATCATTAAGAGAAGACAGTCAGAAGTCCAGGACTTGCAAGAGCGAGATCTCAACCCCGCTCTTCAGATCAGCTTTTCAGTTCAGCCTTTCAATTCAAACAATCTGGTAAATTCAAAAAACCTAAATTCCAGCTTCGCAACGTTCTTTTTCGTCAACAACCGATTGAATCCCGCCCGCGAGTTGTGGACGGTAGGCCAAGCGTTGAATATCATAAACAAAGTTTGCACCGTTAAGACCCGGAGTTTGCCACTCTGGCCCCATACGAATGGCATCGACGGGACAAGCCTCTTCGCAGAATCCACAAAATACACATCGAAGAATATCGATTTCATAGTTGATCGCATATTTTTCAACACTCGGGTCATCGTGCTCGGCGGCCTTGATCGTGATACATTCAGCCGGACAATTCGTTGCACAAAGCATACAAGCCGTGCAGCGAAGTGAGCCATCTTTTTTGACCGTCAAAACATGGTTACCCTTAAAGCGAGGCGAATACTCGAACTTTTCCTCAGGATAATTAACGGTAATCATCTTCTTTTTGTTCGAAAGGTTCTTGAGCATTTTTTTGAAAGTCAAAATCATGCCCAGGAATACACCTGGCAAATACCAATTCGACATCGAGTCTGGACGTTTCACCGAGCTCATAATTCTCCTCGTAGTCCTGTGAAATAATTCTTCACTTTCTTACTTCCTACATCAACGGCCTCGGCTTTAAGATCAACTTCAAGGCCCGCAAAAAGATGAGCGACATTCACCAATGTTAAAGCTTGCTCCACCACGGTTGCTCCGGCCTTAACAGTCTGCTTAATCCCTTTATAGTTCACAAACGAACCGCCCTTTTCGATAAAAGTCTTCAATGGAATCTGGGTGATCATTTGCTGCCCAGATACCTTCACTGTTTCAAGCGCCTGATTTTTACATGCCGTCAACCACACGAGATGTTTTGCTTTGGCGAACAATGATGCTTTTTCTGTGACATCCGAAAAAACAGCATAATTCTCTGGACCTGCAACAACCAATGTCTGAATGGTCTGAGAATTCAAACCCGCTTCAAGCTCAGACCACTGACTTGTGACCTGATGTTTAGCAAAAACTTCGAGCAAACCTTTGGTATTTGGATTGCGGTCTCCGCGAAGTAAAAGCCCGTCAAAATCGTCTTTCTTCTCTGGTGAATTCATCCAGTGATAGATTTGGTCACAGCCCAAATCTTTTTTGAAATAGGCAACCATCGCATCAAGCTCTTCAACGGTATACTGCCCGGTGATCACAAGTGCGAGCGACTTAGGAGAGCTCTTAGCGGCACGCAAAGCTTCGCCGACTTTTTTTGCCGCGAGTGCCGGCATGACGTATTCATTTTTTTCGGCGTGACTGACGCGGGCATCAAGCAAGCGATGCTCTTTGTTGACGTATTTATAAATATCGCGGCCCTTGTCACACATCCAATACCCATTGACCTCAGCATTATAAACTGGCTTCACACGGAACATACCCTCTTTGTTATGGTACACTTTCACATTACAGCCGGTCGAACACCCAGTACAAATGGTCTCTGATTCTTTTAGAAACCAAACACGCTGACGAAAACGAAAGTCTTTTGAGGTCAACGCGCCCACAGGACAAATATCAACCGTATTCAAAGAATAATTATTATCTAGTGGCTTACCCTCAAAGGTACCGATTTCACTTCGATCACCACGATTGAAAATTCCCAACTCATTGGTCTTCGACACTTCTTCAGTAAATCGAACACAGCGCGAACACAAAATACAACGTTCGCTATCAAGAACAACCGTGGGTCCAAGGTCGATCACCTTGTGTTTTTTAACTTTACGTTCAGCCATTTCAGATTCGTACTGCCCGTAGTGCATGTATTGATCTTGCAAACCGCATTCGCCTGCTTGATCGCAAATTGGACAATCAAGCGGATGATTGATCAAATGAAAATCAAGTCCCCACTTCACCGCATCTTTCACTTTTGCAGAAGTGTTGTTGATCTTCATTCCCTCAGTGACATTTGTGTTGCATGCAATCTGTACGCGAGGATTGCCCTCGATTTCAACCATACAAACGCGACAAACACCTGCCACACTCAAGCCTGGATGCCAGCAGTAGTGAGCAATCTCCATACCGTTGTCTCGCATCGCTTGAATGATCGATGTTCCGTCTTTTACTTCGATTTCTTTGCCATTAATGGTGCACTTGGGCATAGATCTTTCCCTTCACTTTTGAGCGACCTTCACGGATGTAAAATTCAAACTCATCACGAAACTTAGAAACAAAACTTAAAACAGGTAAAGCTGCGGCATCTGAAAGCGCACAAATGGTTTTGCCTTTCATATTGTCGGCAACTTTCAAAAGCAAATCGAGATCTTCGATCTTACCTTTGCCCGCAATGATGGAATGCAAAATCTTATTCATCCAGCCTGTGCCTTCACGACAAGGAGTGCATTGCCCACAAGATTCATGGTGATAAAAATGTGTCAAAACCCCAAGCAAATCTACCATACAATTTGAATCGTCAATCACGATCACCGCACCAGAGCCAAGCATCGAACCCAAACCTGCAAGTGATTCATAATCCATATTGGCTTTTTTGCATTCATCAGAATTCAAAACTGGAGCCGAAGAACCCCCAGGAATAACAGCCTTCAAGGTACGTCCTGGTTTTAAGCCTCCACACTCGTTATTGATGAGGTCCATCAATGGGTAGGCCAGTGGAACTTCATAGGTCCCTGGTTTATTGACATTGCCACTGACCGAAAACAATTTTGTTCCTGCTGACTTTTCTGTCCCGTATTTTCTATAAGCAGCGGCACCATCCCGAAGAATTGGGATCACGGCGGCCAGAGTTTCAACATTGTTCACTATCGTTGGCTTACGCAAATAGCCTTGAACCGCGGGAAAAGGAGGCTTCAACTTAGGTTGCCCTTTCAAGCCCTCAAGCGATGAAATCAATCCAGTTTCTTCACCACAAATATAGGCACCCGCTCCAGAGTAAACATCCATATCATGATCGAAACCAGAACCAAGAATGTTTTTTCCTAGGTAACCGGCGGCATAGGCTTCTTTAATTGCGGCACTCACGATGTCGATGATGTATTTGTATTCGCCGCGAATATAGATGTACGACTTGTGTGACTTCACCGCAAATGCAGAGATGATCATTCCCTCGATCAACTGGTGTGGAGCTCGCTCCATCATAAGACGATCCTTGAATGTTCCAGGCTCACCTTCGTCGGCATTGCAAAGAAGATAACGAGGCTCACCATTGTTTGGTAAAAATCCCCACTTCACCCCAGTCGGAAATCCCGCGCCACCGCGACCGCGAAGTCCAGATGCCTTTACCTCGTCGATAATTTTTTGTGGTTCCATCTTGAGTGCTTGTCCCAAAACCTGGTAACCACCTAATTTTTTATAGCCCTCGAGCGATCGATATTCAGGCTTGTCGTAATGTTCTGTTAATATTTTTATTTCCATTTTCGCCCTGCTTTACTTCATTGCTTCAAGAATTTTAACAGCACTGTCTTCTGTCAAATTCTCGTAATAAGTGTCATTCACTTGCATCATTGGAGCCGTTCCGCATGAGCCCAGGCATTCCACTCTTGAAATGGTAAAACGCCCATCACCAGAAACATCACCCTCATGAACGCCATATTTCTCTAGTAACTTGTCTGTCAACTCACGGCCGCCGGCCATGGCACACGAAATATTGCAACAAACCTGAACATGGTACTTGCCCACAGGCTGAGTGTTGAACATCGTGTAGAATTTCAGAACCTCCTGAATACGAGACTCAGGAATATCCATCAATCCACTGAGATATTGAATTGACTCTGGGCTCACCCAGCCTTTGTTTTCAAATTGCACACGGTACAAACTAGGAATAATGGCCGAATCTCGGGTTTCATACCGAGTGAGCTCATTTTTTACGAAGGCCACACCTTCATCTGACAACTTAAACATTTCCTCGCCCTTTCTGAATCTACCAAACACTTCAAACTGCTGGCGCGCCAGTCATCTGGCCTTCATCTATCGATCAAGTTCTCCCGCGATCAAATTCATGCTTCCTAAGATCGCAATCACATCAGCCATCATGCCGCCGGTTATCGACTGCGCAAATGACTGGTAAATCGCGAAGCAAGGTGGCCGCACTTTTAAACGATAAGGTCGACCAGAACCATCACTCACCAAATAAAAACCTAACTCTCCATTGGCGGCTTCAGTGGCATCATAGATTTCACCCACCGGTGGTCGAAGCCCTTTGATGACCAACACGAAGTGATTCATCAAGCCTTCAATATTGCCGTAAACGTCTTTTTTCTCAGGTAAAACAATGTTTTTATCGCGAATCGTATAATCGCCCTCAGGAATATTTTTGCAAAGCTGCTCAACAATTTTCAAAGACTCACGCATCTCGGCCACACGAACCAAGTACCGATCGTAAACACAACCTTTTTCACCAGTTGGAATTGCAAAATCCATTTGGTTATAAAGGTAATAGGGCGTGGCTTTGCGCAAGTCGTGCGCCACTCCGGTGGCTCTTAAGCATGGCCCAGTGAATCCCCATTGAATGGCTTCTTCGGCAGAAATCGCACCCACACCTTTGGTTCGTTGAATCCAAATTTTATTTCCAGTCAAAAGTACATCAAGTTGATCGATGCCTTCGCGAATTTCTTTGACCGTCGCCATCACATCGTCAAACCAACCCTTTGGCGCATCGTAACTCATGCCACCTACTCGGGTGAGTGATACAGTCAATCGTGCACCACAAAGTTTTTCAAAAAGTGTGTAGACCATTTCTCGATAGGTGAACAAATGAAAGAATCCCGTCAAGGCCCCGATGTCGACCGCGTTGGCACCGATACAAACAATGTGATCAATGACCCGCGAAAGCTCGGCTAAAATCATGCGCATCGCTTGAGCTTTTGGTGGGATCTCTACACCCAAAAGTCTTTCTACGGTTTTGCAGTAACCAATATTGTTCATTGGGGCCGAACAATAGTTCAAACGATCGGTGTAAGGAATCACCTGATTGTAAGGGTGAGTCTCAGCCATCTTTTCAAAACAACGATGAAGAAAACCAAGCTCGACATTGGCTCGCGCAATTCTTTCGCCATCCAACTCAGCCATCACACGAAGAGTTCCATGAGTGGCCGGATGTGAAGGACCGATATTCAGTGGTACTAAATTACGAGACGGATCATCCTTCCATTTCGGATCGTGATCAAAGTGTACAGGCAATACATCTGAACAGTGTTGTTGCCGATCAGCTTCGTAATCTTTGCGAAGTGGATGCCCTTGAAATTGATGGTGCACCAAAATGCGGCGCAAGTTTGGGTGCCCCTGAAAACGAATGCCGAACATATCGTAGGCTTCGCGCTCAAACCAATCGGCACCTTTCCAAACACTGATGACAGATGGAATTGACTCGGTCTCACCTAGTTGCGCCTTGATACGCAAACGAGCTGAGGTTTTCGAACTGTAGAGATGATAAACCACATCAAAACGTTTCGCACGTTCTGGATAGTCGGCTGCCGTTACATCCATCAGAAAATCAAATTTTCCAGCGTCTTTCAGCTTTTTCAAAACCAACGCGATATCGTCTTTTGGAACTTCAAGAACATCATCACCAAAAGCTTGGGTAAAAATATATTTCGAAAATTGCTCTGCCGAAATCACTTTCGACAGATCTTCTTTGAGTTTTTCAATCGATGTACTCATAGTGACGGCGCCTTCCAGTTGTCTTTCCATGGGCGAGGGTGCCCAGTCTTAATCATATTTTGCAAGGTCATGATCCCATCCAAAACGGCTTCCGGAGTTGGCGGGCAACCTGGGACAAAAACATCCACCGGAATAACTTTGTCGATTCCCTGAAGCACATGATAGGCACGATAAAATCCGCCAGAACTTGCGCATGCACCCATCGACAAAACATATTTCGGCTCAAGCATTTGTTGATAGATATGCACCAAGACTGGCGCCATTTTCTCAGTGATTGTTCCTGCCACCACGAGTAAATCTGCTTGGCGTGGAGAAAACCGAACCACTTCAGCACCGAAGCGCGCTAAGTCATACTTCGGCCCCATAACCGACATCAATTCGATTCCGCAACAAGCGGTTCCATAAGGAAGTGGCCAAAGTGAATTGCGTCGCCCCCAAGCAACAAGCTTGTCAATTTGGGTGGTAAACGCAAATGATCGTGATGCATCCTCGAGAGACTGGTCGTTCACTGAACGAACAGACGTATTGGATTCGCCCATACGAAACCCCTATCTAGTTGTATTCCATGCACTATGTGACCCCAAAAACGTACCAAAGGCCAGGACCTTTTGTCACTTACTTGTCATTAAACTCAAGATTCTGCCGCATTTATGCCTGCAGATTGAGCATAAGCAAAATTCACCAACAAAAATCACAAGGCTTTGTTAATTTGGCAGCGGAAAAATTATGTTACTTTATTTTGATCACAGTTCTACTCGGCGACGATTTGCCGACAAAGCTTGGTTAAGTCATTTGATGCGTAGGGATCCTCGCGCCATTGCAACGCCTCGGAGAAATTCAAGTTCTTATAAACAGATGCAATGAATCGCGATTGTTCTTGCAGAGTGGCCATGCCCTCAAACTTCTGTTGTTGATAACTAATTGCCAAGATTTCAGAAAACAAGAACGAAGATCCCAGCGCAAAAACATCATATCGCGCGTGATAAAATCTACCTCTAGTTTCAAATTGCAACTCAAACTCCTTAAGTGCATGTGCTAAGTGCTGTGCAACTGGCTGTGTGCCCTGCGACTCCAAAGTCTCTCGAAATCGTTTAACCCAAGCGTTCATGCTTAGAATTCCAATTTGAGCACTCAAGGCGTGCGCGGGAGCAATGGAGTCACCAAGTGATCCCAGTGCCTGCAAGATCTCGGTTGCCCGCTTTAGACCCTGGGTAAATCCTTTTCGAAACTCATCTGAGTTTTTCTCTTCGGGCGAAAGATGTGTAGACAAACTCCAGAGTCGCGACTGTATCAATTCTTTGAGGTCTTGCATTTGAGCACTTGAAATCTTTAATCGTTTTACGGATCGCATTTGCGATGCCAAAGTCTCTACTTGTTGAGATTGTTGCTGTTGCAGACTCTCTATTTGCAGTGTCTCTACTTTCAAAATTTTCACAATTCGTTCAAATCTTGGTTCTTGACCTGGGTTCTGCTTTTGTAGGGCTGCCACCTCTCGCTCGCCCAGAGTGCGCAGCTGCTGCCCCAGATCAGAGACAAAGCTCCATCCCAAATCGCGGCCCGCACCCACCAAATTCTCTCCGACAATAGAATGCAACAGGTATTGATATCCTGCCAATTCGCGCAACGAGTTTCGATACACTCTGCCGTTCAAAAAATTTCTTGGGAGATCAGTTTCTGCAATCTCAATTTCGCCGACTAACGCCAACATCGGGCGCAGCCCGTAGACGTAACCAATTTGTGCCATTGGCGTGTTCAGCCGTATCTCGCTTTTGATCGATGTGCTGGCCCAAAGACGAACAGGCGAAAAAACTAGAACACCTACCAGCCCAGCTAGTATCCCAAAAAACAAAGCTACGATCCGCCCTGCGCTCGATCGCTTAAACAAATATTTTTTATTTGTAGACTCTGTTCCCGCGGCGATCGTTCTCGAGCCGCGGTCAACTGCCGTTGCCCCCAGCTTTCTCACTTGCCATCTCCCCATCAATATACTCTCGATATTTTCTTTCAAACTCAAAGACACGCTTCATGGTTTCATCCAGCTCGAGCGTAATAAAAAAATGTGTGCCTTTGTAGATCTGTTCATAGACAGCCAGGGCTTCGGCCTCATCAAGGCGCTCAAAAAACTCTTCAAGCTGACTAGGTAGAACTAAGTGATCAAGCCCACCGCCCAAAACATGAATCGGTACATTTTTGGGAACTTCGAGAGGGTGACTACGATCCAAGAGATTGAACCCAAGAATTCCGCGGGTGACAGCTATCGCCGAAGTGATTTTAATCTGAATTTGTTTTTGCTCATCTTTTGTCAATTGCTCTTCTGGCTTATTGGTCGCCAAAATAAAGTAATTGCGGTAGGCCTTCTTTAAAAAATCGAGCATCTCGGGACTTAAGGTTTCATCTGTCGCTGAAGACGACTCATGACCTGTACCACCAGTGATGGCATCTATGCTGGTTTCGGCATCATGCGCGAGATCGCGCAGAATACGCGCATACGAATCGTAAAAGTTCATCACCACCGAGGGAGGAAAGCCCATTTTTAATAGAAACTGCCGTTCCCAATCCACAAACACTCGATTGTCTTTCATTCCTTGAAGTACAAACTTATCAATACGCTGAACGTATGGAGCCAAAAGATGAATCGACCTCACGCGAACCGCAGCCGTTTCTTTTGATTTTTGCAACTCTACACCCAGCGCATACGCAATACCGCCCCCGTAAGAATGCCCCAAAATTGAAATTTCTTTGAGACCCAAACGTTCAATAACTTCTTTAATGTCTAAAACCGAGTCTCGATAGTTGATACTCAACGGAATCTCTTGGTTCTGGGCCATAAAAGCTTTGAGAGTCTCTCCATGCCCTTGGAGGTCAACCCGCAATACTCCGTATCCTTTTGCAATGAATCTCTGTGCAACGGCATCAAGCTTCGTCAAATCATCACCAAGTCCATGCAACAAAACAAAAGTTGTTTGCTCCTTTTGTGCTGGTTGATAATCAACAAACATCTGCCGCTTAGTATTTAGCGACATCAACTCACGAACTTCAGTTGGACTCACTCTCATTTCTGCTTCAGATTTTTTGCTGGAATCTACCTCGGGCACCAAAGATCGACATTCACGCCCGGTTGAGTCGGCATAGCGAACTGCGGCTGTGCTTTGTTGTGGGGCCATCCGTGAAAACGAACTCAAAACCTGACTCGAACCTGGCGAAGGTTTCAGCAATGAGCCTTGAGCGCTCAACTGTGGAATCAACAACAACGTCAGAACTGTGAAGGGTGTAGCCAATAGCTTTCGCCCCAACAGATTTGGTATGGAGGTCAAAATTTTAAAAATATTCGCCCATCTCACCACTGGCTGATCCCATCAGTTTTAAAAACCCATAAATCTCGCAAACACTTATTTGGCTTTTCTATTGAAGACTTGACCCCAATTAGAACGACCGTTTACTTACACGAAACGTTCCAACGCCTAAACCAGTTTAAGTAAATACAACCCTCAAACCTACGAAGAATCTTCTGTGCTGACCAGAGCTTCGACAGTCACGAACAGCTTGTCTGAATTTCGTTCGCTGGAAAAAGTTTTCGTCTTCGGCCATGGTTCAGGCCATGGTTCCGGCCATGATATGAAGACTCGCACTCGCCAGCCGCGTATGGACTCATGCTATTTTTATTTCCTGTCAAAACAGTCGACACCTGGGTTTTTACTTGAAGTCTTTTGGGAAGAGACCCGTTCATGGTAAGTTGCTCATCAAACATTTTTTATTTAAACAAACAAAGGAGATGCTCATGAAGCGTTTTGCAATCAATGGCTTGATCGTTCTGTCGATCTTAGCCAACAGTGGAATTTCACTTGCCGCAAACTCAGAAAGCCTTACGGAACAACAGCGCATCTGTCGAGGGGAATTCTCCCCTGCAAACATTGCCCAAGCTGTAGAAAAATGTGAAGAAGAGGATTTGGCGCGAGCGACTGTTGCTATGTACGAACTAGATAGGCAGCTGACGGATTTCAATAAAACACTGATCGAAGCTGAAGAGTACCTCAAAAGTGAGGAATACAAGAAAGACAAAAAAATCGTCGAAGTCATCACATATACAGGAGCTTCTGCCGTTCTTGTAGGGGCAGTGGGATTGTTAGTTGAGATGGCTACAGAAATTAAAGGAAATCCAACGATGTCTAAAAAGGTCGGTACCGCATTTTTTGTCAGCCTTGCCATTGGATGTTTAATGATTGGATATCCAGAGGGTAGTCCTGAGATGTGGCACAAGATCAAGTTTCATCCTGAAGATATTCCACTCTTGAAGCAACAAATTGAAAAGGTAAAGGAAGATCTTAAAATTCGCCGTGTACTTTTGGATGCCGCAAGCAAAATCAAGCAGGCACAAAAAGAACAAAAGAATTCATAAATAAAAGGAAGATCTTGTGAAGTGCATTTGCTTTTTGGTGTTTTTTTTGTCGGCATTTCTGTCTGGCGAGAATTCTCGTGCAGTCGATCTCTCAACTGATGGGATCTATCGCGCAACCAAAGAAGCTTGCACAAAGGTGAGGCCTGAAGACCTGTCGAGTTTAGCATTCGATCGTCTTCGGGCCGGATATTTTCCGAGTCGAGGGTTCACTGAACTGCTTGCCTACCTGCACAGAACTGGAATTCGAAATGCGGTTCACGATCAAAATTTTTCGCAGGACTCGAGCGTCCGTTACGTTCTCGAAAATTCGGGTTTTCAAAAAGCACTGGCCGAATGCTATCCACAAGATTCTAAATCTTTCTATCAGCCAAAAACTCAAGACGGCGTAGCTACCCACGCCAATATGACAGGATTTTTTGCAGACGCAGTTCGAAACGCCGATCGCAAGGGGCGAATCGTTGGCGGTGCACTTGTGCTATCGGTTCCTTTTGTGTACAGGGGGGCTACTTCCATTCTAAAGGGCTCCTACCAAAGAGTTTACCGAACCCTCGTACAACTTGAACGACTTGGATGGACGACCTATTTAACTGGGCTACTCAGTTCAGATAGCGCGCGTGCCCCCGCACCGGAGCCCGACCTCTCGCAGGCCCTGCAACCTCTTGTCAATGCGGCGCTTGAAGAAAAGGAAGCAAGACCCAGGCAGCTGAAGTCTTTGGCAAAACAAATTGCGGAAATCGATGAACAGCTCCGCATCTGCGGAAACTGTGATAAACAAAAATTGTTTCTAATTGAGCGCCAGGCGCTTTCAGACATTCAAGCCGCACTTCAGTGATTTGCCTTGTATCATCTTGACTCTCAAAATTCTGGGAAAATTCTGGGGAAATCCTCGGACAAGCCTGGATCTTTTACTGTGCAAATCTCTGGCACTGGCGGAATGCTCCAGCCCTGGGTATATTGCACACGAATCAAGTAAACGAAAAATTAAACTGCAGGTGTCTATTGCAACTAATATCGCGTTAGATTGGATTACGCCTGCCATTACCTAAGGAAATCAAAGATGAAAAAACTTTTTTCTGCCGTTACACTTTTGGCCCTCAGCTACACAACAGCCTTCGCCTCCGAAACTGTACGATATGAAACACACACCCGCACTCTCAGCGAGCAAGTGATCGCGGTCGGTGAGTGCCAAGATCCAACATCGAGCAGTTATGCGACCACAGTACTTAAACAAAATAGCCGTGGTGAGATCTATAGTGCTCCGGCGACAGCTATTTCGGCCGAAACCAAACTTGCCATTCAAAAGTGTCAGCAAAACGAAACTTTTAAAGTTCAAGTGACAGGCAGCTTTTGGAACTCGAAAGACAGCGAAATGCTCGGCACTGGAGAAAAAGGTTTCGTCACAGCTACAGCTGCAGAAAGCTTTTCTGACAGCGAGACTTTGCAGATCAACGGTGGCACTACGATCATTGGATCCGATGGCCTCGATACAGCCCTGGCCGTTCGCGATGGCCTCATTGCAAGAGTGAAAGCAAAATGTGAAGCCAAAAGAAAAACGCTGCTTGCAACGGTGAGCGCCACTTCGGCTTGCTCACAGTAGTTTGTCTTAGACAGGCAACTTTTGAGTTCATGCTTAGTTCAAAACCCACCAACCTGTTGCGCCAGTGATGGCGCAATGACGACTTGGTGGGTGTTTTTTTGGGAGTGAAACTTTATGTGGTCGCGACTCGTCTTGCTGCGAAGCTCAATTCAAGTCTTAATGCATCTACTGCTGCAAGTTGTGGTAGTGACGACATTTAGTTTTCAAGCCAATGCCGGAATTCTAGACACGGCAAAGTCTTGGGCCTACCGCAATCCTTCGTTCCTAAGAATTGCGATTCGCGAGTCTCTCACGGCTCGCTGTAATCGATATCTTGGTCTGGCATCAGGAGTGAAAAATCAATTTGTAATGGATTGTTTTAATGCCTCGACCGAGCTCTTCAAAATTCTGGATTTGACATCCATCGAAGCTGAACCAAAAAAATTCTACCCGATTTCGTTTCATACAAGCCTAGGACAAATGGCACGCGACCGAAATGTGATCACCTTTCTCGATTTTTTTAACAAGAATGTTTCTGAGCACGAAATTGAATTTCTGCAAAACAAGATTCAAGAGTTTTTTGCCGATCGTTATACGTTCTGGCATTTCATCGCCGTGCTTTTTCAAGACAGCACGGAAACACAACTGGTGTATCTTAAAAATACGGGTCTCGACACGCGGTCTCTCAACATCCTCACAACAGCCAATCGAAAGTTCTACCAAGCACTCACTAAAATCGAAAATACAAAGTGTTTAATTGGTGCACCTCCAAGATCTGCGTTGAACCCTGCGATTACCGTTGATCAGGGTTTGGAACGCACTCAACGAACATCGGGCACAGTTGAAACAAAAATCTGCGACTTCGATCAGACTGAGTCATTTGCAGATCACGTGAAAAGACCTCTTGAAAACGCCTACCACTTTTTTGTTGTTCGCTACCTCGCTCAAGAACTCAACAAAAAATTCAGCTACGGACTTTCGGCCTTTGTCGGGTTTCTTTTCAATTACACCTATGAACTTTTCAGCGAAGAGATGAAATTCAAATATATTCTAAACGATCCAGATTCCTATCCTGAAAAAGAAACTGAGGATGTCCTATCGGGCCTTGCAGGCGCCTATTACCTTGAGAATGTATATGACGAAGAAGAAAAGTACCGCGCCATACTAGTGAACTCTCCTCAAAAGCTCTTGCTCGAACTTGCACAGAAGGCAATTCCTTCACGCTAGGACAAAGGCCTCGAACACGACGCCCAAGCCATGCCCCCCTCGGAGCTCAAATATCGGATGGTCAAGTTTTTTACGGGTTGTTGAGCATTTTTTTTAAAATCGTTCGGTGTATCTTTGAGACTAAAAGCCCAGTGGCAATTACGATTAAATCAATAGCCCGACATCTAGGCCATCGCGAATCGCAGCTTTGGCGTCCAGCTCGAGCGCCACTCTTGCGCCACCAATTATGTGCACCTTGGTCTTTTGTCCCACCAAACTTTGCTCGAGCTCTTGCTTCAACTCGTTCAATGACTCTTGACCAGCGCAAATGATAATTTGATCGACGTTTAAAAGCTGTTCTTTTAAAGTGCTCGCTCCTGCCGATGAAGTATTTTGAGCAATCAACAATCCCTCGTCAACAATTCGCTTGTATTCAACTCCTGACAACATCTTTACACCTGCGTTTTTGAGCGTCGCACGGTGAATCCAGCCTGTTGTCTTACCTAGATTTTTTCCAAGGCTTTCGGCCTTTCTTTGCATCAAATAAATTCCACATGGGTTGTTTTCCCCAAGTAAAAACGGCTTCGCCGGCTGAAGGCCACCCGCCATTTGGGGATTGCGAGAGATGCCCCACTCTTTTTCAAAACTCGCTAACTGCTCATGCGAAGAATTCTTCTCATACTTGGTCTTCATTTTCTCCAAAACAAATTTGGCGACATCAAAACCAATTCCTCCGGCGCCAATAATCGCCACGCAATCTTGAACCTCAACCTCTCCTTGAATCACCTGAATGTAACTCAGTGCTTTTTTGTTTTTTAACGCGAGATCAAGGCCTTCGATCTTAGGTGTTCGCGGTCGAATTCCAGTTGCAACAACGATATCATCAAAATTTTCTTTCGCTAAATCTTTGGCACTGGCTTTTTTGCCAAGATGCAACTGCACTTGCAGCTCCGCCAATCGATGGGTGAAATACCTGAGGGTTTCACTGAACTCAGATTTCCCAGGAATGCGTTTTGCCAAGTTAAACTGACCGCCGATTTCACGATTTTGATCAAACAGATGCACCTCATGCCCACGCTCAGCCAAAGTTGCAGCGGCCGACAATCCAGATGGGCCGGCACCGATCACCGCGACCTTCTTTTTGCTCAATGCCTTTTCTATTTGAATCTTTGATTCGTAAGCGGCGCGTGGATTCACCAAACAGGTGGCTTGTTTATTTGCAAAAATATGATCCAGACATGCCTGATTACAGGCAATACAAGTGTTGATGAGCTGTGAGTCTCCGGCTTCGGCTTTTACACCAAACTCGGCATCGGCTAGCCAGGGGCGTGCCATCGAAATCAAATCACCTTGTCCCGAATTTAAAACGGCTTCTGCTGTTTCGGGCATGTTCATGCGATTACTCGCAATCACCGGCACCTTCACCTGTTTTTTTATTTGCTCAGTCACCCAGGTGAATGCTGCGCGCGGAACATCTGTCGCTATTGTTGGAACGCGTGCTTCATGCCAACCAATTCCTGTGCTGATGATGCTCGCCCCCGCTTTTTCAATCTCTTTCGCAAGCACAATGCTGTCTTGAATGGAATTTCCTTTTTCTACAAGCTCAAGCATCGACAGGCGATAGATGATGATAAACTCGGGCCCTACAGCTTCACGAACAGCGCGAATAATTTCGATTGGAAAACGCATTCGATTTTCTAACGAGCCTCCCCAACGATCAGTTCTCTTATTGGTCTTCTCAGACAAAAACTCATTGATCAGGTAACCCTCGGAGCCCATGATCTCAACGCCATCATAGCCAGCTCTTTGCGCAAGCTTCGCTGCGCTCGCAAAATCACGAATGGTTTTTTGTACCACTCGGTCACTCATCGCCTTCGGTTTAAATGGATTGATCGGAGCTTTGATGGCACTAGGTGCGACCGAGAACGGATGATAGGCGTAGCGACCTGCATGCAAGATCTGTAAAGCAATTTTGGCTCCGTGTTTGTGAACCGCATCTGTGACCTCGCGATGTTTCGCCACTTGCAAAAAGGAATTCAAGGTGGAGGCGAAAGGTAAAAGCCAGCCTCGCCAATTGGGAGCAAAGCCTCCGGTGATAATCAAACCGACTCCGCCCTTGGCTCGTTCTTCATAAAATTTTGCAAGATCAGTGAGCTTCAAAAATTTATCTTCAAGTCCCGTGTGCATCGAGCCCATCACCAGGCGATTGCGCAAAGTTTGGCTTCCAACTTTAAGAGGAGAAAAAAGTAACGGATAAGTTTTCTTTTGTGAATCAGATTGCATTGTCATCGGTGCCTCTCCTGGTCTTTCTTTGTCTAAAGAAGTGTAGCTTTCTTTTTTGCTCCTGGGCAGCGTTTTTTACTTCAGTGGGTATTGCGGTTCTCCGGTTTTTAGCGGGGTGATTGCTGTTAGATAGAACAAAAATTGTCCAT
>CAYONZ010000038.1:15047-32759 GCA_964405465.1 uncultured Bdellovibrionales bacterium | reverse complement strand
CGATTGGTTCCGCTGATAATCATCTTCATCCTGAACCTCAAGCTAGTTTTGCTCTAGCACTTTAAAATTTCGATTTTCTGCTTCAATTAGTTGGTCTTTTGAAATCTCAAATACATTGATTTGCCCAGTTGGTTGGCCACATAAGGTCATTCTCATTTTTCCATCCCCAGACTTTAGACGACGGTGAATCAAAATTCCCCGAAGTTCAGCATTTTCCATTTGCTCAGGAGTAATACCACTGCTGGGTTGACACTGAACACTTGCATCAGATTTAAAAATCAAAACATGAGATGAATCTGAGGTGATGAGTCCAGAGGATGCCGGAGCTGCAGCTGAACTGCCGTGAATCGGCATAACCTGTCGACTGTCATCATAATGGCGACAATGACCAGTCTGACAGGAGGTCGCACTCAGCAGTATCCATCCCAATAAAATTCCCTTTATTTCTATTTTTCCCATGGCAAAAGGTCACGTTCTCTCTTCCAGCTCACGCGAAGAGCAAATAAATTTGCGCCGCCCGAAACAAAAAACACTTCTCCTGATTTTTCATTCACCCAAGGTGATGAGGTTAAACCGTGGCCCGGCTCAAATCTTGCCATTTCTTTTTGTGTATTTGGATCAAGAACCACCATACCACCCTCAGACTCGCCATAGATCAAGTATCCGCGATAAAGCGCTGCCTGAGTGGTAATCCCCTTGTGAGAAGAAACTTTCCATAGGATTTTTCCAGAGTCACGATCGAGAGCAATCAAAGCCCCACCGGTCGTTGCTGCATAGATTTTTTGATCTTGGACAGTCAGTGGGGCATAAGCTCCCTCTTCTACCTCCCAAGTCACCTGCCCAGAGGCTTTATCTAGACAAAAAATTGATCCATCAAAACTAGCAGTAAACAATCGATCGTTGATCACTAAAGGGGTGGTATCTACATCTTTAAAACGTAAATTCTTACTTAGCTTTCGTTCCCAATTAAGTCCGCCGTCTTTCCTTCGTAGGGAGGCGACAAATCCATCTGAAAATCCAACATAAACAGACTCCCCGTCTACAGTAGGTCTTGATCCGGCGCGGATAGAAAGTGTGGAACTGCTTTGTCGATTGTAAACCCAAATCTGTTTTCCAGATTCCTTATCGAGACAGTACAAAACATCATTGCCACCAAGTACATAGACATTCGAACCTTCAACAGTTGGTAGCGACAATGTTTCTGCTCTCATTGGAAAGCTCCAGAGAATTTTCCCAGTATTGATATTAACCGAGTAAAACATCCCATCACTTGCCCCAAAAAAGAGCCGATCACCGTTTGCCGTTACACCAGCCTCGACCCCGCCTCGAATAGAAAGACTCCACAGCAAATCGCCATTGTCTCGAGAGTAAGCGGTAATTCCGTCAATTGCATTTGCCTGTACAACTAACCGATCTGTCACGACTGGAGTGGCCCGATTCATTCTCCGGAAACCCATATAGTCAGATTTTGTTGTGTCTCTTGCCCAAAGCTGGTCGATTGAAAGATTCTTTCGTCCAAGAGATTGATCGAAGTGACTACAACCAACAAGAGAAGTTAGGCTCAGTATTAATGTCAATACAGCACGAGCAGCTGAAGACGATTCAAAACTGAACCCTGAGGTTTTTGCGATCAAATATTTCATGTTTAGCCTATTTCTTTAGATCGATTGCACGAAGCATTGTTTTAGCCATTCTGGCAGAAGAAGTCTGAGGGTAATCCTCAGTGATTTTTTTGAGAACCTCTGAAGCTTTGTCATTTTGCTTTAAGTTCTGGTAACAAACCGCAATTTTCCATTTAACGTCTGGATAAAAAGCCTCGTTCTTCGCGCTTTTAAAAATTTGGTTCCAGGTTTCAATTGCCGTCGCACACTCACCCTTTGCAGCCTGTACATTGCCAGCCACAATGTGTCCCATACCATACAGGATGTCCGAAGGGCTCAAACTTTTTAGAGTGGGCGAAAGCACTTCTAAGGCCAAGTCATACTTTTTATAATCAGCATAGGTCTGAGCAATCATGATAGCCGCTTGTGTGGCGGCTTTCGTTGTCGGGTACTTGGCGATCACTTCTTTCATTTTTGATAGACTGTCGCCAAAATCTTTATCGACATCACCTGATGGTTGTTTTGCATGATCATCTTTCGGTGCTTGCTGAGGAAATAAGGCTTGGTATTTCGCTTTTTCAAAGGCTTCTTTTACTTCTAAAAAACTTTTTTCTGCGCCATAATAGAGGTCTTGTGCGCTTCTTTCTTTTGAATCCTGAAGTTTGTTGAAACCAATCCATCCTAGCCACCCGACCAAAACAGCCATCGCTAAGGTCAAAACCGGAACTTTGACCTTTTCAAAACTACTCAATCCAGTTTCTGCCGCTGCAATAAACAAATCTGGCTTTTTCAATTCTTCTTTGCTGATCTTTTCCACTCGATGCTCCTCAATATGCAATGCTGCGCCTCTCAAAGATCAATACGCACTCAAGAACAATGATGACGTACCTCTCGGAGGGCTAGTTGACGCCCTAGATAAATTGATGGTCATCTAGCCCATATAGTTTGTCAAATCTGATTCAAGACATGCCTCGCCGAGCAAATTTTAGCTCAGCAATGCAAGCTGAAAATTTACCGGTTTTTGACTTCACGTAATGTTGTAAACGGACGAGATGACATACCTTGAAATGAATGTTTCAGTTTTGCCAACATTTCTATTCGAGCTTCAGCAACTCGGTCCGCAGCAACATTGGTCGAAATATTTTCGGCCTTGGCCATTGCAAAAACACTGATCAAGTTATCATAGACTTGGGTGGTTTTATCCAAGGCTCGTTCTGGAGAATAACCTTCGAGCTCAACAAAAACATTCATCAGGCCCCCGGCATTTATAACATAATCAGGAGCATACAAAATACCGCGCTCCATAAGGGCAAGTCCGTGTCGAGCTTCAGCTAGCTGATTGTTCGCTCCTCCAGCTACAATCGAGCATCGCAGTTTTTCAATCGATTTATCATCGATGACCGCGCCTAGTGCACATGGAGCCAAAACATCGCACTCAATTTCTAAAATTTTCTCTGGAGAAACGCCTTCGGCTCCCCGATTCACCATGGTCTTCACCTTGTCTGCATCTATATCACTCACAAATACGATTGCCCCCTCTTTGAGAAGGAGCTGCACCAGGTTGGAGCCGACATTGCCAAGGCCTTGAACGGCAACTCTCAAGCCCTTTAGTGAATCAAGTTGAAGTTTTGTTTTAACTGAGGCCTTTATTCCCTGCAAAACTCCCTGGGCGGTGTATGGGCTAGGATCTCCGGATCCTCCGAACGCCTTTGGAATTCCAGTAACCCATGGAGTTTCCATAAACACATACTCCATATCCCGAACTCCAGTGCCTACGTCTTCAGCAGTTATGTAGCGGCCCCCGAGTGAATTGACAAAGCGACCAAATGCTCGAAAGAGTCCTTCAGACTTCTGCGTCTTTGGGTCTCCAATGATGACAGCCTTCCCTCCTCCGAGATTCAGGCCAGCAGCTGCGGCTTTGTAGGTCATGCCTTTTGAAAGCCTCAGCACATCTATAAGAGCTTCATCTTCATTTCTATAGTTCCACATTCGAGTTCCACCCAAAGCTGGTCCCAAAGTTGTATTGTGAATGGCAATTATCGCTTTGAGGCCCACCTCTTTGTTCTCACAGAAAACGACTTGTTCGTGGCGTCCATTTTGCGAAATGATCTCAAACGTACCCATACGGCTCCCTCTCGTGTTGGAGTATTTACTCGAGCACCAAGAATAAGAATCGCCACTGTCGACAAGCAAGCAGCAAAGCGAAGTGTCATGAAGTTCCATTAAAAAAATGAATCAGTGAGAAAGCCAAAAGTCTTGTTTCGAAAATAGAGAAATGGATTGAGGTAACTTGCTGGTTTTTGCGAAGGCGGTAGGAATACTTAGATACTGAATAGCTCCTGTCCTCAATTTAATTTGGGCACCCAGCCCAGCGGGACTTCTTTAAGAGCACCTTCATGGGTATTTGCCAAATTAAACAGAATCCCAAGAGGTTCACGAAGTACAAACAACTAATCTTTGCCGACCGAACACTACGAACTGTTCATGTTTTCGGATTAAGGAGCAATCCTAGGTCGAATGTGCCGATCATTTGGTCGCAATAGTATGTGATTTATAATGGCGCTCTCTTTGGGCCAAGTGGTGATAAAATCAGTATCGAATTCCCCAAAGGCGAAAGCCTACGCTCAGGAGTATTGTCAAAACCAACAAAAAAAAGCTCAGTCTTAAAATCGAAGTCTGACGCTTCAATCCCATGTTTTCCAGACGTTCCCTTTCGAGAGTTCTTTGGAATTCATTTCCCTGATCAAGCAATCGTGAAACTTGAAGCTCGAGTTCCTTGATTCTGGCATCAGCATCACTTGCCCAAAGTTTTTGCGAGTCTCTCGTCACCGCTTGAAGCCAAAATTGAGGGTCCATTGTGGGATATTTATCTTGGAGAGCAAGATACCATTGCAGTGATCGATAAATATGTGGAGGTGCAGCACTTTTGTTTTTGTCAGTGCGAGTCCATCTCGACCATGCGGATGGATCAACCAATAAAAGCTGGCAAATTTTCCTTTGCGAGAGACCTAAAACATTCCGAATTTCTTCCAATCCACCTAGACGCTTTTGTATAGCAGAGGCCTCAGCTTCATAGCGAATTCGAAGTGCGGTGCGAGCCCGAGCTTTTAGGGCGTCCTTCTCGGCATACTCACTAAATTCACTTTCACCCTGAGGGCTTTGCTCCTCCTGCGGTCCTGGATCTGGCTCTATAATTTCGTTCATCTGCTAAAGCTCCATTTTAAATTGCGCCAAAGCAAAAGCATAGGTGCCCATTATATTTCTACTTCCAGGCCCGTTGCTTTTCGCTCATCAGCTCTTAATATATGCAAAACACGATAAAAATGCAGTGAAATACATTTTATAGCGATGTAAAACACAATATCTAAAGAGACGCAGAGCATTAAGTAATTGATTTTGCTCTTTTTGTTTCGAAGATCCTAAAAATCCAAACTATGACGCATGTATACTTACACTTATAGTTATATTATTGACTATTAAGTTATTGTTTTTACTATGTAAATATGTAGAGATTCAATTAGAGCTTCATAGCGAGTCGCTACTGAGGACCCAATGGATCACCCTGGTAATTCCACTCGCGAGGCAATGGTTTTGACCTAGACCTTTTAAACAAGGAGTTTTTAAGTGGCCCAACCAAGATATTCTCTGAACAAAAATAAGTACCTTTTGGAGCCAGAAGCTTTGCATCTAGAGCGCTTAGTTTCGTCTGATCTTGAAAAGTCTCCGAGAGATTATTTACTTATTCTTCTTGCCCTCAAAACTGGCGCTCGCGCCACCGAGCTATTAAGCATCAAGAAGTCCGACATCAACGCATACGATGAGACAATTTTGATTCGTGGAATAAAGGGGAGCAATGATCGTGAAATTCCCATAGCCCCTCAGCTCTTTGCCCGACTCGTTCGATATGCAGAAACGGTAAAAGGCGAAACACTCTTCCCGATCTCATACCATCGGCTTCGACAGATATGGGGCTGGTATCGACCGGTACCCAAAAAGTTTCACAGCCTGAGGCATACGTTTGCCATTCGCCTCTATCAAAAGACCAAAGATCTGCGTCTTGTTCAGGTCGCACTTGGCCACAGAAACATCACGAATACCATGATTTACGCTGACTACATTTACTCTCAGCAGGAACTAAAGAAACTCATTCTATAAATATGGAACGGTTACCTTGCCTTAGAAACATCGCGTGCCAAGCGGGCCTCTTCATGGATCCCCTTTGTTCCGGACTCATTTGAATAATAGCGAAAGCCTATTTCTTTGCCGCGAGAAGGAGCTGAAACTGAATCGTCAGAAAATTCCACCGCGATAGGGTCTTTTTGGTCACGAATTTCGATCTTTTGCCCTCGATAATTCTCTTTGTATTGCCTTTGAACCACTTTTTTCTCATTCAAAGTTGTATTGAGCGCATCATCCAAAAGAGAGCTCTTTGCGAAAGCCGCAAAAGGTAGGCTCATTGTGCAAATTGCCAAAATGACTAGCTTTTTCATAATGCATCTCCCATCGTCAAAAATCTATTCTTACAAGTTATTACAGCAACATTGAGGCCATGCTCAGAACGCTTAAAATTGAAACAGACTCTGAAATTCGCCTGGCATCATAGCAGGTACTCAGAAGTTCGACAGGCATCTCTCATGGTTCGGTTAAATCGCTAATTCCGCATTAGTCCAAAAAAATCTTGATTTTATTCAGGAATATAATAAGACTTTCGCTTTAATTTGGAAAAATTGAACATCTGCTAATAGGAAGGTTTTATGCCAACTCCCAAAAAGCGCACAAGCCGCTCAAAACGAGACATGCGCCGTGCGCATGATTTTTTGACTGTAACAACGACGATTACCTGCAAAAACTGCGGTAATTACACTAAACCTCATCACGTATGTCCTTCTTGTGGACACTACAAAGGTCAAGAGATTCTAAAGGCTAAGGCTTAAGCTGTCGTGCAAAATTATGTACGCTAGTCGAATTTCAGGCACTGGCTCCTATCTTCCGGAGAGAGTGCTTTCGAATTCTGATCTTGAGTCAATGGTTGAGACTAATGATGCCTGGATTGTCGAGCGAACAGGCATCAGGAATCGTCATATCTCTAGTCCATCGCAGGTTACTTCAGATCTCGCACTTATGGCCTCAAAACAGGCCTTGGCAGCCGCAGGATTGGTAGCGACCGATCTCGATATGATTATTTTTTGCACGGTCAGTCCAGACCAAATGATGCCTAGTTCCGCATGTGTTTTGCAAAACAAACTTGAGGCAAGCCCAGTCATGGCTTTTGACCTGTCTGCAGCGTGTTCTGGGTTTGTTTATGGCGTCTCTGTAGCTGATCAATTCATTCGTACGGGTATGTTTAAGCATGTCTTGGTTGTAGGGGCTGAGATTCTGAGCCGCTTTGTTAATTACAAGGACAGAGAGACATGCATTCTTTTTGGTGATGGGGCCGGAGCAGCTATACTGAGCAGAACTTCAGTGGAATCAAATTCCAAAATTTTGAGCAGTCATATGCATACCGACGGGAGTCTTGGCGATTTATTCGTCTTGCCTGCCGGCGGATCCGCGCTTCCTTTATCAGAAAAAGTACTTCAAGAAAATTTGCAGTTTGTAAAGATGAAGGGCCGTGAGATTTTCAAGGCAGCTGTCAGAACCATGGCCTCCGTGTGCGAAGAGGCATTAAAGCACAACGACGTTCATTTGGATGAAATTGATTGGATTATTCCACATCAAGCCAATATTCGAATTATTGAGGCTGTTGCGCGCCAGGTGGGAATCGATTTAAACAAAGTGGTGATCAATGTTCAGGAAACAGGGAATACTTCTGCTGCGACCATTCCTGTTGCTCTTGATCAAGCGATTCGTGATGGACGAATTAAATCTGGAGATCATGTCATTCTGACCGCTTTTGGTGCCGGTCTTACAAGTGGTAGCATTCTATTGAGGTATTAAATATGATTGCAGCTGTTTTTCCTGGTCAGGGAAGTCAACACATAGGGATGGGAAAATTTCTTTATGACAACTTTTCCTCTGCGCGCTTGATGTTCGAAGAAGCAAGCGATTGTCTTGGGATTAGTTTTGCCAAGTTATGTTTTGATAGCACAGAGGCTGACTTGGCTCTGACTTACAATACGCAGCCTGCACTCTTAATTGTTTCTAGTTTGTCCTACAGAATTCTCCAAGAGGAGTTCTCTTTACCTATCGCCGCTATGGCTGGCCATTCGATCGGTGAATATTCGGCCCTTTACAGTAGTTCGGTCTTTTCATTTGTTGACGCTCTAAAGGCCGTACGACTGCGAGGTCGACTCATGCAGGACGCTGTTCCAGTTGGCCAGGGCGGAATGGTTGCAATTTTGGGAATGAGCGATTCTTTAGTTGAGGATCTTTGCCGTTGGGTGACCAAGGAATCGAAGGCTGGAATTTTAGAGCCGGCCAACTTCAATGCGCCAGGACAGGTCGTTGCAAGTGGAAGCCTTTCGGCTATTGATTGGTTGAAACAGAATATTCAGCGGTTCATGGAGCAACACGGAGCAAAAGCCAAGCTGATTCCATTGAATGTTTCGGCTCCATTTCATTGCTCAATGATGAAAATCGCCGAAGCTGGCATGCAAGAGTTCCTTCTTTCTGTTGATTTTCAAATTGCAAAAGCTCCTGTTGTGCAAAATTATTCCGCAAAGTCTTCAGTTGACCCGTCAATTTTGCGTGAAAATCTAATTAAACAAGTCACGGGACCGGTCCGTTGGACTCAGTGCGTATCTGAGCTCAAATCGCTTGGTATCAAGGTTTTGATTGAATGTGGGCCAGGAAAGGTTCTCGCTGGTTTAGGAAAAAAAATTGACAGTGAGGGGTTAAGTACTTTCAATATCAACAATTTGGAAGATTTGAAGAGCATTGGTTCTACTCTAAAATCATTGTAAATTCATTGTAACTTACAATCCAAACGAACTTCTTCGAGAGGATAACGTGGCAATCAGTTTTGATTTTTCTCAAAAAGTCGCACTCGTTACTGGTAGCAGCAAGGGAATAGGGGCTGGTATAGCGAAGAAGCTAGCAGAAGCTGGCGCACATGTCGTGGTCACTTACAGTTCGAGTTCCAAATCAGCCGAGGAGCTCGTGGCCACTCTCAAATCTGGAGATCACATGTGTCTTCATCTCAATGTTGCAGATGAGAACTCAGTGAACTCTGTTTTTGCAAAAGTAGTTGAAAAATACGGAAGACTGGATTTTCTTGTTAACAATGCTGGAATTACCAAAGACCAATTGCTACTGCGAATGAAACCAGAGGACTTTGACTCAGTGATAGCCACCAACCTGCGTGGAGTATTTCTTTGCACCCGCGAGGCAATCAAGCTGATGATTCGAGCTCGAAATGGATCAATAGTAAATATCACGAGTGTGGTTGGCTTGACTGGAAATGCGGGACAGAGCAATTACGCCGCAAGCAAAGCCGGTGTCGAGGGATTTACAAAGTCGATTGCACAGGAAGTCGCATCTCGATCAGTTCGAGTCAATTGCGTGGCACCGGGATTCATTGTGACAGAGATGACCAACTCTTTGTCAGATAAACAAAAAGAAATGATTCAAGAAAAAATACCGTTAAATAGCCTAGGTGAAGTAGAGGATATCGCAAATGCAACTTGTTTCTTGTTGAGTCATGACGCGAAATACATTACGGGTCACACATTGAGCGTAAATGGCGGAATGCACATGTGATTTTCTCTGAATAGAGTTTGTTTTTACATTTGATATTAAGTAATTTAACTAAACTTAAATACAGTCATATTAACGACGGAGGATAAATGGTCACTTCAATTCAACCAAAAATCAAAGATGTAATAGTCGAGCAACTGGGAGTTGATCCTGAACGTGTAAAACTCGAAGCATCTTTTATCGATGATCTTGGGGCAGACAGTTTAGATATTGTTGAACTTGTTATGGCTATGGAAGAAGAATTCGACGTACAGATTCCTGATGAAGATGCAGAGAAGTTGAAAACCGTGCAAGATGTCTGCAGTTACCTTCAGTCAAAAGGAAAAGCTTAATATTTAAAAACCGAGAGGAGGCTCTATGTTTGAACAAGGTGGTTCGAATATTTTTCGTCGTCCCACTCGTGAGCAAAGACGAGTGGTGGTTACTGGAATTGGGGCCATCACTCCCCTCGGGTTGAATGCCGATACGACCTGGAATGCTCTGGTAAATGGACAGACTGGCATTGGTCCAATCACTCATTTTGATTCATCTGCGTTTGAAGTTCAGTTTGCCGGAGAGGTGAAAGGTTTCGACGCCACCCAATACATTGACAAAAAAGAGATAAAAAAAATGGATCGGTTTATTCACCTAAGTATGGCGTCGGCAGCTATGGCTTTGGCTGATGCTGGGCTTACGATAGATGAAACGCTTTCTTATCGATCTGGCTCTATAATCGGTGTTGGCATTGGTGGCCTTCCTGGGATTGAAGCCACTCATTCAACATACCTTGAACGTGGTCCATCAAGAATAAGTCCTTTTTTCATTCCCCAGGTAATCGGCAATATGGCCTCTGGCCAAATTTCTATTAAGTACAATTTGCGTGGCCCCAACTATTCGGTCACGTCTGCATGTGCCTCTGGTGCGCACTCTCTTGGTGAGTCAGCCAACTACATTAGAAATGGTCTTTGTGACGTAATGATTTCTGGCGGAGCTGAGGCAGCTGTCTGCCCGCTTGCCATTGGTGGATTTTCTGCGATGAAGGCCCTCTCGACCCGCAATGATCAACCTGGAATGGCAAGTCGCCCATTTGATCGCGACAGAGATGGTTTTGTACTGGCTGAGGCCTCTGCAATCTTAATTCTCGAAGAATATGAACATGCCGCCAAACGTGGCGCCCGCATATATGGCGAACTCACTGGCTATGGTTTATCTTCTGACGCCTATCACATGACCACTCCATCTGCCGGTGGCTCTGGTGCTGCTATGGCGATGAAGATGGCTCTGCGCGATGCTCGAATCAATCCGGAAGATGTTGGGTATATCAACGCACATGGCACGAGCACACCCGCAGGAGATGAAATCGAAACTCATGCCATTCATCGCGTTTTTCATGAACACGCCCGCAGAGTTTGGGTAAGTAGTACAAAAAGTATGACCGGCCATACCCTTGGAGCTGCAGGCGCGATTGAAAGTGCCTTTTCATTATTGACCCTGTTTAAGGGCATTGCTCCTCCGACAATTAACCTAGAAAATCCTGGAGAGGGTTGCGACTTGGATTATGTTCCGTTGGTCGCTCGCGATGGTCACTTCAAGCACGTAGTGAACAATAGCTTTGGATTTGGTGGAACGAACGCCACTTTGGTGTTTTCTTCGATTTAAATGGACGGAGAAAGGGGAAAAGATGAGCTCGAGCAGCGGTCCTAGAGTTTTTATCGCTTCCGATCACGCTGGGTTTGAACTTAAGAATCTCCTTGTTAAGGGCTCCAACCTGGTCGAGTGGGCTGATCTCGGACCATTTACCCCTGATCGAGTTGACTATCCTGATTTTGCACATGACCTTTGTTCTCGTATGTTGAATGAAAGTTCTAATACATTTGGCGTGCTTATTTGTGGATCAGGCCAGGGTATGGCTATTGCGGCCAACAGACACCGCCACATAAGAGCAGCGTTATGCTGGAATTCTGAAATCGCAAAACTTTCGCGCGAACACAATAATGCAAATGTGCTCTGTCTTGGCGCACGTTTTACTCAGGCGAATGAGGCCATCGAGATACTGAAAATTTTCTTAAGCTCGAGATTTGAGGGGGGACGGCATGCCCAAAGAGTTGCAAAAATGAATCCCTAAATACTTCATAGTTATCCAGACGAACCCAAGAAAAAGGAGCACCTTTGAACCCACATCAAATGAACTTAGCTGAAGTCGACTCAGAAATTTCCAAAGCGATAGACCATGAATTTGAAAGGCAAGAGTCTGGACTTGAGATGATTGCCTCAGAAAACTACACATCTTTAGCTGTGATGCAGGCTCAGGGTTCAGTTCTTACAAACAAGTATGCCGAGGGATATCCTGGAAAACGTTATTATGGTGGCTGCGAGAATGTCGATGTTGTCGAGCAGCTGGCTATTGACAGGGCTAAACAACTCTTTGGAGCTTCTCATGCAAATGTCCAGGCGCACTCAGGGTCTCAGGCCAATATGGCCGTATACATGGCAGCCTGTAATCCCGGTGATATCGTAATGGGTATGGATTTGTCTCATGGCGGTCATTTAACTCATGGAGCTCCCGTCAATTTTAGCGGCTCGCTCTACAAAATAGTATCTTACGGGCTTGATCCAGAGACTCATCGACTCAATTATGACAGCATCTTAAAAAAAGCTCGTGAAACAAAGCCAAAAATGATTATCGCGGGATACAGCGCATATCCACGAACTCTTGATTTCGTGAAATTTAAAGAGATTGCCTCCGAAGTTGGAGCTATTTTGATGGTAGATATGGCTCACTTTGCAGGCCTTGTTGCTGGCGGAGAACACCAGTCTCCAGTTCCATATGCAGATTATGTTACCTCCACAACGCATAAAACGCTGAGAGGCCCGAGGGGCGGTTTGATCCTCACCAATGAAGAGGGCGCAAAAAAAATCAATTCAAAAATCTTTCCAGGAATTCAAGGTGGACCACTTGAGCACGTGATCGCAGCGAAAGCTGTCGCGTTTAAAGAGGCACTATCGCCAAATTTTAAAATCTATGCAAAACAAGTCGTGAAAAATGCAAAGGCGCTGGCAGATGGCCTATTGTCCGAAGGATTTGATTTGGTGACCGGAGGAACAGACAATCATTTGATGCTCATTGATTTGAGCCGACGAGAAATTACCGGTAAAGATGCTGAAATTGCACTTGATAAGGCCGGTATTACTGTAAACAAGAATACGGTGCCAAACGAGAGACGATCTCCATTTATCACCAGTGGTGTAAGAATCGGAACGCCTGCCCTAACAACCCGAGGTATGGCGGAATCAGACATGAGAGTCATTGCAAAATGGATCGCGGAGGTTCTTCGCAACGTTCATTCTGAGCAAGTTTTGACTAAAACCCTCGGACAGGTAAAAGAGCTTTGTGCTCAATACCCGTTATATCGCAGATAGACGTCATATTACTCGCCGCATCTAGATTTTGAGGAGGGCGTGGGTTAGCGTTGCTTTATGAACTCACGCAATTTGAAAATTGGAACGGTTAAACTTTTATCACAGCTTTTGAGCTTCTCTCTTGTAGTGGGGTGTTCTCACTTCTCTGGACCTGGGGAGTTTCGTACCTCTTCAGATAAGGCCTCTCCCCAGCGAGAGGTGGCCAATGTTCCGCAAAATACCAATTCTTTTCCTCCTAGTATTTCAATGCAGGCCGAACGTTTTACGAATCAGATCCATCCTGAAGTGGCATTTCAATGGCCTGTTGAAGAAGCCCGTTTAAGTCGTGGTTTTCAATTAGGAAGACGACATCACTGGGGCCTAGATTTAGCGAATCGTCGAGGCACAAAGATCATGGCTGCAGAAGCAGGAACTGTGATTTACACAGGTAAAGGATTTCGTGGATATGGAAAGCTGATTGTTATCGAGCACAATGGAGAGTGGGCCCCAATGTACTCTCATCTTGATCAGATTGAGGTTCAAGACGGCCAACAAGTCCGCCAAGGTGAGTCTATTGGCAAGATGGGCAATACAGGGAGAGCACATGGAGTTCACCTTCATTTCGAGATCCGCCAAAACCGACAGCCCGTGAACCCACTGGCCTTTCTCCCGTCAGGCGTGATTTCTTCCCTTTGAGGATCGAATAACAGATCTTATCCATGTGATGATCTCAAATCCGACAAGGGATCCCGACCCAGCGAGAAGCCCTCCCAGAAGTAAGGTCAAAACATAAAATAATAAAGGCGAAGGAAGATGAAAAACTCCCGCCATACGTTGTGAAACCAGAAAATGTTGTTCCATGTCCCCAACGAACGCTATACAAAACCAATAGAGACCACCAGAAATGAACCCGACTTTGAAAGTCTCGACTGCACTTTCTTTTCGATACCATCCCAATGGAATGCAACATAAACCGAGTGTCCACCAAGGAAAAACAAATCCGGACAATAAGAGAGGAAGAAAGGTCAGTATTTTAGAAAGCCTCATTGCACAACCTTGCCTGTGAATTTTAATGCACCCTTTTGTGGTTGACTCAGAAACTGCAACTCTCGCAAATCGTGCTTCTGCCAATTACCGAGGAAGCCATCATACCCGGGATCTAAAGGATCGCCGGTTATTCCGCCCGGAAAATTTCCCCAGGCTTGGATTTTCGGTCCTAAACTCACAACCATCGACCATACCGGGCCATGGCGACCAGAGTTTGCAAATATTGAATACGGACTCCCCCCAATATCGAATTCGTCTGATCCCAATCCAGGAATCCTCGCTAAATGCATGATTTGAGTTGTTTGCGAAGAAGACCAACGCCATTTTTTTGGCCCCCCAAAACGATTTTCTATCTTAGAGATTGCAAGATGAAAGGTCTCTATGATTCGGTTTTTGCGCGACTCTTTTTGAGAAGTTGTCGGATCATCAAACCATTTAGACTCAACAGGAGAAACTAACAACTCGGCCAATTTGTATCGACTAGGGAACAAGAACTCGGTCGGATTTGAAAAATAGGGCTGCCATAAATGACTTTCCAGTGTGCGCCACCATTCCTCAAAGATCACCGGCGCTGGCAATTCAGCCGAATAATCGAATCTCCAATTCAGTAAAATATCGTAGGCTACTTTTTCAAAAGAGTTTAATTTTTCTCCGTGAACATTCATTAAAAGAACTGGAACAATTTGGCGAGCGAAAACGCTCACTGTATCAGACTGCATTTTGATAAAATCTTGTGGCGAATATTTTTTCTTATTAGAAAGCAATTCGTTTATCCGTTGAGCGCGGAATGGCGGTTCAAAATGCCCTGCGACCTCTGTGCGCCCGCGATCAGAATATGGCTGTTGATTTGCTGAGGAAAGAAAGCCTCTTGCTGGATTTTGGGCAAACGGTTTCTCATTTTGGGCAAAATAATTTTTCCATGCATATTCACTTCGACTTCCATCGCTAACAACCGAGCCCTGTCCTTTGAACCTCAAGGGATATCTGCCATACTGCCCGATCGAAATATGACCTTTAGCATCTGCGCATAATATATTTTGCGGGGGCGTAGAAAACTCTTCTAGAGCCTGAGCACACTCTTCAACATTTCTTGCGACATTGAGGCGCAAGAAACTTGCTAGCTCATTCGAAGCATTTGCCCCCTCCCATTTTGCGGCAAGACCTCTACCTATCCAGCCCTGATCAGGTTTGTCAGTTTCAAACACCAGTGGACCCAAGTGAGTTTTTCGAAGAGTTACAAGGTGATCTTTCTCGCCGCGAACTTTGATTGTATGCTCGGTTGAAAATACTGGTCTCCAAGATTCCTGGTAAAAATATTCGTTTTTTTTCGAATCTCGAAATTTCAACTCGAACCAATCAAAAACATCTACCCCAGCATTCGTTGTTCCCCAGGCAAGGTTCTCATTGAACCCAACGGTGATCCCAGGAACTCCGGGGAAAGTAACTCCGTAGACATTCTGTTTTGGAGATGTAAGCTGAATTTCATAAAAAATCGAAGGGAGACTGTAATCAAGATGTATGTCATTGGCTAGAATGGGGAATCCGGTGGAACTCAGTTTTCCTGATACTGCCCAATTGTTGCTCCCATTTCCAGGATGGGGTTGCGGTCTTGGAATATCAAAATCAAGATGTGCTCGATAAAGTTTTTCTGGGGATTGGATTGCTCGAATTCCAACCTGGGAGGCCCCAGGAGGGATGATGCTATCTTGATAATCAAATTGAAGAGGAAACAAATCATTGAAGTCGCTGTCATTGAGACGTTGTCGACTCCGCGTGCGTGGCAAATCTAAACTTCTTCCAGACAATTGGAGCGCCATAAGTTTCGTCAATAATATTGTTCGCAAAGGTGTCCATTTTTCAGGAAGATAACCTAAGAGTTTAAACTCAAACGGGAGATCCTCGGTCTTTAAGTTTTCGATATAGGCATTTACCCCTTCAGCAAAGCTATCAAGAGCCAGCTTGGTTTGGGCATCACGAATAGCTAGGTCAAGACTGTCCTGAGCTGCATCGGGAATACCAAAATTCAAGAACAAGAGATCTTGTTCGAGGCCTCGTCGGCCAACAATCTCAGAAAGGCGGCCACTCGCCACCCGAGCTAAAAAATCCATTTGCCAAAGGCGGTCCATGGCTTCGAGATAACCTTGTATAAAGTAAAGATCATGATCGTTACTCGCGAAGACATGCTTTACTCGATCTGACGAGATCGTTACCTCCACTGGAGCATCAAGTCCGATCAGCATCAAATTAGAAAAATGGGTATTTGCAGATGGCCGCCAAACCCCTGTAAAGGGGTTTAAAAGACCACCCAATGATGGAAACTGCTTAAATGGTTTATTCAAAACAAAAGTTAAAGTAACAAGTGACGCCAGAGAAAAAAGCAAACGAAGAATTGAGTGAGCCTGACTGTTGCGAGTTTTTTTGTCTAACTGCACTTCTAGATAGTCTCCAAAAAATAAATGGCGGGGATCACCCGCCATTTCAGAAAATTTATCTGTATCGCATGGAATTTACAATGAAATAGACAACGTTGTTGTATAGGTCATTTCATCCGAACGGAAGAGCTTTTGAGGGCGATCTTCTGGATTATAAATATTCAAATCATCAAAGATATTCAATGAAACTGAAACAGGAGAGAATGAATAAGAAATCCCGAGATAAGGACCTAACTGAGCATCTCTCCAGGGAGCTACTTCTTTAGCTTCAACAGCTTTATACCAAGTCTTGCTATGACTTGCTCCAATTGACATATTCAATTTATCGGTCACGTCGTAACCCACTTCAAGTGCCGCATAGACTAGATAATCCATATTGCCGACATCGAATCCAAAGCTTGGATGACTGGTTACGTATTCATTTGCTAGACCGGAATTGTTAAATTTTCGACCCATTAAAGATCCATTAAATGAGTATTTTCCTGCGAACGGCAACGATGAGTTCGCCCACAATAGCAAAGAACCCCTTTGCTTATGAGTAAACCGTGAACCTTCTCCTGTGGGGAGATACAAGTTGGTCGTCAAAGAAATCGCCCCATCGTTTGGCAGAGCGATGAGCTTTGGATTTGTGTGTGTGATATAGGCGTCTGACAGATGAAAACCCATGCTATCACCCTCAACGCGTGAAAGCGCAGATTCGCCACTGAACCGTGGCACTTTGAAACTAAAACCTTGCTTGATTGCCACCGAATTTTTATCATCAATTTTATAACCAAAACCAATGGTATTCTTAGTCCCTTGAGCGCCCTCTTTGTTAAGGATATTGGTCGCAGGGATTTCCATGATGTTCAGAAATGAAACATTCCATTTCTTTTTAGCAGGTGCTGCAACCGTGTCGATTGACGTTGCAGATGTATTTGCGGAGTGCGCCAACCCCTCCCCTGATTCTGTGGGTACCACTCCAGCAGACATTTGCGCTGGAGATCCCAAATTAGCTGTCATCCCAGTTGAGGAGGTCAAGTCAGAGGGTTTCTCTCCAATGGTTGTGGCGGCAGCTTCAACAATAATCGGTTTCGCGGGTAGTATTTTCGCGACAGAAAGTGGTGCAACTACGACAGCAGAAACGTGTCTTTTGCGGTCTCTCTTTTTTCTTTTCCCAGCAGCTTGGTCAGCGGCAATGGCAGTAGAAAAAGAAAATGCAATGGTGACAGAAGCCAGTACTGATTTTTCAAATACCTGTCGAATTCTATTGATGCTCATGAAAATCCCTCCCCCGTTTTCTGACACAACTTTACCCCTAAAGTGGTGTCATTATGTTGATCTTTTGACTCCGATTCTCAGTTACTTCAACAGTCATGCCAGTTTTTTTTGCCCCACCGACCAATCAATATTTGATTGGCATTTGACTCTTGAGATCTCTGATGAACTTTCCCGCCTCATCGACCATCCTGGAAGACGATACGACGATTATTGTTTGGTTTTGATCAAAAACACAACGGGTTTTATCTGAAATAAACCATTTTCATGTGGCAAGTCCTCTTGGAGATTGCCACTATGGC
>CAYONZ010000038.1:13720-14947 GCA_964405465.1 uncultured Bdellovibrionales bacterium | reverse complement strand
TTGCAGAGCCAGTTGGGGCATTCTCTAACCGAAGATGAAAAGGATGGGATTATCGATACTTGTGTGAATATTAAATGCGAATCATAGTTGGCTTACAGACCAACCAAACACGATTCGTCACAACACAAAAAGAAAAAACATAGACAATTTCTTGGGCGTCATCAATTATGGAGTGCGAAGACGAGAGGGAAAAACATCATGGGAATTCTAAAAATTATCGCAGACTTTATTGGCGGCAAAGATCCTGAGAATTTTGATAAAAAAGGTGAGATCTTTCATCAACATCCCAAGAAAAAATGGCAAGATTGGGATAACCGATTTAGCAACAACTCCGAGTATGATTGGAAGCAGCATAGTGGTGCTAGCCACACGAGTCAAAAAACAAGTCCAAAAAAATAACTGACAAGAAAGCGTTTGCATTCTGCAGAGTGCCCTTACTAGAGTTTTAGTAAGGGAGACTTAAGAGATGCATCATGGATTGTTCAACCCTAGAATTCGCGCCCTATTCCGGTTTCAACTGATAATTTTGGTTGCATTGTTTTTTATAACTCAAGCATATGCCTTCCCTGTGCAGCCTGGCGCCTCCAGGATAGGTCTCGTTTCAGTTAGTAATGGAGTTGGTGATCAAAATCGAGAATTAGGACCAAGTTTAACAAGCTCAGCTGCTGAATTAAAAGGGTCGGATTTATTCAAAGAGAAATCATCTTTACTAGGGCCACTTGATCAGATTTTAAAGGCAACAAAAAGAGTGGCACTGGAGACGTTTTTCATAATAGGTGGAGGCGAAATTTCACCACTCGGCTCGGTTCCAAATCCAGCGGAACGTGAGATGAGTTTATTTCAATGGATGTCGGATCATGTTTCAAAACAAAATCGCGATTCCCTAGTGGCTTCGATCGAACGATACAATCGGCTTCAACACTTTGGTGGGTGGATTGTTCATCAGAGTTCTCGACCTTGCATTGATACCAGAGCTGAAGTTTTGGTGCGTGACTCTTCTGATCCTTCAACGATCCAGTGGACACCACAAAGTCCTTGTCGAGTGCAATCGGGTGATTGGCATGAGCCGTATACAGACCAAGATTTTAAAATGGCCAATGCGCTTCAGATCGACCATGTCGTTCCATTGCGAGAAACCTATTACTCAGGCGCATGGAACTGGCAAGCTAGTCTTCGGTGTCATTATGCCAATTTTCTCGGAAACAACTACCATCTGTTGGCTGTTTC
>CAYONZ010000038.1:11628-13620 GCA_964405465.1 uncultured Bdellovibrionales bacterium | reverse complement strand
AATTGTAGCGGCTTCGGGCAAATGGTTCCGAGCCCTCCCGTCGCGAAATAGATTTCAATTCCGATATTCAACTTGGCGAGATGAAAGAATTGTTTGTTTAGTATTGTATTGGCCCAGGCCTGTCTGGCCCAATGAAACTCAATTCATTGAAATTTAGTTGGCAATGATTTCTTCGGGCTGGTCCATTGCTATCACACAATTTCTGCTCCGGCCTATGACTTGAATTCATTTTCTATCTTTGGCACCAGTCCTACTTGAAATAGTGCTGGACCAAATCTTCTTTTGATCGAAATTTCATTTCAATTTGTTGTGCGTACATTTCTTCGAGGAGAGAACCCATCTCAGGGCCAGGAGAAATATTTTGTCTTTTTAGGTCCGCCCCTGTCATCCATGGCTCAGGCAATTTTCCTGAAGGGCATAATCGCGTGACTTCTGACTCAATGAAGTTCAAGCGTTCCGTTACTTTCTTCAGATTTGGATTGGCATTTGAATGGCAGAAACCGCGATAGAAAGAAAACGTTTTGGCTCCGTAAGAGTGTAAACGGATTTGGAGCAATTTGGCAGTTCTAGGTAAATTTTCTGAGCGAAACAGGGATTCGTTCGAAGCAATGAAATGAAGTTCAGCTTGAACTTGATTGGAGAATTTAAATCTCTTCAAAACGGATGCCGTGCCACTGCGAAGAAAGATAGCGAAATTAAGAAACAAGAAGTAAATTTCTGGGGAATCAAATTGAACATTCTCAAGGTTTTTTAAAGTGGTGAAAAAAGCCTCTCTAGGATTTGGAAACCAAAAACGAAGTGCCTCTAGCCCCGCAATTCCCTCAGGAGACACGGGCTGCCGATCTGACTCAAGGTCCTTCCACTCTGGAAGCAGGAAATCACGTAGACCAGTTTCATGCAATAATGCCAAACCACGACATCGCCCATTTGCCCTAAGTAACTTGAGAAACTCATCCCGAATTCTTTCATGGGAAACGGTGAGAATTTGTGGCGCCATGTTTTTTATCGCAAGCAAAGTTGTGGGATCAATTTGAAAACCGAGCTGAGCGCAAAAACGGATAGCTCGCATAATACGAAGTTTGTCCTCTGTAAACCGAGCCAGAGGATCTCCTACCGTTTGAATTATTTTGCGGCCGATATCGATTTCACCTTCAACAAAGTCGAGAATGGCACCATTGAGTGGATCAAGAAACAAGGCGTTGATGGTGAAGTCGCGACGTAAGGCATCTTCTTGGGCTGAGGAAAATTCAATGGTATGCGGTCGCCTGCCGTCAAAATAAGGACCATCTTTGCGAAAAGTCGCAACCTCAATTTGAAAATCATCGAAAGGTAAGACGATCACTCCAAATTTTTTACCTACTAGGATACATTTGGGAAAGATTTTTTCGATCTGTTCGGGTGTTGCGTTGGTTGCGACATCAAAGTCGTTCGGAGGTCTTTTTAGAATCAAGTCTCGCACGCATCCACCTGCCAGATAGGCAACAAAGCCATGCTGATTAAGAGCCTGGCAAACACTTATGACCTGGGGCCAATGGGGATGAGATTGTAGATCGAGCATGAGACTATGCTAGGCTCAGTCGAACGATTTGTCTATCGCAAGTGGGAGGTTCACCTTGATTAAACTAAGAGGTGCATTTTCGGTTTAGTGGTTTGGAAAGCTTCAAGCGGTGTAAAGATTGACCAAAGCATATTCCTGGGTCTTATGGTAGGATTGTATCGCGGATGTTGAAAGCAAAAGTAGCCCTATGGTCGATGAGGAAGGGCTTCGATTCTTCAGAATCGACTATTTTTATTAAGGTGACGAATGCACGCTGAATCCAGTCCTGAACCAAAAAGAGTGGTTGAAGATCTATTGAAACAATTAGGTCTGAATCATTTCGGATTTGCTAAACTTGAGCGTCCGTTTTCAATGAGTCACTATATTCAATGGATTCAAGATGGATGTCACGCAGACATGGATTATCTGGTTTCACATTTAGAGCAGAAAGAGGC
>CAYONZ010000038.1:1340-11528 GCA_964405465.1 uncultured Bdellovibrionales bacterium | reverse complement strand
AGCCCAGTGTTGGAACGGGATTTAGCGTATCGAGCAGGGATGGGATGGATCGGGAAAAACACGTGCCTCATACACCCCAAAAAAGGAAGTCTGTTTTTTCTGGGAGAGATCTATACAACACTGAATTTGTCCTCCGCAGATTTGCCCATGCAGGATTTTTGCGGAACATGCCGCCGGTGCATCGAGGCTTGTCCAACAAAAGCCTTGATTGATGATCGCAAACTTGATGCAAGAAAGTGTATTTCGTACCTTACAATTGAGTCGAAACAGGTGGCGTCCGTTGACCTTCGCCAACAGAGTTTAGACTGGCTATTTGGATGTGATATCTGTCAGATCGTATGTCCGTGGAACTTAAAAGTTCACGGAAAAGGTGCATTTCAACATGATCCACTCGCGCAGAGGAAAAAATTAGTAGAAGAGCTAAATTGGATTTTGACGACATCTAATAAAGAAATCGATCGAACACTGCGCGTGAGCCCGCTCGCGCGCGCAGGAGGACGCGGCTTAAAAAGAAATGCCCTAGTGGTGATAGCGAATCTAAAGCTGACCGAGTGTTTGGAGGCTGTAAATAAGCTTTGCGAACACGAAAGACTTGGGAGTCTAGCCCAACAAACTGTAAAGACACTTGTTGAAGAAAATGTAGAGCACTAGAGATCCTGGTCTACTAGTGGAGTTAGGTTCGAATGCATCCAAATGAGATTAGTCTTCCAAGCCGAATACAAAAAATCATCATTTTGAATTAAACTCTGAATTCTTTGACTCAAGATTCTGTGGTTGCTATTCGGTGAACTCAAAACTTTGTGGTCAACTTTTTGATGGACCGAATCTTTTGTTAAACTAAGGTCTTCTTGGAGATCCAAAAAAATATCAAACGCTGCCACACTTTGCTTCGGAATAGCTCGAACTTCGAGTTGATTCATTTCAAAATTCCACCAAATGGCAATGAGCTCGCGTGCTTCCATGGGCTGCGGCTGACTATTTGGCCAATTTAGTAATGCATAACGTGAGCTCACCAGTGTGGCCGTCGGGTTTAATCTTGTTAAGGTCGAACTTAGGCGGTTCAAGTGAGAATTATTCGACTTCCCACTGCCCGCTCCGAGTTCATATTGACTCTGAAATTCACTCAAAAACTCAGCAGCTATTTGTTTGGTATTTGTTGTTGCTGACTCCATCCAGGCCAAATCGATATGCCATTCCGGCTTATGGTGGATTTGCTTGAGAAACATGGGAAAGTAAAAAAAATGAGTTGAGCCAGCTGTGGAGATTGAGCTTTCGCTGAAATTCATTTCATAATTCACCAGGAGTCTCTCTGTATCTAGAGTCTCTAGACGTGAAGACAAAAGCGGATACTCCTGCCGAAATCGCGACAACAAAGTCATGAAGCCTTGGTTTCCGAAGCAAAATGGGCCGCGATATTTTTAGCGCGAGCCTTAATTAATCCCGCGACATCTTGCCGAATAACTAGATCATCCAAAAGACTTCCTGCCAACCCCATCGGCATCTCAAACTCGACAATATCGGTGAGTCGAGTCATATTAAAATCAAACTGCTCAAAAATCTGCACGTGCCGCCAGGACTTGAAAACATGCCCTTCGATTTGTCGGTAAGTGAACTCTTTGCCTCGGGAAAAGGACTCGACCCTCGCCCGAAAGGGCACCGAAGTTGAAAATCGCTTGAATTTCAATTCGAACTCAAAGAGCTCCTTAAACTCAGGCGGCGCATGAATGACCTCGACCTGCAGTTTTCCTTCGAGAGTCTCTGCTAAGTGGTTAAAGTCTGTCACATATCTAAAGACTTGGTCTGGTGTTGCCGAAATTAGTTGCGACGTTTTGACATAACCCATTGATAACCTTCTGCGTTGTAGAAAAATGAGGGGAGATCGAAAGCAGAATCACTTTGACTCCCCTATACCATAACTGTACATCGCTCTGCATGAAGATCAAATCAGTTCTTATGTTTTTAGCAATTTGCATCAGCTCAACTATTCTTGGACAAAATGCTTTTGCAGGGAGCTACTCAGGTACAATTGTCAGAAATTCCCAGGGGCTTTTTTTACTTTCACAATCAATTGGGGCCTTGATAGTTCCGATTGACCAACAATCCACTCACGCTGCACAAGACTTGGCTCGCCTTCAAAGTGGAGACTGGTGCGCCGGCAGTGGCACCTTTGATGGAAAATCTTTAACGATAGATTCAATTGATGTCGTCGGTTTGCAGTCTCTTTTGGGAAAGTGGGAAACTTCTTTGGGCGGTGTTTTTGAATTTTCGGACTTTTCAAACCTGCGGTTCTTTTCGTCACGGCAAGAGCCATCGACAGCTTTTATCAAGAGCTTCAAATACACCCTTTCGCCGAATCCAAATGGTGAATGGTCCATTTTCTTCGGAAATACAACAGCGGTTCAAATTGGAATTTTACAAAACACCGCAAGTGGTTGGACGATGTCGCTTTTAAATTCTGCAAATGGATCTGTCAGTCAGATTATTGAGTTGACACCATTTAGCCAGCGAGTTCACCTTAAGAAGTGAGCTTTGAAGCAATTGACACATCTTTGTTTTTTTCACGAAATGATTCTCTAGATTTGCGTCTAGGTGATTTTGCGCAGTTGATTTCGCGAGACCAAATTTTCAATAAGTCAGCGTCGACCGTAATTGCAGGCTATCCAGACGATGAAGGCATCGCCTTAAATGGTGGACGAATCGGAGCCTGTCAGGCTCCCGATCAGATTCGCCGAAGTCTCTACAAGATGACTCCAGATCTATTCACAGCACCGAGATTCATATCTCCGGAAAATGCTATTCTTGATTTAGGAAATTTGGTTGTTCATTCCACAGATGGGACTTCGATAGCGACTCGGCATGAAGTGGTGCGCTCCACGGCCCATGAAGCTCTTAAGCTTGGACATCGTTGGGTGGGTCTTGGAGGCGGACATGACTATGGTTTTGCCGACGGGGCTGCATTTTTGTCGTGGGCGGAGACCCAGCAAAGAAAACCCATTGTGATTAATTTTGATGCGCATCTCGATGTTAGGCCCTTGGATAAAGGACTGACAAGTGGCACGCCATTTTTTAGATTGCTCCAGGAATTTATGAAATCTCCAGGAGATTTTGATTTTGTTGAAATCGGAATTCAGCCACAATGTAATAGTCGCACTCACTATGATTGGGCCCAGTCGCATGGAGCATTGATTTTGTCGTGGCCTGAATTGGCAATGGGAGCAAGATCGTGGGATCGGGAGTGCCTGCATCGTTTGAGCGATCTTCTTTTACAATCACGTCCAGCTTTTGTAAGCGTCGATATTGATGGTTTTTCGTCTGCCTTTGCAATGGGATGTAGCCAGTCTTGGAGCACAGGATTTGATCCAGATGGATTTTTCAGAGTATTTGATGTGATATTAAAGAGACTTGATGTGCGAATGCTGGGAGTTTATGAGGTGTCCCCTCCTCTTGATCATGATCATCGAACTTCAAAACTTGCTGCTCAAATTGTGCATCGTTTTTTAACCTCCTGCTAAACAAACTGACCGTTGTATGATGAGTTCTTTTTCTTCAACCGAGATGCGGCAAAAGATCGGGACATTTAAGACATTGTTTGCCAAGCACTTCACGCTTAAATAGCATCCAAGGTCATGGAGACACAAAAAGGATTCGGTAGCGACAATCATGCGAGCGTACATTCTACGATCATGCAGTCCATCTTGGACTGCAATTTGAACCATGCCCCTAGCTATGGAACGGATAGTTTGACAGAGAAAGCCCTATTGACGCTGCAACAGCATTTTGGCGAAAACTGTGAGGCGCATTTTGTCTTCAATGGAACTGCCGCGAATGTTCTGGCCCTGGCGACGCTAGTTTCGAGCTACCATACAGTACTATGCTCTGACGTGGCTCACATAAACGTTGATGAGTGTGGAGCGCCGGAAAAGATGATCGGATGTAAACTTCAGCCAATCGCCACAACCGACGGAAAACTCAGTGTCGAGTCTCTAAGACGGCACCTCATTCGCCGAGGCGATCAGCATTTTTCTCAGGCAAAAGCGATTTCGATCACTCAACCGACAGAGCTCGGAACTGTCTATAGTCTTGAAGAAATTGCAGCTATCTGTCAGTTTGCAAAACAAAATAAATTGAGAGTTCACATGGATGGAGCCAGGCTGGTGAACGCGGCTCATTTTTTAAAATGTACACTGCAGCAGATGACGTCAGATTTAGGCGTCGATGTTGTTTCATTTGGTGGGACGAAAAATGGATTAATGTTTGGCGAAGCTGTTGTGCTTTTGAATTCTGAAATTAAAAATGATTTTAAATTTTTGCGAAAACAGATGATGCAATTGCCTTCAAAAACGAGGTTTATTGCCGCTCAGTTTCAGGCTTGGCTTGGAACCGATTTGCATCGTGAAATTGCACAAAAAGTGCACGGCTTAGCCCTACAACTTCGAGATCTTTTACTTCAAGAGCCCAGCATCAAAGTGACTCAGGAAGTTCAATCAAATGCTGTATTTTGTATTTTTCCAAAGCCAATCATAAAAAAACTTCGCCAGTCGCGTTTTTTTTATATCTGGAATGAAGAAACATTTGAGGCACGACTGATGATCTCGCATGATACAACATCGAAAGAGATTACGGATTTCGCACAGCTAGCTTTAGATCTTTGTCGCATAGATCGCATGGACGCAAAGGATAGATAAGATCTAGAAAAAGGAGACCTATGAAATATCCAGCCATTGGTTATTCGGATTACCTTCAAATTGAAAAAATCTTATCTGCACAACAGACGCGAAGCGATCTGTTTGGCGTAAAGGCCCACGATGAACTCTTGTTCATTATTACACATCAGACCTACGAACTCTGGTTTAAACAGGTTTTGTTTGAGGTCGACTCTGTTCTTGAGCTTTTTGCAGGAGAACACGTAGATGAATCGTCAATGGGTATTGCGGTCTCGCGAATTGAACGGATCAACGAAATAATTAAGGTGTTAACTCAACAAATCACAATTCTTGAAACAATGACTCCCCTCGACTTTTTGGATTTTCGTGACATGCTTTTTCCGGCCTCTGGATTTCAGAGTGTACAATTTCGTTTGCTTGAAAACAAATTGGGGCTCAAGCCGACTTCACGCCTGAGTTTTAATAAAATGCCATACACCTCAATGTTGAAACAAGACGAACGTAACCAGATTCTCCAGGCTGAGCAGCAACCATCTCTGTTTGAGTTGGTCGATCGATGGTTGGCTCGAACTCCTTTTTTGGAATCGCAAAATTTTGCATTTTGGAAAGTCTATCAAGATGCTGCGAAACGCATGTTTGAAGACGACATACATACCATTCAGCAGCATCCACTTTTGCAAGAGGAACAAAAAATACAAAACATAAATGAAATCAAAAGGCATCAAGAAACATTTAATGCATTATTTGATGTTGACCGTCATGAGGAGCTTAAAAAATCTGGAACCTGGCGCCTGTCCTTTAAGGCAATTCAAGCCGCACTCTTCATTCAACTCTACCGGGACCAGCCTATTTTGCATATGCCATTTAGAGTGATCGTGGGACTTCAAAATATGGACGAGCTATTGACCACTTGGCGATATCGCCATGCCTTAATGGCTCAACGAATGCTCGGTTCCAAAATTGGAACCGGAGGATCTTCTGGACACCAATACCTGAAGGACGCAACTGAAAGACATCGTATCTTCAACGATCTCTTTCAGCTGACAACCTTTTTTATTCCGAGATCGAAGTTGCCCGCATTACCCAGAGCCGTTCAATCGCAGCTTGATTTTTCACATCAGCGAAAAACTTAAAGCGATTCAATGAATTTCAATACTTCATTGGCGTGACCGTCCACCTTGACCTTGCGCCAACTTTTAACCAGCACATGATCTTTATTAAATACAAATGTGGAACGTTCGATCCCGATCACTGTTTTGCCATACATGTTTTTGGGCTTGATCACATCAAAGTGTCGACAGAGCCTTTCATCGCTATCAGAAAGCAATTCAAAAGAAAAACACTCTTGAGACTTGAAGCTTTCGTGCATCTTAACCGTGTCGCGTGAAACTCCAAAAATCTCTGCATTCAAATTGCGAAATTTTTTATGAAGTTTGGAAAAATCACGTCCCTCGAGTGTGCATCCTGGCGTTTTGTCTTTCGGATAAAAATAAAGCACGACGACCTTACCCTTGAGTTCTTTGAGGTTGATTTTGCTGCCGGATGTGGCCTCGATGAAAAAATCAGGAAGTGAAATTGCTGCAGATGTTTCAGTGGCGGATCCTGCATTTTCAGCAGTTTTTTTGGGGGACGCGATTTTTACCGACTTCGCTACTTTTTTAGTCACTTTTTTCTTGGCGGTTTTTATTGCAGAGAAATCATTGCCACCTAAAGTTGCTAGCAATTTAGATTTCCCTGCAGTTTTTCGATCCGATTTTGTCTTTTTCTTTGGCATTGGGTTCTCCTTACACTACTGAAAAGTGGAGTGATCGCATTCATATTTAGTGAGTATCCTCATTTGGTCGAACCGCACGAGCATTTGTGGATACACCCTAATTTTCTAAAGATTTTACCTGACATCAAGTCTTAATTCAGTACAATCATGCAAAGAATAATCAACAGGCCAGCAAAGGCCTTGAAGGAGATGCAATGAAGTATGGGTTTGTTGTAGCCGTAGTGGCATTTGCGGCGACTGTTTCTGGATGCAAGGGTGGAGCAAAATTGGATTCAGATTTGGACAAAGTTAGCTATGAAATGGGTTTTCAAGCAGGCTCACAATTCAAAGGTGCACCAATTGACCTAAATAAAGAGGCTTACCTTTCTGGCATTCAAGAAGCACTTGAAGGCAAAGAAAAACGATTGAAGACCGAAGAGTTTCGTGCGGCTATGGGCAAAGTTCAAGAAATGCTGATGAAGAAAATGGAAGAGCAGAGTGAAAAAGGCAAAAAAGAAGGCTCTGATTACCTAGCTAAAAATAAAGAAAAGGCCAATGTAAAAACCACGAGCTCAGGTCTTCAATATGAAGTCATCACTGAGGGCACGGGTCCTATGGCTAAAATTGGTGACAAAGTAAAAGTTCATTATACAGGGACTTTGATCGACGGAAAGAAATTCGATAGCTCAGTTGATCGCAAAGAGCCTTTTGAATTTCAGTTGAATGAAGGATCAGTCATTAAAGGTTGGACCGAGGCGTTGACTCTGATGAAAGAAGGTTCAAAGTGGAAATTAACTATCCCGTCAGATCTTGCCTATGGGCCACAAGGAAATCCACCAGTGATTCCTGGAAACTCGGTACTTCTTTTTGAAGTTGAGTTGATTAAAGTTTCTGCAGGTGAACCTGTGCCTCCAATGGGAGAAATGGGTCACGGTATGGGCGGAGCAGGCAAACCAGCTCCAGACAAGAAAAAGAAGAAGTGATACGAGAAAAGTAAAGGCTATTCAATTGAATAGCCTTTACTTTTGTGGGCTGCTTTTTCTAAAGAAGCTTCTCAAAAAAATATACTTTTAAAAAGCACACTGATAAAACAGTGTGCTTTTTTTAATTGCTTGAATAGATTTTTCGCAAGACTGCAGCCAGGCGAATTAACGGCAAGCCCTCAATTGCCGACGGATCTTTCGTCGCTAGATTTGCAAAAAGGTTGACGGCGGTTCCTTCGAATCGAAAACTTCCAGCGCATTCAAGTGGCTTGTCACGCAAGACATACTGTTTAATTTCATCTCGACCTAGATGTCGAAATTCAATTCGGCAGACATCCAAAAAACTGTAATGACTATTTGGAGTTCGCACCTCGACGGCCGTTAATAACTCTGCTGTTTGCCCAGAAAGTGTTTTAAGCTGTTTCATCGCATTTTTAAACGTGCCCGGCTTATCAAATATTTGATGACCACAGACAAGAGTCTGATCGCTACCAATCACTAAAGCGTCTGGATACAAATTTTGAATCACGCAGGCTTTTTCTTTGGCAAGAGCTCTCACCAATTTTCTTGGATCTTTAATTTGTTTTTTAAATTTTGCTTCATCGATTTGTGACGGCACCGACTGAAAACGATAACCCAATTTTTTTAAAAGTCGCCGGCGCGCCAGACTTTGACTTGCTAGAATAATCCTCATGCCCCAATCTACCTTTCTATCGAGAATTTGTACAATCTTCTGCAGAGGATCAACGACGCCTTTAAGAATTTGCTCATTTTTTTAAAAAAACAGCTGCCAAATTGTGTTTTTAATGACATTATTTGTATAGTACAAATATGCGGCATCGAAATCAGAACTGCGTTTGCACTTAAAAAAAGAAAGGGATTAAATCATGAAATCACTCATTCTATCTTTATTTTTATTGTCAGGATGCTCGTCGGTTCAGGCAACGAATCAGATGAAACCCCTTGAAACAGTTGCTTCAGTGGACCTAGCTCGCTACCTTGGGCGATGGTATGAGGTTGCTAGCTTTCCGGCTTGGTTTCAAAACGATTGCGAGTGCACCACGGCTAAGTACTCTTTGCGAACTGACAACGATATCGATGTGTTGAATAGATGCATTGACAAAAAATCTGGAGAAGAGAGGATCGCCACGGCTCGAGCCTGGGTGACCGACAAAGAAACAAATGCCAAATTGAAGGTCCGCTTTTTTTGGCCATTCACGGGGAAATATTGGATCATTGATCTCGGGCCAAACTATGAATATGCGGTCGTTGGAGAGCCGACACGAAAATATCTATGGATTCTGAGTCGAACGCCTCAGCTTGAAGCACGAGATTTGAAAAAAATTGAAGAACGACTTCTCTCACAAGGATACGATCTTCAACGCCTTCAATTTAACCGCCAAACGAACTGTAACTACTAAACAGACTAAATTAAAAACCTAAGCGCTGATCACTTATGAGAAATCAGCGCTTCAGACAAAACACGGCCATCGGTCAGCGACGGAGGCAGTACTCCTAAAACAAAAGACAATGTCGGTGCCAAATCTATGACCTCAGCTTGATTGGCGTAGACTCCCTTTTTAAAAGCCGCCCCATACATCAAAAGTGGGACAGACCGATCATAGGCATAGCCCGTCATATGATTTGTTGGCTCCCCCTCTTCAACGAAAAAACTCTGTAAGAGGGCTACAACATCTCCACTTCGTTTTGGAAAATAGCCTTTGAGAATCTGTCTCTGATAGCTTCCGGGCGGCAGATTTTTTTGTTCAAATTCAGAACGCGTAAATACCGAATACAGACCTCTCGTATTCAAGATAGAATTTTTGGCTTCGGCCTCGACCTCAGAAATTTTAATTTTTTTAGACTCAGCCAGCTCGTGATTTAAATAAAAATTCAAAGACTTAACAGCAAGAACCCATTTTTGATTTTTTGCTTCTCCGAATTTTTTGCTTAATGCGGACTCCATGGTGTTTTTGAGCTCTTCAGTTGCAACTGTGCCCGCCTCAATTCCGTGTTGTTGCAAAGTGGTAGTCATCGGAGACATGCCGTGGTCGGCCGTTAGCACAATCATGACGTTTTTCAAGCCACCTGGAATATTTTTTTTCAAATGATTGAATAGTTTCGCAAAAGATCGATCCTCAGCAACCGTCATTTCTTCCATCTCCAAAGCATTTGGCCCCAATTTATGCCCTAAGAGATCATGGGTTGAATAGCTGACCGCGATCACATCTGTGGCAGGACCTTGCCCCAGTTTCATTGCCTGCTGTGCTGCTATGGCCGCATCGGTCGACAACTCAATACCCAGGGGTGTCTTGAGTGAATCATAGGAGCCCACAACCGCCTTTATAGCGAAATCGCCAGGGGTACTTCGACCAGAAGACTTTCCTGTGGGTTGAAACTTATAGATCTCACCTTTACGACTATGAAGTGTTTTATTGATGGCTTCCATCCAAGGTGGAAGTTTTTTGTCTTTCAGGTAAAAACTGGAGCTCACCCATGAAAATGAATTCATATCAAGCCAAAAGGCAAGGTCAGCACGATGCCCGCCCAACAGCACTGCGGAGCGATCTTTAAGAGCCATTGCAACCACCTGCCCTTTTAAACCGGCATCCTTCATCTCATCGCCCACGGTTGTCGCCAAAAGATTTTTTGGAGATATTCCTTCAGACTTGGATTCGCTCACGCCCACGATTTTACTTTCAGAATCACTAACACAATATCTTTCAGATCCGGTGGTTCGATCAAACCATTCGTTAATTGGAATTCCCATTTTATAGGGATAGGCGCC
>CAYONZ010000038.1:0-1240 GCA_964405465.1 uncultured Bdellovibrionales bacterium | reverse complement strand
TTTGCACTTATTAGTATCGGCACGACAAAAGTAAATAATAGGCAACGGATCTTTAAAAACATCTCTCTATCCATTTCTCTCACCATTTCTTTAAAATCCGCTCTTAAAATTCCTGGTTAAATTCACCTTAGGTGACTTTCATTAGGAAAACAAAAGACGACTAGCGGAATGAGTTAGGGCTTACTGCCCTCTCCATCATGCCCTGAGATACGGGAAAAGAAAAAACATTTCTCGCTATTGACCAATTACAGTCTGCTCAGCAAACCTCTCGCGACTTCCAATCAGCGTGTAGAGGACATTGCCAAATGCAGGAATATTATTTCGCTGGGCAATTATTTGTCCACGATGATCGTACAAGTACAAATTCGCAAGATCCCCGTTGTCAGCATAAATTGAAGGTTGAATGACCGCTCGATAAGCGTATCCGTTCATCAGGATAGTGACACTTGCAAATGAGTCTTGTTGGACCTCTGGGCAAATGCTTTGCGGCGCCAAAAGAGTTTTTTTGCCGTTAGAAGAATACACCACTGGGCGAACGATACAGCGAAGAGCCACCTCATGAATTTCTGCAAATGCTTTTTCGGCAGCAATGCCATAATCTGCCCGAGCCGGGATAATGGCTAGAGCAACAAGAAAACCGACTACCACCGCTTGCGTGCGAGAAAAGAAAATTCGAAACATAACCACCTCGTCGTCTATCGAGATCGCTTAGGGATCTCAAACTAAATTTATTTAGGCTCCGAAAAATCATGCCCTGGTGAACTGCATGGTAAAATTGAGCCCGCCTTCGACTTTTAGGGGCACCTTAAAAAAACACCATTCATTCTTAAGGTGGGCAACGATCGTAGCACCTCAAGAAAACGTGTCAACAAATCGTGTTTAAATTAATCGGCTTTTCGCTTTGCTTCAGCAGACTGGTTGGATTTTTGCGATTGGGGCGGATAAGATTTTGTCACTTCCCACATGATGTTGCCTGTTTTTTTATCAACAAGATCAAACTGCATAATTGAATACTCCGTGTCGTCATCATTTTTTCCGACTTCGGAATGCAACACGCCAAAAATTTTCAATTTATAAAGACCATCTTTGTTCTTTGGAATTTTCTCACAGGTCAAGTCATTGATCAGAGTCAACTGAGTCATTTTGTCACATTCGACTTCAGCAATTTTATCGAAGTACTCTCCACGAACTGGAGACTGCCTTTGTTTCTTTATCTCGGAAACAACGAAATCTGAAAGCA
>CAYONZ010000037.1:0-35321 GCA_964405465.1 uncultured Bdellovibrionales bacterium | reverse complement strand
CGAAAAGGCCACCTTGGGATGAAGCTTCTCGGCAAATCGTTTCGCTAAAATCAAAATGTCTTCCTTACGTTCGCGCAAGGCCGGTGTGTGAAGCCTCAAAGTATTCAGACGAAAATATAGGTCCTCTCGGAAGGTTTTTGCTTTGACCATCTCTTCAAGATTTCTATTTGTCGCCGCAATGATTCGAACATCAACCGGAATAGGCTTTGTCTCGCCCACAGGGGTAATGATCTTTTCTTGAAGTACCCGAAGTAGTTTTACTTGCATGTTAAGAGGTAGCTCGCCGATTTCGTCGAGAAAGATGTCGCCACCATCAGCCAATAAAAAAAGGCCTGCCTTGTCGATCATGGCACCTGTGAAGGAACCTTTCTTGTGGCCGAAGAGTTCGCTTTCAAATAAGTTTTCAGGGATTGCTCCGCAGTTCACGGCGATAAAAGGCCGGGCCGGATTTTTTTCCTGAAGGTTAAGATTTCTTGCGATCAATTCTTTTCCGGTCCCATTTTCTCCTGTGATAAGAACTGTGGAGTGTGAATTTTTGAATTTTAAGAATTCCGACCGAAGCTTCGTGATGTTCGTAGAGATTCCTACGATTTCAAATCGGGCCGAATCGGAAGCGACCTTTCTTGAAAGGACCGCATTGTCTTTTATGAGACTTTTGATTTTTAAAGCCTGGGATATTCTAAAGGACAAATTAACAGTGAAGTCCTCAGTTCCCTTAACGACATAATCAACGGCACCAGCCTGGATGTTGGCGACGACGGTTTCAGTTTTTGTTTCTCCGGTCAGCATGATGACGGGGGTATTGTGATTTCGCTGGCGTAGGGTTTTTAGGAATTCTAAGCCCGACATCTCGGGCATATTCATATCTAGGAGGATAAGATCAAGATGGCGGGTCATGACGATTTTCATCGCCTGGGGGATGGACGTGGCTGTTTCCACCGTGTATTCGGCGCTCAAGCTTTCCTTGAGCTGCCTTAAAAAACTCGCATCGTCGTCAAAAGCGAGAATTGTGGTTTGAATTTGAGCCCCCATCAGCCCTCCATTCACCAATTTATAGAGCGAGATATATGCCAAGTTGTTTAAATATTAGGCAATGTCTGGAAATCACTTAGAAATCCATGAAAAGACAAAGTTATTTTTATTTGGGATTTTGAGGGGAAAGTCTCAGGCCAGAGACTTCTCATGAACTATTTTCTAAAACCGACCAATTATTGAATAAAACTGGTTTAAATTCGCACCACCTCAGAGGTCTTTAATGAGGTCTTCGGCTTTAACTCCAAGAGTTTTCGCTATCTTAAATATAGTGGTGACGTTGATATTCTTCTGGCCGTTTTCGATGCTCTGCCAGTGCTGCCGAGATTTAATTAATAAATCATCGCCGGTAATATCATAGACCGATTGATTTTTCTTTTCTCTGATTTGTCTGATCTTTGATCCAACTGCTTTTAATATTTTTTTGTCGGCCATCGACAATGTATTTGATTTTTTATTAGCCAATAATCCCCCAAATTTTCAGTGCCTACGAACGTATGCCTTGATTTTGAGGTTAATTTTTGTTTAATGTGCATACGATCGTATGCAATTGAGGTAAGACTATGGACCTTGAAAAGGTAGGGAGCCAGAACTGGCTTGAGATGTGGCGTAAGCGAAAAGGTCTCAGCCCTGAGACTGTCGATAAAATTCTTTCAGTGCCTGCGGGCTGGACGCAAAAATACGAGGCTTTAGGAATAATGCGCGTTCCGTGCTGTCATTTGGCGGAGCTGGCTCGGATTTACCGAGTACCAGTCCTAGAGTTTCACGAAACTATTTGGATTGAATCAGCGAGACGGCGTCGTCAACTGTCTTGAAAAATGGGATAGCGATGGGGTGGGCCTTTTCAGGGCCTCAATTGTTTCCTTTCGAACTTCGTCATGCAGAACTTGCAGGCCCTTTACACCTCCAAATCCTATCACCCCCGTGATCGCAACAACTTCGATAACTCCTAAAACTACATCTATGATTTTCTCCATATAGTCCTCCTTTGTGGGAAATGGTTGAAAAGGGAACCCAGAACGGGGATTGCCACGTTCTGGGTATTCAGTTTCATAGTGCATGAGTGATGGATCTGCGAATTTGGACGGCGGATTTTAGTTACCAGGCCGTTACCAAAAAGTTACCTTCCGATGAAATTTCCCGACATTTCTTAGAAATGTCGTCCATGCTATTCCGGTTCGTTGTTAATTTAATAAGATTTGAGATTCGTTGGGGTTTTGGTTTTTTCCAATTTTCCGAGGAGGAAAATTGGATGGGGTGGCAGGACTCGAACCTGCGAATGACAGAATCAAAATCTGTAGACTTACCAACTTGTCGACACCCCAACAAGATGAACTTGTTCTACTTTTGTAGGAAAATTCATAGGTTAAGGCAAGAAAAAAAACAAAAAAGGCAGCGAAGAGTCCGCTGCCATCCTCTGAGGCGGGCAGGGCCGGCCACCCGTCAGAGGTAAATCGCCCAAAAAAACAGGATGTGGAACCAGATGGTTTGGGCAATGCTTAAAAAAATAGCAAAATTAGTTTTCTTAATCGTCTTCGCGTTTACGCAGGCTAGAGAGAGAATCTCCCATGGCTTTGATCTCGCGCTCATACTCGGCAAAGACGCGGTCCTCAATCAACTGTCGCGTCTCCTGATTGAGGGGGTGCGCGATGTCTTTGAATTGCCCGTCTTTGCGTTTCTTGCTGGGCATGGCGACAAACAGTCCACTTGGACCTTCGATGATTTTGAGATCGCGAACCACAAAGCATCCATCGATTGTGATCGACACGTAGGCTTTAAGCCGGTCTTCGTTAACAGGGAATACCTTCACTTCGGTGATGTCCATTATGTACCTCCGGTTGAAATCGCCAGTTGGTCTCTCAAAAACTTGTCGCATGAGACAACGGTGCTTCTACTAGACTAACGGAAAGGTCGAGTTCAAACTTAAGTCCAGCCCCAAGAAATTACTCACGAATCTGGAGGATTTCGCGAAAGCTAGACCGAAGTGTATTGGATCAAGCCGTGGTAGCAAGGCAAGATATAGACATTGTCTCAAAATGGGAGGTTTAAGTTGGTCGTGAAAACCATTTTTTCTCGCACGTGTCGTGAGATGGTCATTGGGTTTACGATGCTTGCTATGGGTGGGTTGGTGGCGAGTCAACTTGCCGCTTGTGCAGGAGTGACAGCGAAGAGTGAGAGGGCTCCTCTCGTTGAAATTTCGAATCAAGATTCGTCTCGCAGGGTGGCCACTGAGGTTGATTCTTCTCTGGGCTCAACGGCGAATTCTGTCGACGACGTTCGCTCGCTTGATGAGAAATCGCTGCAAAAGGCAAAGATCATTTTGATTTCAGATATTGATGACACCATCAAAATGTCTGCTGTTTTGAAGATGCGGCTAATTGCGATCAATGCCTTTCGGTATCAAAATAAGTTTTTAGGTGCGAGCCCGCTTTATCAGCTCTTGAAATTTGATCTTCCAAAAATGAAGTTTTTTTATCTAAGTAAAGCTCCTAAAGAACTCATGGGAGAGGCGCACGAGGAGTTCTTAAGGCAGGGTGAGTTTCCTGAGGGAAAACTAATCACCAATAGTAAGCTCTATTCGCCGGGTTCTGATTTCAAAGTGCAACATATTCGTGAGATCTTGAAAAATGAAAATCCAGATGTGGTGATTTTAGTCGGTGATAATGGCGAGATGGATGTGCAGAGCTATGCAAAAATCTTGAATGAAAATCGTAATAACTCTGGTGCAAATCAGATTCGATTTCTGACTTATATACACCATGCATATGATAGGAAAAATTATTCCAAGGCTAAGCGATTGGCTGATGGACAAAAAGGATTTGTAAGCTTTTTGGATCTGGCTGTTGAACTTGCCAAAGAAGATGTGCTGTCGCGAGTGTCCTTCGAACATTTTGTAACTCAGATTGCGCCGAAAGTGACACGTGAAAATATAGAAGAAGGTCATGGCACACTGGTGTTTCCGGAATGGTTCACTTGTGCCGAGTTTAAACTTGAAGACCCTTCCCACGAAACTCTCGCATTGCTTGCAGACGGCACTCGTAAAGTACTCGACCAGGCATATGCTAAAATACGCAGGCGTTGTCGTGACGGCGAGTGATATTTATACTGTAGGATTGGCGGATGAATTGATTGTTCCTTCCTTGTTCTTGGGCAAAAATGCGAGTTGATATTTTAATCCCTGAACCAGAGTTACTTGCTGAAAAGTTCCGAGCGTTTGATGGAGTTTGGTCACTGAAATTGTATTTTTTTGCACTGGTGAATCTACATAGTTTCTAGCTAATTTTTTACCTCCTGACGAGGTTAGGTGCGAGTCAAGGATGTTCACTACTTCTTCGATGGTGTGAGAGAACCCTGACCCAAGATTTAAAATTGTTGTCGGTTTTGAAAAATCAAAATGAATTGCGCGACGAATGTACTCGATCACGTCGTCAATGTAGGTGAGATCAAATTCCACTTTGCCGCGTCCATAGAGGTCGATCGTCTCATTGTTATGCGCCTTATGGCATACAGTTGCTATTGCTGAGTTGTGAAAAGGCCTGCTCTTTGGACCGTAGATGTGTCCCGTACGGAAGATGACGGCTTGAATTTGGCCAGCCTTGGCCGCTTGGTCGAGAAGAAGTTCTTGCGCGTATTTCATTGCTCCATACATTGAGTTTGGTTTTGGTCTCTGTTCTTCAGTAAAAACTGGCGATGACTTGTCATAAACATGAATGGTGGACATAAAAATGATTTTTGGCTTCTTTGTTGAGTAGAGGCGCACGGCCTCAAGTAGCTGGGAGGTCATAAAGATGTTGCCATCGACAAGTTCAGCGACCGAAGGGTTAAGAGAGGTTCCCGCATTGGTTGCCGCGAGGTGAACGATCACGTCGACATCCTGTACGAGAGCCTTAAGATTCTCAACTCGCTCCACATTGTGCGTGGTGCGATTCAAGATCGTGACTTGGCGAAGTCGACACGTTAGGTGTTGGCCAATAAAGCCACTCGCCCCTGTGACTAAAATTTTGGGGGTGGTGAAATGAGCTTGGGTGTTTGAGATCTCACGCTGTTGTGATGGTTCATGTTGAGTTATTGAACGAATGAGCGACTGAAATTTTTCTGCCGTGTTATAGGTTTTGAGCTCTTGTTGAAAATCATAGGCTGCCGTCTGCAATGAAATGTCTTTTAGCATTTCCGAAACGGTTGTGACAAGTTTGGTCCCTGCGATTGCATCCTCAGGGCGTAGCATGCGGCCAAGACCCTTTTGAGCGAGAGCTTGTGCGAACTGAAATTGATCAAGATTGCTCGGGATAGCAAGCACAGGCGTTGCCTGATTGAGACAGGGATAGGCCGTGGCACTTCCGCCGCTGCAGATAACCAGGTCTGAAATTTTCGCTAGTTCATCGATAGGTAGAAATTTTTCGATGGTAACATTGGTGAATGACGAAAATTTTTGATCCACATTGAGATCTTTACCTGCGGTCGATACGATCAAGTGAATGGGAAGCGTCGCAAGTTTGGCGATCATGAGTTCGAGGTTTTCGGCCGGACCGGAGGAGCCTAAGCTTAGAAATACTATGGGCCTATTGTCGCTTAGTTGAGTGATGGAGGCCGGCGCCGCAATTGGGAGACTAAAATTTATTGGCCCAGCGATGATGTAGTTTTCAGGAACGTGCGCCATCTTAATTAAATTTTGGGTGTCAGCCATCAAAACATAGTCACCGCCACAGTAAACATCGAGGATGCTGTCTGCAATTTTAGCGAGACCGAAGGACTTTGCCACTTGATTGAACGGTGCTGCCATCTTGCTGTAGATTCTTTTTTTCATGAGTGAAAAGAACGCAGTCGTAAGAGGCAAACCTAGAGTTTTGCGAAGCGAGACATCAGGGACAATTGTCTTTTGTTGGGCAAATGGACTCCAACAAAGATTGCTGATGTTGATATAAGGCACTTGATGCAGTTTGCTGCTAATTGCTAGAGAAAGGCGAAAGTCCCCAACGACCAAGTCTGGCTTGATCCGGTTAAGCACTTGAAGGTCTTCTGTAACTTGTAGGGTAAGAACAGATGGGGTAAAGGGTAGACGCCCATCTTTCAGACAATTTTCAAATTCCTTGGGTTCAATGCTTGTTTGCAGATGAATCACATTCGGCAATGAGATTCCCTGGAGAACTTTTGGAATTTCACGAACAGCAAAATAGATCTCATATTGGTCTGAAGAGAGATGTTGAGCCAAAGCAAGTGGGCGGGTGATATGTGCGAGTGTGACAGCCTCAGAAAAAAAAAGGATTTTTGTTTTACGTTGTGCCATTTGGTCCTCCTGTCTTTATTTTAGGGAGATAGGTAGGGGAATCCCATGGACAAAAAAAATCTAAGTTTTTTAAAAATCTCCCGATTTCAACTGGGTAGAGGTTTTGTTTCATTTTGAGACATGAAGATAAGCTCGGAGCACGACGATAGAGATATATGGCGCAAGAAACAGATTCGATTTCTCCCATAGATAAGCAAGTCGCATTTCTGCAGAGTGCAGATCATTTTGTAAAAGCAGGGGCCCTTGCGCAAGCGCGGGTCGTGCTCAGTAAGTTCCAGGAGAGGTTTCCGCTTCCAGCGCTGAAACGAGAAACTCGCCTCGAGTTGGCAAATCTCTATCGAAGGGTGGATCGCCCATTGAAGGCCTTGCGCATCTTGAATTCTCTTTTCGGAAATGACGGAGCGATTGATCTGCCTCCGACTGCCGACGAAATTTGCTCTTATGCTGCAAGTTTAATTAGTATTGGTGTCCAGGAAGAAGCTCTGGCGATGTTGAAACCACTAGTGAAGCAGGGGCATCCCGTTGCGCTTTTGCAACGAAGTTTTTTTCATATGCAGAGGTGGGAGTATCATCGATCATTTTATTTTTTAAAACGCTATGTGCGCTTGAAAGGACTTTCCCGCTATCAAATTCTAGTGGGTAAGATCAATCTAGCTTCTTGTTTGATAGTCTTGGAAAACTTTGTGCGGGCTGGGGTTCTTCTCGAGCAAGTTCTGTCGGAGTTAAACCGAGAGCAGCATCGTCACATTTTAAAACAAGTTTTTCGTTTGCAGGCTCAAATCGAAATCGAAAATATGAATTATGACAAGGCGAGAAATCTTTTACTAAAGACTTTAGCAGACTCAGAATCTGACTTTATAGAGAGATCTGATCGAATTGTTTCAGTAGCAGAACTAATTACGCACAAATGGTTAGTGGTCATTGACTTAAAGATCAACAACGACAAGGCACGAGCCTTAGGGAAAATGCATGAGATCCAGGCTCATGCGCAGCAATTAAAAAGCTGGGAGACTGTTCGCGACTGCGCTTTTCATCTTGCCACGCACTCCGGGGACATGACCCAACTACTAGGGCTTTATCGCCAGACACCTTATCTTTCGTTTCGAAAGAAGATTCTTAAATCTCTCGATGCGCAAAAAAAAGTCGAGTTTGAACTTTGTCTACAAAATGAAAACTTGGATTTGGGGTCACCTTCTGTTGGATCTAGAAACAAGAAATGGGCAAGAGATCGTTCCCGTTCGGAGCGACTCTTAGAATTCTTACGATCCGATTCCTTCAGGCCATTTCATATTGGAGAGGTGTTTTCTGTTCTTTATCCAGATGAACGATTTGATTCGCACAACTCACCCATTCGTGTTGCAAAAGCTGTACAGCGTTTGAACCAATTTCTACAAAATTCAGGAAAGCTTAAGATTAAAGTCAAGAGCGTCGACCGCCAGTTCAAAATAGTCTGTGTTGAATCAGATGGAGGTGAGAATTCGGTCGATCAAAAGATGGAACTCGGGTTGGATCGAATGGGGTCGGGAATCAACACCCAGTTGAGGATCGAAAAGTTGCGCATAGACTTTAAGGGGCGGACGTTTACACAGAAGAAGATTTCAGTAGAACTCGGAGTCTCAAAAGCTGAGAGCCAAAAGCTTATTCGACTTCTACTCGAGCGAAAACAGATTCGAAAAACTGGCTCAAAGAAAGACGGTATCTACATCTTCAACAACTTTCGTAGCAGGTTAGAAAAGTAAACGCATCGAGTGGCTTGAAGTGAGACATCTTGTAAAGCTAGAATTGGGATTGAACAAATAGACATGATACACTCAAAAGTGATGACTTACCTGAGTAGGCTTCTAAGAATTTGCTTAATTTCGTCTGCGGTCTTATTTTTGATTTTGCCATTTCAGAATTGCTCACTGGCTGAAAAATCAGGGTTTAAGAATTTTAGTTCCATTTTTGTGGCAAGTCCTAACACCTCACTGGCTGAGCGCGGGGGAGATGGCGGTGGCTTTGAAGGTAAGGGCGAACTTTACACGAGAACTCTTCCTGTGTTGAACTGCCCAGATACTCACGATGTCTTTCAAAGCGTAGTGTCCGGCGATCTCAATACCTCTTCGACTCATGTGTCTTATAAAGCCGTGAATCTATCGGATTGTACAAAACAGGATAAAGATGTGAGTGGTGCCACGCTTGAACGATCTGCGATTCAGTCGAAGGTTCTATATTTCAATAGCGGCTTGTTTTTTAGCCGGGATTTGTTTGAGGCGAATGGCAATAATTACCTCGAGGCTTGGTGTCGCTCAACGGATCAGACACAGAGCAAGAAGTTTGAGATAGCAGTGAAACAGAACTACATTGCCGAATTGAGTGAGGTAAAAGTTTGGACCGAAGATCTCGGTTATTCCCAAGAGTCTGGCTTTTTGTCTGCGCAACGATCATTAAATAATCAAATTTTAAATTACCACCAGTCAAGTTTTGACCTTGCAATTGATATTCGGTTAGGAATTGATACAAAAAATATTTTTTCAGCCCAAATGGTTTATGAGGAAAAAGGGGTGGGCCACCGAGAGGCTCTATCTTGCCGGATGGGTGGAGCGTTTGATAGTACCATTTGGCCAGCTCAAATGCTTGATCAAAAAGATATCCAACAGCTGAAGAGAATTAAACACAACAACATTTTATATTTAGCTCGAGACCCACTTGGCAACGGGCACCTTTATTTGAAGAATCAAATCGACAATCAAAAAAGTGATTTGTTATCAGGGCTCGGATTTGAATCGGTTCAAAAGTTCCTACTCACCGAAGATGAGTCACAAATTGTATTCTCGGCAAGCCGGCATCAAGGGGTAGATCAAGTGCCTGTTCGAAATTTGTACCTGTACAACTTTTTGTCGAAAAACTGGGTGCAACTCAATGGGCCCCTCCAGGAAAGTTTACAAAGTGTTGATGATCGATTTTTCTTGAGTAGCGATTCTAAGTATGTGGTTTATCGAGACGGCGAAAATCTTGTTCCGACAAAGTTTGATCGTGAGTCGAGATATTTGAAGTCAGTATCTCTTGAATCTTTGCAGCGAGTGCAGTTGCATCCAAACCTGGGGCCAGATTTGGAACCTCAGATCTACTTTGCGCTTTCTTCGAGTCAAGTTTTGTTTTCAATTCAGAATCGATTTTATTTCAACAATTACCAAGGTACGGCTCTGGTTGAACAAGATCTTTCTTCATTATACTCATCCACCTTTGGAGTTATCGACATCGTGACTCGAGTGATCAATGATTCGTTTGGGTTATTGAAATCACAGCTTTTCGCAACGGAGCTCGCTAGTGCCTCTTGGGTTCGAAATAGCCGACAGGTCCCTGATCGGGCATTTATATATGTCAATAATCAGAAATTTGAGACACTTGAGATATCCGGCACAGGAGTGTCTCGAGTGGCCGATGGCTCTCTTGTGACCGATGTGCTCGCAGGAGGAAGTTCATTTCTTGCAAAGAATGGAACCAATCAAGATGTGTTGGTTCAAAAAAGTGGCACAACCAAATGGCAGGGTACGATCTCTAATGTTCGCTCAGATCTTGCAAATAGGCTCTCTTCGATTGTAGATATCAATTTCAATACGAGATCCTCTCGGCTGACGAGCTATTCGAGTTCAAACAATACCCTCATATTGGAAGAGGCCATGTGGCCTAACTTCATTGGTCCAGCAAGTCCCTCGGGGATTGCTGGCGAGATCTATTTTTGGAAATACAATTTTTCGAGAGGCGGCTTCTCGTTATTTCGCAGCGATAGTTTTGGCGAAAAGTTCGAAATTGCCCAGAGTTTTTTGCCGGTCAATCATCTGAGTGATTTTCAAATCATTGAGGGTACGGATACCGCGGGAGCAAAATGGGCCGTGGTGAAGGGAAGCCGGGTTGACGGTGCTGATCTGGAAACACTCGCGAACGAGCGAAGTATATTTTGGGGGCATGCGGTGGTTGCGGCAGATTTGTATTTGGTTTCATTGGATGGTCTGGGTAGCCGGAGAATAAATCGCACCGTAGGGGAATCTTCAGAACTCTTTGGCTTGGCCGGCGGCGTACAGGCTGTTTGGCCAGTGGATTGTCATCAAGTGTTCTTTACGATGGGAGACTCCGTTTCAACACGCCAGGTATTTTTCTGGAAAGATGAGTTGCTCGAGCACTCTAAATAGCCTTTGTTTTACTGGACCACTCTATTGCGAATCCCCTCAGCCCGCGTATCATATAATAATTGAAATATTGGGTAATAGTTGAAAGATTGGGGAGACTTCGGGTCAATATAAAAAGTAGTTGGCGTGGGTTAACGGTGGGGTTGAATGAGACGATTTTCGTGTAAACAAGAAATAAAACTGACGAGAAAAAATTGGAATTTTTTTGGAATGAGGAGATTCGGGGTCAGATTTCCTCTTTCGAGTCTTCTCCTTCGTGGCGCGACACTGATTAGCACAATAATGATTTGTACTACACTTGGTGGTTGTGCACATAAAATGCCCGATGTTGCTCCTGTGGTTGATGTTTGCAAGGAGCAAAAAGCTGAAGCCGAGAGTTTTGCTGCAGTTCGAACCGATATTGATCAACGATTGAAAAAGTTCTCGAATGTTCCTGAGGTGGCAACACTAGCCGATCAAATGTTTGAGCAGTTGATTAAGGCGAAGTCCCCAGTCTTGGTGAGTTGGATGCAGACCCGTGGACTTAATGACAAATCCGAAGATGAGATTATTTATGCCTGGCGTGAGTATTTTGCGAAAATTTTTGTGATTGGTCAGTATCCGACGAAGAGTCCAAGTCTGAATGCACGAATTGAAGCTTTGGTAAAAAATTTGCGTGAGGTCCATTTAGGGGCAGACGTAGAAAAGCGAGTTCAGACTATTTTTTTAAAGGCACAAAAACTAAGCCTCGCTAAAGTACAAAATTTTACTTTGGCAGAAGATGCTCGAGCGCAAATTGAAAAAAAAATAAGTTCAATCAAGCTATACTGGGCACAAGATCTCCGAGGATCAAAATTTGAAAAGCAACCTCTTGAGTTCGTTGATTGGGGAGTGGCCTATGATCCAGCAGCGAATGAAATCAATATTGGTATTCAAGTTCTGGCTTATCCCTCAGACGAAAATCTTTTGGCGGTTTTCGCACACGAGATTGGTCATGCGATTGACTCCTGCCGATGGGGCGCCTTTTTTTCAGGTCCTTGGCCATTTTCTCTGGTCGGTGAATGCTTGCGATCGAGTGAGAGTGTAGGTGCAAAACATCGAGACGATACGAAGCTTGATTTGTTTGTTGCCAGAAAGAAACTCACCACAGAGATGGCTGATAGTCTCAGAGCAAATCCCACATGCAATCGCACGATCTATCCTCCTCCAGATGTTCAGGCTGACCAGTTGCCAGAGACTTTTGCGGATTGGTTTTCTGCAGAGGTGATGGGTGAAGCTGGAATTGATGTACGTCACTTAAGAGCTGACCTCTGTCAAAATCGCAATTTAAACGCAGGCTCTGCTTATGTGAGCAATCAATTTCGATTAAATAAAATATATTTATCTCAACCAAAGCTTCGGGGTCAGCTGGAGGGTGCACCGGCGACGAACAAAGAGTCGGTGCGATCAAAAGGGTACTGCGCTTTTCGCTGAAACAGTCATTTGCAAAAAGAGCTAGGCCAAGTATTGAAGTTTGGCCTAGCGTGGCTTGGTTGGTTTATTCTTCGCTACCGCCGCCACCTCGCATGGTTACAACCATCACGAAGCCACCTCTTTGAATGCGTAACATATTCTCTTTTTTCTTAAGTGCTTTGATGACGTCCACTGCTTTAGTGACTTCTTGGCGATTGACAGACAGTACGATATCCCCTGGCTGCATTCCAACTCGCGCAGACAATGTGCCTGGTTCAATCTCGATAATCACTGGCTTGCGTGGCGAGCCTGGCGCCACTCCGAGCTCTTGTGCAATTTCTGGTGTCATGTCTGAAACTTTGAACCCCAAATCAAAGGGAGCTTTTTGTCCGAAATATTTTTTATCCTGAGTGGGACCTCCGCTTCCCATGGCCATTTGTTCAGGCATATCTTTTATTTCGATCTCTAGATTCTTCTCGGTCGGCTTGTCGTTGACGATACGTAAGACCTTCATCTTTGCAGTGGAGCCAACCTTAGCATCGGCAATTCCATCAGTCAGATCATCAGGCGTTGCCACCTTTTTTCCGTTAAACTCAAGTACAAGATCCTCTTCTTTAACGCCGGCCTTTTGCGCAGGAGATTTGTCGAAGACCTGTGTGATCAAAACACCTTCAGGCTTTTTCAAATTAAAATAGGCGGCGAGGTTTGGATCAACAGGTTGAATCCCGATGCCGACAAATCCTTTTTTTACTCTACCGTTTTCTTCAAGTTGCTTGATTACAGTTTTAACATTATCGATTGGAATTGCGAATCCAATGCCTTGAGCTCGAGCATCGATTGCAGTGTTCACTCCGATCACTTCACCCTTGGTGTTCACCAATGGGCCTCCTGAATTTCCGGGGTTGATGCTGGCGTCAGTTTGAATGAATGGAAAGCGATTCAACTCTTTGATTTCGCGTCCCAATGCTGAGATGATACCTTTCGAAATAGTGTGCGCGTGACCATAGGGATTCCCCAGAGCCGCAACCCATTCTCCAACTTGAACATCCTTGCTTGTGCCGAGAGTTGCAACTGGAAGAGGTTTAGAAATTTTTATTTTAATCAATGCGATGTCGGTGCGTTGATCACGTCCAATGATTTCAGCGTCATAAAATTTTTCATTGTTTGAATCGAGCTGAACTTTGATTTCTGAAGCACCCTGAACCACGTGATTGTTCGTCACGATGAGCCCATCCGGTCGAATAATGAAGCCGGTACCAAGGCCTTGGCGTTCTTGCTGCGGCGGAGGAGATCCACCAGGACGACCAAAAAACTGTTCAAACATGTCTTGCATCGGATCTCGTTGCATCCGAATTTTTTGTGATGAAAAAATACTAACGACTGTTGGGTTCACGGACTTATAAAGTTCAACAAACAGATTGCGAGGCAGCGGATCTTGAAGCTTACTCGGATCGAGCAGTGTTCCTTTTGAAGCAGTAGTCTCAGTCGTGGCAGCCGTACCGCGCTCGGTTTCTGATTCGGCATTGTGACTGTAAATAAAGTTGCAACCCAGAACAAAAGTGATCAACAAAAAGATGTAGGCTTTGGATTTTAAAAATTTTCGCATACTCATCTCCTTAATTATGATTGGAAAAGCAAAAATATGAGATTGGGATTATTTGCTCGCCTGAACGAATTTCATCTGCAGATCGGTGATCACCGAATCCAAGAATTTTTGTTCGTCAGCAGTGAGGTTGCCTTTGGTTTTGTCGCGAAGAGTTCGCAGCAATTCAATATTGAATCGTGCCATATTCAGATCTTTTTCCGTCTTTTGATTGGTTGGGTTCGGAGCAAGGCCGAGTGCCATGATTGCACTTGAGCCGATCGAGAGAATCAGTGTCGAGAGGTTTCCTTCAAGGTCTTTGGGCATTGCTTGGGTTTCGTTCATGGGGCTCCTTTTTACGAACATATTGGTTGCTTGTTTTGCCAGAACACTTCGTAACAGAAGTGTTCGCCTTTTTGAGACTTCTGCTGCAAAAGTATTTTTTCGACAATGCAATTTGCCAAAGATACGATTCGTCGGCGAGATGGAACTTAGAGCGGAAAATGGCCCACAAGTGCCGTCACTCGTTGTTCGACCTTCGGCTGCATTTGAAAATATCGGGCGCGAAAAGTTTTAGTCAAGGGGTTAATCATAAACAAATGGGCCTCTGCAATCGAAACACGAAGAGGCATACTGAGTGCATAGGATTGGAGCTTGCATAAAACTCGCGCAAGGGCCTGCTTGTTCTCGCAAAGATCGGCGGCCTCGAGGTCGGCAGCCAAGTAATCTTGACGGTAGACCAAGAGATGGATGAAGACTGATGCTAGGGTAGAACCGATCCAAGCGAATGGGCCCCAGTTCTGGATTTTTTGAGTGCGAAAAAAACGTAAAAAGAAAATTCCATCTAGAATTTGACCACTCCGCACTAGACCCACAGCGATGGTGCTCGCGGCAGCTCCTGCGATGGTATCGAGACGCTTGATCCGAATGAGTTCGTAGGCCAAAACCGCTTTGTATTCATCACTTGGAAGTCTTTCGATGAGTCCTTGTGAAACGAAAATAGACGCCGATTTTTGTGAAAGCCCAGTCGAAAAAGAAAAGGGAGTTTTGGAATCTACTAGGAAAAGCCGAGGCATAGGTTGCCCAGACTTTTGGCTGAGTTCGGTGAGTAGCTGCAGCAAACCCCAGGCGTCTTGGCCCTCGAGTTCTCGAGCTAGAAAAAGATTTTGCAGGCGATGATCTGAATAGAAGAACACGAGTGAATTGAGTAAGACGGCCAAAAGAAATCCCCCGAGAAGGCCAAACCGATCTCCGATGTGTTGGCCCGTCACCATTAAAAAAACTGAGGCCGTGGCGAGAAAGATCCAGACTTTGATCGAGTTCCGCTCTTGGGCTGAAATTTGGTGTAATGCCATCGTGATCCTTATTATTCTTTTTTGCAGAGGTGGTGTTCTTGGCCGATCCTATTTTTGATCGATTGCTCTTTTAGAAGTTAATCGTTTCGCACTCAAAAACTCAAGGTCTTTCGTTGGGCTTATTCATTGAACTTGGTGCATTTCTATTTAAATTCTTGCAATATAGTAGGATATCACCAGCGAGCCAGCACAGAATGTTGATCAAATAGCCTTGCGATTGCTCGTTGTTGTTTTGTTAATGACTATTTTATGTATTGTCATCGAGGGGGAAGCAGCGTGGAAGTAGATGTGTTGGCGCTTAATGCGGCCATCAAACAAGAGAGTCAGTTTGTTGATCGAATGATGGCCGAAGTTGGCAAAGTGGTGGTTGGTCAGAAAGAAATGTTAGAAGGAATTCTCATGGGGCTTTTGACCGGCGGGCATGTTTTGCTTGAAGGCGTCCCTGGGTTGGCAAAAACCCTGACAATTTCATCAGTGTCAAAAGCCATCTCCTTACACTTTCAGCGAATCCAATTTACTCCTGATCTTTTACCGTCGGATCTCATTGGAACAATGATCTTCAATCCAAAATCAGGTGAGTTTGCGCCAAAAAAAGGGCCCGTTTTTACTAATATTGTTCTTGCGGACGAGATCAATAGGGCGCCAGCCAAGGTACAAAGTGCATTGCTTGAAGCGATGGGTGAAAGACAGGTCACGATTGGTGAAGAATCCTACAAGCTTGAAAATCCATTTTTGGTGCTAGCTACGCAGAATCCGCTGGAGCAGGAAGGTACTTATCCACTTCCTGAGGCGCAGCTCGATCGATTCATGTTTAAATTGATGGTGACTTACCCTACACGCGAGGAAGAGTACGAAATCATGAATCGAATGGGACAAGACAAACAGCCGCAAATTAATTCAGTGATTTCGAAGGAAGAATTGGTTCGTGCCCGTGAACGAGTTGATCAAATCTATGTTGATAACAAAATTCGCAATTACATTGTGGAGTTGGTCATGGCCACTCGTGAGCCAGCAAAGGCAGGCTTGGCCCAATTGCAGACATTGATCAGAGTTGGTGCCTCACCGCGAGCGACCATTAGCTTAATTCGTGCCGCCAAAGCCAATGCATTTTTGCGAGCGCGAGGTTATGTGACCAGCGACGATGTAAAAGCCGTTGCTTATAATATTTTACGTCATCGATTGATTTTGAGTTTTGAGGCTGAAGCAGAAGAAATGAAAAGTGAAGATGTGATCAAAGAAATCCTGAATCACATTGAGGTGCCATAGTTTGAGCCTACCTCCCGAAATTCTCAAGAAGGTTAAACTTCTTGAGATTAACACGCGAAAGCTTGTGAACTCCTTGTTTGCAGGTCAGTATCATTCGGCCTTTAAAGGTCAGGGGATGACTTTTTCTGAATTTCGAGAGTATGTCGCTGGTGATGACGTGCGTGCGATTTCGTGGCCAGTGACCGCGCGAACCAACAAAACTCACATCAAAAAATTTGACGAAGAGCGCGAGTTGACACTTATTTTGGTGGTCGATGTCAGTGGTTCAACAGTCTTTGGGTCGGGTGAATACTTTAAAGGTGAAGTGATCACCCACCTTGCCGCATTACTTGGATTTAGCGCGAGTAAAAACAATGATCATGTTGGGTTGTTGCTTTTTTCTGATCAGGTCGAACTCTTTGTGCCCCCCAAAAAAGGGCGTGGGCATGTGCAGAGAATTCTACGAGATCTCTATTACCACCAGCCGAAGAGCAAGGGCACCAACATTTCGTCAGCATTGGAGTATCTGCGTGGCATTTTAAAAAAACGTGCCACGGTATTTGTACTGAGTGACTTTATGAGCGGAAATTATGCGCAAGCTTTGCGGCAAATGGCTCGTAAGCATGATGTGATTTCAGTCGTTGTACAAGATCCACTTGAGATTGATATTCCGGCAATCGGTCTTGTGGATATTGAAGATGCCGAAACTGGAGAAGTAATTACGGTTGATACCACTTCAAGCGTCTTTCGTCGTGCCTACTCTGCGCACGTTGAAAAAAAACTAAATGAACGGGAGTTTGAGTTAAAACAATCTCAAGTAGATCGCGTGAACGTAAATGCAAAAGAGGATTTTGTACAGCCTTTGGTGGCCTACTTTAGGGCCAAGAATGGGCGGCGATAGTGAACCCTCCAGACACCAAGATTTCGGAAATGAATTTGCCGAAGTGGACCTGCGAGGTCTTTGCCCAAAATACCAAATACATAGTTCCCAAGAATGGCGAAAGACCATCGAGCCAAGAACAGTGGGTACGTTTAGTTGAGCCCATCACAGTTGGACAAAAATTAAAGTTCAATTGCCATGGGGAAGCCGCCAATCTCAAATCGGACGATCTTCATATTGAAACCAAAAAAGAGTCTCCCTATGATCTGATGGTTTTTTCAAAACCTGAATTGACTTCAACTTCGGTAAGTTTTGAGGCGATCAGTTACAAAATAGGCAAATCAAGACCAGATGGGGTCTATGTTTTGTCCGATGGACTGCGTGCCGTCGCATTAAATGATGTACATTTCGAAGTTCAATCGGTCATCGATCCTCAGCAACCACCGAAAGAGTTGTTTCCACCCTGGGGCCCTGCGAAGATGCAATATCCGATTTGGCTTTGGTTGGCTTCAGCTTTACTGTTGGTTGGTGCACTCCTAGTGATTGTTCGAGGTTTACAAAAGCGACAGCAACGAAAGTCAGCGCTTGCAGCTTTACAAAAACATCGCACGGCACTTTCGCCATACAACCAGTTCAATAAAGACATTCGATTTCTCAATAAAGATGCTGGGCAGTTTGCTTCAGAAAAATGGAATAATAGTGGCTCGCAAGACTATCTGAATAAGCTCAACGAGCATTTTCGTTGGTTTTTGGTGCGAGAGCTTTTGGTGCCAGCATTTGAATGGTCGACACAAAATATTCTGAACGAGATAAAAGAAAATGACGTCGAACTTTTTGAAGTGCTTAAACTACCATTGCAAAAAGCATTGCTCGAATTGCAACGAGCAAAGAATCGAAAACAGTCTCTTTCGCCATTGGATGCTAAAAACCTTGAAGAACTCTGTCGAAAGGTGGCGGATACAGTTTTCGAATATCGTAAGAGCCAGGCTACAAAGCGCAATTTACCTGAGGTGACCCGATGAATGTGTGGGCGACTCCTCTGGCATTTTTGGTATTCATTCCACTGGTCATGTTGATTGGCTATCAACTTTGGATGGGGCGAAGGTCGCGTGCTAGCTTAAATTATAGTTCGATTCAATGGATGAAGGCTGTGTCGCCGACTTTGCGCACACAGTTGCGTTGGCTGCCAGCGGCTTTATTTCTACTTTCGCTCAGTTGTTTTATTGTCGCGTTGGCAAGACCACAACGAGCAGACTCAAAGGTCAAAAAAAATGTTGAAGGGATTGATATAGTTTTAGTACTGGACGTGTCGGATTCCATGGCAATTGAAGATCTGGTGCCGAACCGTCTTGAAGCCTGCAAAAATGTGATGAAAGATTTTGTAAATCGGCGCGTGTCCGATCGAATTGCTTTTGTGATTTTTTCGGGAGAGTCCTACACAAGAGTTCCGCTGACACTGGATTATGGACTGTTGAAAAAAAATATTTCTGAAGTGAAGTCGTCACGAAACATTAAATTAGGAACTGCCATCGGTGTGGGGCTAGCCAATGCAGTGGCGCGACTTCGTGATTCGACAGCGAAGTCTCGAGTGATTGTGTTTTTAACGGATGGTGAAAACAACACCGGAACCATTGATCCTGAAACTGCTCTCGGAATTGCCAAGGGGTACGGAATTCGAATTTATACTATAGGCGCAGGAATTGATGGTCAGGCACAGCTGCCGCAGGAGTTCGAGGATGCATTTGGGCGAAAAGTGAAGCGCTATGTGCCGATTCACAGCAGTGTGAACGATGACCTTCTAGGGCGAATGGCGAGCGACACAGGGGGAAAATACTATCGGGCAACTGATACCAATGGTTTAAAAAAGGTATTTGCTGAAATTGATCGCCTTGAAAAGACCAAAGTGGATGTTCAACAGTACACTAAATATGCCGAGCTCTTTGAAAATTGGAATCGGTGGGGATTGGTGCTTTTGCTTTTGTCCTTATTGCTGGGAGAATTGGTCTTTAGGAGAGTGCCGTGAATTTTCGGTGGGGAAATCCTGAAATTTTAATTTACCTTTGGCTGCCAATCATTTTGCTGGTTGTGTTTGCTTTGCGTGAGCAGTGGTCGCAACGCACACTTCTTAAAGCTTTAGGTCAAAAATTGTCTCCGGTCTTATTGCGATCTTATTCTCCGGCGCGCCGTCGTCTCAAGACTGTTTTACTTTTACTCGCGCTCAGTTGTTTTATTCTCTCGTTGGCACGCCCACAGCTTGGAAGTCGCATGGATAAAATCAAAAGCGAAGGCGTGGAGCTCGTCATCGCAATGGATGTCTCGACAAGCATGTTGGCAGAAGACGTTAAGCCGAGCCGGCTAGAGCATCTCAAATCAGAAATGAGTCGATTGTTTGATTTACTGGGTGGAGACAAAGTTGGCTTGATCGCATTTGCAGGTTCGTCGGTTTTGCTGTCGCCGCTTACCCCCGATAAGTCTGCACTCAAAATGTATCTCGAAGGTCTTTCGCCCTTTACGGTCGAGACTCAAGGGACAGATGTTCACAAAGCTCTGCTTGAGGCACGAGATGCTTTTGATCGCGGAGGAGCTGATCCAGATGAAGGCGCTAAAGTCACTCGGGTCATATTGGTTGCCAGTGATGGTGAGGATCACGAAGAGGGCGCAATTGAAGAGGCCAAGAAGTTGCTCAAAGACGGTTATCGAGTGTTTACAGTAGCGTTTGGTACAGAGCGCGGTGGGCCGATTCCATTACGTGATGAGCGCGGAATGTTACGTGGCTACAAAAAAGATAGACAGGGAAATGTCGTCAACACATCTACGAAAGGAAAATTTCTTCGCGATCTAGCTCAAGCCGGCGGGGGAAGTTTCTTTCATGCGGCATTCGGTGCGGGTGAGGCTCGAGCCATCAAAGAAGACTTAGATAAATTGCAGAAAACTGAATTCGCGTCAGAGCTTGCTACGCAATACGATGAAAAATTTCAAATTCCATTGGGTATAGGTTTGGTTTTTTCATTCTTGGGTTTCATTTTAGGTGACCGAAGAAAAAATGCAAAAATTTGGCGTGGGCGATTCGAGGCGGCTCGATGAAACGAAGAACGTATCATATTCTTCTCGCTGTTTTTTTTAGTGCTTTTATCGGTGCTCTTTTGTTTTGGGCATTGAATTCAATCGTCTATACTAACAACTTGGGTGTGAAACTCTTGAACGAAGAGAAGAATGGAGAAGCATTCGAAAAATTTGCTGAGGCTTTGTCTGAGGCACCATTTCATCGATTGCTCATGTACAACCTTGCCACTAGTTACCAGGCCAATAAAGATTGTGAAAATGCAAAGCGAATTTATTCTTCAGTGATCCGTTCGACTGATGACCCAGAACTTTTGTTCTTAGTGAACTTTAATATGGGGCATTGTATGGTTGCATTGAAAGACACCAATGCCGCACTCAGCTTTTTTCAAGAGGCACTTGAATATAAGCCAGAGTCGATAGAAACAAAAACCAACATCGAGCTTTTGTCTCAAGGCGGTGGTGGAGATGGAGAGGGTGATTCCAAAAATCAGTCTAAACAAGGAAAAGGAAAATCCAAAGAGGGCAGTGATTCGAATGATTCAAAGAATCAGCAGAGCCAGGGGCAGCAACCACAACAAAAGCAGCCACAAAAATACCAAGGCAAAGAACTTACTCCTCAAGACGTAGAAAAGATTATGGAAGAGCTCAAGCGTCAAGAGCAAGACGTCAGAGGAAAATATCAAAAAGATGGAGCTCGAGATGTACCAAAAGCAAAAGATTGGTAAGCTGATGATTTATTTCACAAGCCTGCTGTTTTCATTTCTGCTCTGCCAGTCAACGGCACATGCAGATGATTCTCCCGTTGGTATCTCTGCACAGGTGGATCGCGAGCAAATGGACCCCGGCGATACCTTTACCTTATCGGTCTCAGTGACAGCGAAAGATGATTCGGATGTCAGTGAGGTCACATTGCCAGCCTTCAAGACTCTAGGTATGGATATGATCAATCAAGATGACAGCGCCAGTGCGTTTCTACGTAGAGAAGGTGGCGCAAGTGTTGGCTATCGAACCTTTACATATGCTTATATCTTGCAAGCAAACAAAATCGGCCGCTATGATTTGGCTCCAATAAAAGTGACGATCAATGGACACGTTTTCCAGGCCAGAAGAATTCAAGTGCAAGTCAAACCAGGAGCATCAGCTGGGGCTAGGCGAGCTTCTCCCTCATCCCCGCAATCGTCCCACAAAGGGCAGCCTCCCTCAGGTGGAATGCCTGGATTTGACGATGAAGATGATGCCGATCAACTTTTCGGAGCGATTGTTAAAAGACAAATGGATCGCTTACGCGGTCTCCAAAACCGAGGGCGTCAAGGACCAGGAGGAAATCATGAGGATTCAGATTTTGGTCCGATCAATCCAAATGAAGCATTTTTTATTCGTGTCGAGGTCGATAAAAAAGAAGCATTTGTTGGAGAGCAAATCACTGCCTCTTGGTATCTCTACACTCGGGGCCATGTTCAGGACATTGATACACTTAAATATCCAACGCTCAAAGGATTTTGGAAGGAAGATCTCGAGGTGTCCACGCACCTTAGTTTCTCACAAGATGTAATCAATGGGGTCCCCTACAAGAAGGCACTTTTAGTTTCTTATGCGCTTTTTCCAATAAAAGAGGGATCGATTGAGATTGATCCCTATACCGCGAAATGTTCAATACTACTGGGTATCGATAGCTTTGGATTTGGCTCGCCCAAAGCCTACTCCTACAGCAAATCAAGTCTGCCCATTAAGGTTTTGGTTAAACCATTGCCCACGGCAGGACGTCCATCTGACTTTGGAGGTGCCGTTGGGCAGTTTCAAGTCACCCAGCGAGTTGAAGATAAGACAGTTTCAGCCCATCAACCTTTCTCTCTCAAAATTCGTTATGAGGGGCGAGGCAACGCCAAACTTATTGATCTTGCTAATTTTCAGGTTCCCGAAGGAATGGAACTCTACGACACGCAAAAAGAAGCTCAGTTCTTTAAAAGTGGAACGAGCTTCAAGGAGTTCACGCTACTTTTGATTCCACATAAAGAGGGAAGCGTCACTCTGCCAGCAGTTTCACTTGGTGTATTTGACCCAGCATCAAAAAAATATACAGTCGTTGCCTCTCAGCCGTTGACCATTCAGGTTGGGCCTCCGCAAAAAGGTCAATCAGGCGCGACATCGCAAAGAATCGGTGATGCGAAAGGAAGCTTTGAGCCCAAAGAGATTCCACCGCAGATTGATTCCGACATGAGCGTATTGGCATTTCCAAGTGCGTATGCACAACGTATGACATTGGTGGTATTTGCTCTTGGCGTGCTGCTCAGTTTATTGGTAATAGCTCGCCGCGAATTAGGCTGGGGGCAAGGTAAAATAGATCTAAATCAGATTTTGCAGCAACGTCTAAAGAGACTGCAAAAGAAGGTATCGCAGGAAGATTGGCGAGGTGTTGGCGTTGAAGGCACCAACGCAATAAATGTGATCATAGGCATGATCGCGGGCGAGGGCGCCAGTACTGAAATGGAAAAGCTTTTTGTCAAACTCTCTCCGAGTCTTCGTGCAGAAGTTGAAGGCCCACTTAGAAAATCTCTCGAACTTTTTCAATTGTTGAGTTTTGCTCCAGAAGGTGCGGTCGGCAAATGGAAAGAAAAAGAGCAGCTACGTAAGGCCGCTGCAGATCTCGAGGCTATTTTGAAACGTGCGATTTCGCTATCGAGTGCTGCCGATGTCTTAGACGAATCTGCAGCAAATCGAAAAACATAGAGATCGGGTCGAGTATGACTCGCACCCGAGATGTTTTGGAGTTTCGCCACAACACCGGAAGAGCTTTGATGGAGAATCCCATCAATTGAGCGATCCATAATATTTCGACATCAAATGCAAAGCCTGTGGTTTTTTGTTTGGCAAAAATTGGCTCGACCACGCGATGGCGAAAAGCTTTGAAGCCGCACTGAGTATCGGAAATGCCAAGCGGAAAAAGCCATTGAACCAAAATATTAAAAAATCGTCCCATGTATTCCCGTGGAAGGCTTTGGCGTAGTAAGACTTTTTTTCGGTCAAGTGCACGACTGCCGATGATTATATCTGTATCAGGCTCACTTGAAAAAACGCTCAAAAAGCTGAGAATTTCAGAAAGTGGCGTTGATAGATCAGCATCCATAAAAAACACAAACTCTCCCCGTGCTTTGCGCATGCCTGTTTGCACGGCGTAACCTTTTCCCTTGTGAGTTGGATTTGCAATAATCTGGACCGCTGGATCGGGAGGTTCACCGTCTCGGGTGATCTCTTGTTGTGCCACCCGAAGCGATTCATCAGATGATTTCTCAATCACCACAATCAGCTCGTAGCTCACTTTGAGCGCGGTCATAAAACTTCGGATATCGCGAATCGCGAGCGGTAAACGTTGCTGTTCATTGTATGCTGGCACAACAAGCGAGATAAAAATCTGAGAATTTGGGCTGCCAACTTCTAGTGATTGTGTTTGATTGAGATCTTTATTCTCTGCGTTCGACATGATCATAGCTAAACACAAACTAAATGATTCGTATGCAATTTTTTTTGGGGATTAGCAAAGTGAGTGATAGAGTCAGACATGCTCAAAAAAAATCACCTGCATTGTTCGGTACTTTCTTTTTTGATTTTACTCGGCGCCTATTTGGGGTTTGACCGATTGATGGCTCGTCCACTTCACTTCGATGAAGGCGTCAATGGTTACTGGGTTCAAGAAATTTGGCAAAATGGTTTTTTCAAATATGATCCTACTAATTTTCACGGGCCTTTGTATTTTTATATTTTGCAATTGAGCGAAATTTTTTTCTCATTTCAATGGCAGGCCCATAGGGCGGTCACAGTTCTGATCTCATTGCTTAATTTGTTTGGCATCTATTCAATCGGAAAATTTCTTTCGGATCAGATTGACGTAGCTGGCAAAATGTCTGGCAAGGTATTTGGCAAAGTACTTGGGCTAAATGCAGCAGGAGAAGAGAGGCTAGACTTCGATGAGCAGAGCTGGCAGCGAGTGTGGCAACAATTGGCGATTGCTTTATGCAGTTCACTGTTCTGGTTAGCAAGCCCTGGTGCACTCTATTACTCTCGGTATTCAATTCATGAGACGTTGTTAGTCGGAGCTGAAATATTTTTGACTCTTGGTGCACTTCGATTTTTCAAGGCACCTTCACGGACCTCGGTCTTGATTATTCTGTGGAGCTTGGTGGTCATGAGTGCTACGAAAGAAACTTTTGTGATATTTCTTTTTGCACTGGCTGTCTCGCTAGTTCTCTTGCGGGATCAATGGAGTATGGCGCATATTCGTTTTTTTCGAAGGCAAAAAAGCTTTCTTTTTTCACATACAAGTATTGTGCTTATTTTTTGGGTGTTGCTCTTTTCTGGATTCGGAAAGAATTTAAGTGGACTGATCGATTTCTTTCGAGCGTTTCTACTATGGTTTCGAGTGGGCATTCAGGATCCAGCCCATTTAAAGCCCGCCTATTATTGGGGACAGCTGATTCTAGAGAACGAACCTTTGGTGATTTTCTCCGTTATTCTTTCTCTTCTCGGGTGGGCCTGGAGGGATCGTTATACTATGTTCTTTAGCATTTTGGGGTTGGTGCATTTTCTTATTTATAGTCTGATTGGTTACAAAACACCGTGGTGTCTCTTGGGTTTGACTTGGCCATGGGCACTTGTCACGGGTTGTATTTTGATGAAGTGCATGCCCTCGTTCTCTCGACTGCGTCCATTCGGGGCGTTGATCGTTTTGATTTGGTTTGGTACGTGCATTTTCTCACTGTCGCGTGCGCGATCGTTGTCACTGTATACGGCTGGTTCGGAATCTAACTCGTACGCTTATGTGCAGTCATCACGAGATCTCCATTCGATTTTGAATTTAATCAGTTGGATGCAGATTCAATCTAAGACGTACAAAGTGCAGTGCCCCCAAGAGGCTGGTGAGCTTTGGCCTCTACCTTGGGTTTTGTCGCGTTTCAATGGCACGACATGTTTCAATCAGGATTTGAATGCACAAAGTGATTTGATCATCTTACAAGCTGATGCTCAGCAGGCGATTGATCTTAGGAATGAGCTCGAGGCATCTTGGCCAAAGCGATTCGTATTTTTTGAACTTCAGCTTCGTGATGGCACTCGACCGGTGCAAGTCATAATGGTTGCAGATCTCGCAGCGGTTTTCAAACTTGAGCGACACCAAGACTTTGGTGAATCAAGGCAAAAACAGTATGAACCAAAATCTGCATTAGTGCAGCCTGACCTGAAAAAATCTAACGGGAGTCGCATATGATGACGGTTCTGTTATGGCAGGTCATTTTTTCGTCAATGAGTGCCTATGCTTTTTGTCTACTCGTGGGCCACCTCAATGCATGGGTGGCAGGGTTCGCTTTGCTTTTTGGAAGTTTACTTTCTTGGTGGTTCTGTCGTTGTATTCAGCCGATCGAAAAACAGTTTCAAAAGTCACGAAAGACTCGGCAAAGTGTCCTCCAACTCGATTCCCCACTGCTTTCTCGAAATCAACATTTTACCTCATACAATCCATTGCGAGCACGAAAAGTCGATCGGATGCTTTGCCAGGTTACGCTAACTCTTTCAGTGTTTTTAGGATTGTATCATTTTACTTTTTTGTTTTTTAAAAAATCTGGCGTGTGGTGGACGGGGCTCGCCCAGAATGTTGGCGATCTGCCATTGCATCTTGGTTTTATTCGGCATCTCGCCGGGGGCGGGGAGTTTTTGCCACACAATATTGAGCTAGCGCGTGATTTTTTGCGTTACCCACTTGCTGTAGATCTATACAGTGCACTTTTTGAAACGCTCGGTGTTCCCACCCAGATTCACCTCTTCCTTTTTGGGCTATTGGGTTTTGCATTCACTTTGTTCTTTCTAATGGAATGGGGCGGATGGTGGATGGTCTGTGCATTTGTTTTCTCAGGGTCACTTTATGATTTTCTATCTCCGCAGGTCATCGAGAAAGCAGCACTTGAGCCGATGTGGAGAAATCTTTTTACCTACGTTTTCATACCTCAACGTACCATGCAATTGGCTCTGCCTTTCGGAGTCTGGTGGTTGTCACGTTGGTGGTCCGTTTTTCCTCTATCGAGACTCCGGGTACCTCAGTTGCTTCGGGATGGCACGGTCAATGAGAAGGCTTCAGTAATTTTTGTGGCGTCACTGGGGCTCATGGCTTTCGTTCATTTACACTCTTTTGTTATCCTCACAGCCTTGGCATTTTTGATTTTTCTATATTTCCAGAAGCAAGAGCGGCTATCTGGGATTGGCTATTTGATTTTGGTCTTGGTCATCTCACTCCCGTTCGTAATTTTTTCTTCGCGTATGGGTGAGGCGGCACAGGTTGTTCATTTAAGTGGTACTTGGTGGCTGGGGCATAAGTCTGATTTCTGGGTGGGAGTCTTAAATTTTTCGCCCATGCTTGCGGCGTGGGGGATGGCCATGCTTTGGCCAGGGTCACGTTTTTTTGATCGGCGACTTATGGGTTCCGTTTTTTTGTTGTGGATAGTTTCATCCTTCTTGATCGTGGCTCCTTGGGATTGGGATCAAATCAAAATACTTATTTGGGTTTACCTTGTGCTTTCGTATTTGTTTTACCAGTGGCTGCGCACGCAGGCGCCAGGCGTACAACTTCAGTTGGCTGTCGTATTGATTCTTTCTGGTGTATTTGCGCAGTTTCATGAACTGAACCATGTAGACAAGAAAGCCATGCTTGTGGCTGACGTTGATTTGCAAATAGCCAGCAAGGCCACTACGGGGCTTGATCGTCGAGCCATTTTTTTGGCTGCACCCACATTTGATCATCCATTGGTCTTCTTAGGGTTCAAGCGTATGCTGGGCTATGAGGGCCATGTTTGGAGTCATGGTCTCAATGCAAGTAAAGAACAGGGTGTTATAGAAAAGTTGAAGTCTCATACACTCGACAACCAAGAAGCGACTTGGATCGACGAGGCTAAACGTCTTGGCGTGCAGTATCTTTATTGGTCCAAAATTGAAAGAGATCTTTTTGGAGACCTTGATCTCCAGGAGAAAGCGCGATTAACTTTAGTGTCGCAAGTCGATGAGGTAGAAATTTATGAGCTTTAGCTTGGCAAAAATAAATGAAGTGAAATGGTTTTATTTTGGGTGCAATGTTGATGGAGGTTGGGGCAAACCATTGCGGTGTGCATCTGTGCTTTTGACTATTTTAAGTTTCGCGCAACCTGCGGCTCATGCATTTGTAGAAGTGAAATTGACGAGCAAAGATAAAATTGAATCGGCAAGATGGCTTTACTCGAGTGGCCTTGAAAAATACAAAGTTAAGGGATCGACAACTGTCGATATTTTACTTCGTGTGCGTCAGGCGCAAAACTTGGGAAAATATAAATCTTGTGTTGAACTCTTGAATGCCTCATCAAAAAAAATGCAAGAGGTGGGAGCCTGGGCTCTCAATGCAGAGTTGGAGTGCGTTGGCAAAGCGGTGACAGAGGTAAAGCAAATTCCTGATCTGAAAAGAGTTTTGAAAAAAGCTGAACAGAATCCGGGTTGGTTTGTAAATCAAGCGGCCTCGCCTAGTTTGCGGCAGAATTTATGGCAGGTTTATTTCTTAGGTATTGAGTTGGATCTTAAAAGCACCAGACAAAACAGTGCGGGCTTTCTTCAGCATTTACAGGCATGGCAGAATCAAATGGATGATAAGAGCCGGGCACGACTTTATCGTCTCATGGGAGATTTGGCGGCGAGTGAGCAAAAGCCTGAGGCTGCACGTGATGCCTATCTTCGAAGTCTACGAGAGCAAGAGCAGTCGGATGTTCGAAACAAATTGAGTAATATCCTTTCCGTTTTAAATAAAAACTCAAGCCATACGATTCTTTCAAGTTCGGGAGGTGCCGGGTCAGCAACCAACGGCGTCGGGACTAACCTCGTACCGGCAGCTGGACAGGTCCTTAGCTCTCAGAGGCAGGTCAATGTCGAGGCCGAAACTTCCACAGCAGAACGTGAGCTTATCAATCGCATTCAAGCTTCGCAAAAAGCAAATGATTGGGTTGCAGCGGCAGAAGACACTTTACGTATGATTCGCGACTACCCAGGCAGCACACGTACCAAATTGGCAGCCGATCGTTTGATTGAGTTTTATGCGGGTCTTGTCGAAAAAAATGATGATAAACTTTTAGGGGTTCGTGAACGATTGCAAAAGATTTTAGAAAAAGCGGACGGCGAAAGACTAACTGACTGGGCAAGAGTCTTACATAGTCGGCTGTATTATGAAGATTCGCTGCGCCTCACACAAAAAGTACTTTCACAAAACGATTCCTCCTCAAGAAATGTGAAAGTTTTAGAGATGGCGGCACAAGCCGCATTTCAACTAGAGAGATACTCCCAGGCGCAAGAATACAATCAGATTTTGATTCAACAGTTTGCAGGGACACAAGCGGCCAGAGATGCGCATTTGCGTTCGGCATTTGCGGATTTTCACATGGGTAAGTTTCAGCAAGTGGTGGCCACACTTGAACGTTATTTACAAATGCCAGGAACCGAAAACATGGAGTTGATAGCCCGCTACTGGTTACTCCGTAGCTTGCAAAAAACAAAATCGGATCGCTCGATTGCCGAAGCCGATGGCTTGATCGAAAAATTTCCGATGAGCTACTATGGATTGCGACTTCGTGCCGAGAGAGACGGCGGCATATTGAGCTGGCCAAAGGACCAGTGGAGCGAAGGTGATATTCGAGCATCTATGTGGCTCACTGATTATGAAAAGGTAGTTTGGAGCCGTGCACTTGTTCTCATCAAGTCCGGATGGTTTGATGAAGCACAGGCAGAGCTTCGTGAGCTGCCTCCTGCAAATTCTCCGGAGCAGAAGCTATTAAAGGCTCGGGTGTGGGGTGCCGCACTTCAATATGTGAATGCCTACAAACTTTTGTCAGAGGCCTGGGATGAACGTGGTGATTTGCGTAAACAACCATTTGTTAATCTTGTCGTTCCCCAGGAGTTTGGTGAGTTTATTCAAAATCAAGCAGATCAGCGAAAGCTCGATCGAGTGTTGGTGGCAAGTTTGATCAAACAAGAAAGTGCATTCAATATCAAAGCTGTGAGCACATCAAACGCGATGGGACTCATGCAAATGATTCCACCGACAGCCAAAGAAATAGCAAATGATCTCAAACTAGGTGCGCTCAATTTACCAGACGACATGTTTCGACCGGCGCAAAATATTCAAATGGGAACTTACTATTTGGCGAAGCTTTTTAGAAAGTACAATGGCTATGCACCTCTTGCGATCGCCTCATACAACGCAGGTCCAGCACGAATTGATCGTTGGTTGAAAGGGCGACCAGAGGTGGCGGCGCAGTTGACCAATCCATCAACGGCTTATGAGGATGAGCTATGGATGGATGAACTCCCCTGGAGTGAAACATGCTTTTATGTGAAAGCCATTTTGCGAAACATTCTCTTGTACAAAACAAGTGAGGGGCAAAAGGTCGATCTTAAAAAACCAATCTGGTAGTATGATCACAGATTCGCGACCAATGACCAGGAAAAGAGTACATGTTCCTCTAGATGAAAGACCTGTTTTTGCTGTGGCTCCCTTGGTCGTATTGGGTTAGAGAGTTGCCGCGATATTTCGGATCGTGTATTCTGAAGGGGTGCAAGGCAATAGAGTATTGCAAAAAAGACTCAGTTGGCGCTCAATTAAGGTCTCGGTTAAAAGCTTATGGAATAGCTTGGTTAAAACTTAGTCCGAGAATTTCACTCGCCGCGCGCGTTGCAAGTAGGTTTTGACGGGCCCTTTGATGGACCTTTTTATGATTGGAGATGCGAATGCACCTAGGACGGATGCTGATTGTTTTGACTCTTGCCGCTTTGAGCGGTGCATGTGCTCACACCTCGAAAGATTCAGATCAAAACCTGATCGGAAAAGTGGTTGGCAGTGGGCCTGTCCCAGAGGTCTCCAAAGGGGACGTTCGTACGACAAGCTCAACATCAGCAGGGGTTGCCGCTGCGGGTGGGCAAACAAGTGAGACTGTAGTCGCAGAAGGCGAGGGACCAGATCTCGACGATTCCGGAAAAGATTTGAATGCCATTCCATTAGAAGTGAACCGTATGGTTCTGCAATGGGTAGATTATTATCAAGGTCGAGGTCGCGAGCATTTTGAGCGTCACCTCTCGCGGTCGACTCGGTATATTCCGATGATGAAAGAGATTTTAAAAAAACACGGCTTACCCGAAGACTTGGTTTACATTGCATTGATCGAGTCAGGATTTAGCGCCAAGGCCAAGAGCACGGCGAGTGCTGTAGGGTATTGGCAGTTCATTCGAGGTACAGGTCGCCTCTATGGTTTAAGAATTGACTCACATGTCGACGAACGCAGGGACTTCGTTAAATCAACGGAATCGGCGGCTCAATATTTTAAAGCCCTCTATGACATTTTCGGGTCATGGTACCTGGCCATTGCGTCGTATAATGTTGGCGAGGGACGTATCAAAAAACTCGTCGCTAAATATCACACCAAAGATTTTTGGCAGCTGGTTCGTGAGGGGCATTTACCAAAAGAGACCATCAATTATTTGCCAAAGTTCACAGCGGCCCGCATGATCGCCAAAGATCCTGAAAAATACGGTTTCACTGATATCGAGTATCAAGATGCACTAGCTTATGAAGAGGTGGAGTCTCCGAAGTCGATCGATCTTCGCCGTATGTCTGAAGCTTTGGCCGTCGACTATGATGACTTGCATGATCTGAATCCGGCTTATAAGCGTGGTGTTGTGCTTTCAAAGTTGGGTCCTGTGACCGTACGTATTCCTGTTGGTACAAAAGAAAAAGCTTTGGCTGCTCTCGAAAGCAGCTCAGTGATTACTAAACAAGTTTTAGTTGCTGCCGCTGACGACGATGATTTTACTTATTATCGGATTCGTCGCGGGGACAACCTGAACACCATTGCCAAAAGGTATCATACGACTCCAAAACGTATTCGATCATTGAATCACATGCGTTCACAAAATCAATTGGTGGCTGGCAAAAAAATTCGCGTACCGAATGACTACCCAACGGCATTGGCTCGTCAAGAGTTGAAACTGGATCGACAGAAGAACCAACCATCGCGTAAGATTGCTTCAAAAAAAAAAGACACAGAAGCAGGTCTAGGATCGCCGCAAAGAATTCACGTCGTTCGCAGGGGTGAATCTTTGATTAAAATAGCTCGACAGTATCATGTGCCCATCACTGAGTTGGCGCAGTTCAATCAGCTTCGCCGTAGCTCCCGAGTTGCCGCCGGCACCAGGCTTTCAATTCCAGATTGAAAGCCCTTTTACCTCTATCTATTCTTTGAGTTCGTATTGTTGCCAGTTTGTTTGATAAGGGGCGAAAGCATAAAGCCATCTGACGGACCGAAGCTTATCGGCGGGCAGAAGGCTTTTTTCGCGTGAGGCTCGTGCCCGATATTTTGAACCGAGCGCATGAATCTCTGCCACGAGTTCTGAAAGGCTCAACTTTGAGAGTTCGACTTCAGCGGAGTGCAGACAGACATCTTTATTTTTAAGTACATTCTCGATGTGATCTAAAAACTGTGTCGTTTGCGCACGCAAAATCGTTTTGGCAAGTGGGCCCTGGTGTTGGAATTTAATATTTCCAGCGACTTTCATTTGAATCTGATTCTCCGGCAGAACTTCTAATAATTTTAGTTTTTCAAGTTTGCGAAGCACGCGAAACAACTTTGCTTGCGATAGCTTCCACTGAACTGCAACGGTGCTTGGTTTTTCTCCTCGGTGGAGTTGTCGAAAAATACCAAATATTGCTGGATTTGCCGCGAAGAAAACTTCTTGTTCATTGGTTAAGGTGTATTCGTGCTCTGGCTCTTGTTTGGCCAAGGCGGCCAAATCGAAAAATGAAATTTCGATAGAGTCGCAAATGCTGAAAAGAGTTTGCAGTGAACAGGTGTGTTTCGAAAACAATCGTTTGATTGTAACCTCCGATACACCCAGTTTTTTCGCGAGTTTCGCGTAGGTTATCTTTTTAGCCCGAAGCACCTCTTTGAGTGTTGCAATGAGCTTTTCGCAATCAATGTTTTGCGGAGACTGATACATAGTGGAATAAGTAGTATCATTATATGATACTAAAATAAACAAAATTGACGATTAGTATCTATTTTGTCATGAGTTCACAAAAAGGAGTGATCATGAAAAAGTTAATTTTTGTTTACCTGCTTATGTTTTCTATCCAGTCGTTCGGTGCAATCTGCGGTTGCGATGCCGCTCCGGCGTGCGGTCCGAGGCCTCCAACCTGTTTTCAACATGTGGGGCGAAGCTTTCTCAGAAAAGTTTTTTTAGAGGCGGGAGCAACGAATCCTACGATTTTGTCTTTTGCCGATCAGATTCAGTACCCGAACAGGGTCTATGTCGGATGGGGAAGAAACACCGATGGAATGCCTTTTGGAAAATACTATGTGGCGTTCACATCTGAAAATACTTTCAGTCTTCTATTTTCCTCCTTCAACAGTCCACGGCCGGTTCTGGTTGAAAGTTTTGACTTCACAGTTGGAAAAACAACCAATCAGATTGATTCAATTAGGTCTCGGTCGGGCAAAATCTTTTTTCCAAAAGGCGAGAGTTAACGAGGTTTATCCTGTTCTTGGATGAAGACTTAACCGGGGGTGTAGTGGCTTCGCCGTAGCTCCCGAGTTGCCGCCGGCACAAGGCTTTCAATTCCAGATTAAAAGCCATAGGAGGCGCGCCGGACGGCCTCACGCAAAGTATCAGTTTCAAATGTGAAGACATTTTCGTAGACCTCGTTGAGTTGATATTTTACGACCGGCTTTCCGTTATTGGTAAACAACTGTTGTCTTTCTATTGTATTATTATTCGTCTCTTCATTCGGAGATTGATGTGATGGTTCAAGTTTTGCCACATAGATATCTCCATCAGAGTCAAACCCAATGATTTGCACAGCTATGATCTCTTGACGACCACTATGAACTATTTTGTAAATTGCGCCAACGGTGTGTTCTATCCATGTCAAGCCCACCTCAGAAAACAAAAGTATTTTGTCTTCTGATAAAGTCTCATTCTCGACTTCGAGTTTTTGATCGTAGCGACCTCTCCCGGTAACCATCTGCCGAGTCGCCACAAGATTTTTTCGCCGGGCTGTTTGCCGAGATGGATCCTCATTTTGCTGCGGACTCAAAACCACCATCGCTTTTTGCCCGATCGAATAACGCCAGGAAAGGTCGACCAGCGAAAGTGAACGTCGAGAAAAGGGAATGCTGGGCGGAGGTTCCACATTCGCCGGTGGAGTTCGGTTCGGGTGATGAATCGCCAGAGATTCTGACAGAACTTCGACTTTTACTGCAAACCCAGGAAGATTCAGATTTCTTTCGGCAACTACAAAAGATCCGCTCAATGTGATTCCCATGATTTCGTACTCAATCGTTCCCGTGATCGAGGTATAAAACTTATCGCCAACTCTCAAACCCATCCATACAAAGCCACTGTCTCGTAAAGCAACATTCGAGGTACCGTGTGAGCCTAGATCTGTCATGAATTTGGTTGTTCCTCCGCTATTGTTCACGACACCCAGAGAGATTTTCATTTGATTCGACAATTCGTTTTCATTGAGCCAAAGAGGTTGAGACGAATTCAATAGAAAAAGGTCAGCACCTGGTCTCGACATCCGATCTTTAATTTCGGAAAGACCTTTGGCTCTGTTCTTGGGAGCCACATTCTTAATTGCTTCTTGCCAATCGGACCCGTAGCGTTTTTTCAGTTCACCGTTCTTCTGAATTTCTCCCAGTTCTTCTGGGCTAAACCTCTCAATAATAGCAGCAGAATTTTCCGTCGAAACTTTCACGATGATGCTTCCATCGGTTGGTAAAAAGCCTAAAACCGTAAGGTATCTTCCCGCTTCCTCCCGTGAAAATTCAATTCTTTGTCCAACGTAAAATCCCTTCCAAGCATAATTGGTTTCGGCTAAAGCTGCATGCATCCAATTGAAACTCGAATGCTTGCTTGTAGAGTAGTTATTGCCTTGAATACCTTTGACGAGATCGAAATTTTCTTCTTGGAACGCTGATCCTAAATGTTCATAGAAATAGATGCGCGAGCCTATCGCAATTTTTGTTCGCAGTTCCTTTGGCGAAAGATTGCGAATTCCTTTTGGAAGCGGTTCGGACTTGGGATTCAAGAGTTTTTTGAAGACAAAATTCAGTTTATCCCAAATGCCCGTGTCTGAAAATCTCTGCGGACGAGCATAAAAACTCTCTAAAACCTCGGCTCGAGGTATATTTAAAATCCGATTTGCCGATTCGAGAGGTTCATCAACTTGTGATAAAAAGAGATCAAGGGCGTCCACATTTGAACGTAATAAAGATTTAGTGGTTGCAAGTGTGTGAACCTCGTTTTGAATTGTAAAAATTAACTCGCGAATCTGCACTTGCATCTCTGTCGTCTGAAGAGCCCTAAGCTTTTTTTCGAGATCATTTAAAGTGCGGATCTCAATTTCAATTTTGCTTATCGCATTTTTAACAGACTCAAGTGCCGCATGGTCTTTCTCTTTTTGAGTTTGAGCCAAAGCAAGGATCTCTCGAAGTTCGTTTTTTGAGGTGTCTAAATCTTGGTTAAGCTTCCGTGCTTGTTTAATATAGTAGTCGCGTTGATCATCGGTCTTTTTATTTGAGTGGCCGAGGTTCTCCGACGCAGACAAAGTCATAAGATTTTTTGAAGTTTCTAGCAGTTGTTCAAGAGATACGGCATGTCTTTTCTGTCGTGCAATCAATTGATTAACAATACTCACTCGCGCTTGAGAATCTACTAATTTATTTGTCGACGCCTCGTGCTCAATGAATTCTTGTGTCGCTTTTATTTGGTTCGCAAATACCAACTTGAAGTGATCTGGTTCCATGTGGTTCATCTTCAATGCTTCGACTAGTTGTAAGAGTCGATACTCGGTTGAATTTTCTGCTGAAGTCTCAGCTGAAGTAATTGAGGGAACAAGTGCATAGCATCTTTGTGCGGAATTGTAGGGCGTATTCGTACTGACTTGCCAATCGCTCGACCATCGTTTTTTCGGAGTCGCAGAATCATTTTTCTCGAGAGAATTTTTTTCTGAAGCGATGGCAAGATCAATCCCAGAAATAGAGCCACCCAAAAATAGAAATGAAACAATTAAGATCAGCGAACAAATGTTCTTTGGTACCAGGGTGTGAAGCCGTGACTGTGATCGGATTGAATGGTTCAACTGATCCTCCAAAACAAATATTGTTTAACGGTACGATCCCTTCGGCCGGGTTCGTAGATACAAGACTCCAAAAGACCTCCAAAAGACCTTGAAAGA
>CAYONZ010000036.1:0-35329 GCA_964405465.1 uncultured Bdellovibrionales bacterium | reverse complement strand
CAAAGATGTCTCAATATCAGAACATTGTTAAGATGTCCTAAACTAGACCGAAGTCTAAACCGATAAGTGATACACGGCGTTTTGGCGAGTTCTAAATATTTACTTAACGCAGGCTTTTTCTGTTCAGCACGTTTTGACGAAAAGGGGCTAGAGAAATGACAAATCCAATTGATCGAGGCCAAACACAACCTCGCAAATCAGGACAGCAGTCGGAACCTCATCAGCCGAAAGTTTTTCGAAATGCCAAGGCAAACACCAATCCCAATAATAAAGCATTTGCGGGATTTTCAATGGTTGAAACACTGGTTGCGGTCATGATTATTTCTGCGAGTGGTTTAGCCGCAGCGACATTTGCAGACCTTTTGGTAAAGATGCAAAAAGATACCCGCCACAAATCAGGTGCAGGACTACTTAAAGCCAACATCACGTCTAAGTTTTTTTCTGAGCAAGCCTGGATAAAAACTGTCAATGCCTCGGCAAACTCTACAACTCTATCGTGCATTCGCACAAAAACGGACTGTAGCGGAGTCACGGCACCCGTTGCATTCTCTTTATTTGATGCCGAAGGAAACCTTTTAGCTAACCCATCGCTTGCAGAAAATGGCTTTACGGAAGACGGAGGTCCATGCTCGACGCATGTTACAGACCCGAAAATGTGCCCTTTTCGTTTTGAATTTGCATGGCAACCTGTTTGCCCTGCATCAGGAACTTGCATCAATCCTCAGGTGAGAATCACTGGAAATATGGTTCAATCTTCTGTCAATGGAACCAATCTTTTAAAAGGCAACATCGACAAATTCAATTTCGATGTCGTGCCTGTAAGCGAGAACTTTGCTCGCCCAGTAGCTAAATCAGATTTGTTTTGGGTCAATTACAAAGACTTTATTGATACTGTGGCGAGTGCGACCTATACGCTGGATGTTTTGAAAAACGACTCAGATGAGTCGGGCTCGGCACTTTCGATCGAGCTGATTTCACCAACCACTTCAATGGGTGGTACGCTTTCTCTCAATGGCGCGAGCAACTTGATCACTTATGTTCCAAAAGATGATTTTTATGGCGTCGACAGTTTTCAATATCGTGCCGTCAATCAGAATGGATCTAAGTCAACAGGATCTGTTTGGCTACGAGTCGTGACTCCTTACACGTGGATTGGCGCAGTCGATAGCGACGGCAGCAATCGGGCGAACTGGTGTGGAAAAGTTAAGGCTGACCTTTCGGGCTGCAACCCGATTGCTGCAAATTTTCCGGGAACCTTTTTAGTTCACCAGACCTATTTGGTCTTCAATGAAAACTGCAGTAATTGCACGGCGAACTTAAATTTTTCAAACGCGAACAATAAAATCGGGATGATTCACCTGGCCTCTGGATTTTCGGGAACGGTAAACCATCAGTCTAATATTTATCTTACCAGAGATCTGATCGCTATTTGGGGCAGCACGAAATTCTTCACAAAAGTAAATATAGCTTATTTACAGGAGGCAGGGACCTTTAATGGCAGTGCTGCACATTACCTTAAGGTGAACGAATACAATCAAGCCTCGGGTTGCGGTATGACAAGTGGAGCCGTAGGTGCATTGCCATACGAAACTCCCGGAATCAAAGTCACGGGAGGAATCTTCAATGGACCGCAACTTCTGGCAAGCAGTGAGGGTCTCATAGTGCCCCCTGGAGTTAATTTCAACCCTGGAGCCGAAGTGCAGATCGGTGCAATTTGGTGCCATGATAATTTCATTTCGGTTCCGCCAACTGTCACTTTCAACACTCTCAAGCTAGGTATTCCGAATGAGCCAGGTGTGCTCGTCGGAGGAACCGCCACTGGGTTTCGCATCAAGAGTGATCTACATACCCGAAACTTAATTATACATGCGACAGGCGACGAAACTGGAGTGAACGGTTATCAACCAACGGCGACAGCCGGAGTCTATAACCCCTATCGCATCTATGTCTCCGAAGATATCACCCAGAGTGGAGCCGGAGGATTTCACGTTAGTGAACCCGTCACACATCCTCGCATGCTGATCACGCTTGATGGCAATGGGGTACAAAATATCAATGGTATTTCTCCTACAGTCGAATGGCATGACCGCGCCTATTTGCCGGGCCTTGAAATCAATAAAACGGGTGGAAGTGTGAAGTTTAATGATGTCGTCGGCATTGCTGGTCGGTTTTACATTCAGCCTACCAATGTGGCGACTCTCGATTTTACGGGATCAACCATCGACATGACCAATACGGGTAGCTCGATGTCTTATATCAATGTGGGCAATAACCCGATCAATAACCTAGACATGCATTGTGGCCAAGGTTCTGAACTTGCCGTTATGCAGTCTGAGCTCACAGTTATGGGTAACTTTAACTTCTCACCTCGCATGAACAATTCCAATGGCTTGAGCGGACAACCCGGAGGCGGCACCAAAATCAAAGTTTACGGCAACTTTGAAATGGATGGTGGAGGTTTTGATACTTCCGTTGCTTATTCTTATCCTGAAATATGGATGGTCGGCACAGGCAATCAAACCATCACCGGTCACTATAACGAATGGCAGACTTGGCGCTATGGCAAGTCCCAAGAGTCTTGTTATCAAGTGAACTATGCGACAGTTCCTCCCACATACTCTGCAGGCTGCACAGTCAACGCGGGTCTTTGGGGATCGATTGTAATAGATAAAGCTGGTGGCCAGGTTAATTTAGTTGGCGGTATTCAACTGGCCGGTAACGGTCGCTTTGAAGTGGTCAATGGAACAGTCAATGCTGGCACATCAAAGCTCATCAGCAGTCATTCAAGTTCGACCCATGTGAAAGCACCTGGAGTGGTCTTTTATGATCTCGATTTTATAAATACCACTTATTTAGAAGACGATATCCGATTTTCTGGTACGCTAACCGGTGCCCCAGTAACAACTATCAGATGCTCACTCAGTGGTCGTCACCGCACCTTTGCCCAAGGAAATATCAACTTGCCTAATGGTTTTGTAAACGGTTCGTTCTGTACGGATGTCGTGTTTGAAGGATCAGCCAATCAACACTTCACGATCGGTGGCTCGCCTTATGCTCCGACCAATCAGTATTCCTCTGAATGGTTGCGTATGACGGTGAACAAATCCAGTGGAACAGTCAACTTTACCGGGTCAATCGACTACTCAGGTATCGCGCCTTCTTCAACCTACAATGTCAGCAATCTGAGCGTGCAAGCGGGAAATTTGAATATGACGAATGGTTCAAAACTCCGCTTGAAAACCGCCAGCATCAGTTCTGGTGCGACGGTTGATCTTAACGGTTCGATTCTATCTGGTCAGACTTACACCAACTCAGGCACAGTGAATCCATAGGTAGAGGAGTTAAACTCCCTACCTATGTTTCAAGTTATTGCGCGATGACATCGATATTGTTGAAACCTGAGGGTTGATACAAAGTAGACCCTGGCCGAAAACGGGCACGGTAACGAACCTTCATTCCACCGGCAAACGAAAACTGGTGGGCATTGTTCATATAGAACTGCACCTTGCCTGCATCGATCATAAAAGAAAAAACCGTTGTGGCCTGAAGATCATTATTGGGATGCAAGTACACTGACGTTCCCGCCTCAAGCAGCTCCCAGGTGTCGATGCCGTTGTTGAGATGATGCCATTCGTACAGACAAGGCGCAGTCGATGGCGTACCAGATGCAGCGTCATACAAACACACGCTCGACTGATTGGCGGCATTGGCCTGAAGTGGAGATCCAACGTTCATTGCATTTTGAAACTGAATCATCGTTGTTTGGCAAGGCTCAAGTGTCGAAGCCTGAAAGCCCTGATCGCTTGGATACACCGCTGTGACTTCTGAAGTTGTCACATTTTTTCCGGCGTTGGTGATGGTCACTAATCCCCCAAAGGACGCCAGATTCAACCCGGGAGTCGTCCAAGTGCTTGGGCAATACCTCGCCACCTGAATCATTTCGAAATTTAGGCGCGCAGTACTTGGTGGTCGTTGATTGGCAATCAAGGGAGCATTGAAGGTAAAGACGCCATGAATTTTCACGAGAGGATCAAGACATGGTCCTGAATCGGGGCAAATGGGTTCCCAATAAAGATTCAAATGCAACGGACAATTCACATTCCCTGCACCAGCAGTGCCATCAAAAGTATTGCAGGGAGTTCCATCATTTTGAAAACCACTTGTTGCCACCGTTGGATCGTAACGCAAAACTTGCGCAATATCATAAAGCCGAATTTGCCCATTCGTCGCTGGGCCTGGTGCTGTTAACAACGAGGCACAATCCGTATGTTTGGCCAAACAGGTTGTGGAGTTCATAGTACTGGCAGAGACCCAGGCCGGCTTGGGCGAAGCATTGGCTTCGACGGTATATCTCCAGGCCAATGTGTTTTTTAAAAGATTCACAATATTGTTTCGCGCCACATGCACTTCAACTAAAGACTCGGCCTGTGTTTTGGAAATCATCATCGATTGATAAATATAAATCGAACTCGACATCGCGATCAGCAAAATCACAGTCGAAACCAGGGCCTCGACCAAAGTAAACCCACTTTCAAAAGCCGATTGAAAAGCGAGAGGGCGCCTTGCTCGAGATGTTGACGGCAAAAACAACAGACGAGCTCTCGAGTTTTTGTTGTGTTTTGATTTCATCTCGACCTCTAATTCAATGCTGTTACAAACGAGTAGCGAGTTGTTTTAAACGGAAACGTATTCATACCTGGACTAAACTGCAAGGTTCCATTGACTACAATCCGCGGCTTACGACACACACCAACCGGAGGGCAATCGGGAGTCCATGTGAACGCATATTGAAACGGGCAACTGTCTGTCCCCGCAACGGCGCTAAAGGAAGTACACGTGAAACCACCTGTGCTGCCCAAATCGAATCGCAATCCCTGATTGGGATTCGCAAAAACTTCGCAGGCCCCGGTGGAGCATCCCCGGACTGTCACAATAGTCAAGGGCCGAGCACCTGCGGGACAAGTGTAGGTGGGGTCATTCAAGCAAAGAAGAAGATCGCCATTCGCTGCAAGATTGATCGTAGCCGAATAAGACTCTGGATTCATTAAAGCAGCACGAACTCCGTTCTTAAACATTTCAAGATTAAGCACAGCAGATTGCACCAACATACGCTGCCCCTGCGCCATGTAGTCACGAGCCATAAACATAAATGCCGTTAAAAATGCAATTCCGACCGACAACACAAACGGAATAATCATACTGCCGCGTGAGTTCATTTTAATCATGCCGAGACACCTGGCTAAATAAATAATTTTTATTTTATCAGAACACATAGTCCTATTGTAAGAAAACCTCGCAAGAAAGGCAGCGTCTTTATGCGTTTACCCTGCGATCTGGACGTGTGATCTATTGAGAAACAATTGAAAACCACCGGACCTAAATCTATGGATGCTTCATGAGTTGAATATAGGGCGTGTCCCCACTTGATGTGGCGTCGCGAACCGCAGCAAAAGACCCGCCGAAGAACAACACGCCCTCGAATCAGATATACTAAATAAAAACTCCAACCGTGGCCGCCATCTCAACCCAGGGATGGGTGAGTGAAACCAAGCGAGGTGGCTGCATTAAATCAGACACGGGAGCCCTTTCAAGTTTTCCATGACGGTAAACAACCGCTTTGCCCCATGCTTCTTCCTCGACCATTTTCACAACCTCCACTCCCATTGAGAGAGTGAGAAAACGATCTGTGGTCGTAGGATGTTTTGCACGCTGCAAATGTCCGAGAACAACGTGACGGGATTCCCATTCCGAGACCGATTCAATCCATCGCGAAAGATCGTAACTGACGCCACCATACCGTTCTTGTTGGGGACTGCCTTTGACCACAAATGCAACCTTAGGACTTTCGCCCTGAGCAAACGCCCCTTCAGAGACAGCGATCACTAACCCGCGACGGCCGCGAGCCTTTTCGGTAACTAAAAACCGTTTAAGTGCGTCACGAACAAAGGGTTTTTCGGGTATTAAAATCGCATCCGCATACCCGGCCAATCCCCCACCGAGTGCAATCCAACCTGCGGTTCGGCCCATTGTCTCAACCACAATCACCCGGTGATGAGCTTCGGCAGTGGCGCGCAGTGAATCGAGAGCTTCGGCCACCACCGAACAGGCCGTATCAAACCCAAATGTCAAATCAGTACCTGAGAGATCGTTGTCTATGGTTTTCGGAACGCCAATAACTTTGATTTGTTTCTCAAAAGGACGCATCCCTTGAAACGTACCATCACCGCCAGCGACAATCAGACCATCTAGCTTGAGCTCACTAAATTTTTGCAAAAATTCGCTTTCCCGCCCGCGGGTTCCAGATTTGTTGGAGGTACCAATCACCGTACCTGCCCGACTATGAAGACCCATCACCGAGTCCAGCGTCAGTTCAGAAATTTGCCCAGAAAAAATTCCCTCAAAGCCATCATGAATGCCGAACAAACGATGCCCCTGCCCGATCAATCCTCTGGCACAAGCCTCGATGATTCCGTTTAAACCTGGGGCGTCGCCACCACCTGTGAGAATTCCAATTTTTTTCATCATGGCCTCCGACTGCCCTCTGCCTCTGTTTAAAGCTTCGCTAACAAGCTCCGCCGCACTAGGCTTCGCTAAAAATCTCAGAAGTATAAAGCTTAGCAAAAAGGCTTCGCCGTAAAAAACTTCAAAGGAGAAAATTTCACCGAAGAAATTTTTATTCTAGGGCGTGTCCTCAATTAGTCGGACGTCGCGAGCGGAGGCATTAGAAATGAGTTGAAGTCCCGAGGAGGAGAAATAGTGGTGCTATTTCGACGACGAGCAACGCTCAAATCATTTCTATTGCTTTTGCGTAGTAGGCTAGCCAATTGAGGACACGCCCTAAAATCACTACCAAATTTTACCGCGCAAAAGTCCCTCCTGGCTAGTCGGGTTCTAGAGTGTTTCGTCATTTGGCCAGAGGTCGCGAAGCAAAAAAATTCAGCCTGGTTTTAAGTACCAAATTTCTGAAGACTCGGGTTGAATATGAAGAATGATAGATGTGCAGGTCTTGCATGATGCTCGAAAATTTTACGATCTCACCCATGAGTATTTGCTGGTTGAAGAAGCCAAAAACAATATGTTTCTTTCAACCCAACGCGAACTCCTGCAACGCCCTGAGCTCTTGCGCGAAAATGCTATGGCTTTGGTAGCAACACACCAGGGCCAAGTGGCTGGCGCGCTCTTGTCTCTGGATGGATATGCAGCCATGGTCTCGAGTTGCACTCCAGAAGTGGCAGGTCACCTCGTTCGACATATTCGCAAGGCCCCAGCTATTCTAGGGCCAGAACCGATAGCCCGACAAATGGCGCTCGAATACCAAGAGTTGCATAAATGCCAAGCCCAGCTCGGCATTGAACAAGAAATTTGGGAGCTCAGTGATCTCCAGGCGCCAGAGAAACCCACCGGAAAATTTCGCCGAGCCTGGCTCAAAGACATGCCTCGACTCACACAGTGGTCAAGAGAGTTTGTTTATCGCTATGACCTGCCAGAGCCACTCGAAGAAACTCGGGCGAAACTCAGAGAAAACATCGAAAAAAAATGGATCTATGTTTGGGATGATGAAGACATCAAATCGATGGCCCACATCGGCGGGCTCACTCCGAATGGGGCACGTATCAGTGAGGTCTTTACAGCGCCGGCCTACCGCAAACAAGGATATGCCTCAGCGACCGTGTACGAACTCTGTCGAACCTTAATGCACTCGGGAAAGAGGAAAATCTTTTTGTTCACCGACACCCATAACGTACAAGTGGCCCGCATCTATATCGACTTGGGCTTCTCTTCAATAGGTTCATTCAATGAATGGAAATTTACTCTTTAGTCTTTAAGCGCTCTTCATTTTCGCTAATAAACTTCTTTATCTCGTCAGAGATACCAAGAAGCTTGAGCCACTGCTCTTTGTAGAGAGTCACAGGAAAACGACCCATGCCATAAACTGACAAGGCACCTTTTTCACTGACCTTCATCGAAAGCGTCCCTTTGGCGCTCGGCTTCTTTAGTTTTTCATTTTCCTGCTTCAACCTTTCGATTTCAGCTTTCAATTGATCTTCACTGCTCATAAATCCTCCATTGGGTCTTCGACCACGTGCTTAGGGTGTGTTCTCAATTGGCTGGCCCTCAACTCATTTTTACTGCTTCCGCGCACAATAACCAACCAAATCAGGACACCCCCATAATTAAAATCTGTTTATTTGTAGTTGGCAACACCGCAATCCATACACCTTGCGAAAACGGGGGGCGGAGGCCCAATTTTGTGTAGACTTTCAACTCTAAATACATTTAAGTTGCGGAGCGCTCGCGAGCAAAAATTTATTCTTGTGAACGAAAATTTTTAAGGAGAACTGCAATGCCGACAAAATCTTTAAAACGAATTTTCAATGCGACTGTCCTGGTTTCAGCTCTTGGTTACTTTGTCGACATGTTTGATATCACACTTTTCGGAGCTGTCCGTTCGGCATCACTCCGCGCCCTTGGCCTCACTGATCCAGCACAAATTCTTGAGCAAGGTATTCGCCTCTTCAATTATCAAATGGGAGGGATGCTTGTCGGAGGCCTTTTATGGGGCATTCTTGGCGACAAAAAAGGCCGAGTCACTGTTTTGTATGGTTCAATTTTGATGTATTCATTGGCAAACATCGCCAATGCCTTTGTCACCACAGTTGATCAGTACGCTTTCATGCGCCTTCTCGCTGGAATTGGTCTAGCTGGAGAACTCGGCGCTGCGGTGACCTTGGTTTCAGAATCAATGAGCAAAGAGGACCGAGGATACGGCACCACCATCGTCGCAACACTCGGACTTTGCGGTTCAGTGGCAGCTGCACTTTCCGGAAAATACCTCGCGTGGAATCATGCTTACCTTCTTGGCGGTGGTCTAGGCTTGGCACTATTGGCTTCTCGCCTAAGAATGTTTGATTCTGGAATGTTTGAAGTCTTGAAAAAGAAAAATGTGAAAATGGGCGACACTTCATTGCTGCTAAAACCAGCACGCATGGTTCGTTACCTTGCGAGTATTGCGATCGGAGTGCCTATATACTTTATCACCAGCATTCTGTTTACGCTTTCACCTGAGCTCACAGCCGATCTCAATTTCACCGGACCAATTACCGCACCCGACGCTCTTTTATATGGCTCTATCGGTTTGGCTCTTGGTGATTTGGCCAGTGGCCTGTTTAGCCAAATGATCAAGAGCCGCCGCAAGACGGTCGCTTTGTTTTTGCTGATCGCGCTGGCTCTGATCGGAGTGTACACTCATGCCTATGGCTTTTCTCCAAACATGTTCTACACCGTTTGCTTTGGTCTTGGTCTTTGTGCTGGGTACTGGGCCGTTTTGGTTACGGTCGCTGCCGAGCAATTCGGAACCAATATTCGCTCAACTGTTGCCACATCAGTACCTAACTTTGTTCGGGGTTCTGCTATTTTGGTTTCGCAGACCTTTTTGTTACTGATCACGCGTTTTTCTAAAATTGATAGCGCGCTGATTTTAACAGGAGTTTGCTTTGGTTTGGCTTTTGTTGGCCTTTGGATCTTGCAAGAGACTTATGGTAAAAATCTCGACTTCGTCGAAGTGGATGGAGAAACTTCAGCCGAGTCCGCCAGCGCCCAACCAGTGACTGAAGCTGCAACAAATTAGTGATCGGCCGGGCGAAGATCGCTCCCTCTAGTGGGTGATTCATTTCTATGGCTTCCACTCGCGAAGGCGTTCTCTCCTCGCGGCTACCTTCTCCACTAGTGGTAGCCCACTCCCGTCTGGCTATTGACACGAGCACAACTTGATTGTTCTGGGTCAGAGCGGCTTAGGTTCAACATCCTCTTCTGACGCCCCAAAGAGCGTCAGTACGACCGGGTAATGGTCCGAAGGTAAGAGTCTTTTTTGCGCCAAGTTTCGCGGCAATGGAAGGTTCATCCCGAACTCATCTTTATAGCGATAGACATAGGTTTCTTCGCGCCGGATTTTGTCTTTTAAAGACTCTGGAACTAGTATGTAATCTATCTGTCGCCCTTTAGATTTTCCACCATATGGCGCCACCTGCAAGAAGGTAAAACGCTCCTCCGGGTCGACCTGTAACCACTCAAAACAACATTGCAAGTCCGTGCGCTGGTAAATTGCCTGAAACTCACTCTCGGTATGTTCCTTCGCAGCAATGCCATTGAAATCTCCACAGATCAGTATGGGCACCTGCATTTTGAAATCAGATTTAAGCTCATTGTAGATATCGACAAGCTTTTCGAGCTCTGCTTTACGCCGGTCTTTTCCATTGGGATCGATTTTGTCCCGATCAAGCGGCGATTTGAGATGACACTGCAAAAGAATCAAACTTGGTTCGGTCTTCTCACCTTCGAATAATCGCAATTCCAAAACATCTCGCGAAAACTTGTGATTCTTGTTTACAACAAATCCCGCCTCTATCGATTTTTTTTCGTGTGGATAGAAAAATCCGAGCGAACGATTTTTGTGGGAAATTAAATCAACTTTAAACGGCAAACGCTTGTGAACCAGGTATCCCAAATCGATTCCCCGATCAGAATTGCCCTCAATCAAATGCACATGAAATTGATCACCCAAAAAATGTCGATTAAAATTCTGCAAGGATTCCCGACCACCCACCTCACAAAACATATAAATATCGGCATCAATGTCTTGAATGGTACGCGCCAGACCTCGAACCTGAGCAATCGACTTATTGGGGGTCACCGAAACGGTCAGCTTCTGCCAAGCAGCTTCTTGCATTGTCGAAAGATCTGAGGGCTCAGTCGCCATCAGCAGAAAAAGATTCTCCACATTAAATTCGACCAGCCGAAGTTTGTTTTGCGCAAAGTACGACATAATTCATTATCACAGATAATATACCAAATAGGCCACCGATTTATTTAGGGCGCTTCTATTGCTCCCGCTTGCGACGTACGACCTCTGCGAGCACGCCCTAAAAAATGCAGCCAGCACTTTGCTTAGTAAACATCGATTCTTTTGCATTTTTAAATGCATTTTTGAATGCATTTAAAAACTAATTTCGTGAGTGGCAGGCCGACGTCCAGTTTTCGCTCAAGCAATTGACCGAAACACTGAGTGTCTTAATACTGACTAAAGTACAGGACGCCACCACAGGAGGAGCGATGTCGAGTATCGCGATGCTATCAAATATTGAAACCTCGGGCCTAAGCTCCGCTCTAGAAAAGCTCACAGGTCTCGCGCAAGACTATGTGCAAACCAACGGAGAAACAGTCCCGCCAATTTTAACTCTCTTTATGAAATCAGGCGTTGCCCTTCAGGGTTATGTGATTAATGTAACCCCTGGACCAGAGCGAAGAACTGTTCTCTTTGCAGTGATCAATTCAGCGGAAGGCGCAAGTTTAGAACTCAAAGACCTCGAAGACCTTAGCTACATCTTTCTTGATGAAGTGGCCTCCATTACCGTTCACCAAGCCATTAACATTATCGATTTAATTTCGGAGGGCAAGATTTCGCGTAGCCTGGGCCAGGCCCCTTCAATTGGCCAAATCGAAAATGAGCTCAATCAACTCATAGAAAACATCAACGGGCTCATGGAAACACAAATCGCAGCAGATATCGGCGAACTTCCTGACCCGATAAATAATGAAGTTTTGCATGCATTGAAGGCCACCGTGCAAGACCTTGCCTATGTGCTCAAGAAAATTTCACTGAGTGAAATCAGCACCCAAGCACTGCAAAACAATCCGATTCGATTTAAGATCACCGTCGACGATGAGGCGCGAGTTGAATTTAATAAGCGTCAGTGTATTGTGCATCTGGGATTCAATGGCACTCGCGCTCTTCGTGTTTCGCGCGAGTCCTTATTTAATAATATTGAAGAGTTGATTTGAGGTTTCTTGAAAAACGAACGTGCACTTATCATAACACTCGCGCTGATTCAGTTTACCCACATCATGGATTTTATGATTTTGATGCCACTGGGCCCAATGCTGCTTCGGGCGTTTGCCATTTCTCCGCAGCAGTTTTCAGTTTTGGTCTCGACTTATAGTATTTGTGCGGGAGTGGTCGGGCTCACAAGTGTAACCTTTGCGGATCGCTTTGATCGCAAAAAATTTCTAACGGTGGCCTATGTCGGTTTTTTAGTTGGAACCTTCGCTTGTGGATTTGCTCCAAACTATCATTTTTTTCTTTTGGCCCGCGGAGTGGCAGGTTGTTTCGGTGGCGTCTTGGGTGCCTTAATAATGTCAGTTGTTGGTGACACCATAGCTGAAAACCGACGAGGCCAGGCGATGGGAATGGTCATGGCCGGATTTTCTCTGGCCGCTGTGGCAGGAGTGCCCTTGGGGCTTTTACTCGCCAACCATTTTGGTTGGCACATGCCATTCTTTTTTATAGGCGGCTTCGGTCTCATGGTGTTGGCCTTGATTCAGCTCTTCATTCCAACGCTTAATTCTCACATCGCCAAAGCCAAGGAACAGGGCCGAAATATCTGGGCCAACTACGCTCATGTGTTTTTAAATACCAAACACCAAATGGCTTTTGTTTTTATTATTTTACTCATGCTGAGCGCGTTTAGCATCATCCCGTTCTTTAGCCCTTACATGGTTTCGAACATTGGATTTCGTGAAGATCAGCTTCCGTTGATTTACCTGACCGGCGGTTTTGCGACGATCTTCACGTCTCGCTATATTGGAAAGCTTGCCGATCGACATGGAAAGCTTTTGTTGTTTCGGATTTTCTCAATTCTAACAGCAGTCATTGTTGGTGTATTGGCCCATATCGGTCGTCTTCCGATACCGGTGGTTTTGGTTCTAACGACTATCTTTTTTATTTTCAATAACGGTCGCTTCGTACCAGCCATGGCATTCACCACGACGGTTGCAGCCCCTCAGGTGCGCGGCAGTTTTATGTTGATGAATTCGGCCTTGCAATCCATGGGCACCGGACTTGCGTCTTTTATTGCAGGACTCATTGTCACCAAATCGCCAAGCGGAGAGTTGCAAAATTTTGTTTGGGTTTGCTATCTCGCAATAGCACTGGCGATTGCCTCGGTGTTTCTCAGCTTAAAAATTGAAAAAAAATAGGGAGCGAATCACTTCGCTCCCTATACCCCTTGTTCCCTCGAGAACTACCCTCGGACTTGCCCTTCACTATTGCTGATCAGCAGAACGCCCATTATCGAGAAGCAGCGTTTGCCAAAAGACGTAGTTTCGTCTTCCCCAATCACGAAATGCACAAATACGTTTTGATCTATTTAACTCAGGACTTTTCTTCATCTCTTCATAAGCTTTGTAATTGTAATCAATCACTAAATTATCTCCAGGAGCCACCTTCGGAGTATTGGCTCCTAAGCTCGACTGCAATTTTATGCCATCGCAGAATGGTTGGAACGCAACCCAGTCTGTAAATGACAACGTCTGCACACAAAGCTTTGCTAACATAAACTTCGCACTGTGAAACTCATCATCCAAATGGCCTGGCGTTGAAAATGGCGGAATTCTCATCGGATAACGATCTTGAAAAGTTTTATAATGGTCATACTTAAAGTACATCTGCCCGAAGTTCAAAAAATCAAACAAGCTCACGGCAAATTTCGGACCACCAGCAAGTGCCCCCACAACAGGTCGTTCGACCTGGGCCTGTGTTCGTAAATCAATTTTATTTACTCCAGGAAATCTACGCGGGGAACTTGTGTCACTAAACAAGCGTTTAAATGAATCCCACGCAATCGTCCAATTGCCCGGCTGCTTACCTTCAGAAACCATTTTGAGATAGCTCATGTAGGAGATCAAACTGTCTTTCAAAAACATCTCAACACCTGCGATGTTCTCTGAACCCACATGCATAGCTCCATACAAATCCGTCACGAGTGTCGCGGGATTACCACTGTAAAAGCCCACCAACTGATCAACCATTCTTTGCCCAGTTGCCAAGTACAACTCACTTGCAAAGTCATTGAGATTTGGCATGCGTTTAATCAATGAATAATCATGACGAACCGCCGTCGAGATACGAGTCGAGAAAAAACTTGAACGCTGGTTGCGCACATTGAATTCTTGAAAAACCGAATCCACTATCTTTTCATATGCCTTCATGACTTTTTTGTCTTCTTCTTCGTCAAGACGCAGTTCTTTTTCAGCAAGCGAACGACTCAAAAGATTTTTACCCAAGGCGCGCACTTCTTTAAAAGACTCAAGTACCGTGCGAATACGTGTCTGAGTTTGCACCAACATGGGGACAATACTTGTCTCGCCTTTGAGTTCTTGAATTCGCTGCAAGAGATGCGTGAGGTAACGATCAGTATTCACTAAAGCATCTAGAACCGTGTAGCGTGAATCCGTTGAGGCTTCGGCTATGGTATTGGCCTGATCGACCAGAAACAAATCGCTGAAATATTGATTCGCAGAAATTCCGGCGCTCTCAATAATTTCACGAAGCCTTTCACCGATCGACATCATTGCGGCAGCTGGATCTTTCATTTTAGCAACATTCGTAAACTTACCGCCTGTCGACACATAATCTTGCCAACCAATCTGCATCTGCCCAGGGTCCAAAATACCCGCCACAACATTCGGCACTTTGTCTTCGCCAAGTAGATAAAACGGAATCAAAGCCTCAGTTTTTGCCTGAGTAAAAAAGTTTTGCGAAGCTTCTTCGTGATTGGTGGTCAAACGAGTCACGATGTCTTGAAGTACCCCGAAAACAAAGTTCTGTCTTTTCTCGAGAGTCTGGTCAGACATGTTTTTAAATATCGCCATGTTTTTGTTAAAACTTGCGATCGCTCGCGCTCGACGCACTTGATAGTCATGAATGTCAGCTAATATCCCGATCTGATATTCAGCATCAGTTGGTAGTTTTGGCTCCACACCCATTTGTATCTTTGCCAACCACTCCGAAAGAACTGGAACTTGCGTTGCCAAAACATAGTACCCTTCGAATGGATTGGCCACCACCTGCCCAGATCTAGTTCGAATAGGTTTTTGAAAATCAATTTGTGCTTTCATCACTCTGCCGGCCGTCGCCTGTGAAGTTAAATCTTTTCCCCGCGAAATCTGGTCAGTTGAAAGTCCAAACAAAGTCATCGTGTCGCGGGTCGTGCAATAGACATCAGAAGTTGTTTCGAGCAGACAAGACATCGACATCAACAACTCTTGGCTGTTCATCTTGCGCAAAATATTTGAATACTTGCTGTCTCGAATAGTCGTGTTCAGCTTCGATAAAACCTTAGTGAATCGCGAAGCAAATGGAGTATTGCCATTCGATGAGATCACCGAAGCCGCCATGTTGATTGAGGCCGCCAAAATATGGCCCACATTGTCTTCACCCATCACGCACTCGTCCATCTCGGACTGGCGATCCAAAATAGCTTCGACAACTGACAGACCTGAATTTCCGGCACGCTTCAGTCTATTTCCCAATGACACTAAATTAAGTGAAGTACGAGTTCCCAAACTTGAAGTGTTTGACTTATTTTCGGCGGTCAATCTTGCACTTAGATAGCTACGATCTAAAAGAAGTTTCATGACATCTGCACGTAACCCCTCGTTAGTTGCATAGGTACGAAGTGCTCCGATTTCGGCTGGAAGACTTGCCAATCTCACTGCATTTTCATCTTGTGAAACTTCTTGAATCTGTTCTGTTGAAGGGGCTAGCACCGATCGAATGGCATTTGAATAGGCCTTACACTTTGGATTATCTTTGACCTGAGTCACTGCATGATAGATTTGCTGTGAAGAATTCAAGGCCTGCGCCGTCCACTGCCCTTGTGAGGCACACGATCCACCAAATGAATAGGGATTCGACATTTCATCTGCGCGACTGATCGACACCAAAGGCACCGTTGCCAACAAAGCCAAAACCGAAACAAATGGATTTTTCAAAAATCGCTCCACACCCTGCTCCCTTTTTTGTTCCCAAAACACCCTAAATCGCAGTTTTAAAGACACTGCACTAAAAACCGCACAGTGGAATGGTTATTCAACCATCGTGCCAAAAATCAGCACTTGGCGGACAAGAGATTTAACATTCGAATAAATCAGAAGTTTCAATAGGATAAATAGTGGTCTGAAATAGAACTGATCAAAAGGATGACACTCCCATAAAACTTTCGCGCACAGTTGAGCTTGATTTGCGCTCGCAAATTCGCCTAGTCTAACTACACTGATGTAGAGTTTTCCCAAGCGAAAGGACCTTCACATGCCGTCTTCAATGCTTTCTCCAACGGTCGCGCAAAGAGTGATGGACGCAGGGCTGTCCACAGGAGCAGATTTTGTTGAAATCTTTCTCGAAGAAGCTTTTTCAAGTCAGCTGAAGTATATCAATCAAGCTCCTTCAAAATCACTTGTCGGCACCAATCGTGGCGCTGGCATTCGATTGCTTTTTGGCACAGAACAAATTTATGTTTCGACAAGTGATCTAAGCGAAGCCAGCTTGATCAAAGCCGCACGCACGGCCGCAGCCGCCCACGCCGAGAGTTCATTCAAAAGCAAAATTGCCAAAAGCCAACCTCCGCTTCTTGCGCGCTTTGACCTAATTCATAAATACGGCGCAAGGGCATGGGATTCGAGTCGCGAAAAAAAATGGCAACTCCTCAAGCGATTGGATGCCTCAGCACGTTCGCAAAGTCACTTTGTGACTCAGGTTATGGGCTATCTAAATGAGAAGAACCAAAAGATTGAAATTTTCAATTCCGAAGGTCTTTGGGTACAAGATGAACGTTGCTACACCCGTATTGGATTGGAAGCACATATTGAAAAGAATGGCCAGAAACAAGCTGCACATGATCGGTGTGGAATGCTGACAACCCTCGAAGCCCTCGAGAAAATCGATCTTGAAGCTATGGCGAAGAAAACCGTGACCCGCGCCGAGGTTCTCATCGAAGCAGACTTTGCACCAGCCGGTGAAATGCCGGTGGTTATTGACGGAGGCTTTGGTGGCGTGATTTTTCACGAAGCTTGTGGTCACGGCCTTGAAACAACCTCGGTGGCACCCGGCGCTTCGGTTTTTTGCGGCAAACTCAATACGCAAATTGCCAACCCTTGCGTTACCGCGATCGACGACGGCACGGTGGTGAATGCATGGGGCTCTTTGCATGTTGACGACGAAGGCATGGCCACACAAAAAACCACTCTCATTGAAAAAGGCATTCTCAAAAGCTACATCGTTGATCGCGTCGGAGCGTTGCAAACGGGTTATCAACGCACTGGCAGTGGGCGACGTGAGAGTTATAAATATGCACCGGCCTCTCGCATGCGCAACACCTACATTGCTCCTGGTACCTCATCTCTTGAAAAGATGATTGGCGATGTTGAACATGGGCTCTATGCAAAAGTGATGGGTGGTGGCTCCGTTTCTCCTGGAACAGGCGAGTATAATTTCGGCGTGGTCGAAGCCTATTTGATTAAAAATGGAAAAGTCACCAAGCCAGTCAAAGGTGCGGCGCTCATTGGCCGCGGCATTGATACACTCGCCAAGATCGAGCAAGTGGGCTCAACTCTCACCATGGAAGACGGCATGTGTGGTTCCGTGAGTGGGCAAATTCCAACAACTGTAGGGCAGCCACCAATTTTGGTCTCGAAAATTTTAGTTGGAGGAAGAAACTAATGAATACCGAAAACACCCCAGAGATATCTGCTGAACGTTTCGATTCTCCACAGATTTTTTCTGCGGTCTTTGCGCGACTCAAAGAGATGGCGCTAAAGGACCAAGCAGAGTTTGAAATTCTAATTGATTGCAGTGATTCTTTTAATGCGAATTTCCAACATGGAAAGCTCGACAAATTTCAATCGCGTAACGGTCAATGTGCTGGATTTCGTGTGATCAAGTCTGGAAAAACCGGTTATGCATACACTGAAAATTTCTCTCCCGATTCGATCTATGCAACCTACCGCGAGGCACTGAGCAACACCAACTACCAAGCAGCTGATCCAGATCAAACTCTTGAGCTTCACATCAATAAAAACCCGATGCCTTTTCTGGATCCATGCCCAGGATATGAGACACCAGTTCAAGAAAAATTGCAGAGAGCAAAAGTCCTTGAGGCAGGCTCACTTGAGACAGACTCACGAATCGTGGCATGTCCTCACTCATCGTACTCGGAGTCTCTGTCATCAAGACGGGTGATCAACTCAAAGGGTACTGACTTGAATTATCAAGAGCGCAATGCCACCGCATTTGCCTATCCTCTGGCAAAGTCAGAGCACATGAACTTCACCTCCTGGAAAGTCGATTGGCAGCGCGATCCAAAAAAGATCGATGCAAAAAAACTCGGCCACGAAGCTGCGCTTGAAGCACTTTCAAAGTTCGATGCGGAGATTCCTGCCTCTGGTGAATATCCTGTTGTTTTGCAAGCCAATGTTGTCAGCACATTGCTCGAGCATCTTGCTGAGCATTTGACGGCCAAGTCTGTTTTTGAGAAACGCTCGCTTTTTGAAAAAATGCTGGGTCAAAAAGTGGCCTCCTCACAACTTGAAATCACCGATGATCCTTTTTATGTGATAGGTATGGCCAGTCGCCCATTTGATGCCGAAGGGACCCCTTCACAAAAAACAGTTCTAATTGAAAATGGTGAGCTCAAAAACTTTTTAAGCAACTCGGTTTACGCAAAAAAAATGCAAATCCCCAACACCGCACATGCCTCGCGAAGTCCAAGATCTGAATTAGAAATTTCGCATTCTAATTTAATTGTCAAAGAAGGTGGCCACAGCCTGCAGGATCTCTTAGTGAAATTTGCCAAAGATGGTGCCGGCCCCCACCAAGTTATCTTGATCACCGAGTTTGATGGTGTCCATGGAGGTCTCGACGAAAGCTCAGGCAATTTTTCGTTGCAGTCTCAGGGCGTTTTATATGTTGATGGTCAGCGCAAACATGCTTTGCGAGACTTTGTCACCTCAGGCAATCTACTGACGATTCTTGGCGACATCATCGCGATTGGCCAACATCCAAAGCAGATCGAATCATCAGTGGTGGCTCCAGACATATTGATTGGTAAACTTTCAATTGCCGGGGCCTGAACGATTTCACCAGGTCTATGCAAGGTTGAAATAGGCCCAATGAAAATCGAAACAAAATGCTGTGAAATAACTCTACAAAAGACCTGGGCGTGACTAAAGCCTGTCTCAACTCAGGCTTTAGCGAATTTGTTTTACCATATGAAAGGCACTTGTCATAATAGAGATCTATCTATGAAATACACATCTAGCGCTCTGCCACTTGGTTGCCTTATTTTGATGTTCGCATTTTTGCAGTTGTATGCCGTTCAGATCTCGGCAAAAGACGGAGCTACAGATTCGGATCCGCATTTGGCGCCCGTCAATGCTCCAGCCTATGCGGCCCCCTTTGCTCCCTCCTTTGCTGAAGACAATCTCCGCAAAGAATCTGATTTTGTAAGCAAGAATCCTTACCAATATATAAAAGCCGGAAAGTTCAACGTTCATTATCTTAAACTTGGCAGCGGACTCCCTCTTGTTTTGGTCCATGGTGGTGGCACCTGGAGCTATTCGTTTCGTGAAGCCATTGCGAGACTTTCGCAGAAGTACACTGTCTATGCGATAGATAGTCCTGGACACGGTTACACCGAAACCACTGAACAAGCTCCCGAAAGCTTTTCGTTTGAAGCGATGGATGAACTCTTACTCGACTTCATGGATCGCCTTAAAATATCGAAAGCGGTGTTGGTTGGCCACTCTTGGGGCGGAGGCCTGGTTCTGCATTTTACTGAATTTCATCAAGATCGCGTGCTCGGACTCGTATTGATTGGCGCCAACGGAGTGGTGATGCGCGATGATTGGCAGTGGGAGTTGTTGAAAATTCCAGTCATTGGAAAATGGCTTACCGCACTTGTATCAAAGTCATTTATTCGCCACGGATTGCTCAAAGCTTTTTTCAAAAAACAACTCGTGACCGACGAAATGGTACTTGAAGTGGCCCGGCCGTTCGCAGCACCTTACCACAAAAGCTCGCTCTATTTTTTTTCACAGAATCTCGACTGGAAAAAAACCCAAGAAAAGTTGGCAACAGTTCAAGTGCCGACGCAGATTATTTGGGGCAAAGAAGATTTGTACCTTGATTACAAAGACGGAGAACACCTGAGTAAAATGATCAACAATTCGAAATTTCAAGTCTTTGAAAATTGTGGCCATTGTATACACGAAGAGTGTTTTGATCAAATCGAGCCGACACTCCTGCATTTTTTCAACTCTCTGCAATCGAGCGAGCATCAAGCCAATCAAACCTTACGACCTAATGAGTTGATCAACAATGCCAATAAGACCACACCAGCACCAAAGTACTGATGACTCATCATGTGTTCGTTCAAAATCAAAGCGGCCATTACGGTCGCAACCACAGGTTCGATCATTACAATGACCGAGGCTTCGGCACTTGAAAGCTTCTGCAGACCCGACAAAAACAAGGTCAATGGCCCAATTGTACTCACGATTGCGATACCAAGAATCAAAAGAAGCTGATGAGTGGAATAGGAAAATACCCGAGACATGACTGGGCGATGAATCATAAACAATCCAAACGCGGCCGCAGAAATCACATACAAACTAGAAGTCAATGGTCGTACATTTCTCTGCCATTTTCCGGAAACCAAAACATAAATCGCATAGGTAACGGCGGCAGCAAGTCCCATTAAAAATGCAAACCAGGACCGCAAATTGAGTTCGCCCCAAAGCAAAACCACCATCCCCAATGTGGCCAAGCCCAAGCTAAGAATTTGCGCCGAAGACATTTTTTCTTTCAAAACAAAGTGAGCACCAAGACTCACATAGATTGGAAACGTAAAAAGCAACATTGCAGCCAAAGCCACCGACATACCACGAATGGCTTCAAAATAGAGCGATGAAAAGACGGCATAACCAAATATTCCGAGTAAAAAACAAATTAAGATTTGTTTGAAGTTCAATAAAATCCATTCACGCCGAAAGAAAACCAATCCCACCCACAATACACCAGCCGCCACGACAAACCGCCAGACCAAAAGCTCACCGATGGAGAGTCCACTGCGAAAAGCCAGTTTGCCAAATACACCGAGAAAACCAAAACCGCAGCCAGCCAGCAAAACTTGAAGGTATCCCAGCCAACGCTTCATGTGTTGTTTCAAAATCTCACCTCTGATTCAACTTTCGATGACATTTAAATTCTTGTCAAAGAATTGAGGCCATTTCACATCCAGTGGATGTGGTCGCGATTGCAATCTCGGTTACGATCCCATGCTGTCAAGATCACGAAGGCACTGAGTTCACCGTCTGCCATAACTCCACCACCACAAGTGATTGCACTTAGTGAACATTGAGCATAGATTGAATCTATGCAGACTGAATTTCTCATGACCTGGGGATGGCAAATTGAATCGCCCCAACAAAAATTTGCGTCAGAACAAAAACTCGACCCTCAGTTTATTGCGCGTATTTCTGAGGAACAAAAAGGACTTTACAAACTGCAAACCGAAAATGGAATCATGTTTGGCGAGGTCTCTGGAAAAATTCGTTTTGAAGCCGAGTCGCGCTCGGGCTATCCCGCTGTGGGAGACTGGGTGGTTTTTTCTCCGATCGACAATAAGCGGGCGATGATTGAGCGCCTGCTTCCACGTTCGACACTTTTTCGACGGCGTGATCCGAGTCTGGCCAGTGAGCAAGTGATTGCAGCCAATGTTGATTATGTCATCATCGCAACCTCCGCGAACGAAGATTTCAATCTACGGCGTCTCGAACGTTACCTTACTGGTGTGGCCCAGGCAGGCGCCAAGGCCTGCCTTTTGTTAACCAAGACAGATCTGGCCGAAGATCTTGCTGGGTTGCTGAAGCAAATGCAATCCGCTGCCGGAGACCGCCGAATTATTTCGGTGAGCAGTAAGTCTCGAGCAGGTATCAATGAGCTTCTTGGTTTTTTCTCTCCCGGCTTAACATACGCCATCGTTGGTTCTTCGGGAGTGGGCAAATCCACACTGCTCAATGCTTTGTTGGGTGAATCTATCCAGACCACTTCAGACATTCGCGAACAAGACAGCAAGGGGCGCCATACCACAACTTCGCGTTCACTGTTTCGCCTCCCCAATGGCGCACTTTTTATTGACTCCCCTGGAATGCGAGAGTTCCAACTTTGGGAGGGAGACGATCTTGCCGGGTCTGGATTTGATGACATTGATCTACTTCAGCTCAAATGCAAATTCACAAACTGTACCCACAAAGACGAAAAGGGATGTGCAGTTCGCGAGGCAATTGACAGTGGCCAACTGGATGCTGCAAGATTTTTGTCATACGAAAAACTTAAGCACGAGTTGCAGATTCAACGCGCCAAGGTGAATCGCGCCTTGAAAGTAAAACAAAAAACATCGTCGCCAAAAACGAAACGCGACGAACGAAATCGTAAAAGTCGAAACTAGGACACACCACCCGATTCAAACTGCCGATTCAAACTGGCGAATAAAATAACCCAATAAAATAAGTAGTTATGAAGTTTTTTTGAAATGTGCAAAGTTTGAGACATCAACCTGAGAATCAGATAGTTTTTCAATTCCTGAATGAGTTAGTCCATAGAGCTCCATAGGGTCTTGTACACCACGAATACGATGCCGCCCAAAGTTCTCGATCATATCTTGCACATCTTGAGACAAAGATTGAAAGACAACAGCAGAGATCACCACCCCGGCATGAAGCTCTTTGCAAAAACCCTCGAGCCTTGCACAAACATTTACCGGATCGCCAATGATCGTGTATTGCATTCGGCTCTGCGCCCCGATCGAACCCAAAACCACTGCACCACGATGTACACCCACGCCCAAACGAAGAAGCGGAAGACCTTCACTTTTGAGACGCTGATTTACTCTGGCTAAGCGATGATGCATCTCGATCGCCACCTGAACCGCGCGATGCAGCTCTTCTTCAACCGACAAGTCTTGAGCTTCAACATAGGCCAAAATCCCATCGCCAATAAACTTATCGAGAACCACACCTCGCTCAGAAAAAACATCGATCATTTCAGAAAAATAAAGGTTCAAGACATAAACCACTTGCTTTGGAGTCAGCTGACTGGACCAGCTGGTGAAATCACGTAAGTCAGCACAAAGAATTGTCAACTCTCGCAACTCACCGTCACGCTCAAGCGATTCTTGATGGATGACATGCTCAACCAACGATCCCGAAACATAAGCTGAAAATCCACGAACCAATCGTGACTTTTGTACAATGAGGTCACTCGCTTGATTCAAAGCTTTAATCACAAAGCTCCATCCGCCAGAAGCCACGGCACTGCGTTTCTGATCACCTTTTTGTCGTGCCAAAGCATCAATCTGTTGCTCGATCGAGCGCACGATAAGTTGATCTTTACTAAATTCCAAAAGCTGAATCAAAAGATACCAAATACCAACAGCGCTGGCCGCAAAGTACAAATCCATCCAACGTTCTTGCAAAAAATCTCGATTCACCGTTTCTTGTTCTTGAATTCTATAAAACACCAATCGCAAAAAATAACCGAAGAAAACCACTGCCGAAAAAAACGGTAGAAGCTGTCGCAATTGATTTTTACTCCAGACCCAAAAAAACGAGTCTTTTTGATTTTCCGAAACCGTGCGCAAACTCGTGACATTAATTCGCAACCACCGAACAACAATAGTCTCTATCCACTTGGCCTGAAAAACCGAAATCAAAATTGAAGACAAGAATACGACCGCCTGCAGCTGTGGACCGACCAAAGAGCCCATATCAATGATGTGGTCACCTAATTTTTTACTTACAAAAAAGAAAATGGATTGATGCACAAGAACTGACGCCAAGGGCAGACCAAAGGACAGGTGCCCACCCAATAGCCATGCCTTTGCCTTAGGACTTTTCCGCAAAGTGAATCCGATGATCGCGAGAAAAATCAAATCTAGACCAAGTGCTAAACCCGCATACCAAATTGAAATGAAACATGATTTCAAAAATCCAATTTCTTGAAACACCGGGCAAGCCGATACACCATAGGCCGCAAGTAACGGTGCTATAAGCAGGTGACTTATTGTCACAGTCGCAAGACCTATTATATAAAGCCACTTCTCATTTTTCATTCCTTTACCATCGGCAATTTGGCAAAAAACCCAAGTATTTGCAGGGCCAGAAGTGCTAAGGGTGTGGCCTCAATTGGTCCGACGTCGCGAAAACAAGAGATCTGAGTTCAAGACGTGAGATCGAGTATCCGTGGTGCTATTTCGACGACGAGCACCACGCAAATCACTGCTGTTTATTCTATGCAGTAGGCCAACCGAATCAAGGCACCACCTAAACAAATATAGATTAGCCGACTTGACATCAGTGAAATTCAACACATGTTAAATGTGAAAGAAGGAGGTCTGAAATGAGAAACGGACTGAGATTATATGATAGAAAAAGTTCACCAGTGTTTGACGCTTTTGCGGATTTCGATGGCGTTTTTGGGAGGATGTTCCCTGAGATCTATCAACAGAGGTCTGCTGATGCGCCTGGGGCTTTGCAGAGGCCAAGTGTAGATGTTTCTGAAACCGAGAAGGGATTTTTGATTTCAGCAGACATGCCGGGTGTTAGAAAAGAAGATTTGAAGCTCGAAGTGAAGGATGGAATCTTGAGCATTTCGGGTGAACGAAAAAGAGAGGACTCGCGCGTTGAAAATGGAGTTTCGTTACAAGAACGCTTCTACGGGAAATACCAAAGGAGTTTCAGTTTACCTGAAACAGTGGATGCCGATTCTATCGAAGCGAGTTTTGAACATGGGGTTCTAGAGATTATGATTCCGAAATCAGCAAGGACCAAGCCGAAAACGATTGAGGTTCAGGCGAAGCGTGAGGGTCTCTGGGACAAGCTCACGAAGAAAGAAGGGAAGATTGATGAACATTGATACAAATAGGATTTATTTATAACATTTCTCCCGCTCCGTCCGGGAGTGGGGATCTCTCCCTGGCGCTCGGGGGTTCTCTAGGTGACAGTTTGTCAGTGGCTGTCGTCAGGGTACCCAGGCGCTGGGGGCGTGCCATACATGGAACACCTCATCTCGCAAGGGGAGAGTTGTTTCCGATTCGGTTCTCATAACGAGGGGTGTGACCAACGCCTCTCGTTTTCTTTTTTTGGGCCCAATGTGAAACTAAACCACGAATTGAATCTGTAATTGAATCTGTATTCAAATCTATTGAGACAAATCATAAATAGATCCTATTTATCCACAGACTTATAAACATCAACAAGGCCGAAAATTGTGGAAGTCATTTTCTCGCAGGCCGCTGTTCCCTGTTTTTTCTCAAATCGACTCTGCAACCGATCGAAGAATTTGATCAACTCGATCGCCCGCCTTTTCCCTTCAGGTCGCAATTGAATAAAAAACTGCCGGGCATCCTGAGGATTAAGAATTCGCTTGATAAGCCCCTTGGATTCAAGATGTGAAAGAATATGGCTCATATTGCCTCGAGTGGTCTTAAACAGACTAGCCAATTGCGAGGGAATGATCTCCTGGCCTTCATCAAAAAATAGCGCCGTCAATACCAGGCCCTGCAAGAGATTCAAACCGCTTTTTCTAAGTTCACTATTGATTCGAGATACCACTGCTTCATAGGCATGGTTCAGAGCAAATACCGGACTTGATCGCAAATACTTTTCTAGTTTCATAATCGACTTCCTACTTTGAGATTCTCTACCTTGAAGGTTTCATTGCAATATTATTTTCGCCTTGCCGCTTTGCTCAGTGATATTTGCTTTGTAATGTTTGTCTTGAGAGGCTGCCACCTCCATCCAGAGCAACTGGAACCATCCAGTTTGACAAAATACTATCCATTGCCCCCTAAAAGTCATGCGGCATTTGGTTTAATAGTTCAACTATTGAATATAAAAACATTAAAATTTCAATTTCATTCTTCAATTCTTGAGAGTATCTTGACTGTGAAATTTAAACTCAAAGGAGATCTTCATGAGTTCAAACATGCAATTCGCCTCACCTTCAAATTCACAGGAAAATTCACAGCCGGGAACACAAGCTCATTTGGTTTCTCCATTGCAATCCCAATTGAAATCTTGGATTCCCCTACTCCTAACTCGACTCGAAGAATCTCCTGCAATGGCGTTCGAAAACAAAAACTTGAATTTCGTTTTACGAGAGTCCACAGCCTTCGCTTTAGGTATTGCAACTTTGGCGCTTCTCGCAAAAATTTCTTTTGTGCTCCCCTTCACTCCAGTTCCTATCACTGGACAGACTTTTGGCGTGGCCAGCATTGCATTGCTATGGGGACGCAGCCGCGGCTCCGCAATCGTTCTCTCGTATTTGATTTTCGGCGCCATGGGTCTTCCGTTCTTTGCTGGGGGAGCATCAGGATTACTCTTGGGGCCAACATCGGGCTATTTGATTGGCATGTTTCTATCTTCATTCGTCATTGGTTCGCTCGCCGATCGCGGTTGGAGTCTAAGTTTACATAAAGCATGGCTTGCGGCCACCATTGGCAGCATCTTGGTATTCAGCTCTGGGCTGTTGGTGCTCTCACGATTTGTGCCGCGAGATGCGCTCTTAATGTCTGGCCTTTTCCCATTCATCCCCGGTGATCTACTTAAGAACCTATTGGCCGCGACCATCGCAAGCCAGGTCACAAAAAAACTCAGTCATCAGTCTCAACCATGAGTCTCACCAGTGAAAAGACTATTGATCGCCCTCATCTCTTTTGTCATCAGTCTCGATGGCCATCTCACCAGCAAGGCTCAAGCACAAGTCACGATTGCGTTTTTAGAAGTGAAGGCCCTTGATGGACGTAGTCTTCAACTGGTCAATAACGGACGTTTTGCCCATGTGGCCCTTTCGTACAAAGGGTCTTGGCTGCACACCGACCCCTACCGTGGAGTCGAAGTCGTGTCGCAACCTGATTTAGAAAGGATAGGAGTTCTCACGACAACCATCATTGTAAGTGATCACCCAGAGCCCTCAGATGGTTTTGTTCGGTCAATTATTGGAACACCCTATGAAAGAAATTTCACCTGGAACAGTCCGTATTTTTATTGCTCGAAACTTGTGGCGGTGTTTTTGGGATTAAGACCCATTCCGATGGAATTCAATCCAAGTGTTTGGGGACCAGCCTACGCAAGACTTAACGGTCAACCCGGAATTTCACCCGACGAAGTATTTTCGCAGTTGATACGAAAGGGGTACCAGGAGCAACAAATTCGTCACTCCTGCTCTTCTATTACAAGATAAGCTTCGCTTGTATAAATCGTTTATGTTTATAGGGTTCCACAACTAATGAATCGTTTGCTTTTCTCCATCTCAAGAAACGATTCAACCTTGGTATTTCCAAGACCATAGCCATAGCGAATTTCAACCCCTTGAAAAGTCGGATAAACATCTGTATTCGGAATTGAAAAATTCAATTGTAAAAATGCGCGTTCAATAGTCGGATTGCTCATCAAAGTCCAAGCGGTCGACTCAGCCTGCTCAATAGACGCTCCCGGATCCTTCCCCTCATACCGACGCCAATGAGATACCCCATCACCAGTCCCGACAAAAAATGGGATATTATTTACTATCTGGAGAGGAAAATTCTCACCACTGATCCAAGCGTTCGGTGTGTAGCCGAATAGATCTCCGTTCGAGGAACGATAGCCATAAAAAAAGTAGTGCCCTTTTTTACCCGCAGTGGTGCTATTAGGCTCTGAGCTCGCAGAAAACGCAACCGAGGTCCCCGCCCCTGTCACCGCACATTTTCCATAATCACTTTGCGTTGTGCAACTTTTGAACTTCGATGCAATCTCAGTGCTCTGAAGTCCCCCACGATGAGAGACATACTTCCAAACTGGAGTATCGTTCGCAGACAAAACACACTGATAGTAAACTTCCGAGTCCTTACAATATGTCGAAGACTCTTTGACTTGATAAAATGTATACAAAAGACCTTGAGAAAATTCCTCTCCGTTGAACAGGCATTTTCTTTGCGATGGAACAACTGTTGTTCCCGAGTTCGTGGTCCCAGTTCCTGCTCCTCCTGTTGATCCTGTGCTGATTGATCCTGTGTTACCACCAGTGCCCGCGGTGTTTGTATTTGATGAGCCTGTACTACTTCCAGAATTCGTCGAACCACTATTAGTTCCTGCACCCATCGATCCGGAGCTTGTTGATCCTGTATTTACGGTGCCACTGGTCCCAGTTGGCGGCGCTGTCGTTCCCATGCCAACGCCAGTGGTTGATCCTCCACTTGGCAAATTGCCCTGAGAATTACTCTGCGATGAACTCAAGGATTCCATTGGACTGGTCTTTCCTGCTGGGGCGTACTTACCGCAGTTTTGAAACAAGAACAGCAACCCGCCCAATGCCACCAAGGCCAAACTTGAAAAGGCGATCTTCGTTCTAGTTTTATTTTTATTTTCGCTCATGAACTTCCCCCCAAAAATTTGTTCTTCTGTCCTGGCCAATGGAACTCCCAATCGAATCTCCAAAGACCCCCCGGAGAATCAAAAAAGAATTCCACTCGTGTTTGATGTACAAACCAATGCACTAGAGCCTGATTCTTGATTTTATGTTAACAACTTAAAACACAAAATGAGACAAGAAAATTTCTATGCCATAGCGTAAAATTCAAACCGTACGCGACCTCTGTCGAGTTTCAGCTTAAATATCAAGATGATATGGGGCCAAATGAAACAGCCGTCGCAAACCAATAAAAGGAAAGACAAAAAATCCTGTCTCAAACTGAAACAGGACTTCTAAATAACTGATCTGAATTCGAAGGCAGAGAAAAATGCATTGCAATTAATTGAGAGTACCATTGTTGGTGAGCGAGCCATAGGTCAAGGTACCACCACCCTGAGTGAGTGTGGCACCCGCTGAGATCGTGAGGTTACTGTTCACGCTCAAATTCTTAGCGTTCATATTTAGAGTACCTGAAGAAATCGTCAAAGTCTGCCCTGTGCCTGCCAGACTCAAATTTGAATTAAGAGTCAAAGTGTTCGCTGCTCCCTTGGTGACAGTCGTATTTCCTCGCGGAAAATTTCCGCCACTCGACGTAAAGCTACTATCAGAGTTACCAGTGAAATTTACCCCAGCAGTACCGGCACAACCATTGACAGTCACAGAGACATCACCCGTCACAGCCAATGTACCTGAGTTGATGTTACATCCTGATCCAGAAACTGTTGTGAACGTCAGCGTTGAAGCATTCAGGGTTCCGCCACCTAGGCTGTAGGTCGAGTCATAGCTATAGAATACGATATTGGCATAAGTAGCTGATCCTGGCGTGACCGTTTTCGATGAGGCATAAGTTCCCATAAACCGAAGCGTTGAGGTGCCTGCAGCCAGAGTTCCTGAGGTGAAAGTGAAATTTCCCCGCACATCGATTATCCCAGAAAACGAAACAGTGCCACCAGTTGAAGCGATTTCAACATCTGGCAAAATTGCACCTGTCACTCCTGTTAGTGTTTGATTTGCCGCCCCTACTAGGCGAATCAAAGCTGACCCACCGTTACCACTTCCTGTAACATTGATATTTCCTGCAGCCAAAACTGAACCACTGTTCAAATTGATTCCGTTACCCACTTGCGAGGTGAGCGTCAACGTTCCTGCTACATTCATCGTACCGCTCGAAAGAGAAATATTCGCGCCACTGCCACTGAAGGTGACATCATTAAATGTAGTCGAACCGGGTATAACTGTTTTGTTTGTCGAATAGGGACAGAAAAAATTCACTGCTGAAGTACCTGAGTTCACAGTACCTGAAGTGTGCGTGTAATTGCCATAAAATTGCAATGTTCCAGAGTAAGTGACCACGCCACCCGTTGATGCCACCTCGAAACTTGAAAAATATGCTGTGCTCACTCCTGTCACGGTTTGATTTCCTGAGCCCATGATTTTTACCAACGCCGTTCCTGCTCCGCAACCGCCGCCACTGTTCATGACATCTCCGTAGGCAATGAGCGTTCCGCTATTGATTGTACAACCGGTTGTACTATAGGTCGTGAAACTCAATGTTCCCCCGACTTTCATGGTGCCCCCGGCAAAACCCACCGTTGAATCATAGCTATAGATGGTAAAGTTATTGTAAGTTATATTTCCTGGAGTAACCGTAATCGTTTTTGAATAGCCCGGTGAGACCATCAATGTCGAGGTTCCAACATCGACAGTTCCAGAGGTGTAAGTGTAATTTCCCATCACATTGAGTGTACCTGAAAATGAAACCGTTCCACCAGTCGAAGCAATTTGCAGAGACGGGAGGTAAGTTCCACCCGCATCGGTGATACTTTGATTTGTTGAACCTACAATTTTTAGAGTGCCTGAGCCTGCGCAGCCGCTTTGTGTGACCACGACATTTCCAGAAGCCAAGAGCGTTCCATTATTAATTGTGCAACTGTAGCTTGCTCCAGTGGTGAGTGTCGTTGTGCCCTGAATATTCATCGAACCAGTGAGTGTATAGGTTGTAACATTTCCAGCAAAAGTAATGTGGTTGTAGACTTCATTGTCGACAGCCATGGCCACCGCACCATTGTAGGACGATGAAAATTGAATCGTTCCGCTATTGTGATCAAAGGTCACGCCACTCGTCACTGTCCACTGCCCGATAGTCGTCATCGTGGCACTGGTTGATTTAAAACTTCCACCCGTCAACGACACAGGTCCGTTCTGCGTGATCGCTCCACTACCACCAACAAAACTTCCACCTGTTTGAATCAATCCACCATTCGAGTTCACTGTGAGGTTATAAGTCCCCTGAGTGATGGTACCTGATGAAAGTTTGATTCCACCAACCGTCGTATCTGCACTCAACGTGGCACTACAGTTTGAAACGCAGGTGTTGTCGAAAATCGCAACAGCTGTAGAGCTCGGAGCTGAACCTCCGTTTGTACAACCCGTCTTCGATGCGTTGATCGCGCCACACCAATTTGCAGCAGTAGACCAATTTGAATTCGCGCCACCACCCGTCCAAGTCACATTACTCACGAGTTTGATGGTGATGTTTCCTGAAACTGTGCCTCCATGACCATCACTCAAGGTCACGGCAACGGTATCTGTTCCAAAGGTCGAAGCCGATGCCGGCGAGTAAGTGAAACTTGTGCTTCCGTTGACGACTGTGCCCAAAGCGCCGTTTGCCGTCGCGCTAAAAGTCACCGTATCTCCATCAGCATCGGCTCCAACACCAGGGGACGAAGCTGCTGCCGCATTGATCGTAATCGATCCACCCAAGGTGCTCATAATATAAAATGGCCCTTGCGAAGAAAATGTTGGAGCACTGTTCACCTTGAAACGATACAGACTATTCGATGCCAGCTGGGTGAGCGTACCATCAGTCGATTGAACTTTAGCCTTGTAAAAGGTACCGACCGTGAGATTTCCACCACAATCACCACTCGTAAACTGATAGCTCAATGAAGCAGTATTGTGGGTCGCACACTGTATGGTTGTGCCATCGTCTTGATAGACCGTCACATTGTAAGAGGTCGCACCACTCGAAGAAGACCAACTGACTTTCGGCAAAAGATCCATGCTCAGATAGGCATCGTCCGTAGTGTCGGTGGCACCAGTGATACCCGAAATCGTAAATGCTCCAAGATCGTCATTTTGAATCGTCAAGGTGTGAGTCGTACGCCCACTCGCTGTCGCATTGGTCACCGTGCCCATGGTGAGAATCACTGTCTTGTCGGCAGCAGCAACTGAGTTATCAACGATCGTCGCAGTCACGGTTGCACTCGTCGCACCTGCAGCAATCGTCACCGAGTTTGCTGGAGAAAGTGTGAAGTCTGTTGTCGCAACCGCAGTACCACTCACCGTAAAAGGTACAGTTGTCGCAAAAGCACTCGCTCCACTTTGTGATACAGTTATGCTCGCAGTACCTGCCGTCTCTAGCACGGTCTGAGTCGAGGCCGAAAATTGCACAGTCGGTGCGGAGTCCGCATCAGTGATTGTCACCACGCCAGTGTTGTCTGAGACTGATGACCCCGTAACCGAAGATAAGCCCATAGAAAAATTCTCTGTACCACCTTCGTAAACGCCATCCGCTGTGGTGTTCACACTGATGGTTGTTGATGTGGCTCCTGCTGCAATCGAACCTGAACCCGATTTTGATGTGTAATCAGAGCCCGCAAGCGCAGTTCCATCTGTTGTCGCGTAATTGAAATTTACAGCGGCACAGTTCACACCCGAAAGAGAAACTGTCAACGTCGCAGCTGAGCCCTCGGTGACGGTCACATCGTCAATACTCAGATAGACATTCGACCCGCCAACTATTGTTCCGCTATTCGAAAACTTCACACCGCTACTCGGAGAATACGATCCGCAGCTCGTATACATGGTTGTGCCCGAGCTCAACGTGAAGAGATCATTGACCGTCAAGGTTTTGCCATTGAGATCTAAAGATCCAGATTGCAAAAGTAGATCCTGACCACTTGTGCTCAAGCTCAAATTGGCGGCTAGCGTTGCCACCCCTGCCGATTTATTGATTGTTACTGTTCCTGTTGGAAATCCAGCCGTGCTTGAAATACTCTGCGCACCTGAACCAGACACAATCAGTGCACTTGTCACGGCTCCAGCGGTGGCCGTAATATCACCTTTGACATCAAGAGTGCCTCCCCACGTTGTTCCCCCGCTAATGGCCAAATTATGTGACACATACAAGGTGCCAGTGATGGTTCTAGAATATCCAGAATGAGCCAGATCAAGATCATATAGAGCCTGTGATCCCAAATTGATTGTACCTGAACCATATTGGGTATAGATCTTACTTGTCCCGGCGTTGACCGTCCCGCTGGTCCAAATTAAGTCTGTTCCAACACCGATAGTTCCTGCGAAATTTACAGTTCCCGTTGAGACAATATTCAAAGATTTGAAATAGGGAGCTGTTCCTCCTCCTGTAACAGTTTGACTGGATCCATTCAACGTGACATTCGCCGTTGCACCTGCTGCTGAAGCAATCGTGACGTCTCCAGAAGCGAAGATTGAATTGCCGACAGTAAAAGTTCCCTGCAAATCCAGAAGGCCAGAAACATAAAGCGAATTGTTAATGGTCTTTTGATACCCAATCTTACCGAGAATGGCGTTATCAAGAATCAAAGTGCCAATGTCAATATTTTGGGCCGCCGACGCAGTCATTACCACTGTGGAACCGGCGGTGGTGACGGAGCCGGAGATGTATTTAAAATCACCCGAAATTTCGACCCTCGAACCGAAACAACATTTGCGCCATCTAAATACAAATGTGGGATTGTGGAACCCGTGGTACTCGTGACACTCTGTAATCCAGTTCCATTTAAACGAAACACCGTTGTTCCGACCGTTGGTACGCCACCAGTCATATTCACATCACCAGCAATGTAGATGGTGGAGGAAGAATAGATCGGCGTCCCCGTATTTGATCCCGTATAATTGTGATCTACATAAATTGGCGAAGCGACCGTCGTCGAGTATCCTGAGTTGCAAGAATTCGAAACATCGTAAAAATGATGGGAATTAAAATCCCAGGTCGACGCAACATTAGTTTTAAAATCAAACAAGCCGTTGTTGTGATTGAAAACCGCTGCCGAAGCGACCGAAATTCCGGCGGTGAGCTGGGTAGTCCCACTTGTCGCTGTAAATGTTCCCGATGTTACCGTTAATGAAGTACTTGAAAAACCGGCATTCGATCCAATAAAAGTTCCTGAGTTCTGCTTAAACCCAATGGTACTCGGAGCATTCAAAGTGATTGTTCGCCCAGAACCTTGAGTAAGAGTTTTACTTGTTAGTGAAATCGATTTCACACTGACATTGATACCAGTTGTCGGATTGCAATTGGCACCAGTGCAAGTGTCGTCGATGATCACATCCGAAGTCGTCGTCGGCGCAGAACCTCCATTGGTACAACCTGTTTTACCTGCGTTCACAGCACCACACCAGTTGGCAGCCGTGGCATCCCAAGTACTTGATACCGAACCCGTCCAAGTAAATGCGGTCACGACATGTATGGTTACAGTTCCTGTAGCAGTGCCACCTTTACCATCACTGGCCGTGTAGGTGAAGGTATCCACACCAGTGGTTCCTGAATTTGTGTAGGTCACCGAAGACGATGTGAAAGAAGTCGTTCCCTTACTTGCAGTCGAAACTGCCGAAACCGCAAGAGAATCACTATCTGGATCAGAATCATTGCTCAAAACAGAAAGCGTGATATTACCACCACTCAAAACATAGAAGGGCCCATCGTTGGTGACGCTCGGGTTCCGATTGGTATAAAACGAGTAGAGATTATTTGCGGCAAGTGTCGACCCAGGATTTGCAGCAACACTTGCATAGTAAGTTTGCCCAGCAGTCAACGTGCAACTTGCAACAGCCAAGCTTGTTGAACTGGTTGTCTCGGGGCCACAAACGGAAACCGTTCCTGAGGCATCAGAAAAAATCTGCACCGAATAATCGCTCGCTCCAGTTGTCGCTGACCAGTTGATCGTCGGATTCAAAGTTGAACTCAAATAGTGATCTGCCGAGGCATCAGTTCCACCAGTCACTCCCGAGATATTGAATGCAGGAAGATCATTGTCTGTGATCTGTGCCGTGCCACTCGCATCGGAAATCGTGGCATTGGTTGGCGTAACCAAAGCCACAGCAAAGGCTTCAGTCGATTCACTGACATGGTCATCCAAAATAGTAACAGTTAAACTGGCGGTTGTTGCACCAGCAGCAATTGTCGCAACCGTATCACCCACCGCAGTGTAATCACTCCCAGCCAGAGCTGTTCCATCCACTGTCGACCAATGAAAGGTTGTGGCCATTGCACTGGCTGAACTTTGCGTGACGGTGAACGTTGCGGTACCAGCCCCCTCGCTCACCGTAATATCATTTACCGCAAGAGTTGGAACTGCTGTGACGTTATTGATCGTGCCCACAGCACTCGCTGTGGCAATCGTTGCATTGGTCGCTGCAGAAACAGTCACATTGATAGTTTTACTGGTATCGTACTTGCCATCATCTAGAGTGGGTGTCGACAAATTAGCAGCAGTGTTTCCGGCGGTGATCGATACCACTTGCGCTGAAACCGAGGTGTAGTTGGTTCCGGCAACAGCGGTACCGGCAGAGTTACTCCAAGTTAGACTTACGGTCTTGGTCGGGCAGGCTTGACTCAAAGTCGCAACCACCACCAAAGCAGAACCCTCATTTGCCGAAGCATTCGCCACACTCACTGTCGGCACGTCTACATCTTGAATAGTGGACTGAGTATCGTTGGCAGAAATAGAAGCATTCACCGCAGAAGTCAGATGAATGTGAAATGTTTTATCGGCTTCACATATGCCTGCAGAATGTAGAATCGGAACGGTCACATTTGTCGACGTCTGCCCAGCAGGAATCGAGATTGAACCACTGCTCGTGGTGTAATGGGTTCCAGCCGTGGCCGTATCCGCAACCGTTGCCCAATTCGCTCTTACAATTCCAGTTGAGGCCATAGACAATGTG
>CAYONZ010000035.1:0-35981 GCA_964405465.1 uncultured Bdellovibrionales bacterium | reverse complement strand
TAGGCGCGAATAAAATCCAAAATTCCCGACGGCCGAACGGCGAAGTTGTTGATGAGATCGTCTTTCAAACCAGTGTTCTGATTCATTGCCGACATACCATTCACCACTTCCCATCCCCAATAAGAGCCAAAGTAGTGAGTGTAGGCCCCACCAAAAACAATACTTTTATTGAACGAGTCCCAGGGAAGATAACCCACCATTGGCGTGAATTCATTTTTTGTTTCAAATAGTCGACTTTCAACAGCGACTTGCTTAGGCAAATCATAGGCGTCGCCCCAAGAAATTGAAGACCACCAAACACTAAAAAGAAGAATTAACAATTTGATGTTGAAGAATCTGCGTTGCATATTTCACCTTTTTTACTGCGTCTCCTATCGGAACATTACGACTTGGCAACAAGACCGGTTTGCGAGAAAAATCCCTCACATAGGGCCATAAACCCTCGACTCCCGAAGAGCCGAGTCAAGTATCTCACTGCATGCAGTTTTTCGCAAACTTACCTCTCGACCAAGGTCTACAGTTCACGTGATCTCTCCTAGCGAGGATCGAGTTTTTCGGGTTTTTATGCTGAGATAAGGGCTAGGGTTTGACCGCAATTGCACTACAAAGAATACAGGAAGTGAAATGAGTCAGCGTCGATTATGGATCATCAAAGTGGGAAGCCAACTTATTGTCGAAGGAGGTCCGCTGCTTTTACGCTCATGGATTGAGGACGTCGCCTTTTTGAAACAGAACCATGGTATTGACATCATTTGGGTGACCTCTGGCGCCATCGCCTCGGCACGCAAGCGAATTGCAAAAAACTGGCAAAGCCTTCCAGAAAAACAGGCTCTCAGTGCCATCGGTCAACCCATGCTGATGGAGCAGTACAACCTCGCACTCCAAGCCCACGGACTGATGGGTGCACAGGTCTTGCTTTCCTACGGTGATTTTAAAAATAAAAAAAATCGTACCAACCTTCGCAACACACTCAAAAAACTTCTCGACTGGAAAGTTCTTCCTATCTTAAATGAAAACGACGCTGTGGCCACCGACGAAATTCAATTTGGTGACAATGACTTTCTTTCAAGCCTAGTGGCAGTTGAAATGCAGGCGGATCGATTGATCATCTTGACCAATGTCGACGGTCTTTTTGACCAGAATCCCGATAAAAATCCAAACGCAAGACTCATTCAACACATTCCACGCCTCACCATTAAACATCTCAATGCAATCGATGCAAAAGCAAAGTCGGCCCACGGCAGAGGGGGAATGTATTCAAAACTTCGTGCGGCATTGCATGCACAAAAACATAAAGTGCCTACAACTATTTTACGTGGCGACCAAAATCACGCTCTGCTCAAACTTCTCGATCCTCAGGCCATCGCAACACATGTAGGTCCCATTCTCAAAAATAAAAAGAAAGTTTCAAATAAAAAATGAAATACCAAGAACTCATCGACATCAAAAACTCTTCGAGATCACTTCGCACGCTCGAAACAGAAAAAAAGAATCGCACTCTGCTCACGCTGAATGATCTTTTGCTCAAATACCAAAATGAAATTTTGGCAGCCAATCAGCAAGACCTCGATCTCTATAAAACTTCAAATAAGTACACGCCTGCTTTTGCTGATCGTCTTCGACTCACCCCCGAACGCCTAAGCAGCATGCGCGAAAGTCTCAGGCAAGTGGCAGCACTACCCGATCCAGTTGGGGAGGTCGTAGAAGTACGTGCACTCACTCAAGGCCCTGAACTCAAGAAAATCCGTAGTCCTCTTGGCGTCATCTTCATGATTTTTGAGTCGCGCCCCAATGTGATCACTGAAGCATTTTCGCTTGCATTTAAAGCAGGCAACGGAATCATTCTTCGCGGAGGACGCGAGAGCCTTACCACTGCAAAGGTTCTGTATGAACTTATAGCTCGTGCCCTTAATGAAAATGCCGTAGCTCCGGCAGTTTTTTGGGGCATTACGGATCCAGACCGCTCATTGAGCGATTGGTTAATGCAACAAAATAAATTCATAGATGTTTTAATCCCGCGCGGAGGGGATGCGCTCATTGAATACGTCACCGAACACTCCAACATCCCACTGATAAAAAATGACCGAGGCCTTTGCCATCTGTATGTTCATCGCGACGCCGATTTCAAGATGGCACTCGAAATTTTAGAGAACGCCAAGACTCAAAGACCAGGTGTCTGCAATGCCATCGAAACGCTCCTTGTCGACCATGAGATTGCAAACACCTTTCTCCGTCAGGCCTATGCTCGGCTCGCGCCACACGAAGTGGAATGGCATGTTTGCGCAAACTCGTTGGATATTCTGAATTCTTCCCCCAGAGTCTTTCTTGCAAGCCCAAACACTTTTAAAACCGAGTATCTTGATCTTAAGATCAGTGCGAGAATTGTAAAAGATCTCGCTCAAGCAATTGACCACATTGAAGAGTTTGGCTCGCGCCACTCTGAATGCATCGTGACCCAAAACACAATGGCAGCTCGTGAATTCGAAACAAAAGTGGATGCTGCGGTCGTCTATTGGAATAGCTCCACGCGATTTACCGACGGCTTTCAATTTGGTCTGGGAGGCGAGATCGGCATCAGCACCCAGAAACTTCACGTGCGAGGACCAGTGGGGCTCGAAGCCCTCACCTCTCTACGCTGGGTGTGCCATGGCCACGGTGAGACTAGAAAATAGTTTAACCATGTGGTTCAAATACAAAAAAATCCATAAGGGAAAGGCAATGAAATGACCAGCACTCGAGATCGACTCGAAGAAGAACTGCAAGAAGCCCCATGGGCTTGGATTGTCCCGCATCATCGCAAAGGATCTGTGTTTATAGTAAATAGAAATCTCGATATCGTAGAGGTTGGTGTGGCATTAGCTGAAAACGACACCAAATCCGTCGAGGCCTGGATCGAAAAAAACATGATCACACGCCCAAGTGCAGAGCAAGCCGAAGCCTGGGAAATTAACTCCGAAAGCATGTTTCAATTTCTAATCGTTCAACCTTATGTCTTGATTCAAGATATCAAATCTCATTGAAGAGTTTTTTCGAAACAATCGTCGCTGCAATCTGATCTAAAATCACCAAGCTCAGCAACACGCTCTTCCTCAAAAAAAAGCCCCAAGTGATTGAGGCACTTGAGGCTTTTTCGAAACGCAATTTCAATTCGACTAATTAATCGTTTTTCTTATCCCAAATCTGTTGCAAACGCTGAGATCTAAACGAACCCCGATCTCCAGCTCCGCCTCGTGACCCACCACGTGGAGGACGTTCTCCCCCACCAAATGAAGATCTCTCACCTGAGTCGTTTGCACGTGGCGCGCGCTCCACTTTTTCACCATTCACCCAGCGACTTCCACCACCGCGAGACGGTCGATCACCACCGAAACGTGCTGGTCTTTCAGAACGGTCAGATCCCGCTGAGCGATCAAATCCAGAACGCTCTGGGCGCGGACCACGATCATCAAATCGGCCTTCATTGCGACCTTCACCACGATTTTCACCACGACCTTCATTGCGTCCAAAGCTTCGCTGTGGACGCTCATCATTGAACTCACGACGTGGTGGACGATCACCCTCATCACTGAACGGTCGTCGAGGACCACGTCCTCCGCCACCATCACGATCAAACGAACGTGGGCCACGGTCAAATGAGCGACCGCCGCCAAAGCGATCACGAGGACCTCCACGCGAAGGACCCGAGCGACCACCGCGACCTGCGCGACGTTGTTCTTCCCAGTCCTTGACAGTTAAATCACCTAAGAAATCCAAGGCCATCTCTTTGGCACTCAAGACTTCTGGAAAGAAGGTCATCAAAACACGAGCTAAAATTTCATTTCCAGAATAGTTCGCTGTTTCGTTCACTCCAAGATTTTCAAGTGCCGAAGTTGCAAGCTCGTAGCCTGATGACTCTGTATCGACATCCACAAGCTTTTTAACCATATGACGAAGTTTTGCCGTCGCCACTTCTGTTGCCGATGGAATCTTACCTTTTTCCATTGCAACCTTTGTCATGCGTTCGATCTGCAACATCTTAGGAATTTCTTGTGGCGCAACTATGCTCATTGCGATCCCTTGCGCTCCACTTCGACCTGTTCGGCCAATTCGATGCACATAAGAATCCATATCAAGCGGAAGTTCATAATTGATCACGTGGGTGAGATCTTTAATATCAAGACCGCGTGCCGCCACATCAGTTGAAACCAAAACTGTCGTGCGCCGAGCTTTGAATTTCTTCAAAGTGAATTCACGCTCGCCTTGAGTCTTATCTCCATGAAGTGAATCAACTGGGTAGCCTCGCGCCTGAAGACGTTCAGCCAACTCAGCCACCTGCATTTTTGTCGTACAAAAAATCAAGCCATAGAAGTCCTCAATGGTGTCGAGAATTCGACAAAGTACTTCATTCTTCGAATCGAACTTAGTTGTATAATAAACTTGCTTAACTGTTCCAGAAAGCATGTCTTTCTTGTTGATTGCGACTTGTTTTGGCGATGCCAAATATCGATCCGCAACACGACGAACATCTGAACTCATGGTCGCAGAGAATAGCCATGTTTTGCAAGCCGCACGAATAGCACCAGTTTGCGTTTCATCTTGCGGATGCGTGGCTTTCAGAATTCGCTCTAGGTCTTCTTTAAAACCCATTGAGATCATTTCATCGGCTTCATCAAGCACGACAACTTTGATTTTTGAAAGTGCCGCAATACCTTGCTCGATGTGATCCACCAAACGCCCTGGAGTGGCGACAACAATATGAGCTCCTGCTTTTAGCCCCTCGATTTGCCGACGATAACCTGACCCACCATAAATAGTGAGCGTGCGGATTTGTTTATGTTTTCCCATTTTCTCGAGTTGTTCTGCAACCTGCTTAGCCAACTCACGTGTTGGACACAAAACCAAGGCTTGTGTGGCCCGAATTTTCGGATCGATTTTTTCAATCAATGGGATACCGAAAGCTGCAGTTTTGCCTGTGCCTGTTGCCGCGAGACCAATGAAATCCGTGTCATCGCCCAATAGAATAGGGAGTGTTGCCACCTGAATTGGTGTTGGCTCTTTAAAGCCCATATCCTCAAGACCTTTGCGAGTCTCCGAACTGATCCGTTCGTCATTGAAACCTGTGAACGCTACGACTTCTGTAACTTCTGTCATCTTTTATGACCTTTCCGTATGGAGGGTGCCCAAAACCTCAATCCCACCAAGCCGATTGCCAGACAGACCGTAGTTTTTAAAGAACGCCCTAAAAATTGAATTGCCGGATTATATACGATTCCCCGACTTTTAGCCATCTTAATACCAATGCGCCCTAAGATAGAGGGACCTAAGTCCGCAAAACCTGGCCTACAAGTGGCAGCTCTAGGCAATCTTTACCAAACCTGTTAACCTTTAGGCATGAAGAAGTTTATTGAGGTTCGCACGGTCGATAATGTTCGAGTGTTTATTCGGAAATCACAAGTTCACTCAGTTGAGGAAGTCCCGAAGTCCAATCGTTCAGAGGGTTTCATCAAGTTCTATGTCGGAGCCTATGCCTTTCATGTGCAGATGGATATTAAGGAAGCCTTAACACTTTTAGAGTCTGAAACCGCCGAGGGTTGAGGTCTGATTGTAGGCTTGTGCTTAAGCTGCAGGCTCTGATTTCTTATTGATCTTTACACCAAAGAGCGGCGTGCCATCGGCTTCGCTGACCAGACGAACAATGGTTCCTTCGAAGGGAATTTGGGTTTCTTTATTGTCCCCAATCAAGCCATGGATATTCTCGCCTAGACAAAACCCAAAAGGCGGCAGTTCTCCCTGTGGTCGCAAAAGAAATCCAAATTCATGAAAATCTAGCGTCTCAAATGAAAAGACTTGCTCGGCGAGAATCTGAACCGTCACTCGCCCCGAGAAACGTCGGTATTGTCGTTGATGTTGATCAAATACTGTCGCGGGTCTCGCCTCTGGTTGGTTGACGTTGGTGATCTTGCGCACGAAATAGAGGTTTCCAGAGGGAAGGTGCATCGCGGTCAACTTATTGCCATACACACAAGCCGTATCAAGGTTAATCCGATTTTTTAAAAGTTCAACATTTTGCATTGGAGTATGACCATGAACAATCATTTTGCTCCACCGAAATTTACTCTTTAAAAATTCTTGTCGAATCCAAAGCATATGGTGGCCATGCTCTTCGGCCGTGAGCTCTTCCAAAGGTTCATCAGGGACGCCAGCATGCACAAAGAAATGCGTTGCTGTCTGATGAAAATATTGAAGCGATTTTAGAAACTCGACATGCTCCGGAGGGATTTCAATGATGCCATTTGCATTGGTGTAGCTCGCAATCGTGGCGCTTCCACCATTGAAAATAAACATGCCGGCTTCTTGGGTATGGGGCTCAAAGAGGTACTTCAAAAACAACTCTTCGTGATTCCCCTTCAGGGCCACCACATTGTAAAGACGTTTGAGAGTTAAAATCATCTCAATCACTTCTCTTGAGTTGGAACCACGATCGACATAGTCACCTAAAAAAACCAAGGTCGAATCGAGGGTCAGGGGCAAGCGAGAGATCAAAGCCTCGAGTTCTGCCGCACAGCCATGGATATCACCAAATACGAAAATATTTTCTGCTGCCAACTGAAATGCCCCCGTCTTCTCAGTATAAGAAAAAAAATGTTCACATACAATTTTGACTTCGTGTTTGCCGTCGTGACCTTGACCAAGAGCCTGTTGGCTCACTTTATTTTCGGCTTTCCTTAAGCGATTTTTAGTCTAGCGGTGGAGGTCTAGCTTTGGGTGTTTGACTTTTGATGTGTGGTCTTTGAGGCCCGAATTTTCAAGACTTGAGTGATCGGACCATCCTCGCCGACTTCAAGCGACGCTCATTTTAAGCACGCTCATTGTTGAGACTCGACAAGACGGACCCGAATCCGCTATTTTCAACGGGCTGCAGTCGTCTTAAAAAATCGATCACCTCATTCTGCATCTAGTTTCTACATCCGTAAAAACTTGCGGTAGTATAGGGTGTGTCCTCATCTGCAACCACAAAAAAGGACACCATGAAAGTACACTTCAACCATGTTTAAAATCGCACGTGAGCTCTTATTTCTCGCATTTCCAATCTGCATTGGTCTACTGGGTGCATCCGTGATGGGGCTAACCGATTTGTATTTTCTTGGGCAAATTGGGCCCACCGAAGTCGCAGCCGGTGGCGTGGTCACGGCGATTTTTTCTGTGCCCTTTGTAGTGGCCATGGGTCTCGTGCAGGGGCTTGAGTATATGGTCGCCTTTCAAGCCGGTGCTGGAAACAAAGAGCGCAGTGCAATTTTAATTTGGCAGGGATTTATCGTGAGCCTCATCTCATGTTTGGTCTTAACCTTTGCTTTATTTGTTTACGCCGACCATTTGAGCTGGACTGTTCCCAATGAGGCGCAACGGAAGCTCACACGAGAGTTCCTAAAAGTCTTTGCGCTCAGCTTGACTCCTCTCATTTTGTTTACGCTCATACGGAGTTACCTTCAGGCTTTGGGCTCGGCTTGGCCAGGCACACTTGGCCTATTGGCTGCAACATTAGCCAACGTCGGATTAAATAAAATATTAATTCACGGGTTGGACTTTGCGGGGCTGACCGTACCAGGCATGGGAGCGATTGGCTCTGCCTATGCCACTCTTGTTTGTCGCCTATTGATGTGTCTCGGGATTTTTCTTTGGGCCTTTGCTAAACACCAAGACCTGCGCCAAGCTTTTTTTCATCGTATCACCTGGCGTTTTGATTCGATCCCCGAAATTTTGCGTTTGGGAGTTCCATCGGCACTGCACCTGTCACTCGAGGTCGGAGTGTTTAGTTTCATCAGTGTATTGGCCGCTCGCCTCAGTGTGCAGTCTTCGGCGACTCATCAACTGCTTTTGGGAATTGCATCAACTACCTTTATGATTCCACTCGGAATCTCTTCTGCAACGGCCGTTTTGGTGGGGCATAACCTTGGCGCACAAAAGACGAAACTCTCGCTAGTTGCAGGCCGCTGCGGGCTTATCTTTTCAACCCTGTTCATGACTTCAACCGCGATTCTTTTTTTGTTATTTCCGCAGAGAGTGATGATGTTTTATAGCAAAGACGCCGCGGTCATCGAACTCGGCACGCAAGTTTTTTTTAGCGTCGCGCTCTTTCAGATTTTTGATGGCCTGCAAGTGACCGCTGCCGGCGGTCTGCGAGGCCTAGGCAACACCAAAGCGGCCATGTGGGCCAATTTAATTTCGCACTGGGCGCTTGGCTTGCCCATTGGCCTCATACTCACTTTTCACTTCAACCAGGGACTTGTCGGCTTATGGCGGGGTTTAGGTTTTGGACTTTTTTTCGCCGCTATATTTCTCACCTGGTATTGGGAAAAATCAATTCACCGTCTGCTAAACGAATCTGTATCCCCAAGGAGGCCTGATGGCGATTGAACCATCTTCAGCGTTAATTGAAATCATCGCTCAGGGGGCCGACTGGATCGTGATCAACAAGCCCACTGGCATGAGCGTGCATAACTCAGCAAATGGACAGGATGTTGTTTCACTTTTATCGAAGCAATTATCTGTCAATCAAAGCAAAGCCAGTAAACAAAAATTAGTTTTTCCAGTTCATCGGCTCGACGAAGGAACAAGTGGATTGATGCTGCTGGCTCTCACCGCAGATCGAGCGCGCCTCTTGGCACAGGAGTTTTCTGAGCGACGCACGCACAAAGCCTATACAGCGGTAGTCAAAGGCCGAATGCCCGCACCAGAAGGCCAGTGGAATTTTGCCATCTCTGACAAAGCTGAAGGCCGGGTTCAACCGGCTGGAAAAAAAGCAGATCAAGTTCAAGCCTTGACCTATTGGAAGGTCATAGATGAAGGCCCACGCTCATCAATGCTCGAACTCATCATTGCAACGGGCCGCCAACACCAAATTCGCAAACACGCAGCATTGGCAAAACACCCACTTTTAGGTGATTCGCGCTACGGTGAAAAAAACGTCAATCTTGCCATTGCCCGACATTTTAATTTCACAAGACTTGCCCTGCATTCTCACGAACTTCATATTCAAATCAATGGACAGCTTGAGAAATTCAATTGTCCTACACCAAATGAATTTTTTAGTTTGCTTGCAAAAGAAATTTCTCAATCTCAGGGCTGATCTGTGCCACACATTCTTCGTGAATTTGATGCCCGCACCTTGGAAAGACAAGCAATCGAGAATTTTTAAGCTTCGCCTTTAAGCGTTTGGCATCTTGAACTGAAATGTAGTGATCGTTTGCTCCCCAAAGTAAAAGTGCCTTTTGCTTCAATCGAGAAAGCCCCTGCTCAACCTTTAGCCAATCGAAATTCTGCGAGTAGAAGTAAATGGCACGCTTAACAAATCTCTGGCGAAGAGGCCAATAGACTTCGCCTACCATCTCGTCCGAAATCAATTGATGATTAAAGAAAGCTTTTTTTAAATCGAGGCGAACTGTAGCTGGCGTGATGAAGTAGGTGAAAAGGTGCCCTAACCATTTGATTTTGAAGAGTTCCCACTCCCAAATGTCTGGAATATCGAGACCACTAGAAGAGAGCAGAATTAGTTTTTGTACTTGCTCTGGGAATTTTTCAGCGTAGCCAAGCGCAAGGCCTCCGCCCCAGGAGTGACCGACAAATGTAAACCGATCAACTTTTTTTGCATCAAGAAATTGTCGCAGATTTTTCACAAAAGAGGACATCGAATAATTTCGAAAATGTTCATCCATCGGTCGGCTCAAGCCAAAACCCGGAAGATCAAGAACCAAAAGATCATATCGATCTTGTAACTGAAGAATCAAATATCGAAATGAATAGCTCCAGGTTCCGCCACCGTGAAGAAGCACCAACTTTTGAGCGTTGGCTTGCTTTGCAAAAAACTCGAGGTAATTCCATTCATAGTCCTGAGTGCGAAGCTTCAAGTAGTGATTTTGCTTAAACCACGGCGACGTCTCGGGATTAAACGGGCGCATCTCGATCTTCAGATCTTGCACAGACTTCTGTTCGAGGTCCGCGGGCAATCTTTGATAGCCTTGCCCCATGGACTCGATTGTCGCTTCATCTGAGAGAAAAGTTTTGGCTTGCGCATTTGGCGCAAGAAGAGCCAAGCCAAAAACCAAAAGCCACTCTCGCAATTTCATCTTTCGTTTTCGTCTCACGATCCATCGCATTTTAGAAACTCTCGTTTTTTAATTTTTTCAAAATTCACCAGTGCTTCACTCGGAATCTGAATTTCATTCGACCTTTGTACTAGGTCATATGCAAATAGAATTTGTTTAAAGATCGACAAAGGTCCGGCATCCTTGCCGTATTCGCTAAACAAGATCTATTTTACACGAAAATCACTGTCAAGAATTCTGACATCTATTCTTTTTTCTAAATTCAGCTATCATGGCCACCTAACAAGAAGTCGTTTCAGGTTTGTACTCACTCAGATTTGTGTAGATCCGCAATGCCACAGGAGAAATTTCTCCCCGACTTTTTTGAAACGTCACCAAACAGAAACCAACAAAGGAGAACCTATGAAAACGAAATTTTTCGAGATGCCAAGAATCAAGAACCTCGCCTTGATTGTGATTTTGATGGGATCATTTGTGATGCCAAAAGCGCAAGCCCTCGTCGCTGTCTGTACGGAATCGCTCATGACTGGCATATGGGCAATGGCCTTCATAACTGTTGGGACGGGCGCCCCTTCCAGCCCTAAAGATGCGGATGCGAAAGGTTTTTCCTGGGGCGCATTGTCTTTTGGCGACAAACTGATCATGATCGGACTTGTTGTTTTGGATGGTGAAGATCAACAGTATGGTGAGCTTGCCCCCTTGACCTATGCTCAAGGAAAAACCTTGGGATTAGCTCCAGAAGAGGTTGAGAGCTACATCAATAAATACAATGACGAATTGCCTGCGGTTAATGCCGCTGCACAGGCTGCTGGACTTCAAGTCGAGCAATATCAGAAGAGCAAAGAAAATATCCCAGTGATTCGCGCTATCATGAATGAAAGTTTTAAGAGTGTTTCACCAGAATCGCAACGGGTCTTTACATTGCTTTCGGTTTATAGTTCGGAAAAAGTCGGTGCCCTTTAATTTTTTGCACCTCCATTTCAAATTTACGATGATCGCTGCAATTGTTTTTCTTGCGAGCGTCGTCGGTTTTGCCGCGGAGGCGCGAAACAAGATCCTAATATTGACCTCGGTTTACGAGGCTCCCGAAACTTCGGTCTGGTCTCGATTTGGAAGTTTTCAAGATCCATATCGAACATCTCTGTGGAAGGAAATCGAAGAGAGCTTTCTTCAACAACTTTCTCCACTGGGCGAGCGATTTGAGATCCAAATTCGGCATCAGGCAGACGCCAATCTTCTTTGGCAAGCCCTGCAGGATCCTGAGGTGGCAGGATTGGTTTGGATTTCCCACGCCAATTCAAAACGTGAGAACGTCAAACCAGGACTGCGGGCTGACTCAGTGATTCTGACTGATTCAGGACAGAATGTACTTTCACTTTTTCAGAAGCCCCACCCGAGAATGAAATTTTTAGCGATCATTGGTTGTCGGGCGGAGTCTGTGGTGCGTGAGTTCCGAGAGAAATATTACCGCGACAACAATCCCTTTCTGCAAGTCGTGAGTGCCGATGATAAAATTAGTGTCAATGAAGGTGTTGCAAAGGTCATTGCAGAATTGCTTCAAGTTGATTGGAACTTCAATCGTTCGACTATTGTCCCGCAGGCCCCATCCAAACAGCATCTTGTCATCCGACGAAGCTGGAATCCCCCTCAATCTGACTCTGGTCTTCTACTTGACTCTGCGCAGGTCACTCTCAACAATGCTTTTCTTGGAATGTTACCGAAACTTCGCTCAGGGGAAACTCGCGAAACGGAGTTTGAATTACCCGATCAAATGGGTGACTCTCGACAACCTTGGCTGAAAATTTCTTCTGGATATATGCAGGCTAACGTCGATCACAAGATTCCTTTGGGGGAAATCACCATTCGTGAAGTTGGAGTCAATTCGCAAATCTGGGAGCCATTTGTGGATGCAAACGGCGCAAAAATCTCGGTCGGATATGAACTCTATCGACGAAATGGCCAGAATTCAAAATCTGCAAGATGAGGCGATGTCATAGACGTGGGCTTTCGAGTGGCAATTCGGAGATCTGAATGCATTTCTTTACTCTTTTACCTAGGAATCACTGTACAGAATCCTGACATCTAGGATTTCTTGAAAATTCAGTTATTATCGCCGCTGTTCAACAATCGATCGTTTCAAATTCGCGACATTGGAAATTCATCCCCGAATTTTGAAACGGTATCATTTTTTTTAATGGAGGTTCTATGAATATCGTCGTTCGTTCTTTTCTTATGTTCGCCGTGGTATTGGGTGCAGGTGCCAATGCTTTGGCAAAAAACAAAAATGCAGTCCCTGATTCTGACTGCTACGTTAAACAAGTTGATGCCTACATGAGCTGGAACAAGTTTTTTTCATGGGTGAGCCAACAGTCAAAAGGCAATCAGTGCTCTTATGGCCGGATTGCCAGCTCGCCAAATACCGGAAGAGTGTACATCAACGGAAAAAAGGTTGGTTCTGATGCTTCGGTAAGCGAATCGAAAGCGATCATTAAAGACTATGGCTTTAATAGAGGTTGTGAGACTTACACTTGTGAAGAAACCAAGCTTATCGTGGTAGATCCGAGCAATCCACAATTGCCGGCTCAAAATGATCCAGAAGTCACTGTTGTGGTTCCAGTTCCAACAGTTGTAGTTCCGATGAATCAGAGCTGGTAAGGCTGAACAAGGCTGCTTACCACTTGGACAGGCCAAGCCGTTGTTCAATTTTCCGGTGAACTAGTTTTGGGCCTGCAGTTTTGTACCTTTAGCTTCTGGGCCTTCAGCAAATTTTTTGTGATCTTTAGAAAACACCCGATCAAAGTCTGGTGTTTTCTTTTTTCGATTTTGCCCTAAAATTTCCGATAAGCCTTCTATGCTTCACAGTCTCTACTCAAGAAAATCCGAAAAACTTTCGCCTTTCGCAAATACCATCGTCGGCTATTTCGTGATTTTCATTTTGCTCCTCATTTCGGGTTGTGCTGTTCAGCCACCCCGCCCAGAATCGTCGGCCCCGCGCCCTGAAGAACTCTCACTTCGCTCCCCGCTTGCCAAGCAACTCGAATTACGATTCGCTAGTGGGCTCGAAAATCGCTTTCCCAAAGTATTGCCGGCACAATTGCGAAATACCGGTGATCTAGAGTCGGCTTATCAAAGTAATCAATATGAAGCCTTTTGGTTTTCTGAAAACAAGCTCAAGGCTGATGCAACACAAATGATCAAATGGATTGAATCAGCTGCCGAAGCCGAAGGCCTTGCACCTGAAGATTATCAACTGAGCCTCTTGCAAGGACTGAGCGTTCGTCAAAAGAAATTTCCGACGGACCTGTCGATTCAAGCTGATCTTGAAATCTTGCTGAGTGATGTTTACCTCACTTTGTATCACCACATCCAATTGGGGCGAACGAATTTGCAGAAATCAGATCCTGATTGGTACATCCGTTCTGATTTCAAACCCAATCAAGATCTTTTTGCCCTTGAAAAACTGGGGTCTTCGAACCCATTTTCACTGCTCAAGCAACTCCTCCCGCATTCCATCGATTATCAAAGACTCAAAACGGCCTTACAAAATCTATTAGAAATTCGCAAAAATGGAGGCTGGCCCACTCTTTCGCGAAAGAAAAATCTAAAGCTCAACGACCGTGGCAAAGAAGTGGCACAACTCAAAAAACGCCTTCAAATCTCTGGAGACTTTCACGTTTTTCCTGAAGAAAAAAACTCACTTCATTCCACAAACTTCGACCGAAGCTTGCAAGCCAGTCTCAAATACTTTCAACAACGTCACGGATTGAATCCGTCAGGCCAACTCGACAATGCCACTCTCAATGAACTCAATGTTTCTGTCAGCACTCGCATTCGACAAATTCAGGTGAACCTCGAGAGGTGGCGATGGCTTCCGCGCACCCTCCCCAAAAACTATATCTGGGTTAACACTGCGGCCTTTCGCCTGGACGCGGTTGAAAACTCAGAAACCATGCTCTCAATGAATGTCGTTGTCGGTAAAGAGTTTCGTGAAACACCGTCATTTCAAAGCGCTCTTGAAAAAGTGGTATTGAATCCGCACTGGTATGTGCCACAAAAACTCTTGATTGAAGACATCTTACCTGAGCTCAAAAAAAAGCCAGAGGCTTACGTCGAACGTGGCTTTCATTTTTTTAAACGGACCGACAGTGAAACTCTTGAAGTCGATCCCACCAAAGAAAACTGGAAAGCCGTGGATGAAGCAAATAATTTTCCTTATTTTGCCATTCAAGACCCTGGCCCCTCAAACTCACTCGGGCGTATCAAGTTCCCCTTAAGCAATCCATTTTCAATCTACCTCCACGACACTCCAAGCAAAAAATTATTTCGAAAACGAGTTCGAACTTTTAGTTCTGGCTGTATTCGCCTTGAAAATCCAAAAGCCCTGGCGCTCTATAGTTTGCGTGCTCCAAGTGATGCACAGATTGCCGAGACCATTCAAAAAGGTCTCACACTGAACGAAGAGATCACACTTAAGCCGGAACGCCCTATTCCCGTTTTCTTGGTGTATTTTACTTCTTGGGTTGACCAGGGAGGGACACTGCACTTTAGACCCGACATCTATGGCCGAGATCAGAAAATTGTTTTGGGATTGTCACAGCCCTAGTGCAAACACAAAACAAATTTCACTCGCCCAACCCAAAATTCTCAGCTACGCTTTGAGAATGGAAATCGAATTTCTGGGCGCAGCCCAAACCGTGACCGGTAGCCGAACTTTAGTCAAAGACCCTGCCAGCAAGATGCAGCTGCTCATCGACTGCGGCCTTTTTCAAGGCCCCAAACCACGAAGACTCCTAAATTGGAATCCGGTGGTCGATCCGAAAACTCTCGACGCCATCCTTCTCACACACGCACACACCGATCACTCTGGTCTTTTGCCTCGACTAGTTAAGATGGGTTATGCGAAGCCGATCTATTGCTCCGAAGCGACAGCCGATCTTTGTCGAATTCTTTTGATGGATAGTGCACATCTCCAAGAAGAAGATGCTGAGTATGCCAATCGCAGTCGCTATAGCAAGCATTCACCGGCTCTGGCTCTGTACGATAAAGTCGATGCCGCCAAAACCTTGGACCTCCTTCGGCCGGTTAAATCTGATGTTTGGCACGAGCTGCATCCACATTTGCAGTTTCGTTTTTTGAGAGCTGGTCATATTTTAGGATCGTCGTTCGTGCAGCTTCTATTTCAAGGCCCACATGGTCCACGAACCATCACCTTCAGCGGCGACCTCGGTAACGGTCGATCGCTGATTATCAAACCACCTGTTACGATTTCCGAAACAGATTTTTTGGTTCTCGAATCAACCTACGGTGATCGAGTACAACCTCGAAGCTCACCATTTTTTGAATTGCAAAAAGTGATCTTGAAGGTTGCCAAACGAGGCGGAGTCTTGGTGATCCCCGCCTTCAGCGTAGGAAGAACACAAGAACTTTTGTATCTTATCACGCAGCTTGAAAATCAAAATGCAATTCCGAAAATTCCAGTTTATCTCGATAGTCCCCTGTCGAAAGATGCCACCGAAATATTTTTGAGTTACCCTGATGAGCATCAGTTGACCGTCGCCAATGGCCAGCTGGTTTCGCCAATTTGCACATCGTGTTTTAAGTCTGTGCAGAGTCTCGAAGAGTCCATTCGCTTACATCGCAAAGAAGGGCCGATGATTGTGATTTCGGCATCTGGCATGCTCTCTGGTGGAAGAGTGATGCACCACCTGAAACATCGCCTGCCCGACCCAAAGAACGGTCTGCTTTTTGTTGGCTATCAAGCCGAGGGAACAAAAGGTCGCTTGATTCAAGCCGGACTAAATGAGATTCGCATTCACCATCAGCCCGTGCCAATTCGAGCCGAGATTTTCACCATTGAATCACTCTCAGCCCATGCTGATTCCAATGATCTTCTGGATTGGCTTCGCCATTTAAAGCGCGCTCCCGCACATGTATTTCTCAATCATGGAGAACCGCAGGCATTGACGACTCTAAAAGCCAAAATTGAAGAAGAGCTCAACTTCGCGGTGACAATACCAGAGTTCGGTGAAAAATTTGAACTGGGCAATGGCGGCATCATCAAAACAATCGATCACACTCTTGATGCCTTTCGCGACGGCTATCGCGATGGAGCCAACGGCTCGAAATCACCAAATGAGGGAGAGTCCTGAAAATGAAAATCTGTTTAACTGGAGGTCCCTCCGCAGGAAAAACAACACTTGCAGAACTACTCGCAAAAGAATTTCGCCGCAAAGCAACCATAGTACCTGAAGCTGCTTCAATTTTATTTCGCGGCGGGTTTCCAAGGCTTGAGCACTCATTTAGTCAAAAGTGCCAACAGCGCGCTATCTACTCAGTGCAAAGTGAGCTCGAAAGACAATCCCAACATCTAGAAAAAAATAAAATACTGATTTGTGATCGCGGCACAGTCGATGGTGCCGCCTACTGGCCTGGAAAAGAATCTGAATTCTATAAGGCCATTGATTCAAGTCGAAAAGTTGAACTGGCCAGATATGATTGGGTTTTACATCTCGACACAGCGGCGGAGTCGGCCTATCAAAGTTCGGTTACTCGCATTGAATCTCCTTCAGCCGCCCAAGCGATCAACAAGAAAATCCTCACTGTTTGGAAACATCACCCGCAGAGATTCGTCATTCACAATGACCAAAATTTTTCAATCAAGATGCAGACTGCATTGATTATCATGGACCATATTTTGGCTGGCCTTAGCTACTCCAAAATTGTCGAACACCTAAAGACACAACACTCGAGAGCTCTACCCTAAACTTTGATCTAGGATCAGTACGCAGTATCTCGTAACTGCAGGAATGTCTTGGCAATGTAGCAAGTCTTCTGCAAAATTAGAATATAGTGCAGAACTGAAGTTTCTGCATCCAAGATGCAGTATATTGGGAACAAAATAATGGCAAAACCTGATAAATCCATTCTGAACAATCTCACAGTTCTAGTTGTAGATGACGAACCAGATTTACGAGAGATTTTAAGAGAGAAGCTCGAATGGGAAGGCTTCAAGGTCATCGAGGCTGAAAACGGCAAACAAGCGCTCGAGAAATTTAATGCAAATAAAATCGATATGGTTCTTAGCGATATCCGTATGCCAGGAGGAGATGGCATCACTCTTCTTGATGCCATTCGCAAAATCAACTTCAACAGCCCACCCGTTATTTTAATTTCTGGATTCAGCGATATTAACAAAGAAGATGCATTGAAACGTGGCGCTCAATCACTTTATGCCAAGCCCTACAATCTCAAGCAGCTTTATGAGCACATACTTGAGTTGGTTTTGCCAAAATAATCTGGCAAGGCCGTCTACCGAACAAAGATTGATTTTTCAAGTTTTAACGATTTTGACAATTGTTTAGTGACCAATTGCGGAGAGCCTGCGAACTCGACTTCGCCGGAGAAAACTCCCGAGTTCCTTGAAGTAGAAACACAAATTTACCCATTTGTGGATTGTACTCTTCAGCCATAACTGCACCTTCACAGATGCCTTCATCTCCATTGTCTTCACCATAAAAACGAGAGGAGTAAGATCCAAGTACCCGCTCTTCCTTTTTATGATCACTAGATTCAACTGGAAACTCCACTGTACAAATATACTCACATGTCCAGGAGCGTGAACTTCCCCACCAATGACTTTCTAATTGCTGATACTTCTTTGAGTAAAGGTCAGGACGACACAAACAAGTTGGAGATTTCAAGTCGTTCGAATTTAAATCCGCGGCAAGAATGTGAGCGGGCAATGCCATTACAACTGAAATACAAAGTAGAGTCTGTCTCAAAATGAGATTAAATAAAAGCTGTTTACTCCTAAACCCAATCATCTTTATACCCCCGAACCTCATCACTACTCATCCATCCATGTTTCTGGCCATCCATGTTTCTGGGCCATGTTTCTGGGTGGAATTTACTTTTACCTGAGATTTTGCGAAAAAAAACAGTGTCTCATTTTTAGACACTAAAGAATTCAAGGTGCCATTATTGGGCTCAACTTTACGCGAAAGGGCACTCCCCTCTGCCACACACTTGGCTAAACCCCTGATATTTGAGCCCTATTGGTCCCGCCCACCTGTCTATTGCCAACACATTCAATGGCACATGTCTTGAAGTTACCACTGTTGAGACTCTAAAGTTCGAGGGACCAAATATGAAAAAACTTTTTCGCCTACAAAACTTGATGCCTTCTCAATCGAAGAACCCAAAAAAGTATTCTTCGAAAAAGTACGCAGAAAATTCTCCAAAAGGTGTGAATCAGGATTCCAATTGGACAGACAGCAAATCACCACTAAGAAAATCACTAAGAGGCTCTCTAACTGGCTGGGTACTCGGAGCCACACTGCTCGCTTGTGCACCAGTGAAATTTGATAAAATCCCACCCGTCCCCTGCCAGGGACTTGGTGATTCGGCCTGCGTTCATATCGATGGCGTAGAGCAATACAATGACACATTGACGATTGGTGATGGAAAAGTGGACATCCTATTTGTTGACGACAACTCAGGCTCAATGTCGACTGAACAAAAAGCTCTTTCAACTCGATTTTCAGATTTTGTTAGTTCTCTCGGCAATCTCGATTACCATATCGCTGTCACCACAACCGACGTTGAAGGCGTGGCGGGTTTTCCTGATCCCTCATCTCGAGCCGCAAACGGTTTCGGGAAATTCCGCGATGGTTTTCTTCTCGAATTTTCGAGTGGCTTAAAGTTTCTTGAGCGCACCACAAGCGATGCCGCAGCCCTGTTTTTAAAGACTATTGTTCGAGACGAAACAAGAGAATGTGAGAATTCTGGATTCACCAACTGCCCGTCTCCTGACGAGCGCGGAATATACGCCGCCAACTTGGCCATCGATCGAAATGAAAATGGCTTTATACGTCAAGGCGCTCATCTTGCAGTCGTCTTTCTTTCAGATGAAGATGAACGATCTGGTCCAGAGGTGATGACCCAACACAATCTCAGCTATGAAACCAACGATCTACCCGACACTCTCATTAGCAAGGTGCAGACAAAGTACCCTGGAAAAACCTTCTCGGCTCACTCAATTATTGTGAAGCCCGGCGACTCAGCATGTTTAAGTGAGCAAACTGGCCAAACCGGAAATGCGGGAGTGAAAGCTTTTGAAGGCACCCGCTACGCTGAACTCTCGAACAAGACCGGTGGGCACATTGGCTCGATTTGCAACACCAGTAATTACACCTCTGAAGTGGGAAAAATTGGTTACAATATCGTCGATCAGACCTACACTCTAAAGTTCAAATGTCGCCCAATTGATGACCAGTTCGTAACGAACCTTCCTTCAACATCCTACTCAGTCAACATGAGTTCTCTGGAATTTCAGGTGAGTAAATCTATCCAACCGGGTTCGATCGTAAAAGTGAGTTACAAATGTAAAGCAAATGCGAATTGATTTGCTCACAAAGTCTGTCTAGAATCTCATTGATGCGAATTCTACACGTCTTGTCTCAATACGAAGTCACTGGTGCCGAAACATATGCAGTTGCATTGGCCGACCAACAGATCGCAAACGGGCATTCAGCGATCATCGTTTCAGATACTCTATCGACACAAACCTCCGCTGAATATATCAAATTTGGAATTGGCCAGCGCAAGCCCTGGCAAAGAATTCGCAATATCGCTTTTTTACGAAAACTGATTCATGATCGACAAATTGACGTGGTCCACGCGCATTCGCGTGCCGCTAGTTGGGTTTGCTATTTCGCCTGCCTCAATACCAACACGGCAATGGTGTCGACCGTACATGGCCGCCAGCACCTGCACCGTTCCTCACGAGGGTTTGATATCTATGGCGATCAGGTTGTTGCGGTTTGCCCAGATCTGAAGGTCCATCTTCAGAGTGAACTTTTTCTCGATAAACATAAGTTACATTTTATTCCGAATGGCTTTCACTTTTCATCTCCTGAGCCAGAATTCAAACATGCACTGCTGCCCCAGCAGGAAGAAATACGTGTCTGCATTGTCGGACGAGCATCTGGGCCCAAGGGAGATCGCACAACTGAGCTCATATCTAAAATATTTCTCGAGCTGCTCGCTGAGTTTCCGCAGCTCAAAATTTACATCGTGGGTTCTACCTATGATTCATTCAATGATATCAACAAGGTCAAACTTGATTATGCCCTTCAAAAATTCCCAGGAAGAATTCTGTTTTCTGGATTTGTTGCAGGTCTAAATCAATTTCTCGCGAAAGCTCACCTTTCAATTGGTGCAGGTCGAGTTGCAATTCAAACCATTGCCAACGGACGTCCATTTTTTGCTGCAGGCGAACGTTCTGTGATCGGCTTCATGAAAGAGTCAACTTTGCAGCAGGGTATCCAGTCTAATTTTGGTGACTGCAGCCCGACGGAGGAGATCCCGGGTTGGGCAGAAGACTCAATTAAAAATGAAATGCGTGAATTTTTAAAAAATCCAAGCGCTTTTGCCGAAACACTTGGGCTTGAGACTTTGGCAAAGAGGGTTCGCGAACTGTACCCCATTGAGCGTGTTGCTGCAGATATCGAAGCCGTTTACATTCAAGCACGCGCCAAAAGGCTGTGGCCCAAACACCTTCCAATCTTGATGTATCACAAGGTTCCGGATCAGCCGCTGAACTCAAAGCACAAAATTTTTGTAAACAAGAAACAATTTTCGGAACAAATGAACTGGTTGAAAGCAAAAAACTTCACCACCATGACGTTCGCTGATTACCAAGAATTTCGCACGGGGCGACGCTCTCCAAAGGAGTTCCCGAAAAAGCCGATCATACTCACCTTTGATGACGGGTATCTCGATAATTTAACCAATGTGGCTCCCATTTTGACACAAAACAAACAAAAAGCAGTGATCTATTTGTTGGCCGATCACACCATTGACCACAATAAATGGGACGTCGACCAAGGTGACATTCGCTCTGAAATCATGAGTCTCGCGGACAAAAGAAAAATTGCCAAACTCAACTTTGAAATCGGCTCGCATGGCTTTTCACATCGAGACCTGCGAACTCTTTCAGATCACGAAGTCCTTCAGGAGATGCAAGATTCTAAGAAGCGGCTTGAAAAGGACTTGAGCTTGCAGCCGATATTAAGCTTTGCCTACCCTTATGGCTATCTTGATGAGCGCTTAAAACAGCTAGCAAAAGAGGCCGGTTATACATTTGCCGTGGCGACCGACAATGGGGGCCTGCATCTTGAGGATGATCTATTTGAGATATTTAGAGTCAATATTTTTCCTTCGGACAATATGAAGAAATTCCGTCGCAAGATATCTCCGCTCTATCGACGTTGGTTTCGCCTTTCACGCAAACGTTGAGAACTATTTCTTTTTTTGCGAAGCCTTACGTGTGGCTTTCTTGGCCGTTCTTTTCTTAGTTTCCATTTTTTTGCCCGTCTTTTTGGTGCCTGCTTTTTGTTTGGTCATTTTTCTGGCTAACTTTCGCTGCGGCAAAATTCCAGGTGTAGTCAACCATCGAAGCTGCGCGTGGCCTGGAGTCAATTCATAAGTAAATTCCAGCATACAGGCGCCTCCTTTTTTAAGGCGCAGAATCGGGCGTTCTACGTCTGTCAAAAGCCAACTGATAAGCCTTGTCAAATGCGGCTCATGACCAACCACCAAGATCGTGACGTTTACCGCTTCGGTTTTTAACCGATCTCTAGAGCGCAAAAGTGTCTGCCCCAGCAACCAATTCCAAAAGTCTTGAGGAGCCAACTCTGGCTCAAGCGTTTCAGTTTTTCGAACTGGTAAGTCACCATAGGCATTCGCTAAAATATCGGCAGTTTGCATAGTGCGCACAAACGGACTTGCAACAATCAAGTCGAGATCACGAATACGACGCCGCAAGAAAAAACTTAAGAATTGAATTTTCCGAATGCCCTCGGCCGTTAATGGACGGTGCTCATCGCCTATTCCCATGCGAATATAATTCTCTCGATCCACCGCCAAACCATGTCGAACAAAGATCAATCTCACGTGCCCATCTCCGCTTCTGTTTGAGGTTCCAAATCCTGCTCCTGTTGTATTCGCTGTTTTGTTAAAAACATGAGTTGTTTATGGGTTCCGGCCTCTTCACTCGCATCCTTTGGCTTAAATTGGGTATAAGCCCCTTCCGAATTCATCAGCCAACCGGAGCGTCGATCTCTAAGCATAACATCCAGCACCTCAAAAATTCGATTCTTTAATGCACGCTCTTCAATTGGGACCAATGCTTCAATTCTCGCCAAAAGGTTTCGATACATCAAATCTGCAGAGCCAATATAAATCAAGCCATCAACCAAATTTTCCTGTCCGTTCTGAAAATAAAAGACTCGCGAGTGTTCTAAAAATCTGCCAATCACCGAAATCACCCGAATATTTTCGCTCATTCCGGCTACACCAGGTCGCAAGCAACAAAAGCCCCTGACAATGAGATCAATTTTTACTCCAGCTTGCGAAGCCTGATAGAGAGCACGACAGAGAGTCGAATCTTCAAGGCTGTTGCACTTTGCAATGATTCGCGCGGGCTTGTTCGCCCGAGCATTTTCAGTCTCACGATGAATCAACTGCAAGAGTTGATCTTTCATGTTGAACGGAGCAACTAAAAGTTTTTGGTAGCTCCGCTTCAGTGAGCGTCCAGTTAAGAAATGAAAAAGTTCCACCACGTCTTCAGTGAAAGACTGCCGACATGTAAACAGTCCGAAATCGGTGTACAGTTTTGCTGTCTCTTTATGGTAGTTTCCGGTTCCAATGTGCGTGTAACAATGAACACTCTCCCCTTCCTGACGAACCACCAGTGCGATCTTCGCATGAGTCTTATACCCCATCACACCGTAAACCACATGCACCCCTGCATTTTCAAGTTCATGCGCCCAATGAATATTCTGCTCTTCATCAAATCTCGCTTTAAGCTCAATCAGCACCACCACCTGCTTACCGCTTTCAGCCGCACGAATCAGCCATGGAATAAACGGACTGTTGTTACCGGTTCGATAGAGCGTCATTTTAATTGCAATAACCTTTGGGTCTTCACTTGCTGATTTTACAAAGCGTTCAACACTGGCGGCGAAACTCTCATAGGGATGGTGAACCAAAACATCGCCCCGTTTGATGATACTAAATATGTTTGCATTCTCGTCATGAAACTCCGTCGGCACCAGAGGGCTCCAAGGTTCATAACGATGCTGCGGGAAAGGCAAATCCACGATCGGCTTTAAGTCTCCGTAATCTAGTAACCCTTCATTTTCGAAAACCTCGGCCTCGGTCAGTTCAAGTTCTTCCATAAGAAATTGTAAAATCCACGGATCAGGATTTGGACCATGCTCAAGGCGAACCACTTCACCAAAGCGTCTTTGCTTGAGATCCTCAGTGACCTGCTCAAGAAGATCATCGATCTCCTCTTCTTCTATCTCGACCTCTCCATTTCGGGTGATACGAAAAGGCATAATATCCATGACTTCCATATCAGGAAAAAGATCTTTCATATTGTGGCAAACCACATCCAACAAACTCACATAGCGAAATTGCCCAAGAGTTTGTTCATCACCCCGAACCTGAATCCACTGCGGAAAAATTTTTGGCAATTTAATTCGGGCGAACAACTTTTCTTCGCGCTCCGGATGCCGAAGCGTTACACCGAGGGAAGTTGAAAGATTCGACAAAAATGGAAACGGCAACCCTGGATCAACGGCAAGAGGAGTTAACGCAGGAAATACATTCGCCTTGAAGTATTGCTTCGCAAAACTTTGCTCCTTCAAGGACAAATTCTGCCACTTCAAAAGGTGAATTCCACTATTAGCCAATTCTGGAATCAACACTTCATGAAAATACCGGGCCTGCTTATTTTGCGCCGGACGAATATAATTTCGAATGGCCACCAGCTGATGCAAGGGCGTAAGCCCACCCGAACGTCGCTGCACCCCAAGCTCGACCTGCCGCTTGATCCCCCAAACTCGTTTCATAAAAAACTCATCTAGATTCGAGGAAACGATCGACATGAATCGCACTCTCTCTAAAAGTGGAGTGCGCGAATCCATTCCCTCTGCCAAAACTCTCAAATTGAACTCGAGCCATTCAATATCCCGATTCAAAAACTCAATCGCCGGTTCGTCCGGAATATGTTCAACATTTTTTTTCTTGGTGCGCGCCTTGCGCGTGCGACTCGCTTGCCCCGTCTTTTTCGTTTGCTTCGCCATGATGTCCTCATTGAACCCTACACCCAGGTTGGATGTCCGCGATTCACCTCTTGTGTCGATTAATTGTACCTCAGACCCCTGGCAAAAGCGACTGAACTAACCATAATCTGACCTACCTCCGGCGCTGTTTGTCTGTTGGTTTTTTGGGCAGAAGACAAGCATAGAGAATGAGCGTAATGACGAGCATTTTGAAGAAGCACTTTGACTGAGGTCGAGGGTCCTGCAAAAATCATCGTGTGTCTTCATTTGGCTGGCCTATTGCTTCGACTCGCGACGATCGACCAAGTGAGGATGCGCCATAATTCGGTCGCGAATATCAAACAAAGGAAATGCCGCGTGAATGAAAACAACACACAATGGTGGGGCACCCACAATCTAGACGTTGGTCAGACACACCTCTGGAAAATCGGCCCGTTAGAACTATGGATCGAGCACCTTTCACGGGAATGGAACCTGTCTTCACGAAATTCTCGGAACTGGCTTGAGTCCTCGGTACTTTTATCGAAACAAAGCCCGAGACCAAAAAATCTAAATAGCTCCCTCGTTTATCAGCCCCAAGAGCAACAGTTTTCAGTTTCGGCGGGCCACCAACAATACACGCTTTCGCCAGTGCTAGCTCCGCGAAATATCTTAAGTCGATTCGAGACTCCAATTCAAATTTTGCCTAACGAAGAAGTGTCGCTCTATCTGGCCAACCCACTTTACCTCAAAATTGACCTCACATCACAAATTTCGCTGGCTGAGATTGCCAGCTATCGCCTGACTGACAGTTGGTACGGCCCCATGAATTCAAGTGGTGAACTCTGTCTTGCGAATCCAAATAACTCTTATTTATCTCTCGCCCAGGTTCCCGTCCGACAACACCTGGTCCTGTCAGCGCTGCAGGTGCGCAATTCAACAAGAGAAAAGTGGAGCCTCGATCGACTTCTGATCCCGATGCCGCGACTTGCACTGTATTATTCTCCTCAGTCTGGCTTTTGGACCAATTCTCTTTCCATAGAAAAACGCCTTGGGGACGCCGATGGGCACCTTCGAATTGAGTCACAACCACCAAAAGAAGCAGCACCCGCTCAAGCACTCACCCAACCAAGAATCGCAGGAGAATCGAGTCTCATGGTTCGCGCAGTTAACAACTTTATGACAGGAGTTCGCTAGTGAAACACGAATGGTTTGAAATGCTCAGTTCAGTCATCACCAAGCGGCACATTTTCAATCTCGCCAGCGCCGCAATGATCATGACTGTTGGTCTTTACATCGCCAAACGAGTGAGTGAAGCCGTTGGAAACTTTCCTAAATTTGACAGTCAGCAGAGATTAATCTTTAAAAAGTTTAGCTATTACGGATTAGCGACACTCGTGCTGACGGCGGCGTTGAACCAACTTGGCTTCGAGCTCAAAGTGATTCTCGGTGCTGCCGGAGTTTTAACTGTGGCTGTCGGCTTTGCCGCACAAACCTCTGCCAGCAACTTGATCAGTGGATTGTTTTTGATGGTCGACCGCCCCTTTGTGATTGGCGATGTCATCGCCGTCGACGCCTTTCGCGGCGAGATCGTCTCAATTGACTTACTCTCCTGTCGCCTGCGAACCCTTGATAATCTTTTGGTTCGAATTCCCAATGAGACCATGGTGAAGTCAAGTATCACAAATCTTTCGCACTACCCCATCCGCCGAATTGATCTCAAGTTCGGCGTGGCCTACAAAGAAGATCTCTCGAGCGTGCAACGAGTTCTCAACAGGCTTGCTGCCGAAAATCCACTTTGCCTCGATGAACCACGTCCGCTATTTCTTGTTCTTGGATTCGGAGAGTCTTCAGTTGACCTCCAGTTTTCAGTCTGGACGGCAACCCAAAATGTCGTGGAGACGCAAAACTCAATCTATGATGATATCAAACGAGCTTTTGAAACCGAAAGTATCGAACTACCATACCCACATCGGGTCATCTTGGGACACGCGAAAGCTTAGCTTTCGCCGTTGTTACCAATGGCCTCGACCGGGCAACCTTCCATCGCCTCTCGACACTGGTCTTCCTCTTCTGGAGAGGAGGGCTGTTTTGCAAGAAAGGCATGGCCTTCATCCTCGTGCATTTTAAAGTTACGTGGAGCTGCAATTACGCACGCATCACAGGCAATACACGTGCGATCAACATAAAATTTCCCAGGATCATTCTGTGGCCAACTGTCATTTTTATCTGCCATGGTTTCTCCCCTATCTACGCGACTTCAACTGCGCGAAAAACTGAAAATCTTTTTTCGAGTAGTGCCCACACCGAAAAAATCACCGCGACAAAAATAAAATCTCCGGCAACGGTATTTTGATAAAATGGCAAGGCCATTGTGAAACACTCAACTAATCCGTTCCAAGTGCGTGGATACAACTCACCCACAAACCAAACTCCAAAATTGCTAACAAGAAAAAACAAAAGTGAACTCAATGCCGTGCCACCCACGAGATGAAGCAACTTCTGACCACGTCCCTGTTGGTCCATTTTCTGTTCTCTTTTTCCAGATCCAATCCGAAATCCAATCCAAGACCCTATAGCCACGCTCAAACCGAACCCAAAGTACACGAAAAGCATGGTGTTATGAAATCCCAAAAACCAATCCGTTAACAGCAGAGCAAAGAACGCAAACGCATACGCTAGACCACGACCTCGCAACTGGTAGCCCGAAAAAAGTGCGATGGCTGCCAACGGAGAAAAATTCACAGGATGCGGCAACAATCGACAAAAAGCCGCCAAAACAACAAGAAGAAAAACACCTAATACCCGCCCCGAAGCGTCTTCGCCAAGCGTTTTTGCAACCACTCCACGGCACTGCCTCTTCATTGTCTCTAATTCCAACATAATGTCCTCGCTTTTTACTAAAACTTTTACTGAGACGACTTTAGCAGACGGCCCGCAGTTTCGGCAACGGCTTTACGCCACGTCGGAACAAAAAAAGCATCATCGCCACGGACAGATCTCCGCAACCAACTGCTTATTGAGCACCCAACAGGACACCTTTCAAACTTCTGCTGATCGAACCGTCCACTGCCAAAACCGATCCGAGCGAATTTTTCGAGGTTTTAGGAGTTCTTAACCAGAATACCCTCACGACTGAGTGCTCTTTGCATCGCGATCGCGGTGGTCACACCGACCACGAAAAAAAGACCAAGTCCAATTGCCCCAAATGGCCCCCAAGCAAAAACCAAAGAAATTTCCAAAACCCGGGTGCTGATCAAATAGGCTCCAGCTAGCGCCAAGGTGGCTGCAAAGAGAAATGCAAAACCCGCCAAAATCAGGTACTCCCGAACAAAAAGCCAAACAATTCTTTCACTATTGGCACCCAAAAGTTTTTCAATATCCATTTCGAACCGCCGCATACGAAAATTATGGGTCAACACTGAAGCTAAAATCACTCCACACAAAAGAAGCGCAACCCAGGCCATTGAACGAACCGGTGCCACCAGGCTTGAAATCAATTTCTCAATCATTCCCGTTGATCGATCTATATCGACGACAGAAAGCTCCGAAAAATTTCGAACCAAATCAAACTGAAATTGTGGCTTTTCTGAAACAGAATCAATTGTCGCAATCCAAGATTTTGGCGCATCATCAATGACCCCTGGTTGAAACTCGACAAAAAAGTTTGGATGAAAATCAGTCCAACGAACTTTGCGAAAACTGGTCACTCTCGCTTGAACCGGTAAACCCTGAACGTCAAATTCAATCACATCTTGTAAACGAAAATTCCATTTCTCAGCAAACTTCACTTCAAGTGAAACCTCTGGAAGAATTTGAGTTGTCCCGCTGGCTGTCGAGCTCTTCTCACTACCGTTAGCGGCAAATGGTTTGCTGAAAAACTGCCCCTCAACGATCTTTTCAGACGGAACCAATTTCTCTCGACTTGTCAGACGCACTGGAAAATTACTAAAAAAATCATCTTGAGGTTCTTTGCCATTGACCTTCATGAGTCTGGCTAAAATCAGCGGAGATTCAAACTTTAGCTCAGCTCCACGCTGACGAACAAAATCACGCAACTTGGGCAAAGACTCATCTGGAATATTGAAAAGCAAAAACGAGGGTCGAGTCATTCGCCCTTCAGTCGGGCTCATTTCATTGAGAAAACTCGAGAGCAATAGCGGAACAATTAAGAGCACAAAACAAAGTGTTGATAGTGCAATAAAAAACAACTGTGTCGCCAATCGCCCTCTCTGCAGGTTGGTAAAAATCAAACGCCATTCACCCACTCGCTTTTTGAAAACACGATAACCCAACCTAAAAAGGACTTGTCCTCCAGCCCATGCCAGCACAAATAAAACCAAAACTCCCAAGGCAAAACCCGAAACGATCATCCAATCCTTGAGCAGCCATTTCGCAATCCCCACAAATAGAACAAACAACGCGAGGGCGACTAAAAACACATCGCCGAATCCTCCGATAAACCATTTGATGAGTCCCTCTGCCTTTGACGAGTCGTTACCTTTAGTTGCACTTCCATCAAAAAGATCTTGAACGCGAACCGAACGAAGTTTCAAAGCGAGCGGCAAAGAATAGATCCAAGTCGAGACACCAGCAATGCCGGCGATCACGAGCAAATCCTTTGGATTCATTTGCAGCACATAGCCTGCAGGAAGACTCGCACTCAAAAATCTTTCCAAACTGAGAACTGCCCCCTGGCAAATCATCCAAGATAGGCCTAAGGCTCCAAAGTGTAAAAAACCAAGCTGCCACAAGTAGATGAAATACGCCAAACTCACGCGTCCGCTCACCGTCAAATATATAGCCGCATTTTTAATTTGCTCAGTCACATACACTTGTAAAATGTAATAGGAACTCACCTGCCCCAGCAGAAATATAAATACCAGAACCACCGCTAAAAAGCGTGAGAAGTACTTAAGAAAACGATCCAAACTTTGCGTGGCATCTTGGGGGGTGCGCAAAAAAACAGTGCCACCCTCCGCCTCACTGAGCTCTGCCTTTCGCATTTGCTCTCCAAGATCCGATTTCAGTTTCGCAAGCTCAATCTCCTCTAGCTGATGATTTTTAAACAAAAATGCGCGCCGATATGAGACCTGACTACCGAACTGAATCAGCTCGGTCGGTTCAATATAACGTTTGGCGAGAAAAATATGTGGCGCGAATCCCATGGGCCCTGAAGAGACGGCTGATTCTTTTTCGATCACACCAACAATCTCTGCCTTCAAGCGGCCAATTGAAACCGTGTCGCCAACCTTGACCCCCAGCTGTGCCAACACCTCAGGTCCTATCCACACACTGGGTTTCTCTACAAGTTCACTTGCTCTGCGGTTTTGCCCACCAATTTGTAAATCACCCAAGAGAGGATATTGATCACCTACGGCGCGAACTTCGACCAATGCCGTACGATTATCAACTTGTCGATCTGTGGCCACCATCGACATCAAACTGATCTCATCGACAAAGGCTTCAATAGGAATTTGTTTTTCAATGATCGCTATTTTTTGTGGGGAAAGCTCCGACAATGAGCTCATCACTAAATCTGCACCCAAAAGATTACGCGCCTGATTTTTTAAATAAATCTCGCTTGAGTGTTGAATTGTCTTTGCGACCAAAAGCCCACCCATACTTAAGCCCAAAACTAAAACGACGACGAGCAATGACCGCCATTTGCGAAGACTCTCTTTCAAGGCCAAAATGAAGGATAACATCATCGCACCTGCGCGCTTAAAACGCCTTCAACCATGTCCATACGTTTTTGAAACCGTTCTCCCACCTTAGGATCATGGGTCACCATCACCAGACTCATTTTTTCTTTTTCGACGAGTGAGAAAATCAAATCGATGACGGCCTGTCCAGTCTTTGCATCCAAGCTGCCTGTCGGCTCGTCAGCAAACATCATCTTGGGCTTCATCACCAGGGCTCTCGCGATGGCCACACGTTGACACTCACCCCGACTCATTTGATCAGCAAAATGTTCGCGTCGATGCCCTAGACCTACCCGCTCAAGCTCGGCATTGGCTTTTTCATCAGCTAGCGGATCTCGCTCGAGGTCAAGAGGCAAGCGTACATTTTCAAATGCAGTCAAATGATCCAGGAGATGAAAGGTTTGAAATATGATCCCAATATTTTGCGCCCGGAAACGGTGCAACTGAGCACCCGCTAACATAGCGAGATCTTGTCCCATCACTCGTACCACCCCGGTGTCAGGGCGATCGAGACCAGCTAAGATCGAAAGCAAAGTCGACTTTCCGCATCCTGATCGCCCCATTATAGCAAGGGTTTCACCTGCACTAAGTGACAAATCCACATGCTTCAGAATTTGCAAACGTTCTTCGCCTTGTCGATACGATTTACTCACGCCCTGGGCTTCAATTAAAAATGTTCTTGTCTCAGACATTTTTTCTCCTGCTCATTTCTTTATCGAGTCCAATACCGGCTCCAACACTTTTAAAACATTCTGCGAGATCAATATGTGCCCCTGAGCATTGGGATGTTTACCATCAGCTTGATTCAATTCAGGCTTAAGCGCCACACCATCTAACAAAAAAGGCATATAGGTTAAGTTTTTCGTCTTCGCTAAATCGCGAAAAACTCCCTCAAATTCCTGGACATATTTCTCCCCCATATTGCGAAATGGTCGCATACCCGCAAGTACCACTCGTACTTGGGCCGCTTGAGCCAGGGCTATCGCTTTAGATAAATTTTGTTTAATTGCAGAAGGAGGGGTTCCCTTAAATGAGTCATTGGCGCCCAAACAGATAAAGATCACATCAGGATGTATTTTGAGATACCACCGAACACGCTGTTCGGCCGAGCTACTGAGGCTACCGCTCACCCCCCCATTGATCACTTTTACTTTTCGCCCGTTTTTTTTTAATTGTTCAGAAACGAGTTCTGGAAAACTCTCATTTTTTTTTACGCCATATCCTTGAGTCAAAGAATCTCCGACAAATACCAACGTCATTTCTCCTGATCCTCGAGCCGGCGATGGAGTCGACAAGTCTTGTGCCCTGCCGAACTGACTCAGAAACAACACGAAGCTGAAGCACAAAATCTGACGCACAAGCATACTTTCTCCCCGACTTGATTCTGTTTTACTGTATTTTCTTTTCAGAACGCTTTATCCTATCTATGCAGCGCTACGTTCTCAATCATCATTTGCTAATTTCGGCGATTTAAAGTGCTTAGCTCTGCAGAGAAGTGTTTGCGACTTGACGAGCCTGTGGTCATGAATCAAAAAGAACTTGGCGTGATCATGAGTCCTTGTCTACAAAAAAGCACTGGTGCTGATATAGTTATGTTACCTGCGGGCAGACTGTTATTGGGACTAAATGTTTGGATTAATATTGTTTGGATTAATATTGAGACGAGTATTTGGGCTGACAAGTTGCTTGTACTGACAAACTTGTGAGGCCAACGATGACAAACAAAAAAGATGACCAAGACCACGAATGACCAAGAGTGACCGAGTAGAAGCCGTGCGAATCATCTTGAAAGGGATTGAATGACAACAGAAAAGAAACAATTGAACTGGACCAATATTTTATTTTTTACCCTGACCCCTCTTTCCGTTTTAATTTTGCTCCCGATCGCCATTTGGCTCCACGGGGTCAGTTGGGGTATGGTGCTATTCTTTTTGGTCACCTATTCGCTCTCAAATCTCAGCATCACGGCGGGCTATCACCGATATTTTTCACACCGAAGTTTCGACGCCCATCCTGTGGTTGAATTTCTTTTTATGTTGATTGGGTCAGGTGCCTTTCAAGGCTCTGTTCTTGAATGGGCCACAGATCACCGCCGGCACCATCGAGCTGTTGACACCGACAATGATCCTTATTCGATCAAAAAAGGTTTTTGGCACGCCCATATGGGATGGCTAATGTACAAAGACTCTCCAGAATCACGCGAAAGCTTTGCTCCTGACTTGGCGAAGAAAGCGATCTTACGATTTCAAGACAAGCATTATGCGTTGATTGCCACAGCCGTGGGCTTTGGACTCCCCTTGGTCATCGGATACCTTTTGGGTTGGGGCTGGACTGGTATCGTTTGGGGCGGGGCACTTCGAATTGTTTGTTCAAATCATTCCACCTTTTTCATCAACTCACTTTGCCATTATGTGGGACGCCAACCCTACAGCGACAAGCACTCTGCGCGCGACAGCGTTTTGATGGCATTTTTGACCTTCGGAGAAGGTTACCACAATTATCATCATGAGTTTCAGATCGATTACCGCAACGGCATTCGGTGGTACCAGTGGGATCCCACAAAATGGACCATTAAGTTTTTGGCGTTTTGTGGACTGGCCAAACGTCTTCGCCAAGTGCCCGCGACCGAAATTATGAAAGCTCGAATTGCCATGCAAGAAAAGCTCATGCTCGCACGAGGTGCAAGTTCAGAACGTCTAGAGCAAATGCGCGCTAAGATCGAAGAAGCCCAACAGCGGTTCCGCCAACTGACTGACGAATGCGTTAGACTGCAAGCCAGCCTTAAAGAGGTTCGCCGCATGCGAGACCAAATGCAGGAGTCCACTCGGCAACGTTATCTGCAGATGAAGGCAGAACTCGAAATGTCAAAATTGGAGTTACAAGCATCCTATGATCAATGGCGAGTTTATTTCAATGCTGTCTCGGCGATGGCCAGTCGCTAGATGACTAAAATTTAACTGCGGTGGAGCTTAGAAAACCAAGTGGCTCTACCGCGACCTTTGGTTGAAGGTCGACTTGCTCAATTGACAAGATCTCTTTCTTTCTCGACACTTATACAGATGGAAGAAACCCAACCTCACACCATGCCTCGCTGGCCACTATGGGCTGTCTTGGGCCTAGTTGTTCTTGCGAGCCTCATTGTGACGAGCGTGAATTATCTCATTCACACCAGCGTTGACCCTATTATCGAAAACCAACTCGCAACCCAAGACAAGTTTCTACCCAGATACATTGAAGACACAGAGAGAGTTCTCGGACTTCCGCTTTCCGAAAAATCGAAATTCACCGCCGATGCCGGACCACTATTGAACAGCGCGCTCCCCTGGTTACCTGAACAAAATAATGAAATCGTCGGAACGGCAACCGCCACACTCACAAAAAAAATTTCACCTCTTGTCACTAAAAAAGAACGCGAGCAGATCTTGCGATACGGTGGCAATTGGCTAGAACACCTCAGTCGACACAACCGGGTTTCACACGATTTTTCAATTTTAGAAAAACTCAATCAGTTCGACTATTGGAACCTCGAAGAAAACAGTCCACTTGAATCGCTGATTCGCAATAAAACATTTGTCGACGCCACTCAACTTCCAGCTCCCGACCCACAAGATCTCGTCACCTTGATCAAGCTCAAAGTCATGAAGTCTGTTGACGGCGGCGATCCCATTGCTATTCTTCGAAATATTCGGCACATCGCACAGCTTTTCTTTACGACTGAAAACCTACAGCTCTTCGTGACAGGGCTCAAACTTCTCGATGTTGAGCGCAAAGCGTATCATTTTTTTGTCGATGAAGAGATCCTGAACGAGCCTGACTGGACACCCATCGCTTCATCGCAAATACAAACAGCATTCAAGGTCGCAACCGCAACCAAAGGGTATTTGTATCTCTGGACAAAGCCTGAGACCATCGAAAAAGTTTTTCTTAATCCTCAAGAGCCACCCATCGCATTTTGTGCAGCAACCAACGAGGGCCTGCCACATGTGTATTCGCTTCGGTCTGCCCTCTATTCGCAGTGGCCCCATGAACGTAAAAACAAAATCTATTTTGAAACTCTCGACAGGGTTTACCAAAGGGCCGCAGCAGTCTGTCGCATCAAATACCTTCGAACTTTAAAAGAAATAGATGGCTTCGAACCACCACTTGAGCGCGGCCTTAACCGCATGCTTTTAAAAACACCCTACTACCGTATGCTGCTCGGACTTAAAATGAGCACACTCACCTTTTCAGGTTTCGATGCCTATGTGACATCCGAAAAACTTTCGGCAGAAAGTTCAGACCAACATTAAGCGGTTGTTGTTTAATTTTAAAAACTCGACGGGAGAGGTCGACGAAAATCACTGGGCGCTCTTTTAAAATAAGATTCAAAATTCAATCCACCATGAGGCGATGCCACTGACTCGGCAAGTGCGACAAGTGGTTCTGAATCACCCTTCGAAAAAAGCGACTCAAAGGCCTCATTAAAACATTTAAAAAACGCTGGATCTGTTTTGCGCAATCGCCTTAAAAGGGACTTCCCGTGCGAGGAGTACAAGCCTTGCGACCGCAAAAAATAATCAGCGAGAGCCTGATACATTTCAGCTCCTGTGGCATAAAGCTCCGATTGATTTCTCGGCTCTCGCAAATCATCTACCAAGTCTCCCAAATGATGGCGCCGATCAATCATTTCCTGTGGCTCCAAAGGACCTGGTCCTTCTTGCAAGACCGAATTCGCCAAACGCTTTAATCGTGCCGACAAATCATTCGCTTGTGGCAACTCGTGGCCCTCAAACACCATTTCGGCAAGATGAGGTTTTCCAGCGGGCTGATCAACTTGCGTAAAGAAATAATAAAGTGTCTCTGGATCATGAATAAAGGCCTCAATTGGCCAGTCGCGATGAATGAAAGATTCTCGATAGGCCGTTTCTACCTTGGGATAAACGACCACCAAATCGATATCTGAATAGGTCGACGCCTCTCCACGAATGATCGAACCTCCAACAAAAATCACCTGAGCTCCCTTGTATCTTGTTTCAAGTAGATCTTTGGCGACGAAAAATGGAGAATGTGTGGCTCGTGTCACTCGCAGGGCCCTGCCTTTTTGGTGGTTGTCTTTCAAGAATATTGCAAAGATCGGCAGCCTAATTTTTTTTGAATTCGTTTTCAAAGTTTTTTTTTGACCTACGGCGATTTTTCTCAAGATTTTTTTTCTAGAGTACAAACTTTTTCTTTGCTCAATTCCAAAGTTTCAGTTAGTTCCATAGCACTATGAAAATAAGAGACTTCGTTAACCACCACTATCGACACTTCAATGCCGCGGCTCTCAAGGACGCGACCATTGCTTACGAAACCCATATCAATAACGGCGGCAAAATGTTTGTGACACTTGCCGGAGCCATGAGCTCAGCCGAACTTGGTCTTTCATTGGCCGAAATGATCCGCCAAGACAAAGTTCACGCCATCTGTTGCACAGGAGCGAATCTTGAGGAGGACGTGTTCAATCTCGTTGCACACGATCACTATGTTCGCATTCCAAACTACCGCGACTTGACCCCTCAAGACGAACAAGACCTTCTTGATCGCCACCTCAATCGCGTGACAGACACTTGTATTCCAGAAGAGGAGGCCATTCGTAGAATCGAGAAAGCCGTTCTCAAGCAGTGGATGGCGGCCGATCAATCAGGTGAAAGCTACTTCCCACATGAATTCATGTATCGCATCCTTCGTTCAGGAGAATTGAAGCAGTACTTTCAGATCGACCCTAAAAACAGCTGGCTTATGGCGGCCTGTGAGAAAAACCTTCCGATGTTTGTTCCAGGTTGGGAAGATTCCACTCTCGGAAATATCTTTACCGGTCATTGCATTGCGGGCGACATCAAAAATGTGCACACAGTTCGCACTGGCATTCAATATATGCAGGAGCTTGCAAATTGGTACACTGAAGTCACTAAAAAGAGCTCAGTTGGTTTTTATCAAATTGGTGGTGGAATTGCGGGTGACTTCCCAATTTGTGTTGTGCCAATGCTACATCAAGATTTGCACCGTAATGAAGTTCCTCTCTGGGGTTATTTCTGTCAAATCAGCGATTCAACAACGAGCTATGG
>CAYONZ010000034.1:0-36076 GCA_964405465.1 uncultured Bdellovibrionales bacterium | reverse complement strand
GTCATTAAATCTATGAAGCGCAAATAGTCGGTTCAATTTTAATGTCAGCTTGGATTGAATCCTTTTTTGCCGTGCTAGCCTACTCTCCGCTCAAAGTTTACTTTGGTGTGGTGATGTTCATGTTGGCAAGTGGCCTCGGCCTCCCCATTCCTGAGGAGGTCGTGTTGATCAGCGCAGGCTTCGCCGCTTTCATCGCGCATCATCCAGATCTTTACCCCCCGCCCTCTCTTGATGCCACACCGATCAATGTTTATATACTCGGCGCTGTGGCTTTGTTTGCTGTGCTTTCGAGTGATTATTTAATATTTTATCTCGGCCGCAGATTCGGCCCAAAAATCCTGCGCTGGAAGATTTTTTCTCGTATGGCCAACTCAGGAATGCTCGAACGGGTCCAGGGATGGGTGAAAAAATATGGTTATCTTGCTTCTGTGGTGTTTCGCTTTACGCCTGGCATTCGGTTTCCAGGACATCTCATGTGCGGCGCGATGGGACTGTCTCCGTATCGTTTCTTAGCGGTCGATTTGATTGCCGCGGGCCTTACAGTACCAACACAGATTTGGTTGGTTGCTTTTTATGGCAAAGACATTTTAGGCTACTTCAGAAAATTCAAAATGATTCTTCTGGGCATCTTGGCTCTCGTCGCTATTTATTTTCTAATCAAAAAAATCTACGAGCACTACTTGCTCAAAAAGACTAAAACTTAAAGCCTCTTCCAAATAAGAAACTGCACTTCAAGTCCGCCGTTTTTGAACTTGAACACTTGAGGTGTCGACCATTTTTTATGTCTCAATCGCGACGGTTCAAATTTATCTGCGACCAAAAGTCCGACCCGGTGCGGGCGGCACCAAGTTTCGATCTCATCGACAACTCGTTGATAAAAACTCAGAAGAGATTCATCTTTAATCTTGATCCGTTCGCCGTAAGGGAGATTCGAAATCACCCAGGTCTCTTGCGTTTCATCTTTTAGAAGCGAAAAATCTTTTTTAGGCGAAAAAAAATCTTGTTCAAAAACTTCAACCTCAACGGACCCAAGTCCCGCAAAATTTTGTCGAGCTGCCTCCACGACACTGTGACTATTTTCGAAACCAATAAACTTCTTCATGCGAATATCCATCTCCGCTTTATGCAAACTTGCAAATGCGCTTTGTAAAATCGGAATATGTTGATAGGCATACTCTCTAGAAGAGACAAGATCCGCAAAGCGAGCCTCAAGTCCAAAAACACCAGAGCCCATCATGGGATCAACAAGAGTCACCTCACGAGACGATGCCGGACGATCCGCCAAGATTCGCCAGAGACCATGGGCAAGATTCTCGCGAATGGGAGCCTCTGATACCAGTTTTCGCAAGCCACGGCGATAAAGAAGCTCGCCCGACGTATCAAGGCTCACGGTACAGATATCACTTTCAAAACGAATAAATATTTTTTGTTTGTATTGGGTCGCGGTCCGTGAAAGTTGGCCCCAAGGCGAAGACTTTAATCCATCCCAACCCGTCTCTTCAATTCTCGTTTTGATTCTTAGCCGAGAGGCAGAAGAACTCGCCTCAAATTCTGGCTCACAATTTGGTGCCAACCAATTTTGCCATTGAAAACCACGAATCTTTTTATAGAGTTTTGGAAAATCTCGGCATCCAAAATCAAACAGGCGCAATAAGACACGTGATGGAACACCAAGCTGTTGATTCATCATCACACCCAAAGACAAGGGCAAAAGAATCTCGATGCCGCCGCGAAAAATTTTTTGATAATCCGAACGCAAATCGTTTTTTTGCAACCACTGCTGAAGCTCTGTTTGAGCGATCGCCTCAAAACCCAATGGAACTACCAAATAGAACAACGCTAAGTCTCCGGGTGAACGTATCTCTGGAGGCCGCATCAGTGTCGCACCCACGGGCTAAAAATGCCTGAGGGAACTGCACCAAAAATATTCACCTGCGCGAGATTAAAAAGAAATACACCTCGAAGGTCAAACGGCAGTGTGATGTACATATTGCCCGTCCAGTTTTGCACTGTCATCCCACCTACTGCCACCCCGCTTGCGCAGCTCCAAATAATCTGCGATTGCAAAACAAATTCGGTCGTTGTTCGGCTGCTGACCGCAAATGGGTAGACCCTCCAATGAGCATCTCCATCGCAGGCCAATCGCTCTTTCACCCGAGCCGTCAAGTCGATGCTCATGTCTTTCATTTCGAAGGCCAACATTTCAAGTGAAGACTGCGATCGGCCATCGAACAACACGATCGCACGAATATCACCAAGGTGTCCCATCGATGAAGAATTGACCGGAGCAGACACCACTGTTTCCTGCATGGCCGCAAGTTTGCTCTGACACCAACTCAAAAGCGCAAGTTCTTGCCCCGGCTGAAACCGACTGAGCAATCCCGCCCACACTAGGGCCGCAATCTCGCCTGAGGTTTTAGATTGCCCTGGTTTTACATAAAGTGCTGCGGAGTCGAGAACCAGTCCATGTTTAACTACCCAACGAAATGGAATCGCGTGTGACCCTGTGTAATCAAAATCGATACCCTCAAGTAAGATCGCCGACAGTTGATTGTCGAGCTGCTGAACAGTTTGCATTTGCATCATCGTCAACTGACACGGATTTGTGGACCATAAACAAAATCCATAGAATTGGCGAATATTCTGAAAAGCATACGCTGCTTTCATTTCACCAAGTCCTCCGCCGTTACCGATCCAACGGATGTCCTCGACGGCAGCACAGCGACCAATTTGATCACAAAGCACATGTGCAGCAGCAAAACCAGATTCGACAAAACAGAACACAATTAAGGCGGCAACAATTCGACTACCTACAAGCCGAATGCGATTTGTTTTCTTCATACTTTCTCCTTCAACATATTGAACACCTGGTAGGAAATACCATAAACGGCATCCTTATCAGTCCGCACAGCATACTTGTTTAGCACATCAAAAACCACGGCGCGAAGTTCAGATCGAAATTTATCTAAATCTTTTTTATTTATTGAAAAAATCACCGAATTAAATTCCCGTTCCTCAAGCGATTGGGTCTCCAGAGCCTCTTGGGCTTTACCCATCATCTGCATATGGTACTGTTTTATCGCCGCCTGCGGAGTGTGATTCCCGACAAAACTGGTATTTTCTTGAACTTGCCAACCTTCAGCCGTCTTCGCCAGTAATCCTACAGCCTCAAGTCGTTTCAAAGAACGATGAACTTCGCCCACTAGGATACCCAACTGCCGTGCGGCGCTTTTTTCGTCCAACAAAGGCCCGCGAATTCCTATCAATTCAAGCAAGGCAAAGTGATACCAATCAGCAACAATTCGAAATCGATCCAAACTCATTTGCGACTGACGATCACGAACCCGACCGCGAACCCTCCCCTTCGCAAGTTTGCGGTCCTCAGTAGACCTACCATAGTGCATTTCAAGAACATCAATCCAATGATCAGCCTCTTCAGAGGACAAGCCAATTTTCTTGGCGAGAAGTAAAGCTCGCCCCTGAGTGAAACCCATTTTCCCTTTTAAAAAATCACTCAACGAAGAGGGGCTCAAACCTAAGTCGCGAGCAAATGCCCGCATCGAATAATAAGGCCGACGGGTCAACCGCAGCGAATACTCTTTACGCAGGTAGAACGTGGGATCTTCAGAAAATAGGCTAGCTTCAGTACGTGTCATCTTGGACATGAGATCTACCCAAGCCGGAGCTGTTTGCCAAGCTGTTTCCGAACACCACCGAACAGTTTGTTCGGTCAGAACCTGTACAAGGATTTTTTTTTATGGAATCAATTTAATTCAGAAAACTTTAACAACTTCAAAGGAGTCAACTCATGCGTCTAAAACACATCTTTGCTAGCATTTTGGCCTTAGCTGTCTTTCAAGGGTGCCAAACGGTTCCCTACCAAGGTGAAGCACGCGACGTAAAGAAAAAACCGCAAGACAGTGGCATCATAGCAATCAAGCCAGTCCACCGCCCAGAAGACCGCCAAAGAGCAGATCAGCTGATGCAAACAAACTGTGCTCCATTCATGGTCAAGGTTCTCGAAGAGGGTGAAGTTGCCGTTGGCTCAGAAACCAAAGGTTCCACCCGTGAATCGGACCGCGCCAACTCACAACACCAAGTAGGTAGTCTATTTGGCATACCCGTGATTGGTGGAGACAAAGGCGGCAAAGACTCTGAATCGAACACGGTCACGACAGCCATTAAAGAATGGCAAATTTCCTACCAATGTGAAAAACCCGTTGCGGCACAAGCTCCTACCGCTTCTCCAGAAAGCAAAAAGACTCTCAAACGATAGCAGAATTAGAGGGGTTTCTATTTCGGCATTTCCAGGGATGGAAAGCCCCTCTCACTTCGCCACCTCGCCAAATGCAGGCCACTGTCTTGCCATAAACCTTGGTAGCAGCTCATTTCTGGACAGCTGCTTTTTGTGCCCAGGCATTTTGTCGATTCACTTGGACTAGCATTTTCAACCATGCAGAGCTGTCAAACCCATGGACAAAAGCAAAAAAAATACGAGCTCGATTGAGTCTCAGCGCAAATTTCTTGTGCCGGATTAAAATTCAAGACAATATAGCTGAAATTTCCACTTGTAGGCCAACGGCTCAATAACTATCATTTATTTAGAGCTGCGCTTACACTCGGTGTGAGAAAGACTTGTAGCATTGATTATTCAGTCATTGTCCATCCATTAGGAGCCAAAATGAATTCTGTTTTCACTTCAACGATCAAATCTTTCAAACAAGTAAAGCTGTCTGCAAACATTCTTGTGGTCTTTTTGTTTTCACTTTTCTTGACGGTGTTTTTATTCGGAGTCAAAACTCCCGCCGCCTGCGATGCCGACACCGCTCCGAATTGCCAACAGTGGACCACTGGAGCAACTCAAAAAGAAAGCCTTAAACGCAACTACTCACTTTATGTGCCTTCGCAATTGAAGCAACCTTCGACTCCAGCACCCTTGGTCGTCATGCTTCATGGCTGTATGCAGTCTGCCGATGATTTTGCCAAGAGCACTCGCATGAATTTCAAAGCAGAAAAACTAGGCTTCGTGGTTTTGTATCCAGAGCAATCAAGCAAAGACAATCCACTTCGCTGCTGGAATTGGTTCAAGCCAGAGAATCAAGCGAGGCAGACTGGCGAAGCCGCACTGATCATCGAACTAATCGAAAAAATTAAATCTCAAATCCCTATCGACACAAAAAAAATATTCGTAGCCGGAATCTCTGCCGGCGGAGCTATGGCACACAATCTCGGAAGCTGTTACCCAGATGTTTTTTCTGCAGTGGCAGTCCATTCTGGAGTTGCTTTCAAGTCGGCAGAGTCCGAGGCGGAAGCACACCAAGCGATGAAGAGCGGATCGAAGTACTCTGCCGAGCAAGCGGCAGAACTCACACTCAAATGCTCGGGACAAACTCAGGTGGCACCTCTGTTTGTCGTCTCTGGATCACAAGATTTTATCGTCAACTCGGCCAACCAAACCCAATTGATGGAGCAAACTCTGGCCACCTACGACTTGCTCGACAACGGAAAGACAGACAAGAGTTTTACGGCAAACAAACAGACATCAACAATTTCAGCGCAGGCTCCTTTAAGACCATATGAACTCACGACTGTGATCACAAATCAGAATCAGGTCATCATAAAAAATATTGTCGTACAAGGAATGGGTCACGCCTGGAGTGGAGGCAATTCAAAGGTTCAATTCAGTGACGACAAGGGACCTGATGTTTCCGACATGATGCTCGATTTTTTTCTACATCAGTAATTTGCCAAATCGGTTTTCTCATTGCCGTGGGTATTGCGAGCCAAAATGAGACACATGCTATTTTTCGATCTGACGCAAAATCAGATCCCAAGACAGCCGTGAATCTATCCAATTCACTCCTGGGATTTCGACTGGACGATTAGTCTGGCCATTTGAGTCCACAGGCTCAGTTCGTTGAATGTAGATCTTAGCCAACTGCGGACCGAGGCGAGAGACAAAACTCTGCAACTGCGAAGCTGCGACAAATCGATCTCCTAAAAAGACCATCGCTGGGCGATAATCTCCGTAGGACTTGGTCATCTGTACTAGGTCGGGAAACTTGATCCAGAGAGTCTTCTCGAGACCTTGCATACGGGCCAAAATGTCTGGCGATGGCTCCGGGAGATCAGCTCCAACCCAAACAACCCTAAATCCTGGGCGAACCCGATTGAGCACTTCATCTAGGTTTTTTAAACTATCATTAGCCGCATTCATCGCAGCTAAAAAGTGAGGGTGTCGAGCCAAGGCTTGAAATTGCGGCTCCTGCGAAATGATATCTAATAGTCCTGTCGCCGCACCAATTTGTGATCGAAGATCATGGCCGCAAAAAGATTGGAGCATGCGAAACTTTTCGAGGTCATCTGTGAAACGACCCGAATCGCCCGAACACCAATAGACCTTTTTCTCAAACTGATTCAAATTCACTCCAAAAAGACATTAAACAACACTCCAGCATCGGCTAGCTCTGGACCAATCTTGACATCCCAATCTAGATTTCCGTATTTGTGCCTTTTTCTTCACACTATTAGGTCCCCAGACTTTAATCCGATAAGTCGGGTATGAAAAATACAAACCTTCCCAAAATTTTAGTCGTCGAAGATATGAATGAACATGCAGAACTCATATTGAGCTCTCTTGGAGATGGCTATCAAGTTGATCGTGCGGCAAATATGAGTGACGCATTCAAAGCCATCGCAAGTCACAGTTACGATTTATTTCTTCTCGATATCATGCTTCCAGATGGTGATGGGTATCAAATTTGTACACACCTCGCCTCTCAATCAAAAACGAAGGACACTCCCATTATATTTTTGTCTTCGAAAAAAGAAATCACCGATAAGGTGATCGGATTTTCACTGGGTGCCGACGATTACATAGTCAAACCTTGTCCGCCGCTTGAACTCAAAGCAAGAGTGGATAGTAAACTACGAAAACGCACTCGGGCTGAAAGTGTGACCTTTCATGGGCTGCACATCAATTTTCTCACCCAGAATGTCACCATTGAGCATGAAGGAAAAAAGCAGGAGCTCGACCTCACACCCAGAGAATATAAATTACTTTCGTTTATGGCGCGCCATAAAGAAGCTGTGCTCAGCAGAGAGCAGATCCTTCGCGCTGTATGGGGTGAAACCATGCATGTTTCAGATCGAAGTATCGACACCCATGTGGCAGCTCTTCGAAAAAAGCTCGGTGCCTTTTCTCACTATATAAAATCTGTGCATGGCACTGGCTATCGCTTTATACCTGAATCTGGAGAGCGTAAGGCATCTTGAAATTCTGTCGTGATCGGTAGGTCCACATAACTTTGAACCATCACATTTTACGCTAAACGCTGAGCATTCGAAATTTTTATCCTAAAATTTCGCACAATGCCGAGATAGCACCTTGTGGGCGACGATCACTTGTTTTACATTTCGCTCAAACTCTTGCGAACTCAATTCACCCTTTGGACCTCGATGAGTCACAACCTCATTGACCTGCGATCTCATGGCCTCATTAAATTCAGCCTGAACACTCTCTTGGCACAAGAAAAGTCGCCGCATGAGATTAAGAGTCTGCGAATCAGCGCGACTCAGTAAATCGCCAATGGAACCCTTCTGACTCGAAAAAAAATCTGCCACTTTGGATTTATTGACGGTGCGAGAGTAGGCTGCAATCGATCCGATCACCTGCAAAAGCTTAAGTCTATCGGCAGACTCACTGTAAAAGTGCCGAGCGATCGCCCATGCCGCGAGACCACCATTTCCAACAATCGTTGGCGCAGGTGGCTCACCAAATGTCAAAATATATGAATAAACAGCTTTCTGGACAAATTCGCTCTCGGTCTTGCCATCTCCCAAACGTCGAATCGTTTCTTTGATGACTGGAAACGCCTGCCAAATTTCATCGCTATCCAAAGTTCCATCAAGATCATGATCAAAACGCAAAAATAGATTTTCAACGTACTGTAAAACAGGAAAACCCGTTAAAATATCCGATGCTTCAAACGGCGCATCCGTCATGCCAGCACCCCGAGCTGTACTCTCCCAGGCCTTAAAAAATTCGTTCCAAAAAACTGGATCTCGACCCTTTGCTTTCAAAGCATTGACTATACCTGGAACATGCGAATTCCAAACAGCAAATCGATTTTGAAAAAGCGTGCGAAAGCAGGACGCGAGAATTTCACTTCGCCCTTGAATATCAGTCGTATTCGACTTGCAACTGAGTAGGGCTTCATCATAAACACGGTTGGCAATTCGACCACCAGAAATCACCATTTGAAAAAGCTCAATGGCTTCAGCCAGTGAGAGAAACTCATCCCCATTGGCAAGGGAGCTAAACAGATTTCCTTCTGTGAATCGCTTACTGCCAGAATCGAGATACCGTTCATCTATCTGTCCATAAAAGACGCCAAGATCTCGTACATCAAAGTACAACTCTTGCGCCTCGGCCTCTTTCATGCCGGCACCGTTTGCGAGTCGATCAACATCATGAATATAGCTTCGAAAAATCAATCGTGCCACACTTCGAGAAAAATTCAAGAATCGTAAATCTGCCAATATAGCATCATCGGAATCGCTTGCCGGAACCAGACGAACCAATCCGTCGTCTCGCCACTCATGAACCTTTAAGCGCGTTGATAAAAATCCCAATTCACTTCTGATATCTACAGCACTCTGTCTTGCATCTGCCAATGTGACCACGCGATCGTCTCTCGAACCAAGTTGTTGATAGAAATCCCAAAACGGAAGGCGTTCACGACTGAGAAAAATTTGATCAATAAGCGCTTGCCCCTGATTCCAGCTCATCAGTAAGGCTCCGAGATCATTAAGTTCAGCCTTCGCCAAAACTGGCTCTTTAGGAGACGACTTTAAGACTTTGATAAAAATCACATCGGTCAAATTCGAAACTAATTTTTGCGGAAGGTCTGAAAGCAACCAGTGGCGAGCCTGAACCTGATAAATAAATTCTTTAATCTCGGCAACTGTGATTTTCTGTCCCTGATGATGAGCAACAGCTCGCGCGAGCGTCGCCATCATATCGTCAATTGCGCCCCGCCAGGTTTCGCTGGGAACATCGCGAAACAAAGATTTCTCGGCAAAAAGTCGAAATCGCAACCTTTGTGAATAAATCTCAAGTCCATAGGTCATAAGCGAAGAAATATCGCCACTGGCAAAAAACTCACTCCGATCCCCAAAAAGAATATTTTTCACCGAAAGATAAAAATCGCGGTGTTCAGAAAAATCGAATCCATTCACACCCAAATTGGTTAGCGCCTGCCCAAGATCACTAAAACTAAAACGCTCCACCGACAACTGATGATTCGTTCGATCTGTTTCACAGGGTCCTTCACAAAAATGAGCGTTTAACTTCAGGCCCCACTTCTGTAACTTGCGAATGGCTGCTTCTAATTTCAGAGCTGCCTGATTTAGTCCCATCAGATTCTGAGCAGAATCATCTGGTTCAGAATTCACACCAAAAAGAATTCGGGCATCTGGAGCCAAATCGTGACTCGCAGACGCCAGGTCTGCAAGGGTCAATCGTATTCGCAACATCTCTGCTCTCGTGACCCGATCTGCCGATCCCCCAAACATTAAAACTTTGAGCTTAAACACACTCTGCAATTGCCCACGATCAAGAGTTCCACCAGGCACAAAAAACTTCTCGAGAAAATAATGAATCTCGTCAAAAGAATAGCTATAGCGATCTTCGCCTCGAGTTCGATCAGAAAAAACTTCGAGCGAATTTTGGAGACAAACAAATAGCTTTTCTACTTGTGCGCGGTCGTCACGTCCACTGCGGTAGCTCTCAAATTTTTCTGCCAAATGGGTCACGCAGTCTGCCCCTTGGCCCTCTATAGAACGAATCCAAAGTTGATTGGTCGGCTTGTTGTCGTCGCCTAAAAAACGTTGACACCCTAATACACCGAAGACCAGCACCAGTAGCAATTGCCAGCGCCACAAGAAGTGAACGAGAGATCGACCCCTCGATTTGCCGTCGTTCACCAGGGAGCTAGAACACATACCGCACATCCAAAAGATAACGATCATTTGCTCGAAAACGACTCAACACATTTGCATCGGTGGACTTTGCATCGCTTGAAATAATATCAAAGCCAAAATGTGTGTTCCAGCGCGCATTGAAAAACCAGGCCAAATCAGCACTTGCCCACTGTGAACTGCTCACTAAGTCCTTCAAAAATGAAAAGGCAGCCGTCCATTTCTTCGACATAGCCACGCCATCATGATTTGCGGCACTGGCAGCTTTATTGTTGCCACCTAAATCCGCGGGACGCGAACTCCAAAACAACTCGGTTTTCCACGCATGAGAAAAAGTCATGGGCGGAGTAAAGATATTGCCATCAGCAGTCGCCAACGGTCCAACTTCAGACCATTCCCCACCCTTTTGTTCAAGATAAGCAATCGACACTTTCAAATCCTGTTTCTCCCCAATCGAGAAATGCGTTTGCAAAGCTGGACTAAATAATTCTTGTTGACTCAAGGTTTGCGCCGTCAAAAGACTATCCACCTTATCAAAAGTAGGTTCATCTCTGAGCCATGAAAACCAAAAAGACCAAGCTTTCGCATCATACCCAAAATCAATAGATTTTGTTTGATGAAACACAACCCTTGGAAAAATATCCACTCGTGCGACACTCGAACTTCCTGTCAAATTGAGCTGGCCTTCGAAAGGCAATCGGAGCTGGTTACGGGGCTTTTGCATATAACTCATTTTAAGCCAGGCGCCGTCGTCTAAATGGCCTAAAAGCACCCTGGCACCCTTGGTCTCTTTTCGCACGATGCTCATAATCGATGGAGTATTCACCGAGTAAAAAATATCTGCAGTCCCATTGTACAGTACGAATGAATTGGTCGGCGAACTGAACCAGGGACTTGGCGAAAGAATCTTGTTGTTTCGCACTTCAAACGGCGGCCCCTGTTCAGGAATGAAAACCGGAGAATACAGCCCCATAAACTGAAGATTTGGAGCAATCTCAAGATTCAAAAAGAGACCAACAAATCCTTGCTCTTGAGGTCGCAAAAGATCCGCACTAAAAAGTGGCTGAGTCACACCAAGCTTCCAATAGGAGTCCACTCGACTCCACTCCTCAAGCTTCCGACCAAATACAAACCACTGCGAGCGAGTCTCTTTGTAATTGGCGTAAGAATAAGTTTTCAAATAAACCTCAGGTATCGAAAAATAACCCAAGCGATCAGAGTTGGCTGCGACACTGACGGTGGCATCTAACCCACCTGTCACCCGCCCATCTCCTTGCATCCATACCCGAGCATTCAGTCTTTCATAATTATTACTGAGACCGCCTAGATTTTCTCGACTTGTCAAATAGCCTTCATGTGAAAGCCAGAGTTCAAAGCCATTTCGATCATCCAACGGACCTTGGGTAAGCCCTGCAGCCAACTCTTGGGAAGAGCCTTCGATGGGGCCGACTTCTTTTGCTTGCGGTGCTCTTTGCTCTGGCGTTGATGCCGTTTCTGAGGTTTGACGAGAGGGCAACGGGCCAAGCTCTGTGGTTGTAACAGCGGCCGTGGAAGATTCTATTTTTGGAGTATCCTGGACATCAAGCTCACCGCTTGCAAATTCGCAAAACAGAGAATTCACCACTAAGAAAGTGGCAAAGGTTAAAAGATTCACCAATAGATTTCGAATTTTCAAATTTTTAAATCTCATTAACATTACTCTCATAAACATTACCTAGACACCCAAATTTCATCTGCACGAACTCCGTAACGAGAATGCGGAACCATCTCCGCCTCATCATCTGCCGGAGTTCCCATTCCCAGTTGGACCTGAGAGATCACCTTGAGTCGGCTGACTCCACGTGCGCGCAAGCGATCAGGCAAACCTCCACCATATTGAGCATGAAAATCGCCAACCAAGATAACCAGAACCTGATCAGGGTGGGATTGAATAAAATCGCTAGCGACCCAGGCCATGGTGTCATCCCATGTGCTCTGTGCCTCAAAATATCGATCAAGTGCCTCAGCTGGAATATGATTTTGCATCACTTCAACAAATCGTTCGCGGTACAACGAATTGCCTAACTGAAAATTCGGCGGCAAAAGATCACGCTCCTTTTGTGTCAATTGCGAAAGGCCTACTTTGGAGATGCGATTGGTTAAACTGCGAGGAGCGTTGATCGCAAGAGTATATCCTTGAGATCCCAAACTAAATAAAATTTGTTTTTTATACATATTAAAATCAATCGATCCCCAGCCTACCTGTTTTTGAAAATCAGTGTCGCTCAACTGACCCGCCAAGTATTGATTAGTTTCGTCCTGAAATGAATACGAGAGAAACTCGAGACCGACACTGACACGACGATTTTGTCGTTTCAACTCTTCGAGTAAAAGTACCTGTTTATCATGATGCGCAAGTAAAGTGTGCTGTTCGGAAATCACCACAACTGTTCCTGGCAACACCTCAGAAACCAATTGCGATAGACTTTTCTCTTGAAGGGAGGCGCCAGAGTAAATTGCATCAGTCTGAAAGTTAGGTGCAGATAAGGGTCGCGCGTGGGAGACAGCCGAACCAAAAAACAAAAGCACACCTACCACATGAGACCAGTTCAATCTGCTCGACATTGGTGCAGTCATCGTCAACAAAAGTTTTGGCAAGGAGTGGATTAGCCGAAAAAAACGCAATGAGAAACACATGGAAGAGCTCTGCGAGAACCCATGCGAGAAAAACTGTGAAAAAAATCGCGAAACAAACTGAGACAATTCCCTCAAACTGATCAGCAACAAATTCCACACAAAACAAACCCGACCATCATTTGTTTTCTTTTCTGAGTCCACATCTGCCAAGAAAAAAATCTCATTCGCATTTTGCATCTTCTTCCCCTCTCATTCTGCTCGAGAACCAATTTGCTGCAGGATGATCCATATTTCAGAGACAGCATGCGATGAACAAGATGTAGACTCAACACAAAACTCAGGTGAAGGCCCTCTGCAAAACACCAGAGAAGGTGGTGATTTATTCAGCAGACGAAGGCCCCCCTTGGAGCAGACTATTTTGCTTTCAACTTATTTTAAAGAGTCCTGAGACCCCACCCAGGCATGAATCCGCTCGCTTAACCATTGAGGATCATCTAGGGGCAAGTCGTGCCCTGCGTCAGGGTGACGTAAAAAGGTGCACCGCCAACGACGCTGGATCTCCTCAGAGCAGGTTGGTTTCACCATGCGATCTTGAACGCTGTTGATCACCAGAAGTGCCAAGTTCGCAGGTAAACTCTCCGGCGGATCGAAGCTCAAAGCGGCACGGATCTGGCGAAAAAAATTTTTGACCTGAAAGGGCTGATCAAGCAAATAGCTGGCAAACAATTCACTCACTGGTTGATAGTTTGTCGGACGATTACTCACCATCTCGAGCACCGCCAACTCACGTTTTTGGTGGGAATGCATGTTCAAAAAAATCTTCAACAGCTTCGGATAGGCTGGCCACCACAAGCGTTCGTGCATTGGAGAAAATCCCTTAAAACTGGTGTTGATCAAAACCATAGCTTGAAAGTCTTCGGGAAACTGCCGGGCCCACTCCACAGCCACCATTCCACCCAGTGAGATCGCCACCACCACCCACTTCGCGTCGGGCACGCGGTTCTTTTCACGCAAAAAATCATTTCGCAAAACTTTGACTGTCTCGGCAAGAGTCACGGGCGAATCTTCAGCATAACGTTTTCCGGCTCCTGGCAGGTCTAAACAAATAATATTTGTTGAACTCTGCTGTGATGCCGCCGATGTATTCTGTGTTGTGTTCTGGGGTGTATTTTGGCCAGAGACTTGCGCTAACATTTTCGGAAACTCGCCCCAATGACGAGCTTCCCGAGCAAGGCCTCTGAGTAATAAGAAATGAACATCACTCATTTAGAGTTCTCCAAAAAGTCTGATCCTAAATTAGGATACCACCATCGCCGGGCCAGATTAAAAACAACCGACCGGTCTTCGAGATCCCGAGGTATCCATTTGCCATGAGACTGAACAGCACGAAGCAAGAAATCGAGAAGAATGACGTGACGACGTAAAATTCTTTTCTGTCGATGGGGCAAGAGAGGATTGAAAGGCCCGAGACTCGAAAACAGCTGTCGCGGATTTTTTTTCAACCAGAGCCATGAACCCATCTCAAGTGTCCAGGGCAAAAAAGTTTTTTCTTGGCTGCCTTTTATGCTTTGTGGATCCGCGAGGTGTTGGTCGTACATATAATCCCAAAGATCACCATGGGTCGTATAAGAGTCAGATTGTGGTTCCACTTTATAAACATGATTTGGATAGCTGCGATCAAATACATCTTTTAATGCCGTCACTTCAACCAAATGTGGGCAAGGCCTGGTGGTTTTGGCATAGGGAAACCACAAGCGATCGATAGAACCAAAACCCGAGTGCACATCGAGTGCAATTGAAAATCGCGAGGGCAACAACTCATCGCGAACCACGCGGCACAACGCTTGTGACTCTTTTTCCATGTCTTCGAATTTTTCGACGAAACCACGAAACCAAGGCAACTGATTTGAAATCGTCTGCCCACCAACCAAAAACAGGGGTTCATCCTCACCCACTACTGGAGAGTTGCGCATGAGATCCACGCCATTGCCATTAGATCTCCAGGTACGATACATGCCAACCGGATTTACAATCGGCATAAAGACCAAGCGCACTTGGCTTAAGGTCTCTTGCAAAGCACTATCCCACTTCATACACTCCGCAAGAGTGTGCATCCAAGCAATCACCACTTCACTGCCAATTCGTTCCAAACCATGCACCCCTCCAAAAATTCCTAAACAGGGTGCAGACTTGTCGGCCGTGCCGAGCGCAACCGAGTAAAGTGGCATTTGAAAATTTTTGTACGATACTCGATCGACAATCTTAACAGAAGCACTCGGGCCAAACATTTCGATCGTCTTCTCTAGACGATGCAATTCTGGGATTCGCCGTGGATTAAAATCTGATTGATCAACCATGAGGTCTTTAGTCTCCAGACTCTATTGTACTTAGAATCGACAGAGTGGCACATTAAGAAATTCTTAAACTAGACCCTAAGTAAGAGGCTCAATTAGGATTTGAGAATTCGCCCAGCAACTCTTGCCTGACATCTGGGGCACCAAAAGGTACTGCGTCCCCCTAGTACGACCTGTTTGATTTTCGTATGGCAAACCACACAGGGCTCCCCAGCCCGACCGTAGACCTGAAAAAGATTTTGAAATCCACCACTGGCACCCTCCACATTTTTATAATCACGAATTGAAGATCCACCTTCGCGAATCGCCAACCCAAGAATGTGTCGAATACTGGCAACTAATCTTTGCGCCTCCTGCAAACTCAAGTGCTTCGCTAATTTTGCAGGGTGAATTCGGGCGCGAAACAAAGCCTCGCTAGCATAAATATTTCCAACACCCACAACTATTTTTTGATTCATAATAAAGACTTTGATCGCAACCTGCCTTTTCCTTGAACGAGAGAATAGGTATTCACCCGAAAACTCTTCACTCAGAGGCTCAGGACCAAGGTTATCCAAAAGTGGATGAGGAAAGACCTTCATGTCCAGGAAGGATGGCGCTTCAAGGCCACTCGTCGAAGGACTTTCTGAACCTGAATGGACTTCAGTTTTTGCGTTCACCGCCCATTGCGCCGGTCTTTCGGCAAGCTCAAGATATCCAAACCGCCGAGGATCATTGTAAACCAAAGTCCGATTCGAGACAAACTCCAGAGCAAAATGATCATGCAGTCGTTTCTCCCAACCCTTCTGTTTCTCGATTCGCCAAGCACCAGTCATACCAAGGTGGCTGATCATTTGAAAGGTCGCCATCGCAGAAGCATTAGCCGCAGATCCAATGCCACTATGTACATTTGATTCACCTTCGGAATGCAGCAACACCGAATTAACCAATTCCCAATGTTTGGGGCCTAGAAAATTAAATAAAATATATTTAGCGCGACGTTGAACGGAAAGACAAGCTGATCCTGGAAGCATTTTGAGAAGCTTGGGCGGAATGACAAAGCGAAGATCTTTACGAAAAGCCAAAGCACGACGAACCACTTCGGGCGTTTCTCCTTCTGCCAAGACTTTATTTAATCCCCGAACAACCGATTCTACTTCTGGAAGTTCTGGCATACGATCCCCTTCATTTCATTCTTTTCGCGAATCAAACCTGACGTTCCACGAGTTTTTTATAGACACTTTCAGGCTGGGCCAAAAGTGCCTCATGAGAACCAGATTCCACAATCTGTCCTTTTTCCATGACCAAAATCAAATCTGCATCTTTGATCGTCGCAAGCCGATGAGCAATCACCAAAGTGGTGCGCCCCTGCATCAATCGATTCAATGCCTCTTGAACCAAGGCTTCGCTCTCTGTATCTAGCGCACTCGTGGCTTCATCAAGAATCAAAATTTGCGGATTTTTAAGAATCGCTCGTGCTATGGCCACGCGCTGTTTCTGTCCACCTGAAAGCTGAATGCCTCGCTCACCAACCAGTGTTCGATACCCCTCTGGAAATCCTTTGATAAAAATCTCGGCGTTCGCAAGCTGTGCCGCTCGATGAACATCTTCGATCGTGGCATTCGAATTTCCATATAAAATATTAGCCTCAATCGTATCCGAAATTAAAACTGGTTCTTGGGATACAACACCAATCTGCTGCCTTAGCCATTGCGGCTCAAGCTCCACAATGGGCACGCCATCAAGCAAAATCCGCCCCTGTTGTGGATCATACATTCGGGTCACCAGGCTGGCGATCGAACTCTTTCCACTTCCCGACTGCCCGACCAGCGCCATGGTCATACCAGGTTTTAAAACAAAATTTACTTTCTTTAAAACCTCGACATCGGTGCGAGTTGGATAATGAAACTGCACATCTTGAAAGCGAATTTCGCCATTCACAGAACTCAATTTCCGGCCACTTTTAAGATCCACTTCAGGAATTTTATCGAGAACATCAAATACACGTTTTGAAGCGCCAACTGCGGCCATCAAATCTCCCCACAAGCCGCCGAGTGCACCTACCGAAAACGACACCATTAGCAAATAGATCAAAAACTGGGTGAGCTCACCAATAGTGAGTTGATTTTGCACAATCTGCCGACCGCCAAACCAAATCACACCCGAGATCGCCGTATACCCGACCAAAAAAGCAAGATTCATAAAGTGTGCGATTTGCTTAATACGTTCACGAGCTGTCTCTAAACTTTTCTGCAAAGCCGAGTTGTAGCGTGATTTCTCAAATTCTTCTTGGGTAAAACTCCGGACCGTTCGAAGACTCGAAATAGTCTCTTCAGAAACTGTCGAGGCCTCACCAAGGGCTTCTTGGGTGCGCTTTGAAAAAGCGCGAATACGTTTGCCAAAAAACACAATCCCAAGGCCGACAGGCGGCACCACAACCAACATCACCATTGCCAATTGAGGTGACGTGTAAATCATCATAACAAGCCCGCCGATGGCGCCGGCAAGATTTCGAAGGCCCATCGAAATATTCACACTCACCGCATTTTGTAGCACAGTTGAATCGGCGGAAAGGCGACTCATTAAATCACCAGTTCGATGAAAATCAAAGAATGCCAACTCTTGATCAAGAATGTGCCCATAGAGTTGTGAACGTAACCGCATGACAATTCGCTCACCCGCAAGGGTAAACAAATAAAACCGAAGACTCGACGCCACACCTTGAATCACAAACGCCAACCAAATCACCAGTGCAGCCTGATTCACCCGAGAAAGTTCTCTAACCGAAAGAGCTTGATCAAGAATCGTTCGTACCATCTGTGGATAAACCAGATTCGCGCCCGAGCTGATAATCAAAAACAAGGTTCCCCAAAGTAAAGCCGTCTTTTCAGGTTTGGCGAGCTTCAAAATACGTAACCAAAGCTTAGATTTTTCGGATTCTACTTTTTCATTTTGCTTGACCAATTCATTTTTTTTAAACAATGGGTCCCCATTTCATCAATGTTTTAAATTCCACAAACCAAAAACAAATATCGTCAATCCAATACAGCCAAAGGCAAGGCCAACTAACCAGAATCGACGTTTCTTCGTCAGTACCGAAATCGCAGCGATCGCAATGGCCACCTGAAACATCGTCACCGACGTGGCCAGTGTCTCATGCACATGAAGATGATGGCGAGACTCCAACTCTTTCTCTTTTGCTTCATGAGATATTTCTTCTTGCTCGGCTTTGTATTCATCTAATTTTTTTTGATCCGACTCCACCGAAGACTTACCCATGGACTCCAAAATTTCCATGCGCGTTTTTAAAATCGAGGCTTTGACACCCTTTGCTTGAAAAAAAGCCCATTTATCAGAGGCCTGAATCTGTTCAATCATCGCCTCATTTGAAAGATGACCCGCCAAGAGTGCTGCAATAGCCGCAATTCCGGCAAACAGCGCCGATGCCAATGCCACTTTTCCAACCCAAGACTCCTTTGCATGTTGCCCATGATGATGTAGTTCTTCTTGCACGCTCTCAAGTGGGACTTCAATTTCACTCAAACAAAACCTCCAAATAAATTAAGCTCTATTATTGTGCCATCGCTCGTCGCAAATCACATAGAAAATTGCAAATATTTTATGAACGAAAAAATCACCATCTACTTTGAAGAGACATTCCCTCACCCTGTCGCCTTGATGTCGAAGGTGAGTCGCTTCAATTCAAAATCTCAACACCCAATTAGGGCCAAAAGTGATCATTCGCTACGCAGTGCTTCGATCACCTGAAGGCGCTCGGCACGTCGAGCTGGAACGAGACCACTGAGTAATCCAACTAGAACTGAAGAAACCATCGCCACAGATAAAGCCACTCCGTCAAAAACAAACGAGAACTGAATTTGTCGAACCAAACGTGATCCGACAAAAAACAAGGTCTCATAAAAAATAAAACCGACAGCAATACCAACAACACCTGCCAATCCACAAAGCACCATCGCCTCAGTCAGATACTGGCGACGAATATCAGTTTGACAAGCTCCATAGGCCTTTTTCACGCCGATTTCACGCAGACGTTCTGATATCGAAACCATCATCATGTTCATCACGCCGATCCCGCCCACCAAGAGCGACAAAAACGCAATAGCCGCCAGCAGCGTGCGGAACAATCCCATGAACCGTTTCATTTTCGCCACCAAAATACTACTGGTATTCAAGTGAATTTCCACACCTGAACCATAGTGAACCGAAAGAAATTTGCGTATCCCATTTCCCACCAGTTCAACATCTTCTCCGGATCGAACCTTGATCATCAAGGTTTGAACCCTTCGCTCCCAAGCATTCGCTACAGTTTTTGCGTAAGTGTACGGAATAAAAACCTTTAAATCGGGATCAGCCCAATCTTGTCCTTTGGGCTGACTCTTCAAGACTCCAATCACCCGACAACCAAAGTTCAAATCTGGACGTGCCAATTGTAAATTTTGACCAAGCATTGGGCCCTGGGCGGGGCCCTTGTTCTGGCCGAAGCCCTGGGCGGGGCCCTTATTCTGGCCGAAATTTTGTTTTAGAATCTGCTTTAAATTCGCAGATCGATTAAAAAGCTTCGCATAAAGTTGATAGCCAATGACACAAACAGGATTGCCAGCTTGCACATGAAAATCGGAAAGCGGCCTTCCGATTAAAAGCTCACGATTTTGAAAAAACAATCCCTCAGCACTGACCCCTTGAACAAAGACCTCTTTGTCCAATTTCACGCCGGCGTAGGAAGCATAGGTTTGCCAAATATGCATCAAGGGCGACAGCGCTTGAATAGATGAAAATAATTGCCGCAATTTTGTTGCATCTTCTTCAAACTGAAAACCAGTGAAGACCCGGCTTCCTAATTTTCCCGAGTAGTCGTCATAGGCTTGAATGATCAAATCATTGACGCCCATATCGTTATATGACTCCATGATTTTGTCTTGGGTGAACCGTCCTAAAGTGAGCATCGAAAACACTGCAGCCACCCCAATCGCCACACCCAACATCGTCAATGCCGAGCGGGTGCGATTGACAAAAATATTTCGCATTGCCAACTTCACCACTCGCGAGAAATCTAAGAGGTGATTTTTTTTGCCACCTCGCCCGTCAGTGGACCGATCTTCCGAAAAAGCCAAACCAGACTGATTGATTTTTTTCCCGGACTCTTCAGTCCCTAACTGTTCAGAACTTGCCAAGGTATTTAAAGCAAACGCTGGCGAGAAATCTGTTTTTGAATCGGACTTAATCTGACCATCCTCAATTTCAATAATTCGCTGGCACTCTTTTGCCACCATTGCATCATGGGTGATCACAACGACTGTCGAGCCATTCCTATGTGCTTCGTGCAAAACTGCCATCACCTGTTTTGCAGACTGAGAATCCAAGCTGCCTGTGGGTTCATCTGCCAAAATTAAATCACCACTCATGAATAGTGCCCGCGCAATAGCCACGCGCTGCTGCTGCCCACCCGAGAGCTGCCCAGGAAAATAGCCAGCATGATCACTCAGCTGTAAAGTAGTTAGCAGTTCATTCGCTCTTTGCTCTGGTGGCCCAACATTCGCAAAGTCCTTGGCAAGCTCCACATTCTCAACGACTGAAAGATGCGGCAGCAAACAAAACTGCTGAAATACAAAGCCGATCTTTCGATTACGCAAATAGGCCAACTCTTGGTCGTTCAGACTTTGAAGATCTTCTCCAAAAATCTTCACGTGCCCTCTATAGGTTGTCAAAAGGCAACCTAGCACATAGAGCAGTGTTGATTTTCCCGAACCCGAACGACCACAGATCGCAACCATTTCATTTCTTGAAATATCAAAACTCAAATTTTTTAAAACTGGGACATCAAGCTCCGAGGTTTGATAATTGTAACTTAGATTTTTAACCTCAATGACCTTCACTCTTTTTCACCTGTGGTATGAAGGTAATCCACCATCTGCAGCTCTTGGCCCTCGGTCAAGCCACTTAAAACTTCAAACTCCCGATCCGTCTGCAACCCCAATTGAACTTGAATTCGCTTCCCCGCTGAAGTGGTCACAAAATAATCAGAACCTTCTTTAAAAACATATTCATGATCAATAGCGATGACCCCCTCTTTTCTTTCAGTGACGATGTCAACTGAAGCTGACAAGCCTGACTTCAGATTTGAGGGTGGCGAAAGCACTTCAACCCGAACCGTGTAATCAACTTGATTGCGTTCCCCCCAAGTGTCCTTCGCTTGCGGAGCCAAGGCCATTGTACGCACCACGCCCTCATATGCCTGATTGGCAATAGCAGCTAAGTGAATCTTGGCCGTCTGACCAATGCGTATCTTGGCAATCTCAAGTTCAGGTACCCGAAGAAAAATCCAATAGTGGGAAGGATCATCCAAACGCATAATCGCCTCATGAAAGTCTCCGGGCTTCACTTGCTGTCCTTCAAACTTCAAAACATCAACGACAACTCCTGCAAACGAAGCGCGAATGGGATGTGATTTTTCAGGCCCACCAAGACTCGGCGCTACCGCGAACAATGGATCATTCAGACGCACATGATCTCCAATTTTAACATGGATCTTTTCAAGATAGCCTTCATAGGGGGCTGTCAAAACTGCGAAGCGATGAGGCTCAAGTGTACCTTGCACGCTCACCACCTGCTCGATGGTTTTTTTCTTTGCAGTTCCGATATTTTGCGAAGGTGATCGATACACCAGAGAAAACCCGAAGACCAGAATCAAGCACAACAACACCAAAAACCCATAGTGCCTACTTTTGAAATGAAACATACAATTCACCCTGAATCATCTTTCTTCGAAAACGCAAAACAAGATCCTCAAAATACTGCGTGTAAAACTGCGTTCGCGCATTAATCAATTCTCGCAGAGAGTAAATCACCTCAAGCGAACTCACCTTACCATTGCGAAACTCCAACTCCAGCATTTTAAAGTTTTGCTCTTCAAGTGACAAAATTTTTCGAGAAAGATCTAGTTTCCGAATCGACAGATCACTATCCAGCAATACCTTTTCAATTTCAGAATCAAGACGCAATTGTTCTTTTTGCAAAGCACGTTCTTTTTCAATGAACTTCATTTCAGCAAGCTGAAGATTTCTGTGCCGCAATCCCCAGTCCATCAAATTGAACTTCAATGTTAAAAAGGTATTCCAACTCCAATCCGTTCGATTGACGGCATCTCCAATGCCAACAAAATCTCCGTTATGGTAAGTCCCACCCAAGGACAGATACAATTCAGGCAAAAAACGGGGTGCAAAAGTATTCGTTTCAAGACGTTGCACCTGACTCTCCAAACGGAAAACTTCAAGATTGAATTCACGCGCTTCTTTCTTTTTAAATTCTTCGTGATCGTGATGCACCACCGAAGGACCTCCAGTTGGAGACACTTTTTTTTCTGCAATCTCAAGCGGAACAAAATTTAGCAATTGGTCTGTCTCGATCGCATGAGGTATTCCGAGCAGCTCCCGTAAATCTATTTTGTTTTTCTGTAAAAGTCCCGATGTTTGGGCACGATCCAGCTCAGCCCTTTCAACCTCAGTCTGAAGACGCACCAGATCTTTTTTGGGTTTGACCCCTTGCTCATATTGATGACTCATTGAACGCAGCTGTTCACGTAGAATAGCTAATCGCTCCTCACTGAGTTTCGATACGTAAACAGCCTGCGAGTATTGAGCATATCGTTCAAGTACCGCAAAACTGACTCGTTCCCGTTCAACTGCATATTTCTTCTGCGCCATTTCGAGCAGAACGCGGGCGATCTTTTGTCTCACTAAAGAAACACCATTGTCATAGAGACTCTGGTTAAGTTGCAAGTTTGCCTCATTTACCCAGGGTGAATCGAGCGTGTCGGGATCATTACGCTGAAAACCAGAACGAAAATCAAAATCTAATGTAGGCAGAAATGCAACTCCGGCATTGCGCAACTCAAGCTCTCTCATTTGCTGGGCATTCAAAGCAGATTGAACTTCACTCGAATGCTCTAACGCTAGATGAAGAGTGGCTGCAACATCAAATCGTTTCCCCGAAGCATCTCGAGGGCCAGAAGACAATTCTGGAGATTCAATCGCCATTTTTTCCTGGAGGCCAGAAAATCTATTTGCGGCAAAGCTTTGCGCCTGAAAAGACAGCCCCAGCAGGAGCGGAACAACCATTCGAATTAGGCATTTAAACAAATGAATACCTCAAGACTGACCACATCTATTTACCTTGTGCAAGACGGAGCTTCGACCGGGCGAAGCTCCAAAGTTTAAGGAAACTCAAATGCAATTTCTTAAAATAAAAATCCAGTCGAAAGCGCGAAGGCCTGGTTGTAAATTGACTTCCCTTGGACCGCTGTGTTGCTCAAGCCAAGGTCATAAGTCGCCTCAGCGGTAAAGGTTCCATTGGTAACAGGAAGTTTCAATCCAGCGCCAATTTCAGCGTTGACCGATTCTTGCCGAACAAGATTGGAGATATCTCCAGAGGCTTCTTTACCATAAAATGCGACACGCCCAGTGGCATTCAATCGAGTCATGGCTACCACTCCACCCTTAATGAAAGCCTGTTGGTTGTATAGATCTAGATTCTGTTTTGCCAATATAGGTAATGCCAAAAAACTCACGGTCGCGGACGTGGTTACACCTGTTTCCGCATCAGGTCTCCGTCCACCGAATTGCGAAAACAATAGACCTGTTTCTAATTCGGTCGGACCATTCACCTTGATATCTGCCAACACACCACCAACAAAGCCTGTAGTAAAATCCGAAGGCAGTCTATCACCAATAAAGTTAGATCGCACAATCCCGCCAATAGCTCGGTAAGTAGGCATCATCAAATACTGTTTCAGATGAAGCTCAGGCGCAGGGGCCGAAGATTTATTTGCAGGCAATGTCAATTCTCCCCGTCCAGCAAACGCCGAACCTGAAACCACTAAACTCAATACTGCAATTGCCGTGAACTTATTCATGCTGTTCTCCTTTATGTTTGAAAATTCTAATGCTGCAATCACAAGCTTCGCAAAACTCATCTCGCTGCTCAAAATAGAATTTAATTAAATAAAATTAATTAAATAAAATTAATTTGAAAAAGGCTAAGACGAGGCTTTTGAGCTGTAAACAAAAAACTGCATCACGCAGCACGTCTCGACCTTTCATCCGCCCGCTACGCGCTCAAGTCATCGATTAGAATTTTGAAATGACGCTTAAAATCGCACCGCCACTTGCCCCATCCAAGCACTAAAATACTGTGCGCTTGGCGCCCCTTGACTAGTCTCAACCCTCTGAATTTTTACACAACCTTGTTGCTCGTAATCATACCGAATTCCGACAGTGGTTCGTTCGTACGAAGCCGAATTGGCTTGCGAAAAAAAATAGGGATCTGAAAAATCCAAATTGGACTTTTCAAACATCAAGTACGGAACATACTTTCCAAAGTCGTAAGAAACCAAAGCCAAATAAGCCCAACTTTTGTGTTCAACAGTGGCAAGTGGATCTGTGATATCAGCATTTAAATAATTATAGAATTCACCTAAAATTCGCACGGACTCATTATCATAAAAAAGATAGCCGCCAGTGAGCATCGTTCGCACATTTTCTGTTGATGAACTGGCTGCATATGTAGACGAAGAGTAGGCCCGCACCGTACCACCCACGGCATGCACACCAAGACGCAACCCCGATAAGCCAGGCTGTTCAAAATCAAATGCCAGGGCGCCACCAAATAATCCTGAACTATCACTCTTAGAAAGGTTGTCATCAAGAGAGCCAAGGGTCGCAGGCGACGTTGTCGAATCATAACCCGTAATACGCGCGCCATTAGTTGCAAACAAATCATAGATAAACTTTCCAGCTTCGCCCACATGCTCTGCTCCATGCGCCCAAATACCAACTGTGCGCACAGGCATGACACCACCGCGATCAGAAAAATCCAGAAAACGCGGACGCAAAATCGTCAACTGTTCTTCGCCACCATGACCAGACAAAGTGTTCCAATAACCGAGCGGAGTTTGAAATCTCCCGGCCCAAGCTGTCAGCCCGCCAAAGGCATAACCCAACTGCGCACGTTCCAGATCAACTTTCATTTCGCCAGTTGCCGCTGTTGGCTCATAAACAATCTCTGCGAACGCCCTGGTTTTACCTTGAAACTGAGGCGCAAACACAAGATCGATATTGCCTAAAGAAAGACCACGCAAACGCTGAGTTTCTGGAGTGCTGTCTGATGAGGTTCCACTTAAAACATCCGCATAACCATGAACTGCGACGCCCTCTTCCCCTGCCCATGCTAAGTTTCGCCCAAAAAAAAGATTCAACAATAGGCTGAGCAAGAGCACCGAGCCTCGTATCTTCAGCAAAGCATTTCCACTGTTCTTCAAGCAATTTCGAAGTCGATGGTTTTCCAACATACACTTTGCATTTCTATCCACATGGTGATTTTGATTTCCCATTATGATCTCCTCGTTCAAGTCAGTCTACAACTAGATGATTTGAAAACAAAAAGGTCAAGACTGAAATCCAATTGGCAACTTTGTGCTTCCATAATCGATTTCACAATCACTTCAACAATCCCTTTCATAATCAAAGGTGACTTTATGCAAAGGGCAAAGGAGAGTCTCTCTGGGGCACCGGTCGCCAGCATATAGCGAACTCGCTCACCATTTTCTTGACAGATGCTATTGGTTTCCTAAAACTGCATCCATGATGGCAAACAAAAATCAAATCTTGGTTTTCAAAAACTCGTCGCACACCTTCGCCATCAGCATTTCCCTCGCATTACATATTCTACTTGGCGTGGGCATTTTCTATTTTTCCAAACTCCAAGATCTGAACTTTCAGAAAAGTTCACCCCTCGTTTTAGAGTTCAGCCCGCCCCCAACGATGAAACTTTCACCAGCAATCTCTCTCGCACAAAAGGCTCACCCCCAAGGTGGAGTCAAATCCACCCCCAACAACACCAGCACCAAGGGTCGAATGCAATCCACAGCGAAAGCGCTCAACCCGATCCAACAGGGAATACCAATTGAATCAGGAGATCTATTTTTGGCTGACAAATTTTTGCCAGACAAATCCTGGAAAAAGTCCAAACTTCTTGAACAGGCAATGACGATCGGCCGAGGCGATGCTCAAATTGAAAACTGGGGAAATGCAAAAACTGAAGTCTTGGGACGAATGAACTCGATGGGATTAAACGAAGTTTTAGAAACCCAAAGTTTTTATCAAGAGATTTGGAATAGAATCGAAAGCAAGCTCACATTTCCTCCAGACATGGTGAATGCAAGACTTGCTGGCTTGATTTATGTTGAGGCGCAAATCAACCATAAGGGCCAACTTACAGGAAACACGATACGAGTGCGGGGCACAGATGCCGTTTTACAAAGTCTCGCTCTCGCAACCACCATTACCGCCTTAAATGATCCGTTACCAAAAAATCTTTGGCTCAAAGAAGACACGATCCCCGTTGGCTTTTATTTTGATTTTCGCTACACTCTAGACCCAACAGGAGAACTTGAAGGCCTTCAGGGACAAACAAAAAATCTACTCCATTTTTTTCGCTATGGCCACGCCACTCCGGCTTTAACCAAACTCGCAAGCCGCCTGCCTATTTTTCCCGCGCCGGGAATGGTATTTATTAACTTTGTCAGAATCTATGAGATCATTCACGATTGGGACAAGCCATCTGAAGAAGAACTCCGCAACATCCGCCTCGATAACTTAAAAAAGAAATTTCAAGAAACCATCGATAGCTCATCAATGAAGTCATCCTAAAAAAAATAAACGCCTTCCTAGCATTCTTCTGAAGTGATCTTATTCCAGAGCATCAAGTGCAAACAGTATCCATTCATGGGTTGGATCGTTCAAAGCCGCCCCACAATGCGTGCAAAGATGATTTAGGCTACTCGCCTGTGGAGCGCCACAACTCGGGCAACAACCTGCGTAAATCGAACCTTTTGCCATCGCAATCGAGGGCCGACATCGCATAGTCAATACCTTCCGTTCGGTTATAAAACCAGACTCGCGACTTATAAATTCGCCAGAAGAGGCCTGTTCCACACGATGATAGGTGTAAGTCACCAAAACTTTAGCACTCACAAATTCGCCTTCAATATTGACCGACGTGGTATCGACGGCATTGAGATACAATCGGTCGTAAACAAATACACCTCTAGCCAATTGTTCACTAAATTTCGCAAACAATTCAGCCGAACAAAAACGCTGCAAGGGTGCCGGCGCCCGCAAAGCTTTGGCAATAAGCACCTGCATGAACGCATTGCTCGTTTTGTCTTCAAGTTGAAGTTTTGAAAAAGACGGCAATGCCTGACGGACCTGAGCAGAAAGTTGTCCACCAACTCTATCGCCGAAGCCCGAATCATTTAGGCCGTCTGTTCCGTCAAGAACTTGTATCTCCTGAATATAGTCCTGCTCCTGCGTGATTTCACTCAACACCCAATCAAATTCACCACTATTCAAATAGCTTGAGCAATAAGGGCAACGCGCAGATTCGATCAATTTACTATCCAAGGGAGCGGAGCACTGCGGACAATGCTCGGAACTATACAAATCGGTAGATGGGCGATGATCCTTGCGTCGTAAGAAAGACCAATATTCAACAAAACGTTCTCGCCCTCCAGGGCTATTTAGCTCTGGATCAGTCTCACAGATAAACTGATCATTCGCACTGGCCACAATTCGCACGTCAAGACACTCATACACGCCCTCCTCAAATCTCTTTACGATTTCGATTCGTTCCACCTCTACATCGGTGATCAAGTTTTTTTGCTTCAACATCTGCATCATGGTGAATTGCGCATGAAACCGTTGATAGACTCCATCAGAAATAAATCTCCGCATCAAATCAAGACGCTGCTGCGACCAAGCAGCCTGCACAGTTAAAAATGCCTTGGTGATTTTCTGCCGAAATTCGTCGTGTACAGGTGAAGCCATTGATGCCAACTGCACTGAACTAAAGTTTATTTCTTGATCAAGACCAGGCTGATCACCAGAACTTCTCGTAAACAGACGAAACACCATCACCACAAAAGCGACCAAGGCCAAAAGAATCACCCACCCAACAGGCCCCATCCTCAAAAGAACCACAACCATATTGAAGATCAATCTAAACAGAAAGATGAGACCGTTGGCATCACCGCCACCGCCGCTATAGCTTCCTCCACCGTGACTTCCTCCGCCACTGTGGCCGCCGCCACCACCATGCCCGCCACCCGCACCACCGGCGCGAGCCCAGGTTTCGACCGCAACAAAGACCAATGCAAAAAAAAGAACCAAACCTGCTCGTGCATGACCTCTGTCAGCCATGCTCAAATATCGCATACTTGCGCGAATCCGAGCCTTCACGCGACAGCCCAATCCGGCATCTTGCATTTGCTTTTCTTTTCTCATGGGTTTCAACATCAATTAGAACCGCGACAGAACTTCTTTTTTCTTTCCCTCAAACTCTTCCTGGGTGATCAAGCCTTGCTCAAAAAGCTCTTTGAGTTTTTTCAACTTTATTGCTGGATCCTCCGTATTTTGAGCGCCAGCTATAACTCCACCCATTTGTTGGCCCAGATTCACACCAACCCCCATCCCCATCATCATCCCTGCGCCTCCTGGATTTTTGGCCGCCTCTTTCATAGCTTCCAACTGCTGCATTTGCGCATAAGACACTCCCGCAGATTGTGCCGCTTGAGCCTCGGCAGACATGTCGGCAATTCGATTGATTCTTTTCATCGTGTCTTCATCAAACGAAGTGCCTTCAATACGAAAATCCGTAAGGGTAAATCCCAGTTTTTGAAACTCCATCCCGAGTTGACTTGTCAACTGTTGCGCCAATTCATTTCGATGCGAATCGATTTCGGTATAGGTCAATTTTGATTGTGCGAATAGGTCCGCCATCGGCTGGACGATTCTTGAGCCCAAAACCTGGCGCAGTTCATTTACCGAATACGCATCACGAACTCCCGCTATATTTTGAAAAAAACCCTCCGGTTGAGAAAGCTGCAAAGAAAAATTTCCGAAAGCGCGCAAGCCAACTGGAAACTTGTACTTTGGATCTTCATACTTTACCACACTTGGCGTACCCCACTTCAAATCTACCAGTTGTGTTTGTTTAAAAAAGTACAGCCCCACTTTGTGTTCACTTACAAAAGCTTGCATCACCTTGGTGATCGTGGTCCAAAAGGGAATATTGGCCGTGCGGAGCTCAACCATACCTGGCTGCGTATAAACACCCTGAACCTTGCCTTCGTAGACAAATATGCAACCCTGCCCTGGAGACACAATTAATTTTGACGCGTTTTTAATTTCATCAGCGTTCGAACTCCATTTTTGAAAAAGCACATCTGACTCAGGATTGCTCCACTCAATAACCGAGCGCAATTGATTCTTAACTCCACCAAACATGATAAAACTCCCTTTGCAAAATCAATTCAAACCAGAAACTTCATTGTCTAAATAAGCATCTACTCGTTCAAATTATCATGGAGTTCAAAACTGCTGTCGAGGTATTTCTTTTCACGAAAAAAGCGCGAGGCCCAATTCTCGACCTGCAGAATAGGCCTCAGTCAAATTAAATGCGAGTGCGGATAATTTCCCAAACAATATAAATATGAGTGAGATGATGTACCATTTGATCAAATCCAAACGAATTCCAATAGGCCGCCGTATTTCTATCCCGATAACGTCCCAAAAAATTGGGGCCCGATTTTATTCGATCCATAATAAAGTGAACGGTGAAATCAACCAAAGCCAGCCACCAAAGATCCAGACGTGAACATATCAAGAGCACTATCAGCGTTAAACTACTATGCACCAAACAATGTGCTATCAATGGCCAAACAAAACCCCAACCCTCCTGAGCTTTGCCTAACATGTAAGGTCGTTGCAATGGATAGTCAGCCAGGAAGTGTTTCAACTGAAACACCACCAAGAGTACAAATGCCATGCTCAACGAGTCTTGCGCTATCATCGAGCCACCGACCTCACATCAAATTCTTTTGCTTCATCGATCTGCGGAGCCGTTTTCATTCGCTGTACAAATTCACTTCGCTTGCGAATGAATTCTTGCCGATCCTTGTCCGCTCTTTCTCTCTCTTCAGCAAGCTCAAACTCAAGTTTTCGTTCACGAGCATCGACCTCATACATGTCATAGGGATGACGCGTTTTAATGAAGTCGAGACGTGCACTCTCCTCAACTTGCATTCGACGCTCTCGTTCGCGCTTGATGGCCTCGGCCTCTGCAACAGGAACCTCTCGTTTTTGCTTCGCTTCCAAATGAGCAGCAAGGTCACGAACACGATCCGACTGCTGTTTCAATTCGAACTCTGCGTTTTGCCCAGAATAGACGACATCTGCATTTGTCAATCCCGAAGACAGCAGACCACTCACAAGTAAGAAAATAAATTTGAAATTCAGCGACTTAGCCATACCAACTTATCGGAACGACAATAATTCAGATGACTGAATTCTCAAAAAGAGGCAGACTTTTTGTCGATTCTCCATAGGCAATCTCAATTTGAGATAGCTAAGGGGCAATTGCAAACACAGTATTAACAAACCGAAGTTTTTAGAAAGACTCAATCATGCAAGATATTCTTCATCCTCTATTGCTCTTTTCCCTCAAAGGGCTCACGGTTTTTTTGCTTATCGCCGGGATACTTCTGCTTCTCACATTTTTGCTTGTGTCGACAAGAAAAGCACCAACAGGAACACTTTCAATTGAACTCCTCAACGACGAAATCACTCACTATCGACAAGTTCTCCAGGAATTTACTCTTGAAAAAAAAGAATTCAAAAGTGAATTAAAGAAAACCAAGGCCGAAAAAAAAGCTGCAGAAAAAAACAGCAAAAAAGGTGCAACTGACAAAAAACCCAACGCCTATGTACTCGATTTCGACGGAGATCTAAGAGCCTCAGCCGTCGAGTCACTTCGCCAGGAGATCACGGCCCTTCTGACCATTCTCGAAAACAATGACGAGGTTGTTGTACGCTTAGAAAGCCCAGGGGGAATGGTCACCCACTATGGCCTTGCGGCTTCGCAACTTCAACGTTTGCGTGATCGCCATATCCCACTTACGGCCTGTGTTGATAAAGTAGCAGCCAGCGGAGGTTACATGATGGCCTGTGTGGCAAATAAAATTTTGGCAGCACCATTTGCGATTGTTGGATCAATTGGCGTTGTCGCACAAGTTCCAAATTTTCACAAAGTCCTAGACAAACACGACATCGATTATCGAGAAATAACAGCTGGAGAATACAAGCGAACAATAGGCATGTTCACAAAGATTACTGAAGATGGACTGAAAAAATTTACCGAACAGATTCAAGATACGCATGAGCTCTTCAAAGACCATGTCAAAAGAAATCGCGAATCGCTCAATCTCGCAAAAGTCGCAACAGGAGAATACTGGTATGGCCATCAAGCTGTAGACCTCGGCTTAATTGATCAAATACAAACAAGTGACGATTACCTTATGCAGCTCACACAAACAAAAAACGTTTATAAAATTAAGTACGCAGCAAAAAAGAAATTTCTCGATCGCGTCTCCGAATCGATGAGTTCGGCACTTGTACGCTCATTGGACAAACTTTTGCAACTCACGCTTCGAATGCCCACTCTGTAAAAACCAAACTTATCGATTGAGAAATGTATTTGCAAAGATCTCAGGCCGATCCGAAATGACACTAGATACCCCTTCAGCCAGAAGCTCCTGTGCTCTGGCCATGTCATTGACCGTCCAAGCCACGACTAAAATCTTTCGACGCCGCAAAGACTCCAATCGTTTCGGAGTCAACATCGTGTGGTCGCAGTGCAAGAGATGGGGCCTTGCCAGCCACCCCAACCAGGTTCGGCGCAAATAGGTTTTATTTTTCGGATGTTGCTCGTTGGAAACCAACAAGGCTCTCGGTATCAATTGAGAAATTTTTGAAATCCGAAACAGCACCATCGGATTGAAACTCGACACCAAAACACGCCTTTCACATCCGGCCTCGCGAATCGCCTTTACCACCTGACCCTCTATCGCATAACCAGAAGTAACTGTTTTTACCGTTTCACTTTTTATTTCAATATTGAAAAACACCTTTGCCCCTAGTTCACGAAGAACCGTAACCAACAGTGGAACCCGCGCCCGACTCGACAACTCCTCAGGCAAAAGGTCAGCCACCTCTAATGGTTGCCCCACCACACGGAGAAGGTTTGTATCGTGGACCACCACGACCTCACCGTTGGCAGCCAATCGAACATCAAGCTCTATCATCTTTGCTCCGCGGGCGACGGCAGCACGAAAAGCATCCAGTGTGTTCTCTTGAATTCCTTCACTCCAAAAACCACGATGAGCTTGGCTTAACGGAAGGTTTTTTCTCAGCAGACTAACTGAGTCTTCGCCCAAAGGTTCACCAGCAGCATCAGGCCAGGGCAATCCGTGCCAATGCTCCACCAGGCCCCACAACCACAATGCAAAAGCAACCATCAAAACCCAAGGAAAAATAATCATACCCGTGCGAAGACTACCTGTGATGTCTGAAAGGCGCCCCACCAGACCCCGCGAAATTCCATCACCCAAAAAGTGAATTAAAAAAACCGTCATGGCCGATGCTGTTGCACGAAAACCTGGCTCGACAAAACTCATAATTGCAGCATCCAGGGGACTGATACACATAAAAAGCAGAATTTCGAGAAAGAGAAACACCACAATAAAGACATTGAAATCCGAAATGCAGAGAGCAATGCCATACAATGGAGCCGAAAACAGCATGGCTAGCGCACAAACTTTCATATAACCGTTACCTGATTTTGTCTCCCAAAAATCAGCTAGAGTACCGCCCAAAAAGGTACCTAAAAAACCTCCCACCACAGTGACTCCGCCAAATACTAAATTTGCTTTTTGCAACGAAACATCAAAAAAACGAACTAGATAAGTTGGCATCCAAAAAGCCATTCCTCCAACCACAAAGGTGTAAGCGGTATAGCCGAATACTGTAAATAAATATGGTTTATTGTGATAAAGAGAGCGAAAATCCCAAGCCGGATGCTTCATCAGGCCAGTGTTGTCACCGTCCAAAACCCCTCGCACTGGTTCACGAAAAAACAGGAGAGCTAGCGCCAAAAGAACCCCTGGAATTCCAACTATAAAAAATGAGCGACTCCAGCCGACTCGTGATTCAAGAATTCCTCCAAGAACAAACCCGAGTGCCGCTCCAACAGGAATTGCACCAGAATAAATCGCAAATACCAACCCACGATGGCGAGGCTTAAAAACGTCAACAAGCACACTGGGAACGAGTACGGTGTACCCGGCCTCACCAACGCCAACTACGACGCGTGTAAAAAGCTGGGAACTAAACGTTCTAGAAATGCCCGAAAAAGCAGTGGCCACACTCCACACCACAATGCCTCCGATCATCATCGGGAATCGGCGCAAGCGATCACCAATCACCCCAAAAAACGGTGACGTCAAAAGATACGCAAACACAAAACCAGACCCCAATACACCCATCTGCGTGTCTGAAAAATGCAGATCTTTTTGAATGGCAGGCAAAAGCGCCGAAAAAATATACCGATCAAGATAGTTCAACAGGTTTACACAGGTTAGCACAACCAACAAAAGAACGGCGTACCGCTTGGACTTAGGATCGATCACCACCGTTCCCCCTGCCTCTCTGGAACAAACTGGCGGAATGAGCACGTTTCATCTGCATTTTCAGACGCAGTTTTGCCTACCATCTGCAAGATCTCCAAAGTCTAAAAAACATCATGAGAAGCGTAATTCCTTGTAATTACGCCACATTATCTATGACAGCACCTTTTTCGAATCAAATCACTGAAATTCTGATCTTGTCGAATAGAAAAGACATGGTCTAAAGTGAGAGCTCGGGGCCTACACAAATCGTGTTTACCCGGAAATTTAATCTATTTTATTAAAGTATGAGAAAGATGATTGTGTCCGAGACGCCATTGACTAAAACCTCCGAACAAGACCCAAGAAAAAAAAGTTTGGAGATTCTGAAAGTACTGCTAAAGAAAAACAGTCTCGAGTTCATCGCCTCGATTTTTAAAAATCTTTTGTTTGTGGTCTCAGTTGCTTCGATGACATGGTTGATTCAGCCCATTTTGGACTTCTATTTTTTCAAAGACTCTGGATCGACAGCGTATCAAAGCCTTGGTGCCCTATTACTACTTGCTGTGGCCACGGCAATTTTAGCTGTATTCACTCAAGTGCAAAGGCAGGTCCACCGACATACGATAACAATCGTTGCCGATTTCCAAAAGAATCTTATTCATCAAGTGCTTCATCAAAAACTGCAATTCATGAATCTGAAAGACCAGAGTAAGCTCAACTGGCTCCTCAAAGAAATTCGCCATTTTTCACATAGCCTTGCATTTCTGTTTCGTTTTTTTTCTTTTGATATTCCGCTCCTCACCGCTCTCACATTTCTTTTCCTCAAACAACAAACTGGAGTGCTTGGCCTCATTGGCGCATGGCTACTCGTGTGGAGTGGACTCACAGTTTATCGTTTTCAGCAAAAGCACCTCGCCCTAGATTTCATCGACAACCACCACCCCAGTCCTTTCGGTGGCTCGACCAAAAAGTTACAGCGAACACTCAGCCAAATTGAAGCGATAAAGGAACTTTGCTTAGAAGACTCCACAGAACAGCAGCTTTTTTCAACTTTAACCAATGAGTCGAAGCGATTTGAACAACAACGGTTTAAATCCAATTTATTTCATTCATTTGAACAATTATTGAACCCACTTGCTCTACTTTCAATTTTCTCGTTGGCATTTTATTCCTCAATTCAGAATCATCTGACGTTGTCCCAACTCTGCTCGTACTCCGTTGCTACACTCATCTTACTGCTCAGAAGCAAATCGTTATTTTTAGCACTGCCACTGGCAATTGAAAATTTCTCCACAGGGCTTCGGTATTACCATTTTTCGAAGCAAAATCTCGAGGAGCATCAGGAGTCCGAGGGTGAGCAGGCCCAAGCTAGCCTCCCCTTTCCAGATGCTCGAAATTTAATTTTTCACAATGTGACATCAGAAGGAGATGGTCGAATTCAACTGCAAAACTTCTCTGCCACCTTCGCTCCCCATCAGCTTATTCAGGTGATCGATCCCACACACCAGGGCCGCGAACTCCTCCGACAGCTCTTAACTCGACTACAAGATCCGATAGATGGACATATTTCAATAGGCCGCACATCGATCAACAAGAACAGACTACATCGGCTTCGCCAAATGGTGACGGTTACAGACCATCACCCCTATTTTGTTGACGGACAAATTATTGATAATCTCCTATTGGGGAACTCTAAATTAACTCGAGAAAATTTTTCTGAGGAGCAGGTCGCCCATTGCTTAGAGATCGTCAGCCTATACGAAAAGATACACGATCTGCCCGAAAAACTTGAAACCACAATTTCAGAAAACGGCTCGCCTCTCTCCGAAAATGATCAACAAAAACTCCAAATCGCTCGAGCACTCTTAAGAACCGAAACGCAGATCTTGCTACTAGAGGAACCCCGTCAAGTTTTTACCAACGACTACGAATTTCAAAAATTCATTCAGGGAGTTGAAGAGCTGCGGGCAAAAGGCCTTGTGGTCTTTTGGATCGAGTCCACTCCTGAACCCGTTTCACTTTCCTTTGACTATCAACTTTTGTTTGCGCGTTCAGGAGAAACATCACTTGAGGTCGCCCCAAGCCCACTGTCTATGCCAGGTTCTTTGCCGGAAACAATGCCAGAGTTGAAGCCAAAATCGATGCCACGAACCGCTTCAGATGTTCGAGCACCTAATGGCAAGCTAAATAATTCACAACTCAGGATCTAAGAATATTCACTCTGGCCACACACCCTAGAAAAATGAGAATTAGACACAAATTGTTTGACCTCAAAGGGGGTCGTCACGCAATGATGAGCCATGGCGGCAATTCATTCTTTTATATTAAGCAAAACCGTGCTTTTGGCATTTTTGTTGATGTCCTTTGGACACCTTGCCACAAGAAATATTGCCAGTTTTCACAAGCCTTTGGCTTCACCAAATGAAGCCCGCCTAGCTGATCTATCTTTGTTTCCAGAAGACCGAGCTGATTTCTTTCTGCTCGACTGCAAAACACAATCGAATGCGCTTTCAAAACAGCTTTGCAAGAGACTTTTAAAATAAAAATTTCCCAACTCAAAAAAATAGACTTG
>CAYONZ010000033.1:25839-37259 GCA_964405465.1 uncultured Bdellovibrionales bacterium | reverse complement strand
GTGAGCAGCGAAAGTGCGACAAGCAAAGAGATTGAGAAATTGATTTTTGATCCCATAGACCAAGCCTCCGGTGTGCAGCTACTGCACACACTGAACAAACGACCCGCAGTCATCACCAAGACGTGATTGTTAGACTCCCTTACCTGTTCGGTCACAATTGGCTACAGCTTGACGTTCAGACAGTTTTTTTGAATTGATTCTAAAAGTAAGACACAGATTGTTTCAAAATAGGGCAGGCAAGCGACAAAAAACAAATCAAATCAGTTTGAGATTTTCAAATTGATTTTCGAAATAGCGCCAAACTTGTGAGCAAAAAATTTAAAATTTTTTGTCTAATTCTTTACGCTTGAATTTTCTGGCAAAGCATTTTCACCACGTGCTTGGCTTATTGATTTGCTATTTTTATTCAAAAGTTTTTCGGCTTGCAAGGCCACGGTTCCAGACAAGTCTTGAATGCGATCAAAATCTTCGAGTTTCTTTGATGCATTCATTTTTTGTGAAAGCTCAACAGTGAGAACGGGAACTTTGCGATCCATCCACATGTAGCGCCCAAGGCTGCCCGGAAAATTTCCTAAAGCGACCCAGGGGAGCGGTGAAAGAGTTGGTGATGGAACTCTTGGTCCATCGAAATCGAGAACGCCAAGAGGCGTATGAATTGAAATGATGAAATCTGGTTTAAAGTCTTCGATATGGTTCATCGCACAGAGTGTTTCTGGTTCGCTTGCTGACTTCTCCCCAGGGAAACGCCGAGCATTTTGTTGTGCTTTGGTTTTCCAGTAGGTCTGTGCTAAGTCATTCCAATCTTTGCTTGGAAAATTCCGATTGACGTCAACTCCATGGGCGTTGGTGCGTGTTTTTAATTTCCAGCCATCTGGGTTAAGTACCGGAATCACTCGCCAGTTGTTACGGGTGTCGATGCGATTGAGTCGCTCAATCCACGAAAAGGTCACCGAGCCACTCTCGGGTTCGTCGCCATGAATGAGCGAAAAGACCAAGATTTTTTGCGGTGATTTGCTGGTCTTGTTTGCTGATTTTTCAAAGTGGTAGATCGGAGTTTGCTCTGAGCTTCGGCAGGCACTTAAAACTTTGGCTTCAGAGCATAGCTCTTTCCAATTCATTGATGAAGCAACACTCTTGGGAGAGTGTAGGTTTACAGACGTAAGATCTTTCGGGGCACTTTGAGCAAGAACTTGGCTGTTTTTCAGGCAGAGTTGTGCGATTTGCTCATTCAATTCCGCAGATGTCTCGATGGATGGTTTGGCTGAATCACTCTTGCTGGCCTCAGACTTTGTATTGTTGGCAGCTTGGCTCTCGCTAGTGGCCGCAGCTGTTGATCGTAGGGTGAATACGAGGCCTAGCGACATGGCAAAGGTCAAAAATGGCGCAACAGCAAGAACACGGGGCAGGTTTTTTTTGTTCGGCATGCTCATATTTAACCGTATCCACCATAGGTGATCAAGAAATATTGATCATTCTGAGACGTCAGGTGGAGTGGGCTCTCCAGAGAGCAGATCAGTTTGGCTAAAACTGAATAAGAGTTGTTGGCGAATTCGGACTGGGTGTGGGCTTTGTTTTGAACAAATCACGAAAAGCGTCGGGGATTAAATGTGACGTTTTCGAGAATTTCTATTCACAGAAATTTAATCCCAAACTAGACCTGCCTGCAAACCGTTGTGAGTACTGAATTATAGAGCCTTGCGGTTGATTTTGCCTAAGTGTTGGGCGCTGATATCTAGACTTTGGTATTTTAGTGGGAGCTCGACCTGACCGAAGAGAAAGACAATGAATGAAATGTTAAGACCCATGCGAAATTCAAATCGAGAGCAACTCTTCGATCTCATGAAGCAGGGAAAGCTCTTTGCGCTTCTAGATCCATTTTTTGAAATTCCGGTTGCTCTTCTGAAGAAGCAACTTGAGTTCAAAGACACCGATCCAGTTTTTTACGAGATGATTGCTTGGGAGCGAGTCACCTATGAGCCTCCTCATCTTGTCCAACTCAATGAGCCAGGTTTGTTGTGGTTGTTGGACACCTTGCCCACTGAACGTTGGGGAATATTTGTTGTTTCAAGTTTCGATTTCAATTCTCTTGTCAGTCATTTTCAAAAGTTTGTCATTGCTCGAGGGCCAGATCAAAATCCTTATTTCTTGAGGTTCCATGATGCGGCCGTGATAGAGGTTCTATTGAGGACCTGGAATGAAAAAGAAGTTCAAACATTCTTGGGTCCAATCGAACTACTGGGCTTACCAAATCTTGATTCCATTGATGTGGTCTTGTTGAAGAATACATCGGTGAAACAAATGCCATCTCCAGAAGAATGTCTCCTGTCGTTGAGTGCTTCGCAGCTGCAGTCATGCTCGGATGCGATCGATCAGGATTTAGTGAAAATCATTTACTGGCACCTCAGAAATTATCACGCAAAAAGTGTGCAATATTTAGAAAAAGAAGTTCTCGAAGAGCGTATCACCAAGTGCATAACTAAGGCTCGTCGTTACAGCCTAAACACCATAGCCGATATCGCCGGATTTGTGGCTTTGATGTTTGAGTTGGCGCCTAACTTTGACGAACATCCAAGTTTTGCTCGGGTTCTTTTAGATGATCGTCTTTCTGCCGAGTCCAAAATGAAGAAACTCTCAGAGGTCATCACTGATCGAGAGTGGGATGAGGCTCTTGACCTTTATGATCGAAGCTACTGGGCTGTGCAAAATAAGAAGGCGTCTGGAGATCGCTAGGTTGTTGCTTTGCCAGCCATAGCGCAAGTTCAGGCCATAGAGTCTTTCTGGCGTGTTTTCCTACGATTCCTCCGACATGCCCTCCGCTTACAACTATATCTGTCGTATCTTTCGAACTAGTTAGCTTTGTTAAAACTTGCGTCGCGTCCAATGGGACAATGTGGTCCTCACTGGTCGACACATTTAAGACAGGCGCCGTGATATTTTTCAGAGCCACTTTTTGGCCATGAAACATAAATTCATTTTTGACAAGGCTATTGTTTTTATAAAACAAGTTGATGATTTCTTGATAGCATTTTCCTGCAAAAGAAACATTGTCATTGCTCCAGACTTCGAGAGCTAAAAAACTATCGACAAATTCTGGATCATTGATTTTCTTAGAAAACTGAATCCACTTTGAGGTGTTGGTCGTCGGTCGCTGCGAGAGAAAGGTCGACTGCAAAACGGCCCAGGGCATATTTCCTTGGGCTTCGAGTAGCAAATTGAGATCAAACGATTGAGCTTGGCACCATTTACTCAAAAGGCTTGAATTATGAAAGTTGATTGGGGCCGTGATGTTGGCCAGACCTGCCACATATTTTGGATTAAGTGCCGTATAGAGTGTTGTGAGCGTGCCTCCTAAACAGTGTCCTAAAAGAAGAACTTGATCAGAGCCGGCATCACGGCAGGTCTTTTCGACGGCGCGATGCAGGTAACGATTGACGTACTCTTTCAGTCCGAGATCTCGATCCTCATCTCCTGGCGTGCCCCAGTTGAGAAGATAGGTTTGTAAATTCTGATCTCGCAAATAAGCGATCAAACTTTTTTCAGGCAAGAGATCAAGAATGTAATGACGATTGATGAGTGAGGGGACAATGAGAATCGGAATCGGATTTTGTTTGGGTGGATTGGTTTTGCGTGAGGAATCAAGTGCGGACTTCATTGTATATTTTTTTGAATATCTCCATAGAGCTGTTTTATTCTCGCGAAAGACGACGGCATGATCACTAGGCGCGAGTTGAAGTTTGCGCAGGCGTGGGACGAATTTTAGATTCTGACTCAGGTGATTGGCGTTTTCAAATAGTCCGAACATCTTCTTGTCCTTTGTAAAACGCTCAGTGTCTGCAGGTGGGCACCAAGGCCCATCCCTTAGGCATTTGAGCGAGTTGAATTGGTGCGAGTGCTATTTATGCGTGTGGAATTTGCTGAGGTCTCAAGTTCTACGGCAGTTTCTTCGGGAGTTTTTATGTTTGATTTCATCGTTTGCGCTTTTTGTGTCGCAGATTTTGTTGTCGTGGACCGAGAGACCTGATCGTTAGGAGTGGCTTCATGATTTTTCTGTTTAAGTGTAGTGAGTTGGTCTTCTAAATCATGAATTCGACTGTGCAGTTCATTGAGTAGATGCAGAGTGCGCTCTTGGTCTCGTTTGTTTGGCAGACCAAGATTTTTCCACATGGCATGTAGAGTCTTGTCGACATAAATTTTATTCTTGTATCCAGCATTCATCACCTGTCCAAGGGTTTCAAGAATATTGGGGTTGCGTAAAAGCTTTTCAAAATAAGCTGAGGTGTTTTTTTCCCAGGTAGAAAAAAGCTGGTCAATAAGGAGCGGTTTTTTTGCGGAGGCACCTTGAGCGTGTCCCTGAGTCTCCGCTTTGTCGTGTGTTTTGTTGTGCCCGTCGGTCTTGGCGTTTGTTTCCGCGCGCCCGTCAGCTTTCTGGGTCTCAGGTTTTTTAGCTTCGGTATGATTGGGCTCAGTGCCACTGATATCTTCGGTTTTTTTATGTAAAGTTTTGTTTGTTTCGTTCATGAAAAATCCTTTTTGCATTTATACGAGTCGACTTTCGTGTTTCGAAGCCATATCATTTCAAAGTAAAATCTGCTTATCAAGCGACAAATCACTAGAGTTTGTTTATATGGGTTGGAGCATTAAACAAAATTTGATTATCGAGATTTTTTGACAATTTGCCGCCAGCTTGGCCAGTTGTCTGATCCGTTGCTTGGCCCGTAATTTGATAGGTGGAGTTTGGTGTGAGGAGATGAATTTATGGCCCGAATAAAAATTGAAGAGTTGGCTCAAAAGTATGGTGTAACTCCTAAGGAACTCTTACAAAAATTGAAAAAATCAGGCTGGACCGTGAATACCTTGTTTTCTCTCGTTGACGAAAAAAAAGTAGCGGAATTATTTAAACCCAAAGGGGTGCCAGAAAATTCACGCGTGGTTATTAAAAAATACGAGAATCGACGATTCTATTCGACCTCGGCTTCAAAGCACGTGACGCTCGAAGAGATTAAAAATATGATCAAGGACGGTGTCGATCTCGAAGTTGTTGATGCTGTTAATGATCAGGATATTACCTCTGAAGTGATGGCGCAGATTCTGCTTGAGTCGGGGCGATTTCGATTTTTGCCGACTCAAATGTTGCGTGACATGATTCGCTTCGAAGATCAGGCTTTGATGCATTTTCTTGAACGCTATTTTTCAGTAGGCCTAGATCTTTATAATCAATCACAAAAAGAGATGGGGAAGTTGTATCAGAGTTTTTTGCCGACCGACGGTTGGATGTCGACGTTGAAGAATCCTTTTTTGAGTGAGAAAATGACAGGGGTGATGTCGCAGTGGGCATCGGATTTGAGCTCGCAGCTCGGGGCTCAGTGGTTGGCACCGTTTAGTGGGCAAACTGCAATGCGGAATGATCAAACTCAAAGTCCTTCTCGTGCCGAAGCTGAAGAAGATGCGGGTCAGAATGAGAATGTCAGCGCGCCAACATCTTCAGATGCGGATGTGCAGGCTCTTCGAAGAGAACTTGAAGTTTTGCGATCGAAGGTGAGTTTGCTTGAGGAGCAAGACCTTCCTCCTCAAGAATCTTTTGCTTCTTCTTCTGCGACTTCATTAAATGTTTCACCGCAAATGGCCGCCACGGTGAAGCGAAAAACCATCCGTAAAGATGCAGATCAAGCAAAAGACAAAAACAAAAAGGCGACAGCATCCATGGCGGGAGCTAAGGCTGAAAAAAGATCAGTAAAAAGGTCGAGTACCAAGTGAAAATTAAGTTGGATCGCTTAGCGATTCTTGCTCTGTGAGCCACCATTCGTGATTTTGTGGTGGATTTTTTAAATCAACCAATTCACCGATTTGTGGGGTGATCAATTTCAATCCCAAATTTTTGGCTGAGCGTGCAATTCTTTGCGCGGGCTCTCTCCAGGAGTGGGTAGAAAGTTCGAACATCCCCCAGTGGACGGGCATCAGGTATTCACCGCGAAGGTCCATATGGGCTTGTGCTGATTCTTCAGGAAGCATGTGAACCGGTTGCCAGAGTTTATTGTACTGGCCATTTTCCATGAACGTGAGATGGAATGGGCCATAGGTTTGGCCAATTTCTTTAAAATGAATGTCGTATCCTGAGTCGCCTGAGAAAAACACACGATGTTGAGTGGATAAAATCACCCAAGAGCACCAGAGCGATTTGTTGCGTGAAAAAATCCTCCGCCCCGAGAAGTGTTGGGCCGGAGTGCAGATAAATGAAATTGGACCCTGCTGGTGTTTCTCCCACCAGTCGAGCTCGATGATTTGGTCAGCGGGAATGCCCCAGCTTCGCAGGTGTTCTCCAACCGCGAGAGGGGTGATGAATCTAGCTTTAGATTCTTTGAAGTGAAGCATCGTGCGATCATCAAGGTGATCGTAATGATCATGGGAGAGTACAATAAAATCAATTTCTGGCATGTTCTCTAAGGCAATGACTGGAGGTTGAAAACGTTTGACCATAAAGTCAACAGGGGCTGCGCTATGAAAGACCGGATCAAATAAAAAGGTTTGACCTTCAATGCGCATTAAAAAGGAGGAGTGACCAAGCCAAATAAATTTCAAGCTTTCACTGCTGGCCACAAACTCGTCGAGGTTCGGGCGGATTTGTGGCAAGGGGAGCTTCGGTACGCGCTCCTTTTGGCGATTGAAAATCATTTCTTTGATGATGCGAAGTGTGTTGTTGAGAGTCGACATCTCTTTGACGATTTCGCGCCTACGGTTCACAAAGGTTTGGGATTTTTGATCGAATTGTTTCGATGTCTGAATGGTTTGATTTTTTCTAAGATCTAGCTTGGCGCCAAAAGTGCGACAGCGTGGTCTAAATAGAATTGAGAGGCATTCAGCTAGGCGCCAGCGATTTTCCATTGTGCTCCTTGTTCCGCAGTTAACGGATAGAGTCCTCAATGGTAGCTCGTCGGTTACTGAAGAAGAAGTAGAAATTTGCTGTTTCATTTTAAGGAGCCTTATTCGCGACAGCGGAACTGGCCTTACGACTAAATGTTTGGGATATCTAAAAATCCAGAAATTCAAAGGGTCGGCATTTGATGGGGGACTGGAGGAAATGCTGCTTTTGCAAAAACCATAAATACCTGATATACCTACATTAAACAAAAACAAAAATAATAATTACTGCAAATGCAAAAAAATCCTTGCTTCTTTTTTTTAAATACTCCGAAATAGGGATGTGATGTCTTGAAATCAAAGTACAGGACACGCAGATGACTAAATGTATCTACAGAAGGAGTTTCAAATGGCAAACCAAGAGAAAACAAATAAATTTACCAATCCGTATGTTGGAATGGAAACAATGACTCAGGTTCTGGGTGATGTTGTTTCTTTCAATATGAAAACAGCTCAATCGCTAGCTGATCAAACCATGGCGATGAGCCGTAAAGGTCTTGAGCAAGCTGCTGTGCAAATGGAACAGGCTGCGAAGATTGGTCAAGAAAACATGAAGTATGCAATGAATCTCATGGAAGACTACAAGAAGATCGTTTTTGATGCTGCTGAGAAGGCGAATCAACAAAACACACCAAAAGCTTGATCATTGATTGGGCCGGCCGGGCATTGGGTGTGTTCTCTTCGGACACGCCTTTTTGGGCTTGGCCGTTTTTCGGGATATATTTGGCAAACGTTCGTCAGCAACAAATCAAAGGGCTTTTCCACCGAGGGAAAACGCAAATGCAATGCTCAAGGGCAGTGCATGAAATCTGTCAGGAGAAGATATGAGGCGTCTTGATTACGTTGAAATTGGCATGGAGATTTATCGAGATTTTTTGGCACGAGAATCCAGTGAGCGGCCCCATCTCACCGAACTTGTTGCTCCAACGCCATCTGTGAAGATCGCTCAGTTTAATAAGGCTAAACTTCTCCATTATGAATCAAATCAACCTCGTGTCGTGCGTGAGCCCGTGTTGCTCATTCCGAGCTTGATCAATCGTGCTTATATTCTGGACCTTCTCAAGGGTTATAGTCTGGTGGAACATCTTTTAAAGGATGGCCTTGATGTTTATATGCTGGATTGGGGTAGCCCTACAGACGAGGATCGCGAAATCGAATTTGATTCGCTGATTGAGTCGACTCTTAAACGCACCATTCGCAAAGTTCGTTTACATTCTGGCCATGAGCAAGTGAAGTTGGTTGGATACTGTATGGGCGGCACACTCGCCAGCATTTATGCTTCCCTTTATCCCGAAGAGATTTCGGGACTTGTAAACTTGCTCGGTCCTATTGATTTTTCCAAGGCAGGGATGTTGGCCGAATGGACCGATGCGCGAAATTTCAATCCGAAACTTATGACAGACTCTCTTGGCAATGTACCTCCGGCGCTTATGCAGTCGGCATTTCAGGGAATGCGTCCTCTGTCCCAGGTCGCAAAAATTTTAAAGCCACAGCCTGAGATTAGCCAGCATGAGCAAGACTTTTATGCAGCTCTTGAATTTTGGTCATGGGATAATATTGCGTTTCCCGGACGGGCTTATCAGAAATACATCGGTGATCTCTATCAGAAAAATAAACTGATTCGTGGCGAATTGGTGATCGGCGCCTCCCATGTGAGTTTGGAAAATATCAAATGTCCGATTTTGATTTTCACTGCCGATAAAGATCACATCGTACCCGTCGCAAGTGCCAATGCTTTGCAAGAGGTTTGCTCCTCGGCGAAGGTCACGGCAGTGACAGTTCGCGGGGGCCATGTTGCGGCCGTCGTTGGTCCTCAGGCAAAAAAGCTTCTATGGCCAAAGCTTTCCGGTTGGCTAATGGCTAAGCCAGAACTGCCCAGTTAAGCCCGTTGAGATTAGTACTAAAATTCTCTGCGCAGATTCGCATTGAAGAATCACGTGGCATTGGCTTCAGTTAAGATTTGCTAACCCTTCAATATACGACTTTGGAGTGTCTCGAATTGAGAATTCTCCTTCGACTTTCCTTCATTTTGTATGGGTTTTTTCCGATTAGGAGATGACGCAATAGGGGCTTATTTGTTTGCAAAGAGGGAGTGGCTGGATGCGATCAGGTGATGTGCCAGAGTGGATGGTGTTTGCTGCTCAGGCCATTATGCAAACAGTGAAGGCGAAAGATGTGGAGACCTACTGGCACTGTCTACGCGTCGGCAAGAATTCACGGCTTCTCGCTCACGCCGCCGGCCTAAGCGATTACGAGCAGAAAGTTGTCGAGTACTCAGGCATCTTTCATGATATTGGCAAAGTCGGTGTGCCAGACCAGATCTTATTAAAACCTGGAAAGCTAACGGATGAAGAGTACGCGGTGATGAAAGATCACCCTGAAAAGAGTGCGGAGATTTTGCAGCCGCTGATGATGAACCAATTTGTCCTAGATGTGATTCCTGGAGTTCGGCATCACCATGAACGAATCGATGGCAGGGGGTATGGGCACGGCTTGAGCGGTGATCAGATTCCACTTTCGGCAAGAATCATTTTGATTGCGGACACCTTTGATGCCATGACCGCTGATCGGGCCTACCGCAAAGGTCTTCCTGAAGAAGTGGCCCATCAAGAGCTATTGGATTTTTCGGGACGGCAGTTTGATGCACAGCTGGTGAAAATATTTTTACAGGCTAAGGCGACTTGGCAAAAACAAGAAGAACGTGTTTCTCGCGATTTGCACCGCGAGATTGTGCAGTTGCATCCGAATGTAACGCCACTTGAGCCTGCCCATCCTCATGTGCGTGAGGCGGTGGCGCTAGCCAAAAAAGCCCACGAAGAAGTCCGAGATTTTTCTCATGAGCGCAGCGCTTCGCTAGACAAATCAACGAATAAATCCGCGGCCTAGTTGGCCGTTTTCACTGAATTGACCCCGATTCTTGCTTGCGGGATGGACGATTTGTTCTGAGGCTTGGTGAGCGCTGCTTTTTTGTTTTACTCTAAGGCTGTATTTGGCAAGCTTACTTTACGGTGAGATGCGCAGGCTTGGTTTGGGCAACGGCATCACCTCGCGAAATGCGGACAGTGTAGCGACCCGAGTGTTCTTTGGTGATCTTCTCCATCACGAGTTCGCGCTTGGTCGCTCCTGGTATGAGCGTATCGTCTTTAAACCACTGGTAGGTGACATCATCTTGCGCCACTTCAACAGCAAGAGTGACCGTTGCACCAACCTCACTGTCGAGATCCTTGGGGGCTTTCTTAATACGAAGCAGATCACTCGATGCCACAGCACGTGAGGCCGTGATTGCGGGAGCAACTAACGAACAGTTTTGAAAACCCAGGGCCAAGCCAACCGCACTCAAAAATACCACCACGCTGTAGGAGTATCCAAAATATTTAAACGCATTTTTGTTGGGTAGATTCTTTAATTCATTTGATCCCATGATCATTATATCGTCAGATCCCAGGCTAGACTTTAGGGGAAGGGAGTTGTCTCGGCCCGCAAAGACGATTGAGTCGTCTCCGCAGAGACGAGAGGTGATTAAACCCGATTCTTCACCATGAATCGAAGATGAAAGAGTCGTCCTGACAAAGACGGGTCAGTCGCTATTGTCTCAGAATGAGACCGGCGGTTTGTTGTTTGTGGTGTGCACAATGTTCTTTGGTAAATAAATTCAATTGAATGGTCGTAAAATTCAACCAAGAATGTTCTAGAGGTTTTGCGGCTGAATGATCGCGATAGGGGAGAGGGCGGAGTGAAAGAACAAGTATTGAAGGTTTTGAGGCGGCGACGATTTGCTCTTTCGGTTTTAGTTTTTGGTTTTGTTTTTACTTTTGCACTTGTTGCGGCGAGTGAAGGGCCTCAGGGTTCAACGACGCAAAAAGAATTTTGGCGAGTAAAGCCTGAGGTCTGGTCGCGAATCGTTGAAGATCGTCAAGTTGTGGTCAGTGCTCTCGAGATCAGAGAAAATAAACCTCTTGAAGCCGGGCAGAGTGCTCAAGCATCGGGAGCGAGCAAAGAGATAAGCCTCAAGGGGGCAGGGCTAGTCTCTGCGCCACTTGATTTTGTCTTCGTCGAGGCTCAAAAGTTTCAACGGCTCAAAGAGGCTTCTTCCTATTTTACCCAGGTGCGAGTGGAAAAGAATAAACTTCGCATTGAAATTGAGGCCTTTGATCGCCGATTGAATTTTGATCTTGATTTGAAAGTGAATTCGCAGCCGGATAAAACTATTGAGGTGGTTGTTGTCGGAGGTGTTTTTGCCGGCTCCAGTTCGGTGATTCGCTTTGAATCTTATAAATCACAAAAAACACTGATCTCAAATGAATCAATCGTGAGAATACGATCGCGAAAGTGGCCCACCTTTATCACCACGCTCGCACTTGAGGTCATCGCGCAACGAGTGGGGCAAGTTTTGCGCTCCGACCTTGAAAAGTCTTATCAGGCCCCGCGATGAAGTGAGGCTAATCTCGAGCCATCAGGTTTTCGAGAGCTCAAGCCATCTCAAGAGACCGAAAGTAACTGAATGC
>CAYONZ010000033.1:3657-25739 GCA_964405465.1 uncultured Bdellovibrionales bacterium | reverse complement strand
CCTATGCTCCACGCTGGAATTTTTTTGGTCCATGCTTGGAAAGTGATTTGGAGTTTTGCTTGTGAAACTGCGGAGTTTGTTTTTCTCTCGTGCGAAGTTCAATTATTTTTGACATCTCTGAAAAGTAATCATGCTTTTTCCAGAGGTCTGGTTTAGGAAAGAAAAGCGGTTCGGTGCTCACTGGCTCTGGCAAAACCTTTTCAAATTGTATCAAAGACTGAATATGTTTGCTTGGAATTGTTCCTTTAAAGATTTCACGTAAGTGAATCTTCCAGTTATTGAGAGTTTGTTTCAAGAGTTTGAAATCACTTTCCTCCATCGCCTTTTCGCAAACCCGTGAAAGATATTGATTTACATTGTGGGCCGCTGTTTCTTTTGGCGCATCACTGATAGAATGCAAAAATGCGCAGAGCAGATCATACAACACGAGATCATCCACTGAAGTTTGGGCATGTTCGAGCCCGTAAATTCCGAGTCCAAAGACATGGTCCTCCGCTGGCGCATTCCAGATTTCGAAGGCTTGATTCCACTGACCTTGTTTGGTGGCGAGATAGAGCGCACTCAAAGTGACCTTGCTGAGTAAATAGCTGTCAGCAGCTTTGTGACGGCGAACTTTTTGGAGCAAATCGGCGAGACTCTGCGAAGCTTCGGAAAACTGATTTTTGGAAATCCAGGTGTCGACTTCTTGACCCTGCGCTAGATACTTCTCGATTTTTTCACTCATTGCTCAATCCTTTGGTAATGCGACGGTGGTAGCAGGAGTCGGTTTGATTCTCGCGCCACACCTCTGCGTACTTCTGTTTTCGGAAAAATTTTTGTCCTCACTGAGTCTAGCCTGGGCCAGATTCTGCAAATTTAAATCGGCGGCCAGGCGTTCTCCGCTTTTGTCTGGACCAGCCGACAGGCATGGCGCCTGCAGATGGGCGGTCTGCGATATGGTCTCTCTGGTGATCCTGGGCATGTTCTCTGGTGAATCGGGCTCACAAAACAGACGTGGGCCCACACCAAAGGCGCCATGCTCTCCTTCAGCAGGCGCCTGGGCTCGGGTGGTGGCACACGACCCCGTCGGTGAGGGGCCAAGCGGGGCAGGGGGATGGCTCTGGCTAGGATAGACCAGACCAGCCTCCATCTATCTCTTTGAAATAATTTAAAAAACCACTTGAGAATCGCGGTGAGACTCCGACGAAAGGGTTGACCTCCAGGGTCAGATCCGTTAGAACGAGGTGCGTTATTTTTCTTGTTCACGGATTGGGAGGCTCTATGAAAATTCGTCTATCTGAAATTCCAGAAGAAGGTCGGCACTACACCTTTGATCAAAAAACAGGTGAGCTCAACGAGGCGCTCAAAGATCTTGTGGGTGAGCGTGATTATTCGGTCGAGTTTGATATTCGCCCCATGGGTAATGTGTATGAAATTGCCGGTCAAGTGAAGACCACTTTGATCGAAACCTGCTCTAAGTGTGGTTGGGATTTGGAGCTTGGCTTAGCTCGTAAATTTCGTGAAATTTTGATGGAAGAGATGAAGGACAAGGACGCTAAAATCGCGGGACATCACACTCTCAATCTGGCTGAAGAAAAATTTGAAATCAGTGAGTATCGCAATGATCACCTGGAATTGGATGGACTTGTTCATCAAGCCATCGCAGAGGGTATCGAGGAGTATCCTTCGTGTGGCAAAGATGATTGTGAACATTTGCTCGAAGCACAGCTTGTTCAGCAGCGATTGGCTGAGGAGTTTGAATCGGCGGAAGCTGAGAAAAAAGGCCATCCTGGTTTTCAGGTCCTAGAGCAAATTTTTAAAAGGAAAAACTAAAGTAGGATCTCCTTGAGTTGAGAGGTCCTAAACAATGTCAGAGTTCGGAATCGACATTCCGGAATTGAAGGCCAAAGCTTTTTGGCCTTTTTTTTGATCAATAAGCAGCGAAAACTTTGGGGTGAAGGGCTTCTTGGCGATTGCGAAAATTTTCGAGGCGTTTTTCGTTTCCGGAGCCATCACAACTTGGCCCGTCGCAGACCACTCGAGTTTCGTGGGCGCAGCCCACAAGGCCTGATGCGACGATGCTGAGTGCAAGAAGTGAAAGTGCGAAAAACAGTTTCTTGGTCATGATGAACTCCCTTTCATCTAGATTAATGCGTTCCGCAAAAATCCAAGAGCAAATTCCGTTTTTTATCTCTCCGGCGTCTCATCCTAAGACTTGCCAGTTGAGTCTCTGTTGTGCAGACTCTTGAAGCTGTCAAAGTGGTTAACAAAAAAATGGAAATGAAGTTTTTGAGACGTGCAGACCTGATGGGTAATGCAGACCTGATGAATGGTGCTGCAATGATAAGTAGTGCTGAACTGAGTGCAGCAATGATTGAAGACCGGTGGGGCTAGAAGGGATCAAATGCTAGATTTGTTTATTTACAAAAGGCGTGTGCAGTATCACGAAACCGACGCGATGGGCGTGGTTCACCATGCGAATCATATCAAATTTTTTGAAGAGGCTCGCGTAGCGTGGCTTCGTCAGCGAGGTCTGATGCATTGTCATGCTCCTTATGGACCATTGGTTTTTGCTGTGGTGAGCACTGAGGCCAAATACCTAAGGCCGATGATATTTGATGATGAATTTGAAGTGCACACCGAAGCCAAGGGCGAAGGAGCGAGAATTTGTTTTCGCTATGCGATTTATGTACAGCGCTTAGGAAAATGGGTTGCCAGTGGCACCACAGAGCTGGTGCCATTGACTCAAGACTTTAAGCCCACTGTGTTGCCCGATGATGTGAAAGCACTGCTGAAACGTGAATCCTGGTCTGAGAGTTGGCCCCCCTCGATACCTGCAAAACCCCTTTAGGTGGATTGAAGACACTGGGGTGATTGCGCAGGCGTGAATACGATGGACTGAGCAATGGACTAATTGCAGTCGAGTGCTTGCAATGGCTTTAGATGGATGGATTGCAATCGAGCGATTGCGAAGCATTGATTGCAATCAAGTGATTGCCAAACATCGAGCCAAACATCGAGCCAAACATTGAGCCAAACATCGACCAGAGAAGAATCTTTCATTGCTGAGCGCCGCAAAAAGGATTGAAAGGTCCAGTGTGTTTTGCTCAGATGGTTGGCTGAAATTTAGCTCGTAGAATAAGAAAATGTACTTATTAAAGCAAAAGAGAATGTCAAAGAGAAAGTAGGAAACATGGATCGCAATTTAGCTCTCGAATTTGTTCGCATCACCGAAGCAGCAGCTCTTGCGAGCGCACGATTTATGGGAAGAGGTGATGAGAAGGCAGCTGACCAAGCGGCAGTCGATGCGATGAGAAGGGCCTTCAATACCGTTCGTATCAACGGAACTGTGGTGATTGGTGAAGGGGAGCGAGACGAGGCTCCGATGCTTTATATAGGCGAGCAAGTGGGCATGGCGGATAAGTCAGATCCGATGGTCGACATTGCTCTCGATCCACTTGAAGGAACGACCATATGTGCGACAGGTGGAGTTGGTGCGATCTCTGTGATCGCTGTGGCTGAGCGTGGAGGATTCTTGCATGCTCCTGACACCTACATGGATAAGTTGGCGGTTGGGCCTGGAGCCAAGGGCGTGATCGATATCGATGCCCCGGTGACTTTAAATGTGCAGAAGGTTGCCAAGGCTTTGGGTAAAGATGTAACCGAAGTGACAGTGGTCATTCTTGATCGGCCAAGGCACAGCGATATCATCATGCAGGTTCGAAAATTGGGAGCGAGAATCAATTTGATTAAGGATGGAGATGTATCTGCTGCGGTTGCCACCTCTTGGAAAGAGTCAGGTATCGATATGTTGATCGGAATCGGCGGCGCACCCGAGGGAGTCATTTCGGCGGCAGCGTTGAAGTGTTTGGGTGGAGACTTTCAGGGGCGATTGCACTTTAGAAATGAAGAAGAAAAAGTTCGCGCCCGACGCATGGGAGTAGAAAATCTTGAGAAAGCCTATCAGCTTGATGAGTTGGCAAAAGGGCCGGTGATGTTTTGTGCGACTGGAATCACGGGCGGGCCTTTGCTAAAAGGTGTTCGGGTTTTGCCTGGGCATAAGTGTTTGACTCAATCGGTGGTGATGCGATCTGCGACCGGAACCGTGCGAACGGTCGATGCAGAACACTCACTTGATCGCAAGATTCACCAGTTCGGAGCTCTTTAATCGTGGGTTCAGTCTTTTGTCATAAGTGTGGTAATGAAACGGTCTTTGCAGAAAATGTAGGTCGGCGTGACGAATGTGAAAAATGTCATGCAGACCTGCATGTGTGTAAGAACTGTGTTCATTACGATTCTCGTGTCTACAACGAGTGTAAAGAAACTTCTGCAGAAGTGGTTCGTGAAAAAGATCGATCCAATTTTTGTGATTATTTTTTGCCTGGCCGACCGGGTGGCGAGCAAGATCGCCAAAAAGATTTGCGTGCGGCCGCCGAGGCTCTGTTTAAGAAAAAGACTTGATCTTACGATCCATTAATCGATACGCTGTAAAAGAAAACAGGGTCGTATTTTTGCGTTCTCTGCTTGAATTGACTTTAAATTGTATTGCAGCGGGGAGATATGGCGGCAGCAAAGCAGACTGAAATTTTCAATTGTTCGGTTGAAGATTTTTACAAAATTATTTCGGATTATGAGAAGTATCCAGAGTTTTTGAGCGAAGTGAAAAGTTGCAAGATTCTTAAGTCCGATGGGAATCGCAAACTGGTCGAATACAAGGTGTCAGTGATCAAGACGTTCACCTACACGATGTCGATGAAAGAAGAAGCGCCCTACTCGATTTCTTGGGATTTTGCAGGTGGAGATTTGTTTAAGGTTTCGACCGGATCGTGGAAGCTTGAAGATCAGGCGGGAAAGACCAAAGCCACCTATAGTGTCGATGCCGAATTTAGTTTGTTTGTGCCGGGCCCAGTGGCGAAAACTTTAATCTCGGTGAATTTGCCGAGCATGATGAGTGCTTATCACAAGCGAATTAAAGAAATTTACGGTAAATAGAGAGGATTCGAATGGATTCGAAGGGTGATCGATCAGGAGACGACAATGAGCGCGCAGGGCTAGTGGGTGATACGCTGAAAAAGCTATTTACTGCCGGGGTAAGTGCTGCGTTTATGACTGAAGAGAGCATTCGGAGTTTTGTTTCTGAGGTCAAACTTCCAAAAGAGACTTTGAATCTGCTATTGGCTGGAGCCAATAAATCAAAAGAAGAGCTCATGAACCGCGTGAGCAAAGAAATTATCGGCATAGTTTCAAGGATTGATTTCGTTAAAGAAGCCTCGCGATTTGTTGAGGAACACAAGTTTCGTATCAATGCAGAGATCGAAGTGATTCGTAAAGACAAGGTTGTCGAGCGTTCACCTGAGGCAGTTTCAGATCGAGGGGAATCTAAGGGTGCTGAGGCTGCGATGAAAGCTGCAGCTGATTCGGCTCCGGGTTTTGCGGCAACACCGACAGCAGGGGGAACTGCACAGCAAAATCAAACTGCGTCGAGTGTTGAGATTAAAATCCATCCTAAAGCTTAAAGTTCTTTTTCTGCAGTGGTCTTCTGCTCAATTTTTTTGTTGATCATAATCGCAGGCATTTTAAATGATTTTTCGGCTCGTGCGGCTACGTCGCCTGCGACCTCAGTGGATTTGGTTTTCGCTGACTGGCTTGTTGTGGGGTTGATATAGTGTCGCTCTTGTAAATAGAGATAAGGTGCTTTGGGTTCTTTAAGACCTGAAAAGTTCAGATATCCTTCAATAAAGAGAATTAGGTTTTCACTTGGTTCAGGTAGTTCGCGAATCGCGATACTGAGGTAGCTGGCAAATTTCCATGTTTGGTTGTCGGAGTTCTCTCCGCTTGTGAGTTCGGTATTGGCCATTTCAAGGATTTGTTGTTGTAAGAATGTTGAAAGTGGTTGGCCACTCCATTTGGAATCAATAATTAACGTCAGGCGATCCAAGAATTGCCGCCGTAAAATGTGTTCTTGTTTTTTATCTTTGAGGGTTTGAATGGTGTCAATCGTGCGATCGAGTTGACCGATCTGTGTTTTGACATCTTTATCGTTGATGCGGATTTTTTCGGTCTCCTGCAGCGTGCGCACAATGTTTTGATCGAGCGTTTCAATGACCTTTTGTTGGCGGTCCTGCATCTCCTTGATGGTGCGAAGCATGTCTGATTTTTTTGATTGAGGCGACTCAATTTGCGTGGGCATCGGAAGGGCCTGACAAATCGAATGTGCCAAAAGAATTGCAGCATAAGACAGGGTACAAGCAAGATAGCACTTCAGCCGAAGAAATCGATGGACCTTGGTTTTCGGTTTTCGGTTTATCAGGTCCTTCATGCAATCTCCTGTTTTGTTCCTCAAGTTTTGCCTGGCTGATCTGTGCTTGTTTCTGTATTCGTTTCTGCTCATCGCTGTGCTCATGTCTATGCCCAGTTCTATTTTCATTTCTGTACTTGATGTATGAATGTGCAATCCCCATTCCGCTATTTCTATTCAGAATTGCATGCCCATTTGCTATTCAATGCAGATGAGATGCTCCAGATCTTAGTCTGCGTGAGATGGTCGTGATGCGCAACAATTCTTGTTTAGTCACTGTCAAAACTTTTGACAGTTGGAGTTCGCCAAAAGGGGGGGGCTGGAATTTGTGGGTTTTGCCCATGTTGGATTATTTTGTGCATACATTTAAATGAGGTTCCTCTGATCTAGAGTGGTTCCTCAATTGGTTGGAAGTGGCGAGAAGAAGAAAAAATGGAGTGGTCATGAGACCGCAGGAGCACGAGAGAATGTACAATCAAAATGGTGGGAGCTTGTCGCGATCAACTCGATTTCGCGTAAGGCAAATGCTTCTAATTTTATTTTTATTAATGCCGCCGTATTTTGCGTTTTCGTCTACTCTACAGTCAAAGGTGGAGGGGGGACCGCAATCGAGTTTGACATGCGCGGATCTGATAGTCAGCGATGGCGCGAGTAAAGAAACGAGCAAGGAAGCGAGCCCAGAGGTCGGCAAAGAAGCAGGCCAAAAATTAAATTCGGTTTACTCCCACTTGGCTCAAGAGGATCTGCCCTACACCCAAGAGGATTTACGGGCTTTACAGAGTTTGGTGGCGACCCAAAAAATCTCAGCATCCCAGATGCGAGAGATCGTGGAGGGGCAAGAAGTTGGAATCTTGTTTGATCTTGCCTATGCTAAAAAAATTCCGATGGAGCTGGCCGAGAACTTAAGTGATGGTTTTATCGCCATGACTCATGGTCGACCGATTCGACAGGGGCTGCCTTATAAAATTCAATTGAAAGACCAGGGTGCATTTCGTGAGCGCCAAGTTTGGCTGCAGGAGCGTGAGCCTTTTGATGCGGCAGAGTATTCTTTGACGTTTGATGACTGGGTGACGCATCGACCGATTGCGGTGATCGAATATTCGATCACCGATCTCCAAAAGGGCGAGAACTCGCAGGAGCTCTACATTGTTTCGAGTCGAAGTGCACGAGGGCAAAGAGATCGTGGACTGTCAAAATCATTGCTTGTGGAGATTCTCAAGAAATTTCCCAAGGTCGACACGATCAAGGCCGATTTAGCTGAGGTCAATGAGCAAGTTTTATTGTCTGGGATAAATCGCGGTCTGTCCATCGATGAGGCCTTTAAACAAACCCCTGCATATAAAATGTTAACGGGTCTTGGTTTTACCAAAGCCGCGATTCGCTTCAATGATGATGGTTTTTATATAGTTCAGGCAAAAAAATAAAATCAGTGCGAAACTTCGGGTTCGATCATAATTAGGTGGTAGCCGAAGCGTGTGCGCACTGGCGGTGACACTTCTCCGGGGGCGAGTGCCTTGGTGGCCAAAAGAAAATCTTCATCGAGTTGTGAGGGTTTCACTTTACCGAGTGAGCCTCCGGCTTTGCCCGATGGACAAAGCGAGAATTTTTTAGCGAGGTCATGAAAGGTTTGGCCGCGCTTAAGAAGCCGAAGCAAGTCTTCGGCTTCGTATTGATGTTGAACTAAGATGTGTTTGATTCTCACGGTAAGCTTTCCTTGAGCGAAGCCTCTTTCAAGGCTTGGTGGTTTTTGCTTCGGCCTTTTCTTTTTACTTGGCTTTAGTGGTGGCCTCTGATGCCTCTGTGGCGGCATTGGTGGCAGCACTAGTGGTCGCACTGTCTGCAGGAGTCGGAGCCTTCTTAGCCGTCACTTTTTTGGGTGTGATACTTTGGTAGAGGCTGCGAGCTCTTTGGCTTCGCTTACGAAGCTGGCGTTCAGCATATTTCTTATATTGGTCTTTTGGCCGCACTGTGGGTTTTTCGGGAACGTGGCCCGGATATGTTTGATCGCCGAAGTTTACGAAAGGAATCATTTGAATGTATGTATCAGCGTAATTTCTTGCCATGTTCCCGAAGCCACCATTGCCAAATTCAGGGCCCCAGCTATTGCGAAAAAGAAGATCACTCACTTCTTGTGTGATCGGATCAAGTTTGTAACCTACGATTTGAATGGCGTGACCGCCATCTTCAAGGCCGACTTTTTGTCTGAAGACGCGACCGAGAGGTTTAGCTTCTTTGGGTCCGACGATAACATTCAAGTCGAGTGTTGACGAGCGGCTATCGAAATGAACCATGTCGGCAGCGTACCCGATCCAGGTGCTTAAGCCCTGATCAATTCGCTCTTTAATAATTTTGATCATGGTATTGACCGAAGTGGTGACAAATATTTCAGTTGCGCCAAGAGTGGTTTCGTCCTCTCGCGCAACGACACCGTCTTCATCTGCGATGAAAGTTAGGACATTGGGTTGTTTGGCCATTTCAGGAAATATCTCGCGATAAAAAGAAAGCGGCGAATAGAGTTTGTTTTCATAAACAAATTCTGTTGGCAGTCGGCCGAAATAGTTCTCCATTCCCTGCCAGATCAATTGCTCGTATTTTTTCTGCAAGTCGACAATCTTCTCAGGAGATTCTTTGGCTATGGATGCGGCTTCAGCTTTGAAGTTGGCGACGATATTGCGTAGCTGTTCGTCCATAAGCTCGGCAATTTTCGCTGATTCAAAATTTCGATTTTGCCCGGTGGCGAGATTCCAAGCAGAGTCTGGTATCACGCCGAGAGCAATGATGCGGCGATGATCTTTACCAAAGAGACCGCCGTGGTCGATATTGATTTCTGGGCTAGAGAGACTCAAAGACTGGCGAGCATTGATGTAAAAATCCATGAAGGCTGTGAAGTGTGGCGAGAGATAAAGGTGTTTACCTGTTCTTTGATAGTAATCTTGCTCCATGGTGGCGAGGTAGCAATAAAGGTGGCAAGTCCCAAGTGATCCTTGGCTGATGGCGCGCGGGTTGGGGAGGGGCACGATTTTATCGTAGACAATTTTTCCGGGGTTGAACTCTGGATTAATTCCCCACTTAATCGAGTCTTGTTCTGTCTGCGAATTTGCGACGAGACTCTGAGCTTCCATCTGTGCTGTATTTTGGGCTTCGCGAATTTTGGCGCTCATGGCGTTGATGCGATCGGTTTGCGTGACAGAGCGAAGTAAGCCGATGTCGAGTTTGAGATCATCAGGGATCGTTTGTCCACTGGCCCTGGCTTGAGAAACTGTTGTGACAACAGCGGCTCCTGTGCTCTCCGGGGAGGACTTATTGTTGGCGGTATCGCCTGGCACAAGTGTCGAGCATGAAGTTTGATTTGCAGCTGGGCTGACACTGGTGAACCCATGATTGAATTGCAGATTGCCCTTGATGGTATCACTAGCCTGAGCGTTTGCTAGAAAGCATGATGAAGTTGAGAGCAGGGCTAAAAGTGTGAGATGGCTCAATCGCATGAGGGCTCCTTTTGAGGGTGTGATGTCGTTATACCGGTAGCCCACGGGTTCTGGAACCTGTCACAATTTTAGATAGTAAAAAAGATCTGTCTAGAATTTAGCCAGTCGAGTGGACCCACAATTGAATTCATTGAATCGGAGTGAGCGAGCAAAAATAGGTGAACAACAAAGATACGCAATATGCGAACCATGGATCCAGAAGTCTGAGTGTTGGCTTGGACCGATTGAGATTTGCTTAATCGGGTGTTTCTAAAAATTCACACCCAATATACCTAAGACTGTATAAGAGTCTCCGTTGGGGGTGATTCCGGTTTTGACATTGTCGATTTGTTCGATCTGCTTGCTCTCATCTGGAAAGCTAATGACCTGATAGAGTGCTTGCAAGCCAAAGAACATTTTGTTTCGCAGCATAGGAATTTCGATGCCGAGACCGGCGTTAAACGACGAGGCCGTGTCTTTTCCAAAGAAGTCATTGTCGTTGGCGACGGTGATGGTGCGCATGACTTGAGAAAAACCGCCGACGATGTAGGGGTTTAGATCGGCCAGTCCTCGGGTTACGTTTTGGGTGTTAAAGTAATACTTGAGGTTAAATGAGAAGTCAGAAATGCCGACTGTGCCGGTGATTTTTTCGGTTGGACCCTCGACCGACAAAGAGTGATCGCTTGATTGAAAACCAAATTGCAAAGCAAAACGCAGATCAAAAAAGTAACATAGAAAAATGCCCACGCTCATCGACGGAGTGTAGATTTGCTCGAGCGACTCTGTCCAATTGCGAATGCCGGCGTTGAAGCCGACCGTGACCAATCGACCGTTCTTGAAAAAATTGATGTCTTCTTCTTCGTCGGCCTTTTCGTCAAACTCACTAAAATCAGTGAACGGGTCATAGGCGCCATCACCTTGCTCGCTTTGTGCGACAAGAATGCTCTCAGGAGGAGTGAGGCTTATTGCTTGTGCTGAATGGCTATAAGAGATGAAGGTTATTGCGAGAATCCACAACCAACTGTGCTTGAGAGCACTAGATATTTTGGGGTTGGATCTCGACATTCTCCTTTGCGCGGTCGGCATTTGCATGTGCTGCAGTTCCTTTTGTTGTCGATGTTGGCTGAGCTAACATCGGGGTTGAAGGCGTGTTCTTTTGTGTGCGATGGGCGTGTTTGCCACTTCAGCATGCAGGCTAGTCTGTCGAGTCTGCATGAACTGCTTAGTCTGGCTAGGCTGCTTGATCAAAGTCTAGCTCAGAAGCTTATTCGATCGGCAGCAACACAAAAAACGTCGCACTCTCTTCTCATCTCAAGGGATGCTGCCCAAAAAAGCAACTCCGAAATTTGCGTTTTTGATTTAGAGCAATTCTTTCTTGCAGGGATCGAAGGGTGGAGCTTGTTTTGGTCTTGAAATAAATTTTGTTTAAGACTTGTGTCGAGCCTTGAATTTGCTCTTGGGCGGTGTTTGAATTTTGTATCTCGTTATGCGGAGGTGCGGCTTTGAGCTTTGATTATAAAAAAGCTGGTGTGGATGTTGAGGCTGGTGATGCTCTCGTGGACTGGCTGCAGGCTGCAGATCGATCAAAAGCTCCGTATGCCGATCGAATCGTCTCTGGTATTGGTGGGTTTGCTTCGATTTTTCGCCTCGGATTTTCAGATATTAAAAAACCTTGTCTCGTCAGTTCGACTGATGGTGTGGGAACCAAAGTTAAATTGGCTTCGGAGTTTTCTTCATACAAATCGGTCGGCCAAGATTTAGTGGCGATGTGTGTGAATGATCTGGTGACCTGTGGAGCAAGACCGCTGTTCTTTTTAGATTACTATGCTTCTTCAAAATTAGATTTGGTTGCCGCCAAAAGTTTTCTCGAAGGTGTGCGTGAAGCTTGCCATGAATCGGGTTGCGCCTTGGTGGGAGGCGAGACGGCTGAAATGCCTGGGGTTTACCACGGATCAGATTTTGATTGCGCCGGATTCTCGGTCGGCATTGTCGACGAAGATGCCATTCTTGGTGCGCATCGAGTGAATGTGGGTGATGTTGTCTTAGGTGTCTCTAGCTCGGGCTTTCATAGCAATGGCTATTCTCTTTTGCGCAAAGTTTTTGCTGACGATCTTCAGGAGTGGAAAGATCGGTTGCTAACGCCGACACATTTGTATGCACGTTTGGCATTAGAGTTGGTTGAAAAGAAGTTGGTCCACGCGATGGCCAATATCACGGGAGGCGGGGTCGAAAATATTCCGCGAGTCATGCCTAAGGGCACAAGGTTGCGGCTTTTGGATTGGCCGTGGCCCGAAGAATTTCTTGAGGTGCAGGATCGCACGGGTTTGTCGCGATCTGAAATGTTGAAGACATTGAATTGTGGTGTGGGTTTAGTTTTGATTGTGCCAAAAGCGCAAGAGCAAGAGGCTTGTGCACTGGTTGCAAATCATGGTTATCGAGTTTTTCATTTGGGTTCGATTGAGTCAGCGTCAGGTGAAGCAGATTTGCAAAATCAGGCTGAACCAGAGATTGAATACTGATTTGTCAGTGACTGAGCGGGTGCCAGAATGGGTGGCAGAACGGCTGCCAGGGCAAGTGGCAGGGCGTGTGAGAAGACGAGCCGACAAAGTCGCTGTGAATCGGATCTGCAAATCGGACTTGCAGATTGAATTTAATGATTCGATCTGTTGATTGGACCGATGTGATTGGATCTGTTGATTGGACCAGAAGATTTAGTCTAAGGAGGGTTTGTGTCTCAGGGATTTGGGCCGAAACGCTGGGCGGTTTTTATTTCAGGGCGTGGGTCCAACTTATCTTGTTTACTTGATTTGGTTTGCGCGCAAGGAGTGGGCGAGAACCAACTTTCACTCGTAGTGAGTAACTCACCTGAGGCCTATGGTTTATTGCGTGCCAAGCGGTCTGGAATTCCGACTCTCACTCTGGCTCGGCCCTTGAATTGGGAGAAACTCCATGACTCACTTGTGGAGCGGCAGATCACCCATATTTTTTTGTTGGGATTTATGCGTGTTGTTCCACAGAGTTTCGTGGCCAAATGGGAGGGGCGCATTTTGAATTTACATCCGAGTCTTCTCCCCGCGTACCCCGGTTTAAATTCAATCGAAAGAGCTTTTCGCGATCAAGTGAGTCTTGGTGCCACAGTTCACGAAGTCGTGGCGCAGGTTGATGCTGGGCCGATTTTTGCGCAAAGAACAAGTTTGCGTGCCGAAGAAATTCATCGGTATTCTTTAGAAGAAGCAGAATTTTTAGTTCATCTGGATGAACAGAAGCTTGTGCAGGAGGCATGGTTGCGATGGAAAAATTAAGTGATGTCGTCATTGTATCAGCGTTTGGAAGGGGCCATGGTTTGGCGCATGAGCTTCGCGCACGAAAATGGGATGTTACACTTGTTGATTTAACCTCGTCATTGATGACACCAAATCAAACGAATGATGCCGATTGGGAGGGGCCATTCGGACTTTTTGAAAGCTCAGGAGTCTCAAGTTTTGCCCTTTCAAGTTGGATGGACGAAGCCAATGCGGTTTCCGTCGAACAGGGTTTGGTGATTTGGACACGGGAAGGAATTTTAGAAATGAACGGACCGATGAGTCAGAGTCTGTTTAAGTTTCGAAAAATTCCGCAAATCGTTCAAGATTATTTGCATCTTGCTGGGGGCCTTGTCAGCCGTGCGCAAGGAACTCCAGAGGGGATTGCAAGAGAACAATCGCGCATGAGAGAAAAACTGACGGCGCTTGAATTTTCAGAAAATTGGTTGGGGCAATTTGCTCATAGTTTTGGGTCAGTTCAACATCTTGAGTTTGGAAATATTTTGCATTCCAAGGCGCCTGTCGCTCCATTGACGGCTCGTTTTCATATTCGACGCCCGAATAAGAAATCGCTCGAAGCTTCGTTTGTGACTTTAGAGGGTATGGATGTGCAAGTTATTCGGGATGCAAAACTTACCCATCTTCGTTCAAATGGAAAGCAGGTGTTGGATCTCGATGAAGCTCGCATGGGAGCACTTAAAAGTAAGGCCTTTGTTTGGTTACTTGATGAAGATGAGTCGCGCTTGTGCTGTGGCGATCTTTATTCAGAAATGGTGGAGAAGTCAAAACCGATGACGTTGAGTCACGCGTGGGTGCGTGCGGGTGTTAAGTTGGCCAACAATAGAGTTGTTCAGGCTTTTCCTGAATATTTTGTTCTTGTGCCTGATCCTTACCTTCCTTGGGAAGGGGAAAACTGTGTGATTGTCCGTAAGGGATTGGGTGGTTCGAATGCAGCATCACAAAATTTTCTTGAATGGGATCTCTGGATGAAAATTCCAATCGCATTTCGTCAGGACTTGGCCTATCGCGAAGCTAGGTTTAAGAATGTGATTACGCAAATGCGGGAGTGGTTTCCAGAGAGTGTGCCGACCTTTTCGTCCAAGAAATCTGCAGTGGAATCTGTAGCAGAATCCGCAGTTGGACCAACAGTTGGACCAGCAGTTGGGCTCGCAGAGAGTTCGGCTGAGAAAATTACTGAGAAAATTACTGAGAAATTTACAGCGATGGATGCTGTTCACGGTCTTGCACTAGCTCCAGAAAATGACATTTCCATTGAGCATTCCAATGAAGAACAAAAACCACGTTTTGCAGTCTATCTTGAAAAGCCCGTGAACCCGGTTGCGATCTATCGAAATCTTTTTATTCAAGAGCAGCGCTCCAGTGGGCGTTTGGATTTTGCCGCACATCTCGAAAGGCAAGAGCAAATGATCGATAGTATTGAAAAAGTGAAACGAGAATTTGAAGTTCGCGCTGAGAAGGAAGCGAGACGTCTTGAAAAACAAAGATTGCGCTCGCAAAGAAGTAACAATTCAAATGATGAGGCAAAGCCGTGATTGATCGATACACCCGAAAAGAGATGGGACATGTTTGGAGTTTAGAAGCGAAATTTCATGCGATGTTGCGAGTGGAAACAGCCGTGGCGGAAGCCGAAGCTGAGTTGGGAATGATCCCGCGGGAAGCCTACGAAGCGATTGCTGATAAAGGGCAATTTGATGTGGAACGTATTCTTGAAATCGAGAAGACAACGAAGCACGACGTGATTGCATTTGTGAGTTGTGTTGCTGAGAACGTTGGGCCGATGGGAAGGTACTTGCATTTCGGTCTCACAAGCAGTGATGTTCTGGATACGGCCATGAGCCTCCTGGTGCGTGAAGCTTACGAGATTTTGCAAACCTCACTAGAGCGTTTGAAGCAGGCTATGCAGAGTTTAGCCGAGCGCGAAGCTTTGACTTTGTGTGCGGGGCGCACTCATGGGATGCATGCCGAGCCTACAACTTTTGGGCTAAAGATGGCTGGCTATTTAGAAGAACTCTCTCGCAATGAAGCGAGATTAGAGCGTGCTGTGGGGCAAATGCTCGTCGGAAAATTGAGTGGTGCCGTGGGGACGTACTCCTCATTAGGGCCAGAAGTCGAAACTCGCGTTTGTGAGCTCTTGGGGTTGGTGCCCGAGGTTGTTGCGACCCAAGTGATTCCACGAGATCGCCACGCCGAAGTTATTTTAGCCTTGGCTTTTATTGGGACAGGATTAGAGCGGCTTTCCATTGAGCTGCGACACCTGCAAAGAACTGAGATGGGAGAAGCTCTAGAGGGATTTTCTTCTGGCCAAAAAGGTTCAAGTGCGATGCCTCATAAACGTAATCCCATCAGCGCAGAAAATCTAACAGGATGTGCGCGCTTACTTCGTGGCTATGCCATGACCTCATTTGAAAACATCGCGCTTTGGCATGAGCGGGATATTTCTCACAGTGCTGTGGAGCGAGTGATTTTTCCAGATGCATTTATTCTGGCCGACTACGCTTGCGATCGAATGGCGACACTTTTGCAGAATCTTGAAGTTCGTGGCGAACGAATGCAAGAGAACATGCAGCTTTCACAGGGGCAGCTGTACTCGTCGCATCTCTTACTTGAACTTGTTCAGCAAGGGGTGTCCAGAGAAGATGCCTACAAATTGGTGCAGAGTTTAAGTCATTCGCTGCGCCCAAAAGAACAGCTTCGTGATAAGGCCTTAAAAAATAAAACTGTAAGAAAGTACCTTTCGGAGCGTACCATTCGCGAAGTTTTTTCTGGAAAAAAACATCTTGAGAATATTCGTATTCTACTGAGTGAAGTCGGGCTGCTTGTGCCTGAAAAGGTGAAAAGCAAAAAGCCCAGTAAGGCAAGTAAGCCAAAAAAAGTTCATAGTAAGAAGAAAACAGGGAGATCAAAATCATGAGTAATGGCAAGTCTGACGGAAAGTCTGATGTTGAGTTTGCGTCCCGAATGGCAGCTGCGACGAAATATGAGAAAGGTGAATTGCTCTACGAGGGAAAAGCAAAAAAGATATTCTCGGTATTGCATCACACAGAATTAATATGGCAAGAGTTTAAGGACTCATTGACTGCCTTTAACGCGCAAAAAATCGGATCGTTTGCAGGTAAAGGCCATGTCAATAAGGAGATCACAACTCTGATCTTTAGGTACTTGGCTAAGTGTCGTGTGGCCTCTCATTGGGTTGCGGACTTAAGCGCAACAGAAATGATCACGCAAAAGTTGAATATGGTTAAGGCCGAAGTCGTCGTCCGAAACATTCTAGCGGGATCGACAGCAAAAAAGTTTGGTTTACAAGAAGGGGTTGTGCTCGATTATCCGCTTGTTGAATTTTACTACAAAGACGATGCTTTGGCTGACCCTTTTATGAGTGACGATCAGGCCGTGATGATGAAAGTTGCGACCCATGCACAGTTGAAAGAAATGAAGGATTTGGCTCTGGAGATCAATCATGGGCTTAAAGAATTTTTTTTAGAGGCGAACATTGATCTTGTCGATTTTAAAATTGAATTGGGGCGAGATCGGTCGGGAGTTTTATTTTTGGCCGATGAAATAACTCCTGACACCTGTCGACTTTGGGATCGAGCAACAGGTGATAAGCTCGATAAAGATCGTTTTCGAAGAGACCTCGGTTTTGTTGAGCAGAGATACAATGAAGTTTTGGACCGTGTGAAACTTGTGTGGGGGAGTCGATTATGAAAATAGGTGTAAAGATCATGCCCAAGAAAGAGGTATTGGACACTCAAGGCAGAGCTGTTGAATTGACGCTTAGGCAAAATGGAATGTCGATATCCTCGTGTCAGGTTGGTAAATTCGTAATTGTTGATTTGCCCACTGAAGATGAGGTTTTGGCGCTCTCCCAGGCTAAAGAAATGGCGGAGTTTGTCTTGTGTAATGCTTTGATTGAAACCTTTGAGGTGACAAAGTTATGAGTCTTCGAGTTGGGGTTTTGCGATTTCCAGGTACCAACTGTGATCGCGATGTTTATCAAGCGTTAAACAAAATAGGTTTGCGGCCACGTTGGCTGTGGCATCAAGATCTTTTTGAGAGCAAAGAATTTGATGCGTTAGTTTTGCCGGGCGGTTTTAGTTTTGGTGACTATTTACGGTCTGGGGCTCTAGCCGCTCGCTCACCAGTGATGAAGTCCGTACGTGAGTCCGCCGCGCGAGGTGTTTCGATTTTGGGTATTTGCAATGGTTTTCAAATTTTATGTGAAGCGGGTCTTTTACCTGGGGTTTTGACTCGAAACAAAGAGTTGCGTTTTATTGATGATTGGGTGGGGTTAACACTTCGAAATAGTCATTCGCTTTTTGCTGCAAAAACTGCGGTGGGAAGCAAAGCTCGATTGCCAATCGCACATGCCGACGGCCGATTTCACGTGACAGCCGATGAACTCAAAAAGCTTCAAGATAAAAAACAAGTTTGGTGGACCTATGACAATAATCCCAATGGCTCTATCGGTGATATTGCCGGTGTGAAAAATGAAGCCGGCAACGTTGCAGGGCTCATGCCGCATCCTGAAAGAGCGATGGCAGAATGGATGGGAAGTCGTGATGGATTTGCTTTTTTTGCAGGAGGCCTGAAATGAGCGAGCATGCGGCACGACTAAAAAAATATCGAATGAATCAAGAAGAATATGATAGAGCCTGCTCGCTTTTAAAGCGAGAGTTGAAATCAATAGAATGGGCTTTGTTTTCGGCGCTGTGGAGTGAGCACTGCTCGTATAAAAGTTCGAAAGTTCATTTAAAAAAAATCTTCAGTCAAAGTCCTCGGGTGTTGCAGAGTTTTGGTGAAAACGCCGGTGTTGTCGATTTGGGGCAAGACGAGAAGATTGCTTTTAAAATCGAGAGTCACAATCATCCGAGTTTTATTGAGCCATACCAAGGGGCGGCGACGGGTGTGGGCGGAATCTTGCGAGATATTTTTACGATGGGTGCTCGTCCCATCGCGCTGGCTAATTATTTGTGTTTTGGTGAATTGGCCGCTCCACGCATGAAGAGTATTGTCGATGGTGTGGTTCGTGGTATTGGCGGTTATGGAAATTGTGTGGGTGTACCTACGATCACTGGACAAACCGAGTTTCACGAAAGCTACAACCAAAATGTTTTGGTGAATGCGATGGCCGTGGGGTACTTCGGCAAAACCGATCCAATTTTTTTAAGTCAAGCCAAAGGCCAATGGAATGCCGTTGTTTACGTTGGTGCTAAAACAGGGCGCGATGGTGTGCATGGTGCGAGTATGGCTAGTGAGTCTTTTGGCGACAACACGGCAAGCAATCGTCCCACGGTGCAGATTGGCGATCCATTTTTTGAAAAACTTTTGATTGAGTCTTGTCTAGAAGTCATGCAAGCGGGATTGGTTGTAGCCATTCAAGATATGGGTGCGGCGGGGCTTACGAGTTCAAGTTTTGAAATGGCAGCCAAAGGTGGAGTGGGCCTCGAATTGAATCTAGATCAGGTTCCTCTTCGCGATCCGACGATGGGCCCAGAAGAAATTCTATTGTCAGAGAGCCAAGAGCGCATGCTTTTGATTTGTGAACCGCAGAAGCTTCAAGCCTTACAAAATATTTTCACTCGCTGGGGTCTTGATGCCGTGCAAATTGGTGTGGTGAATGATTCAAAAAACGTCCGACTTTTGTGGCATAAAGAAGTTTTAACTGAAATTGACCCGGCTATTTTAGTTGATCATGCGCCCATGTACGAACGGCCCTTTAAAGCATGGACTGAAAAAAATCGTGTGGCACAAGAACAAGATTTTAAGATCGGTTTACCTGAGGCGTCTGGCTTTCTTTTGAGTTTGTTAAAAGATGTGCGAGGTTCTTCGCGAGAATGGATCTATAGGCAATACGATCAGCATGTCGGAGCAGCAACACGAATGGCATGTGATGAAAGTGTCGGCGTTGTGCGGCTTCCTGAGTCGGGTCGTGCGCTGGGAGTGGTCTTGGGTTGCCGGCCGCACTTGATGCGCATGGATGCCCGTCTCGGCGGACTTGATGCGATTGTTTATCCAGCATTGGAACTTGCCGCAAAGGGATTTGAGGCCTTGGCGGTGACCGACTGTTTGAATTTTGGAAATCCAGAAAAAGAAAATATCATGAGCGAGTTTGTCGCTTCTCTTGATGGTATGAACACTGTTTGTCGCGGTTTAGGGCTACCGATCATCAGTGGCAATGTGAGCTTTTACAATGAAACAAAAGGCGTGAATATCACATCCACGCCAAGCACAGGTCTGGTTGGTCTTCGTGATGATATCGAAAAAATTCCTCCGAGTCGTTTCACACAAACTGGAGATGCCGTTTATTTATTAAGAATTCCTGGTATTTTAACCGGTGGATACCTACAAGAGCGGGTGAAGCGCAAGATTGGATTTTGCGGTCAAATCAAAGACGAAGAAATTTTGAAATTCGTTGGTGTGACCAGAAAATTATCGCGCCATTCGGCAGTGCGTGGCTCTCGGGTGGTTGGCAAGTTTGGTTTGGCCTACACACTGGCACGTATGTGCTTGGCAAGCTCTTCGGTCTCAACGCAGGCTTCTGCGGTGGGTGCGAAAGTTGATGATAAATCGTGGAAGATGGTTCGCCGAAGTGCAACGCCTGAAAGTCTTTTTTACGAACACCTCTACGAGGTGATTTTTGTTTTGGATAAAGAACTCGAATTGAAATTTATTGAAGCTTTCAATGCTGAGTTGAAGGACTTAAAAAATCTTGAAATGCACAGGCTGGGTGAAACTATCAAAGACGAGTTGATCATTGAAAACGCGATTCATATTTCATTGGCCCAAATAGCTGGGGAGTATGCGAAGGGTTTTCGGCAGGTCACAGAAGGGGCAATAGCATGAAGAGGTGGGATGATAAGTGCGGTGTCTTTGGCGTTTTCAATCACAAAGATGCGAGTCGCTTGACCTATCTCGGGCTATTTGCTCTGCAGCACAGAGGGCAAGAGGCGGCCGGTATCGTCAGCCTTGATCAAGGGCGCCATTGTATTAAGCGTGGCTTGGGTCTTGTTGCCGACGTGTTTTCTGAAGAAGATTTCAAAAACCTTTCAGGTCGTGCAGCGATTGGCCATGTTCGCTATTCGACCACCGGTGGAAACCTGCTTGGCAATGCGCAACCGTTGTCTGCGCAATTAAAGAATGGACCAATCGCTGTTGGTCACAATGGCAATATTGTCAATGCTCACATTCTTCGTAAAGAACTGCAAAATGCGGGCGCCATATTTCACGGTAGCAACGACACTGAGGTTTTGTTGCATCTGCTTGCTCAAAATCGAAGTGACGACTTGGTGAAGTGCCTTGAGCAGGCACTCGAGAAGCTTGATGGTGCGTTCAGTTTGGTTTTGCTTTCTAAACAATCCTTGTTTGCAATTCGTGATCCCTATGGTTTTCGCCCTCTGGTTTTAGGGCAGATGCCGGATGAGAATGATTCATGGGTTGTGGCCAGTGAAACCTGTGCTTTTGATTTGATTGGGGCAAAATTTGTTCGCGAGATTGAACCCGGTGAAATCTTCTGGGTGGATTCTCAAGGCACGCATTCGGTGCAAATGCAGCGAAAGAATCAACGAGCTTCTTGTGTGTTTGAACATGTCTACTTTGCAAGGCCAGATTCCATTGTTTTTGGTCGAAGTGTTTATGAATCTCGAAAAAGTGCTGGGCGAATTTTGGCTCAGGAGAATCCGCTGGAGGCCGATGTGGTGATTCCGGTTCCAGATAGTGGAGTGCCTGCTGCAATCGGGTACTCGCAAGAAAGTGGAGTGCCTTTTGAGCTGGGAATCATTCGAAACCACTATGTGGGACGTACCTTTATCGAACCAGAAAAAGACACTCGTAATTTTGGAGTGCGTATCAAGCTCAATCCGCAGATGGCGGTTCTAAAAGGCAAGCGTGTGGTGGTGATTGATGATTCGCTGGTGCGTGGTACAACCAGTAAAAAAATCATTGGGCTGATTCGTCAAGCGGGTGCGAAAGAGGTTCACCTGCGCATTGCCGCTCCACCGACGATGGGGCCTTGTTATTACGGCGTCGATACTCCACAAAAAAAAGAACTGATTGCCTCGAGACAAAGCGTTGCAGAGATTTGCCGATTTGTGGAGGCCGATTCGCTGGCTTACCTTTCGCTTTCTGGGCTGCAGGAAGCTGTTGGGCAAAAAGGGAAAGCCTCGAGTGGTCAGGGCTATTGTTCAGCATGTTTTGATTTGAAATATCCTACAGATTTGTATGAATCAGAGAATGAATCAGAGAATGAATCAGAGAATGAATCAGAGAATGAATCTGAGAGTGAATCAGAGTATGAATCTGAGAAATGAATCTGGACGATTAGCAACGGCTTAGAATCGTAGAGGCAAAACCGTCAAGGAGGACGAGGATGCAAAAGAAAATAAAAATGAAAGCCTGGCAAGGGCTCAAGCAAGGCGACGTGGTTGATCTGGTTGCACCTGGGTTTCGATCGGGCCAGGAAGAGCTTCGCAGTGCTGAAGAGTTCATTCGCTCCTGGGGCCTCGTGCCGCGAGTGCCACAGGGTATTTTTGGCGACGATGTTTTGAGTTCGAATTCAGATGAGGCACGGTTTCAGATGCTGAAGTCGGCGCTCACGGCGCCTGATTCTCGGGCGGTTTGGTGCCTTCGTGGCGGTTATGGGTCAATTCGTTTGCTTCCCGATTTGCTCAAATTAAAAAAACCAGCAGGTGATGCCAAGTTATTCTTAGGCTTAAGTGATATCACCTCTATTCATTTGTTTTTGAATCAAAATTGGCTCTGGCCCACCTTGCATGCACCGGTCGCTTTTCGTATGGGGGCACAGCTGACGACACGAAAAAAAGCAGATCGCTATGCGAAAGAGTTAAAGCGATTGGTTTTTGCCGAAGAAGCGGCAATTGTTTTTGAAGATCTTCGCCCGATGAATAGTGCCGCCCGAGAGAAAAAGCCAATCCGTGGCGAAATTTGTGGCGGCAATATTGTGACTCTGCAGAGCTCGCTTGCAACGGATTGCGAATGGCAAACGGATGGCAAAATTCTTTT
>CAYONZ010000033.1:0-3557 GCA_964405465.1 uncultured Bdellovibrionales bacterium | reverse complement strand
TGCAGAGCTCGCTTGCAACGGATTGCGAATGGCAAACGGATGGCAAAATTCTTTTCTTTGAAGAAGTGGGCGAGCGGGGCTATCGCCTTGATCGAATGTTTACCCAGTTTGCTCAGGCCAAAAAATTTAGAAAAGCAAAGGCTATATTGTTCGGAGACATCACAGGTGGATTTGAACCAGACGGTCAAGATTTGCGTTGGCCAGTGATCGAGCGTTTTGCCAAATCACTTTCGATCCCTGTTTTGAAGGGTGTACAAAGTGGGCACGACAAGATTCAGCGTCCTGTACCATTTGGAACGAGTGTGGTTTTGAACTTAGAAGAGCGTGAATTGATTTGTGCCAGCGGAGTGAAACTGTGAAAGCTATCGATCATTTGTTTTTGCATAAACTTGCGAATGTTTCAGGCGAGCAATTGGTTGATCCTGCAAGCAGTGGGTCAATTGCAGGTGGTCCCGCGAGTACCGTCGTTGGACAAAAATCGCCAGTCGTAGCCAGTGTGGCCGAAGATTTTGCTGAAAATCATCCATCCGAAATTTGGCAAACGGCAACACCAGGTTTTTGTGTTCAAGCTTATCTGCGAGGTAAAAAAATTTTGGATCTCGAGGTCGGGGAAACCTTTCGGTATTATGATTGGGCTTCAGTCACGAAGATCGTTATGGGTACGACGAGTTGTATGCAAGCTGTCGATGATGAAGTATTGAGTTTAACAGGACTCGTGAGCCAGTATTTTCCTGAATTCAAATCACCCTATCGCGGAGAATTGCAAAAATTTTCTCGGGTGCGGGATTTGCTTTCGCATTCTGCAGGCATGACATGGTGGCAACCTTTTTACCAGAGTTTAGACCTAAAGCTTTCGCGTGCGGAGAGGTGGCAGCAGATGCGAGGTCTTTTGGTTGAAGCCATTGGTTCATGTGAAAAACTGAGTCAACGAAAGAGTGTTTATTCGGACTTAGACTATTTGATTTTAGGATATATTCTTGAAGAGGTTCGCGAGATGCCTCTCTTGGATATTTGGCAAGACTTGGCCGAGCGGCTTGAACTCTCGCACACCCATTATCATGTCGATAACAAACCGAAGTACGCGCGCAAATATTATGCGCCCACTGAGAATTGCGGCTTTCGAAACAAAATCGTGCAAGGTGAGGTTCATGATGAAAATGCTTGGGCTTTAGGTGGGGTAGCGGCACAGGCAGGGCTTTTTGGTCCGATTGAAGATCTTTCGAAGTGGGGACTGTTCTTTCGTGAAAGCCTCTTGGCTTCGACCACCACGCGAAGTTCAAAAGCTAGAAAACTGGCTTCGCCCCAAACGGTTCAAAGATTTGCAAAGCGCGCGATTCCGAAAGGGGTTGGCGATTGGGCCTTGGGTTTGATGATGCCCTCGCCACTGAGAGCAAGCTGCGGTCGTTATTTTTCACCGGTCTCGGTCGGACATACAGGTTTTACTGGAACCTCACTATGGTTTGATCCTAAGCGCGATCTTTTGGTTGTAATTCTGTCTAACCGAGTGAATCCGACGCGTACCAATTCAAAGTTTGTCAAACTTCGTCCGCTCATGCACAATTTTATTGTTGAATCTATTCGTGAGGAGAAGTTGTGATAGCAAATCTAAAACCGGGTGCGCACATACATATGATGGGGATCTGTGGAACTGCGATGGCCTCGCTTGCGGGACTTTTAAAAGATCGTGGTTTTCATGTCACCGGAAGTGACCAGAATGTGTATCCTCCGATGTCGGTGCAAATTGCCAATATGGGCATTGAGATCATGCAGGGCTACAAACGTGAAAACCTAAAAAATCGTCCTGATTTGATTATTGTGGGCAATGTGATTTCAAAGCATTTCGAAGAAGCACAGGAAATGCTTGAAAAAAATATTCCGTACACCAGTCTACCGCAAGCCATGGGAGAGTTGGTGATCGCCGATCGGCATAGCATCGTGGTTTCTGGCACTCACGGCAAAACAACGACAACAAGTTTGATGGCATGGATTGCAACTTGCTGCGGAAAATCACCAGGGTTTATGATTGGAGGAATTCCTAAGAATTTTTCCAAGAGCTATGAGCTTCCGAAGGGGCATTTTTTTGTCATTGAAGGAGATGAATACGACACAGCATTTTTTGATAAGGTTCCAAAGTTTGTACACTATCGTCCGCGCTCAGTGATTTTAACCAGTGTCGAGTTTGATCACGCGGATATTTATAAAGATTTAGATGCGGTGAAGGCCGCGTTCATCAGGCTTTTAAAGCTTATTCCACAAGATGGTTGTCTGGTGACCAATGCTGAAGATCCAAATATCCAATCGATTTTGGGTAACTGTGCCACGCCACGAATCAAAACATTTGGTTTGCACCATGGCGATTATCAAGCTCGACAGATTCAAGATCTTGCGCAAGGTGAGGGCATGAGTTTTGAAATTGTAAGACCGGTGAAACAGGGGAAACCAGAGAATTCAGCAAAAAATGTGACGCCCACAAATTCTCCAGACGCAGGTGGTGATGTTCAAGTGGTCGCCACCATCAAAACTGGATTGATGGGTGAGTACAATGTAAAGAATATTTTAGCGGCCTATGCTTTAAGCGAAGAGTTGGGATGGAACCATGATCAGGTGGTCTCAGCAATTGCCAGATTCGAAGGCGTTAAACGTCGCCAAGATATAATTGGGCGGCCGAACAATATCACAGTGATCGAAGATTTTGCCCATCATCCAACAGCTGTACGTACGACTATTGAGACTGTACAGAAGAAATTTAAGCGAGTGTTTTCAGTTCTTGAGTTGCGATCCGCCACCTCAAGACGAAATGTTTTTCAAAATGACTATGCTGAGGCACTCAGTGTGGCGCAAGACCTATTTCTTCCTCCCGCATTTAACCAGGCCAACATCCCCGAGGATCAGCGTTTTGATACTGAAAAACTAATCAGTGATTTAAAAGCCAAAAATGTTCGAGCGCATCTCTGTGGATCAACTGATGAGATCGTAAGTCATATTAGAAGTGAAGCTCGACCTGGCGATGCCGTCTTGATCATGAGTAATGGCGGCTTTGATGGGATTTACGAAAAACTATTGACGAACTTAGCCGAAGCGAAGCTGTGAATTCAGTCGTGATTCTAATTGTGATATCCAAAATGAGATCTTATGGCTGGGATCTTTCATTGGGAATTTAGGTTGGAAATCTGGGGTGGAAATCTGGGGTGGAAATCTGAAGGACGAGAAGTGTTGTATTGATCATAAGCAGAGTCATCGGAGGACGAAGTGCAGATTAAGCGAGAAGTTGAGCCTGATCTCTGGCAGCGATTTGGGGTAAAGAATCATGATTGGAACTTTTTAAAAGGTAGAAGAGCTGCATTTTTTATTTTTTCACTTCAGGGTTTTTCGGAGCGTGCAAAAAAAATAAAAACACTTTGGAGTGAAGTTTCAAGTCAGCCTTGCCTCTTGTTCTATTCGATGAAATCAAATCCGAATTTGCATTTGCTTCGGCAAATTGAAGCTGACCTTGATGGATTTGATGTTTCAAGCTATCTCGAACTCAAAAGTTTGTTAGATCTTGGTGTTTCTCCTCA
>CAYONZ010000032.1:31678-37520 GCA_964405465.1 uncultured Bdellovibrionales bacterium | reverse complement strand
AAATCATTTCTATTGCTTTTGCGTAGTAGTCTAGCCAATTGAGGACACGCCCTAACTCAAAAGTATTGTAATCAAACCAAAGGGTCAGTCTTGGACGTCATTCGCAATCGCCTCGCAAAAAATCTGAAGAATCTCAAGCCCTGGGCGACTCGGCTCAAGCTTGAAGCGTTTCGACTCTATGAACGTGACATCCCAGATTATCCGTTTTTGGTAGATTTATATAAAGATCATGTTGTCGTCTACAATCGCTCAAACGTAGAACTCGACAGCAAAGAAGAAAAGAAAGACCACCTGCCTCAGCTTCTCAATGCTCTTCAAGAAATATTGCAGATTACTCCAGAGAAAATAGTTTTGAAAAATCGCGAGCGCCAAAAAGGGCTGAGTCAATACGACAAGCTCAGCTCGACTGGGCTTACTTTTTTCATTCAAGAGGGACCAGCAAAATTTAAGGTAAATCTTTATGATTACCTCGACACCGGACTTTTTTTAGATCACCGAATTATGCGCGAAAAAATTATGAAACTTGCTGCACAAAAAAAGGTGCTAAACCTTTTTTGCTACACTGGAAGCGTGAGTGTTTTTGCGGCTCTTGGCGGTGGCCGCGTCACAAGTGTTGATATGTCCTCAACCTATATTGATTGGGCAAAAGAAAATTTTCAGGCCAATAATTTGTCGCTTCGTGAACATGACTTCATCGTTGAAAATGCTCTGGCCTACTTAGAACGCGAAAAGGGCCTCGCCTCATTTGATATGATCTTCTGCGATCCACCTACATTTTCTAATTCTAAAAAAATGTTCAATGATTTTGAAGTCGAGCGAGATCAAGATTTTTTAATTGAATCCTGCATGTCGCTCTTGAAGCCCGGTGGTGTTCTATTCTTTTCAAACAATAAGCGCGGCTTCAAGTTGTCAGAAAAAATGATGAGCCAATTCGAGATTCAAGATATCTCGAGCCATACAATTCCTAAAGACTTTCGGGATCAAAAAATCCACAAAGTATTTGAAATACGAAATCGCAGTTCTATTTGAAATCGCGGTCTTTGGGCTTGGGAATCAAGGTTACACCCAGAGCACGAAAAAACGATTCAAGAACCCAAAGTGGCCCAATCAACAAAAAGAATAGATCTTCAAAAAATGAAGGCTTTTTTCCTTCGATCTTGTGGCCAATAAATTGAAAAACCCACGAAAAGACAAACACTCCAATCTCAATCCACAAAAATGATTGGCCCAACCGCACAATCGACAACATCATCAGCAGAAGTACCACACTCATCAACAGCAAAACCCTTAGGTTCTTCAGGCCAACATAGTAGGTCAAGCCGAAGACCAATGGCACATCTGACCAGTGAAAACTCGGCCCGAACACCTGAGGAACCGGAATCCAGTAAAGAATTGCCAACAAACTCCAAACAATGGCAGGTACACAAACATAATGAATCAACCGATTGACCCGGTGCTTATGAGATAGCTCATATTGACTGAACATTAGTTCCATCTTTGACATAGAAAAAGAGTAGCATAGAGATTGAAAATCCACAAAATTGCGCGCAGAATTAATGTGCATTTCGAAGCCATGTGAGGGTGTGATGTCAGATCTTTTGAAACGAGTGTCTTCAAAAATTAAATTTTTTCGCCGGCAAAGCGGGCTCACCCAGGTTCAACTCGCAGGGCAATCAGAGGTGGACTACCGCCACCTACAAAAAATGGAAACAAATCCCGTCGATCTTAAACTTTCGACAGTTTCTAAACTTGCCGAAACGCTCAACGTACCAGCCTGCTATTTTCTTGACGATAACGGAACTCAAGAGCTTTTAAGCATGGATTTAGGCTGTCCAGCTCGCGTTCTTGAAGCACTCCCACTGGGTGTTTTTGCACTGGATGCCCAGGGCACCATCGCCTATGCCAATCAGGCGTTTATCAGTGATTTGGGCATGCCCTCGACCGACATTTTGGGAAAATGGAAATTTTCGGATCTCTTTGGCTCTTCAAGCAATACAATGCCCGAATCCAGTGAACGCTCGCAATGCCTGAAAAACCAAAAATTTTATAGCGTAAAAATTAAGGCCAACGTGGATGCCAAGGGTAAAATTCGCGGCGCTGTCGGCTATATGCTAGAGTTAGCGTAAAAAAGACTTCGTAAGCTTTGCTGATTTCAGTCTATCAATCTCGATAATAGTGACAGGTGTATCCACCAGGGTTTTTCTCGAGATAGTCCTGGTGGTAGTCTTCTGCTTTAAAGAATTTTTTAAACGGAACAATTGCCGTCACTACAGGGCGTTTCCATTTTTTTGAATTCTCGACTTCTTGTTTTTTCGCCTCGGCAATTTTCTTTTGCTCATCACTGACATAGAAAATCGCAGACCTATATTGTGTGCCAATATCATTGCCTTGCTGATTCAAAGTGGTCGGATCATGAAGACGAAAGAAGTGGTCGAGAATCACAAGATAGCTGACCTTCTTCGAATCAAACTCGATTTTTACAGCTTCAGCATGGCCAGAGCGGCCAGTTTTTACCAGATCATAGGTAGGATCAACACTTTCTCCTCCTGAGTATCCCACCTCAGTGTGAATGACTCCAGGAATCTTTCGAATTAAGTCTTGGACTCCCCAAAAACAACCACCAGCCAAATACGCTACTTCTGCTTGAACCTCTTTATGAGACGACCCCATGGGAACCTCTTTTTTCGCAGACTTTGCTGCAGATTTGTTTTTTATCGCAACACTGGACTGAGCATTAATGGAGAGAAACATCATATAACCCAAACAAAAAACCGAGGCCATTTGAAGTAGAACATTGCTCTTCGTTTTCACTTTTTCACTTTCGTTTTGATAGACTTTTCGAGTTTCTGTTCATATCCAACAATTGGAACAAATTTTTTGTCTTCATGTGAGTATGCAAGCACTTCAGCCTCTCCGATATCAAACCACCACGCATGTAAAGCCAAATCGCCAGATTCAAGACGTTTTTTGACCGCTGGATAAGATTTTAGATTTTCAAGCTGGGTCAACACATTGATTTGTGAAAGTCTGTTGTGTGCGACTTGTGCCTCTTCAAATTTAATAGCCAGTGACTGTGGAGCATCTGCAGGAGAATTCAAAAAACGGAGAGCCACATCACTGTGACGCAACCAACTTCGAAGATTTGGAGCTTGGACCAGACTTCGCCCACGAAGAGTTGCAACCATCGCACCACATTCGGAGTGACCACAAACAATAATATTCGCCACATCAAGAGTCTCAAGTGCAAACTCAATCGCTGCAGCTTCTGATTCATCACTCTTTGAAACTCCATATTCATCGCACGGAGGAATTATATTCCCTACATTCCGCACAACGAATAGATCTCCAGGATCGGTTGAGGCAAAAACATTTGGAGCCACACGACTATCAGAACAACACACAAAAAGTGCATCCGGAGCCTGACCAAGCGCCAATTTCGCAAAGGTCTCTTTGTACCCTGGACGAACTTTTTCGCGAAACTCAACAATACCGTGAATCAGTTTTTTCATGAACTTTAGATAGCAGCATTGCTCTGCAATCAGCAACAGAAATCAAAGAGCTTGCACGTTCGCCGCCTAATGCAACCACTTCACTTTTAATGCGACTCCACCCAAACGGCCTTGACCATATTCGACATGAGAGGCTCCGGCATCGTAACTATATTTTAAGACATAGCGCTTGGTCTCAAGCTCTATGGCCCAATTCGGCAGCATCTGCACTCCGAACAATATTTGACCACCCAAGCCTCCAGAGAGCTTCGCATTCGAAGAATCAAGAGAATTTGATTTGAAAAATGGAACGCTATAATTCAAGCCAGCCAAGGTGTAGACTCGATCCCACCGATATCCTGCTAAAATGTCGAGAGTGCCCAACGAGAAAAGTGGCTTATTTACCGCGTAAATAGAACTTGTTGAATAGCCCTCAATCGTCTCAAAACTCGAGTTGAAATTACGCTGCGTTTCGTAGCCCATATTGGCAGTCAGCCCAAAGTTTTTTGTGGGCATTCGTTGAATCCCTACAGTAACACCCATGGCTGCATCACTTTGAATACTTGCGGTGCCAGCCCCCTGACTAGCTCCCGTCTGAGTTACTGAATCGAAACGCAATTCATTTGCTCCAGTAAAATAACCAGCAACAGAAAATCTCCACCTATTGGTTTGTTGAAATTGAGCAAGGCGAGTGACTTCATCTTCGAACTTCGACGATTCAACCCGATTGCCTAATTTGAGATCTGAATTGAACGGACACAGAGAGTAATCCACAACAACCCTCTGTGGCGCAGCAGAGTCAACCAAGACAACACATGTGCGTTTCTCTGAGAAATGAACGATCAGATCGCTACCAACCTCAATTTGAACATCTCCTTCGATTTTGACAACCGCGCGCTTTTGAACTGGATCTATCTGTATAACTTCACCATGCACCTCGAGAGCCGATTCTCCAGTCTCCATACAAAGGCTGGAGTTCGCAACCAGAAGTAAACCAACCCATGTCGCGACTGCCGCCCAGCAAAGTTTAGTGTTACAGATGTGTTTCATCTTCGATTGGTGCTTTCAAATATTTTGTCTGCTGATTTCGCTACAAAGCCAGAATAGAGTTTGCCACTTGCTGTTTTATAGCGAAGTGCGAACTCATAATAGCAACCGGGTATCGAAAACACTCCATCATTGAATCTGACAGGCACATTCGACGCCATCGTAGAGCTTTGTTCGAGAAAATCCTCTGGAGTCCCTTTTATCAGTCCACCCGAGGAATTAAGAACATGTCCCTGCTTTTGCAAGAAAGCATTCAGCTTAGGTAAATCAGAATATTTTTTGAGGCGATTCACATTCACTGTAAAATGATTAGGCCGAAATCCCCAGGCCGCCACCCATGAAGCATACTCACTCTCTTGAGCAAGTTTTGAATACAGACTGTGGCTCATTTGCCACGGGCGTCCCATCATAGAAAACTTAATGCTCGCTAGCTGCAATGGGGTCACTTGATCAGCAATTGAATTGAGGGAATCGCGAACAAACGGAGATACTTTTTCCAAAAGCAATTCGCTAATGAAAATCTTAGGCAGTGATTCGTCACTGTGTTCATAGTGCTTAGCGAATAATTTTTTTTCTTCAAAAACGTAGGTTCCACGCTCGATGTATCCGAACTCTTTAAACTGACGCTCGAGTGAAGCTATCCCAAGCTTCGGGTGATTAAAGGTCCGCAAAGCAATGTGATCATTGAGAACCTCTTCGCCCTCTTTTTCGAGCGAGGCAAAAATCTTTGCGGCATCGGGATTCATCTTACAATAGTCGACCCACATATCACTTAAGAGCATTTGTAATGTCATATTATTCTCCGGCTACGGCTATCGTATCACAAGTTGAGACTTTGGAAACTCAATGACGAAACGTGTATTGCGACAGGCTGAATCCACGAGGAGGCGCCCACCATGATTTTTAATGATTCCTTGGGCTATACTAAGGCCTAGGCCCGTGCCTTCACCGATAGCCTTGGTTGTAAAGAATGGTTCCATAATTTTCTCTCGCAAATTTGTAGGGATACCCGAACCAGAATCTGTGATTTTGATCTGTACCAAGCCGGGCCTTTCGCCAACTTCAATTTCAACCCATTTTTCACTTAACGACTGCACCGCCGATATTGAATTATTCAATATATTCAATATGACCTGGCCGATTTGCACCGGCCGACATTCGGCCTGAACCTCTCTTGGAGCGATAACCCTTAACTGGATTTGTCGCTCATCAAATCTAGAACGACAAAATGAAAGTGTGTCATCAATAACTGTATTTAAGGACACCGTTTGAAATGCATCTCCCTCACCGTCTCTGGCGAAACTACG